>JAWLDF010000025.1:0-45541 GCA_041686735.1 Bacilli bacterium
TTTCCGCGGCCAAACCGAAGAAGCGGATTAAGTTAGTCCCCCGCTCTCCGATCAAAAAAGCGCCTGCCCGATTCTTTATTTCGATGATACATAGGGATTTTGATCAATCCAGAACCGCCAGGGATAATGGACCGCCTCCTCCGCATAAGCGATATTGATGCGCGGACCGGTACGGATCATTTCGTCTGGAATCGGATCTTGATAATGACGCAAATAGAGGGGTGGACGGGTCAGGTCCGTTCCATACAACGAACGATCAATCGCCATCGCTTCGCATAATTTGGCCGGTCCGTTGGTCAATCGCTTAAGTTGGGACAGTTTTGTACCATCTGTCAGGGTCAGGGTGAGTCCGCGCCGACGGGCCATAAGACCAATCCCTTCCGTGGGCTCGAGGGCACGAATAAGGATCGCTTCCGGTATACCTTCCTCTGCACTCACTACGTTCATGCAGTAGTGCATGCCATAGATAAAATAGACATAGGCATGTCCGGGCGGTCCGAACATGGCCCGGGTACGCTCAGTCGGTTTTCCGCCGTATGAATGGGCGGCTTTATCCATAGGGCCGCGGTAAGCCTCCACTTCGACGATCATGCCTGCAGTAACTCCATCTGCAGATTCACGGACCAGTTCCATACCGAGTAATGAGCGCGCCAGTTGCAAGGTTGGCTGTTGCCAGAAGGAAGAATGCGGTTGCATTGTCATTTGCGAATCGGCTCCTTTTGCATGAACGAGTCTACAATTTGATTGTAACAAAAATTTGCGTGCGCTCAGAATTTTTATATTTGCAAAGCGTATGAAGGTGAAATTTAAATGCGCAGGTATAATTGCAGCAGTTCTGTACTATAGTTAATAGGGAAAATGGGGGACGAACCCTGAAGCAATTTTTAGTGACGGGTCCGGGAAAGGAAGTGTGGAAAAAGGTGGGAAAATTTTATTTGCTGTTCATCCTCTTCATCATCGTTTACGGCTTTACGATCGGAAACTATTTGTTTTCTGCCGAGGAATTGACAGTACCGCCCGTGTATCAAGGGGGTCCGGCCGACCCGGCTACATATATGACGGAAGAACAAAGGGAGCAGGCGCTGGCCTATTCACGTACCAGGGATGTTGTTTTTTTTCTAGGCACGCCTTATCAATGGGTCATTTATTTAATCATTCTCGGCTTCGGCCTCTCGTATCGGATGCAGGCCTATGCCGAGCGACGGGGAGGGAATCCCCTGAGAAGTCAATACGCTTACGTTGCACCGACCTTGAAAGAAACCGCCATATATGTATTTTTGTTCTTGCTTGTCGTCGAACTGTTACAATTCCCGTTGAGATATTATGTCTTCCAATTGCAGCACGATTACGGTATTTCCACACAGTCCCTTTCATCCTGGCTTGGGGATGTGGGTAAGGAGTGGGTGGTATCCCTGGTGATGACCATTCCCGTTGTATGGCTGCTTTATAAAATGATGGCGTGGCGTCCTCGGCGCTGGTGGGTATGGTTCTGGGTTCTGACCATTCCTCTGATGGTGTTCCTCTATTACATCCAGCCGCTGGTGATCGATCCGCTTTTTAATAAGTTTCAGCCCCTGCAGGATGAAGCATTAAAAAGGGATATTCTCGCGCTCGCCGAACGGGCGGATATTCCGGCGGGACAGGTATATGAAGTGGATATGTCCAAAAAAACCAATGCGATGAACGCATATGTGACCGGAATCGGCGGAAGTACACGGATCGTATTGTGGGATACGACGCTGAATAAAATGGACCGGGATGAGGTTTTGTTTGTGATGGCTCACGAGATGGGACATTACGTCTACCGCCATGTTCAGTGGATGATGCTGGGATCCATCGCGGTCATGCTGGGAATGGCCTACCTCGTTTACCGCATGCTGGGCCGGATTGTTGAACGATGGGGCGGATTCTGGGGAATCGAACGGCCCGGAAGTCTGGCGTCGTTGCCGTTGATTTTGTTGCTGGTCTCGATCCTCTCGTTTGCGCTGAGTCCGATGGAAAACATTGTATCCCGACAGGCGGAACATGCAGCCGACCGCTACGGCATGGAGATGATGCGCGATGCGGACGCTGCCACGGGCGCCTTTCAAAAGCTGGCGGTGAGCGGGTTGGTCGAGCCTGATCCTCCTGTGCTCGTAAAAGTTTTTCGTTACACTCATCCTACCCTGCTTGAACGCATTACCTTTTTTCAGGAATTTGATGATTGAGAGATTGAAGATTTAAAGCCGAAAAACCGGTGTGAATATGATATACTGTTGAAAAACAGGAGAGAAAAAAACATCGGGTGATGAAAGAATGGAAAAATTAAGGGAGTTGGAGAGAGATCGGATGATGATACGGCTTTCCGCGCTGTATCATCATTTTGTGGAAGCAGGGGATCAAGAGCAGGCGGATAAAATGGTGCGATTGATCGCCAAGTGGCGCAGGCAGGAATTTACGGTGGCGATGTGCGGCCATTTTTCTGCCGGCAAATCTTCCATGATCAACAGAATGGTCGGCACGGAGATTCTTCCGTCAAGTCCGATCCCCACCAGTGCCAATATCGTGATGATTCGCCACGGTGAAGAATCGGCAATGGCGAAGATGGAGGATGGCTGGATAGCGCTCGATATGACGCAATATTCCGGTGATCGTACACCCTGGGAAGAGTTGCGCAGCTATTTTGTCGACGGGAAGCAGGTGCAATCGGTCATACTGCAGGCCCCTTCCCCCTTTTTGCCGGAGAATGTGGCATTGATGGACACACCGGGAATCGATTCTACAGACGATGCCCATAAAATGGCGACGGAATCGGCGCTGTTTCTTGCGGACGTCTTGGTTTATGTGATGGATTACAACCATGTTCAGTCCGAGATCAACTTTCAATTTACAAAAAAAGTGAAGGAATACGGTAAACCGGTCTATCTGGTCATTAACCAGGTGGACAAGCATCAGGATGTCGAACTGGATTTTGCTGTGTACCGGCAGAGTGTGGCCGATGCATTCGCCGCATGGGGAATCGAGCCGGATGGGATCTATTTCACCTCACTGAAGGATGAAAACCATCCGTACAACCAGTATCCCCAATTGCAGGCTCAACTCCGTTCGATTTTTCAGGAAAAAGATGAACGCTTGCCGCAGAGTGTCCTGTTGTCGGCTCAGCACCTGATTGCGGCCCATGTTGAATGGTTGGAAGGGAAGCAGGAACAGGAGCGGGAGAACTATGAGCAGGTTTTGCGTCAGGTTCGTGAAGAGATGGGGGAGGAGTCGGCAGGAGAACAAGCGGGGCAGTATATCCGCTCCCGCTATGAGAGCTGGTCCGATCAGGTGGGACAACTTGAGGAAGCCCCCCGTTCAATGGAAGAAGAGATGGAACGCGAGTTGCATCAGATCCTGGAGAATGCCCATCTCACTCCTTTTGACCTGAGGGAAGCGGCGAAAGCTTACCTCGAAAGTCGTGCACCGCGCTTTAAGGTCGGATTCATTTTTTCCGCCACCAAAACAAGAGAGGAAATGGAGCGGCGCCTTCAGGTTTTATCCGGGCAATTTCGTGCCTTAATCACGGCCAATCTCGAGTGGCACGTCAGAGAATTATTGATGAAAATCCCTGAAAAATACGTATTTGAATGGCAAGACTGGCGTGAGCAAATGTCGTCGTGGCAACTGGAACTGCCCGAAGACCTTGTAGAAAAAAAGGTAAATGAAGCGGCTCTGGCTGCGTTGAGCGGGACCTATGTCCTTCAGTATTGCCGTGAAATTGCGGAAGATGTCAAAACCCTCTGTCGCCGTGCGGCGAAAACGGAGATTGAACGGGCGGTGGAACGTGCCCGTGAGGAAACGGCCGTAAAAAGTGAAAATGCCCGTCAGGATTTAAACCGCTGGGAACAAGCGTATGAAGCCTGGCTTGGAATGGAGCGTCTGCAACAGGATACCGCGGAGACCGGGGAAGGTTTACACCTTCTGCTGTCCGGCGATGAGGACACTCCTTCATCCCGCGAGGTTCCCGATGAAGTGATTGATCAAGTTGATCCGGTTCGGGCGGAAAAGATCGTGAAAGTGGCGGTAACTGCCGAGCCGTTTTCGGATAAGGAAAAGACGGCCGCAGAGGCAGCCGCATCAATGGATACGGAAGTTACTGCAGATGAAGAACAGAAAAACTATAAAGATCTGTTGAATAACGTGGCGACCCGGTTAAAACAGGGCAGTGCGCTGATTAAGGATGTTCCCGGGTTTGCTGCAGTCGCGCGCGGTATGGAACAACGCGCCCGGCGCCTGGAACAAAATGTTTTTACGGTTGCGTTGTTCGGAGCGTTCAGTGCAGGTAAATCTTCATTTGCCAACGCCATGCTGGGCGAGCGTGTATTACCGGTTTCTCCCAATCCGACGACGGCGTCGATCAATCGCATTCTGCCGCCTTCCCCAGAGAATCCGCATGGTACGGTGCGAGTACGATTAAAGACGGCGCAACACATGATGGAGGATATCCGTCAATCCCTTGATGTATTCGGACTGAAACAGGAGCAACACAACGGATCTGTGCTGGACGGACTGGAAAAAATGTTGCATCAAATCGATTCTGCATCCGTGGTTGCCCGGGCGAGACCCCATTATGTGTTTTTGCGTGCGGCTGCACGGGGGTATCAGCAGATGAAGGGCGATCTGGGGCAGGAACGGACAGTAGATTTGTCTGCTTTTGCGGAATATGTGGCAAAAGAGGAAATGGCCTGTTTTGTGGAACAGATCGAGCTTTACTTTGACTGCCCCCTGACGCGACAGGGAATCACGCTGGTGGATACTCCCGGGGCGGATTCGATCAATGCCCGCCATACCAATCTGGCTTTTGAATACATCAAAAATGCGGATGCCGTCCTGTTTGTGACCTATTATAATCATGCTTTTTCCCATGCCGACCGTGAGTTTTTGATTCAACTGGGGCGGGTCAAAGATTCCTTTGCCATGGACAAAATGTTCTTCCTGATCAATGCAGCTGATCTGGCCAGAACCCGCGATGAATTGGAAGATGTGACCCGGCATGTTCGCGATAATTTACAGTCGTACGGGATCAGGTTCCCGCGTCTGTATCCCGTTTCCAGTCAGGCTGCACTGTATGCCCGCTTAAAGCAACAGGGAACCCTTCCTGAATCGGCAGATCAGACCTTCACGCAACTTGTCGCACAGTTGGCTGCGATCAATGGGAACCGGTCCGGTGAACAAAGGAGCGACAGTGTGCTTGATGTGTTGAAATGGTCGGGATTACCCCAGTTTGAACAGGATTTTCGACGCTTTATCATGGAGGAACTGACCGGAATCGCGGTAAGGGGTGCCCATGATGAACTGGCGGGTGCACGTACGCAATTGGAGCGATGGTTGCAAACCGCACGGCAGGAAGAAGACGTGAAAATTGCCCGGCGGGATCAGGTGCAGCAGCAGGACAGACAGGTTAAAGATCACCTGCAGTCGATGACCTTTACCGTAGAGCAACGTTCACTGGAACAGGAAATCGATGAGTTGATCTTTTACGTGAAAAAAAGGGTGTTCGAGCGTTTCGGCGAATGGTTCCATTATGCTTTTAATCCCTCGCTGTTTCACGAGGGTCACCGTTCCGACAAGGAGGCCCTGCAGACGGCCGTGAAGGAATTGTTCAGGTTGATGGGTTATGACCTGGGTCAGGAAATGCGGGCGACAGCCTTACGCGTGGAAAAATTCATGCATCATAAGAGCGAGCAACTCTATCACAAAATGACGGGATTGGTGCGGAGTGCTGATCCGGAATTTGTGGCATTGCCTTACCGGTCGTTTAACTTTTCCACCCCGGAGTTTGCAGATGGGTTGCAAGATGTCGATCCTGCAGAGATGAAGCCGGCACTTGCCCTGTTTAAAAATGCAAAGGACTTTTTTGAAGGAAAAGGGAAGGAAAAAATGCGTTCCGAACTGGAACGGTTGCTTGATCCGCTGGTTTCACGTTATCTGGAAAAGCAGAAAGTGCGGATGACGGAAGATTATGTGGAACAGATGAATACAACTTTACATGAGGTGCGAATGGAAGTTCAGGAACAGTCCGATTCCTGGTTTGCCGGTGTGCTGGCTGCATTGAGCGAACAGGCGGATCTGGAACAGGTAACGGAAGTATATCAGCGTTTGTGTAAATTGATTTGAAACAGGTTATATCTTTAGTCTGTCGGGTTAAATGAAAACCGGCCCTGCATCCATAGCGGGCCGGTAGTCTTTTTATTGAACAGGAGGTGTGGGTCCGCTGAAAGTATCCTGATCGGGATCTCCTGAAAAGGGACCGATAATGATACGGTCATTCGGAGACAATCTGAACGTTTCTGCTCCAGGTCCGCCCGTTGAAAGGTCCGGGTAGAGGCGGGAATATTCCTTATCACCATAAGATTTTTCCGGTTGCATACTTTTTACCCTTTCAATGGCCTCTTCAAAAAATGATGCGTGTGCCTCCTCGCGCTGGATGAGGAAATCGAACACCTCTCTCGCACCGCGGTCGTCGATATGGCGGTGAAGTTCCTCGTATACCTTTCTGGCCCGGTTTTCCGCGGCTAAATTGGACAAAAGATTAGACTGGAGGTCACCGACTGAATTAATGAAATTACCGGTAAACGGAGAACCGGAGGAATCGGTTAACAACGGACCATGTCCGCCCAGGATCACACTTTTTTGAATGGTGGAGTTGGAGTTAATCATCCGATTAATTTGATTCTCCGCACTTGACATCAAAAATCCTTCTGTTGCGATTTCGACATCCTGTCCGCCCATCGTGCTAGGATCAACATCAGGTCCCCCCATGAATTGGGTGATACAGGTTCCCACCATTTCTAGGTGGGAGATTTCTTCTGTTGAAATATCGAGAAGCAAATCCTTGATCGCAGGATCATATGTGGCAAAACTTTGCACAAAGTACTGCAGACAGGCTTTTAATTCGCCATTGGCACCGCCAAACTGTTCCAACAATGCAGCGGCATAGGAAGGATTCGGGTTTTGAACTTGAACCGGAAACAATAGTTCTTTTTTGTGAATATACAAAATGGATCATCCTTTCCAAAACATGGTTTTATGTTATAATTCCCGAATTCCGGTGAAAAATGTATAAAACCAAGATTAGAAGGGATGATCCGTCTTTCGATTTATTAAAATTATTCTTCCGCCGCTTCTCCCGGCCGGTTCACCATATGGTAGGCGGTCATGGTCAGGCGTTGAAACATGTATTCCCGCACGGGACCCTCCAGTCCGATCTCATCCATTGCTTCAGACATACAACGTAACCAGGCCTGCGCCCGTCTCGGAGTTATGGGAAACGGCATATGTCTGGCGCGCAACATCGGATGTCCGTGTGTATCGGAATACAGCGGAGGTCCGCCGAAAAATTGCGTCAGAAACAGGTACTGTTTTTCTTTTACCGGATTAATATCCTCCGGAAAAATGGGAGAGAGATCCGGATCCTCGACTACCCTTGGATAAAATGCTTCCACCAGCTGACGAATCGTTTTTGCTCCCCCGATATCTTCATAGGGAATCCCTTCGTAATAGGTTTGCATGAACGGCAACTCCTTTCGCAAAAACTTGAAATGGAATGACGGTCGATCATGGAAAGGTTCCAACAGTGCTATTGTAACACAGTTCGTTTATAATAAGAGAAACTCGATGTGCCCCGGGAAAAACGGTGACGGAGATGACAGTGTATGGATGAATATGAATACAGAATTAAACCGGCAGGGGACAGGGCCATAACGGTACAGTTTAATCAGGAAATCTCGATGGTTATTCACCGGAGGGTCATGCATCTGGCGCGACAGCTGGCCGAGTGTAAGATTAAGGGTGTCGAAGAATGGGTACCATCTTATACTTCCCTGTTAATCTATTATGATCCGCTTCTCGTTTCTTATTATAAAATTGAATCCATGATACATAAGGTTCTGAAGCCTGAAAGTTTAGAGGAAAGTTCAGCAGAACATGACGATCATCCTCTGCGTCGGATCGTTGAAATTCCGGTATTGTACGGAGGAGAAACAGGGCCGGATCTGGAGTATGTCGCCAGGTACCATGGTCTGACGGAAGAGGAAGTGATTCGTATTCACTCGTCCGCAGATTATCCCGTGTATATGCTCGGTTTTACGCCGGGATTCCCTTATCTGGGCGGACTGGATCAACGCTTGCATACGCCGAGGCTTGATACCCCCCGTCCCCTTGTTCCGGCCGGATCGGTGGGAATTGCGGGACAACAGACGGGCATCTATTCCCTGACAACCCCGGGGGGTTGGCGCATCATAGGTCACACGCCGGTGCCCCTGTTTTGTCCCCATGATTCCCGGCGCCCATTTTTATTAAGTCCGGGGGATATAATTCGCTTTCGATCCGTCAACAGATTGGAGTATGAACAGGAAGCGAAACAATGGAACGGGGTGAAGGGTAATGAATGAACGGGAGACACAACATAAACGACAATCAGGTTCCAGGGAAGATCACTCTCGACCCCGCATCATCATTGATGCCGATGCCTGTCCGCGAGGGGCGATGCTGGCTGCAAGGGAACTCTGTCAAAAATACAACTGGCACTGTTGGACTGTGGCCAATCCCAATCATCAGCTGGATGGCGACCATCATGTGATGGTTTGCTCCCGACCGCAGGAAGCGGATATGAAAATCGCCAATTTGACCCGTTCAGGGGATATTGTGGTGACCGCTGATCTTGGACTGGCGGCCCTTGTTCTCGGCAGGGGAGCGATCGTTTTATCTCCTTCCGGTTATCGCTTTCGTGAAGAAACCATTGACGTGATGCTTGAGGAACGATATCTACATGCCAAACACAGGCGAAGCGGCGGAAGGAGCAGGGGACCTTCTCCCCGCACGAAAGATGATGATCTAAGATTTGCACATGAACTGGAAAAATGGGTGTCGCGAGCCGGCCGGGATCCATATACGGATTGAGCATTTCCGTTCAATAAATTTACACACTTTTAATATAGACAGTTGTCGAATTATGTTATAATGAGAAAAGAACTAAAATAAGAATTTTCACTTTTTAATATTAATTATAAATTACAATATTTTTTTGATCTTTCTAAAAAGGAGGGATCTCGCATGCGCGCAACCGCAATTGATTATTATTTAGAAGAGCGCCAGCGTTTGCTTGAATACTGGCAAGAAGCGAACGAAGATGAGAAAAAACATCTGTTGATTCGCATTATGGAACTTGACGAAGAAATTGAACTCTTGCAAGAAAAAGCAGGAGCCTAAAAAATTTATAGTAAAGCAGAGATGAGTATGGCGGCAGGTTTTTGCCGCCTTTCTATATGCATATGATAGAAGTGAAGGGCACACAAAATCGTCGCGATTGGTTAATATAATAAATAAGTGATAGGGAAAGGAATGATCATGATTCATGATATGGCTCGTTCGACTGTTTGTGAATGGACTTGCCCTGATCATCGTTGATTACCTGCTGCCCGGAGTGGCAGTGGAGGGATTTGCCGTGGCGGTGATCGCCGTCTTCATACTGGGATTGGTAAACACAATCATCCGGCCGATACTGGTATTTTTCACCCTGCCGGTTACTTTATTTACATTCGGCTTGTTTTTACTGGTGATCAACGGGCTGACCTACTGGTTGACGTCGGTGATGATTCCGGGATTTGAAGTGGCCGGTTTCGGATCGGCAGTCCTCGCCGCCATCATTCAGAGTATCCTGAGCTGGAGTTTGAACGGGATGATCACCAATAATATCGCACGTACTAGAAAATAAACACCGCATCAAAGGACGTATGAGGAAATACCTCGTGTACGCTTTGATGGGAAGGGACTGAAAATAAGTATGACGACCTTACGGTCGCCAGAAAATTTCATTTCTCTGCTCTACTATTGCTTATTCTGATCCCGCCACTTTTTGCGCAGGGTAAATCCGATCCCCGTGGTCACTGTCGCCCCCAGCAGAGCGGCAAAAATTCCGATAATGCTTTCTTCTGCGATGAAAATCCCGACGCTGGCCAGGCATAAAGCTGCAATGATCGCCAGTGTCAGGGATATTCTTTTTTGTTTTTGTTCTTGCATCTCTTTCACCTCAATCTGATTATAACAGACTGCGGTTATAGATGCTCCGGCAGTTCGATTTTTTCACTTAATTCCTGTGCCAGGGTCTGCAGGGAGGAGTAGTCCGATTCATCCAGAGAAGCATAGGATTTACTGATGACGGTAAATTTCCCGATACTCCTCGTTCCCTTTTTCATGTGAATGTGCATGATCGATTTATTGCTGAGAGGAAGGGGGAAGGGGTCGCCGGCCCCGGCGGTCAATTCATATTTTTCATTTTCATGATCATACAAATAGATGGCCACCCAGGAAAAATGCGGAATGTGTGATTGCAATTTATGTACGAGTTGATTATAGGTGAGACCCATATTTGAATTTTTGTGAACCGTACAGATGAGTTCCAGTGACAAAAGGTCCGTCTTGATGGACACCGTTCTTCCTCCCTTGTTGACCGATCATTTTTGTCCATTTTATCACGGATTCGGGGGCAGTGGTTGTAGTAAGTTTAGGAAGCCCTGCTATTCTATAGCGAAACAGCAAACATTAAGGTGATCTTTTTCATGAATTTTAAAAAATCGCTTGGATGTTGAAAGGCAATTCTGTTAAGATAAATACAACCTATAAGCGGCAGACAAGCTTTTTTTAAATAAAGAGGAGTGTGAAGAGAATGACCATCAATGTAAAGCGCGCTTATAATTTCAATGCCGGACCGGCTGCCCTTCCGTTACAGGTGTTGCAGCAGGCTGAACGGGATCTGGTCGATTTCCGTAATGAAGGTTTATCCATTATGGAAATGAGCCATCGCAGCAAGACTTATGAGCAGGTTCATCAAGAAGCGATTGACCTGGTGAGGGAACTGTTAAATGTACCGGATAACTATGACATTCTGCTGATGCAGGGCGGAGCCAGTCTTCAATTCAGCATGGTACCGATGAACTTTTTGCAGGAGGGACGTCCGGGAAATTACGTGCTGACCGGAAGCTGGTCTGAAAAAGCGCTGAAAGAAGCGAAAATGCTCGGAGAGACACGGGTTGGTGCTTCCTCGAAGGAGGAACAATATAAAAGAATACCGGAGCTGGATGAAATTGAAGTGGACGAGCAGGACGCTTATGTGCATATTACGTCCAACAACACTATTTTCGGTACGCAGTGGCAGCAATTTCCCGACACCGGGGATGTACCGCTGATTGCTGACATGTCCAGTGACATTCTTTGCAAGCCGATCGAAGTCAGCAAGTTTGCTTTAATCTATGCCGGTGCGCAAAAGAATCTGGGTCCGTCCGGAGTGACGCTGGTCATCATTCGTTCCGATCTGGTGGAAAAAGGGAAAGATTCGATCCCCACACTGTTGCAGTATCGGACCCATGCCAAATCCAACTCTCTTTACCACACACCGCCCACATTCGGAATTTATATGCTGGGTCTGGTGATGAAGTGGATCAAGGAACAGGGCGGTGCCGAAAAAATATATGAAATCAATAAGCAGAAGGCAGCGTTGATTTATGACACGATCGATCAAAGCGGAGGCTTTTACAGAGGACATGCTCTGCCGGAAAGCCGCTCGATTATGAATGTCACCTTCCGTCTTGCCGATGAAGAACTGGAAAAGCTGTTTCTTCAAAAAGCGAAGGAAGCAGGATTCATCGGTCTGAACGGACATCGCTCCGTGGGCGGTTGCCGTGCATCCATTTACAATGCGGTGCCGATGGAGAGTTGTCAGGCTCTGCAAAATTTCATGCAGGAATTCCAGAAACAACACGGATAAATTAGTGATTCCGGGGATTTACGGGGGGGGGAGTTCATCATGTTGAACTCCCCCATCATTTTACCGTGCTTTTTCGAAAATCATTCGGAGTAAATCCTGTATATTTTTTAAATACCTTACTGAAATATTTTTCATCCTGATAGCCGACCAGACGAGAGATATCACGTATGGCGAGATCGGTGTGCGCAAGTAATTCTTGTGCTTTGTTCATTCGAATGTTAACCATATACTCCGAAATATTTTCATGATATTCTTGTTTGAATTTACGGGAAATATATTCGCGACTGAGATAAAATCTTTTTGAAATGTGATGCAGTTTAATATCCCGCTGATAATTATCTTCGAGATATTGTTTAATCTCATGCAAAATATTTTTTTCTTTATTCAGTAATTCTTTATGATAAAGAGAAAAAACAGCATCAAATTGTTTATACTTTTCTTCCTCAAATTTCTCGATCAGAAAATTTCCCTGTTCATCCCAAAACACAACCCTCTCGTCTTGAATATCCCTTGATTTGATTCCTGTTTTATCTAACCAGTGTTTTTTCAGAATCTGATACTCTTTCTCCCAGATATCCAATTGTTCAAGCGAGAGATGTTTGTTGTTTTTTAGTTTTGTAAATATTTCATTTAAGGTTTCTGTCAGATGTTTTTTGTTTCCGCTGGAAATGGCCAGTCCCAATTCATGTGAGTAATCGAGAAGATGAATGATTGGATCCGCGGATAAATCATGTTGATCGTAAACGGGAACCATTGCTCTCTTACCCGTATTAAGCAGATTTACTTTATTTAAGACGTGTAACGCCGCCTCATAGGATTGGTGCAAACTGATGATTCGGCTCTTTATCCCCATTGCGAATATGCACGATAGCTTCAAAGTATTGAAAACGGATCGACACATCCTTTCGGTCAAAAGTTTGAAATTACTCAAATCGCTCCATGCAAGTAGTATGATCTCGTCATCCTTATTGATATTGCGAAAGGCAATGCCCATATTATTTTTTCGTAATAATTCGTTAAAAATATTGAGGAGTGAAAAATAAAGCAACTCCATGTTACCCTGGTATTTTTCCCTGGTATAAGTATTTAGATATACAATGACAACCTGACACTCCATATCAGAGTCAATATTTAATTCTTTTTTGATTTTTTTGTAGATGGCAGAGTGATTGGATGATTCTCTGAGTAAATGAGTGAATAAATGGTCAAAATATATATTCTTTACTTCATTCAGCTTTATACTATTGTCAAGTTTTAAATTTCTTTCATCCTCTTCACGATGCCATTCCTTCACTGCTTCTTGCAGCGTGTGATTTAAAATTTTTTCATCCACTGGCTTCAAAATATAATCATAGCTTCCGTAATGAATGGCCGTTCTCATATATTTGTAATCATCAAAACCACTGATCACAATGATTTTGTTATGATAATCCTGCCGGTGAATCCACTGCATCAGGGCGACTCCGTCTTTTACCGGCATCATCATATCGGTAAATATAATTTCAGGCTGCTCTGTTTTAATGATCTCCATCGCTTCTTCACCGTTACTTGCTTCCAGAATGGTATCGATACCATATTGATTCCATTTCGCTAAAAGTTGAATGGCTTCACGGACATGGGCTTCATCATCAACAATGATGGCTTTCATTTAATCCTCCTCTCTAAAAGCAATGGGGATGATCAGTTCCACACCGAAACCAGCGTTATTTACATTATAAATCTTCATTTTTGCTTCATTTCCGTAATACAGTTTGAGTCGTTGATAAACATTTTTCAGTCCGATACTATCTTCATCCGAATTGTTTAATCCCTCATTTTGACACAGCTTTTTTTCCAGTAAAAACAAATCATCAGCCGGCATCCCCTTTCCGTTGTCTTCAATCGTGATCTGAAGTTGACGCTCATTCATTTTTTTGCAGAAAATCGTTAACTTACCGCGAGCCTGGCTGTTATCAAATCCATGCTTGAAATAATTTTCGAGCAGGGGTTGAAAGATCATTTTGGGTACTAATGCTGAATTTATGGCGGACTGAACATCGATGACATAATTGAATTTATCATCAAATCGTTGCTTTTGCAGGGTAAGATAAGATCTGGCGTATTCGATTTCTCTGTTTAATGGAACGAAATTTTCTTCAATATTCATCCCGTATCGCATCATCTGTGTGAGTGAGGTTAATAACGAATAAACCCTGGTTCCTTGATTTTTAAGGGCTAATGTTCCTATTGATTGCAGCGCGTTATATAAAAAATGCGGGTTGATCTGTGATTGTAATGCTTTTAACTGATTTTTTTTGTTTTCAATTTCTAATCGATATTCTTGAACAATTAAGTGGTTAATTCGCTGGACCATCGCTTTGAAATGGTTACCGAGCAAGCCGAACTCATCATTACCCAGGGAGTCAAAATCGGTTTCAAGCCTGCCGGACTGGATTCTTTTAATATTGTTGATTAAGATTTTAATCGGCGAAGTGATTCGAAATGATACGAATAAAGTGGCAATAATGACGATTCCAAGGAAAAAAAGACCGATCAGGATGTTGATCATGGCTATTTCCCTTGCCCCTTGATACAGGTGTTGGTAGGGTATTCTTTTTACAATCAACCATTCGTCAAAAGGAGCCGAAAATTTATCATAGACCAGGACACCTGCAAACTGGGGATCTGTCCAGTCAAAACTTTGTTCATCCACCTGACCGGATTTGATCCGGTCGTACCATTCTTCTTTGTTTACTTTCCCTATCAAGGCTTGATCCGAAGAATATATGATGAATCCCTGTTGATCCATTAAATAAAAATCCTCTATTCCCGGAGTGTAGAGACGGCTCCCGACAGATTCTATTTTTTGCAAATCGACATCAATCGATAAAAAACCGAGCAGTTGAGAAGAAGGGACCTGTTTTAAGCTATGGTGAAAACTGATGACATTGATTTCCGGGTTTTTAGGGATAAGTGAAAAACCGTAATCGTCGATGATATGAGTAGGTTCAATCATAAAATAAGATTGAGTATCTATTAATTTTTGATAAGGTAATTTAGCTAACGGATCCTCATTTTTCCTGCTTAAAATATTTCCGTTGTAAACAATGAGATCGTGTCGGCTCAGGTTAATGTAGAGGTAGATTTGCTTAATGTCGTCCCGTGTACTGTAGAGACTAAAAAGCACTCTTTTCAGTTTTTGAAAGCGATCGGTATCATCATTAATTCCCAGTTCGAGAATACTCATAAAATCACGATTTATATAAAGATTTAAAGGGATCTGTGTGATATTTCGAAAGTAATCTGTCAAATCGTACTTTACTTGATGGATCAGTTTATAATTTTCACTGATAAACTGATTCTTGACGGATTCCTTTGTATATTGATAGGTAATCGCAATCGATGTACCAAAGGGTATGACGGTTACCAGCATAAGAAACAGGATTAATTTATTTCTTATCTTCATTCTGTACAAAGGTAACCCCCCTTGTGTTCGGTACACATTGATGAATTATTCCATTTAGATCTTTTTATTTCCTCCTTTCCATTCCATTTTCTTGTTCCAGCGAATGAAGAAGATGAAGAAAAAACTGGTCTTAGATAACCAGTTTTTTCTTTCGGTATGATCTGTTGCTTATTTCTTTAAACTGTCCCATGCAGATTGCAAGTCATTCAAGAACTCATCTTTCGTCTTTTGACCGCCTACATAGGCCTGCATAATCGAACCAAATTCATTACTCACACCATCAGGGAACTTAAACCAGTTCCAGGAAAGCGTTTTGTTTTCGTTTGAATATTTTATGATATCATCTGCAAGGGCACCTAATCCGCTTGCCTCAATATTATCGAAAGCTGGGATGAATTTGAATTTATCTACAATGTATTTTTTACCGACTTCAGAACTGACCATCCAGTTTAAGAACTTTTTCGCTTCTTCCTTATTGGGAGAATTTTTGTTAACCACCCAGTTGTTCGGCACCCCTACCGGCAGTTTATCCATTGCATCTGCATCATTATTGATGGGGATCGGAATGAATCCCATTTTAATGTCCGGATTGATATCATATATCATGTTTGTCGTCCAATTGCCTTGTTGCATCATCGCTGTCTGACCGCTGGCAAATTGTGTGACCTGGGTATTGTAATCCGTTGTCAAAGGATTACTATTGCCATATTTTATTGTGAGATCAAAAAGATCCATAAATTGCTCGAATTTTTCGTTGCCCGGAATCTTGGCCGTACCATCGTTGAGACCCTGAATAAATGCATCGGGATCGGGTTGTTGAGCAAACGGAATATTGATTAAGTGAATTCCCAACACCCACCATTCACCGTATCCGACTGAGAATGGTGTGATTCCGGCATCGTTCAGTTGTTGTGCAGTCTTTTCCAATTCGTCGAGTGTTTTGGGTAATTCTTTGATACCGGCTTTATCAAACAGATCTTTGTTGTAGATAAAACCGTATCCTTCGAGGTTCAGAGGCTGTCCGTAAATTTTTCCATCTATCGTCATGGGTACTTTCGCAGACGGATATACATGTTCAACCCAGGGCTGATCCGACAGATCTTCCAACTTATCCAGCCAGGTTTGCGCTTCGGTAAATCCTCCGTTATTAAAAATATCAGGCTCATTACCCGAAGCGAATTGTGCCTTTAGAGCAGCGCTATAATCAGCACCGCCTCCCACAGTTTGTACGTTAATCTTTACATTTGGATGTTCTTTTTCATATTCTTTGACTAAATCTTCGAGGTCTTCGGCAATCTCAACCTTGAACTGGAAGATGTTTAATGTGATTTTTTCTGTATTGTTTTCGGCGGCATTTTCTCCATTTTCTGCTGAAGAATTACTCTGATTCATTGTGGTTTCATTGGATGTGGAGCAGGCTGACAATAAAACAAGCAAAACCGTCATGGCGATCAATGTAAACCTTTTCATTTTTGTCCCCCCTAAAAGTTATTCATTTTTTCAAACCCATTATATAAAGCAAGCGTTGTTTCTAAAACGTAAGATATTGTTTAAAAAAGTGGAAGATATTGATTTATTTAATCGCTCCTTTTGAGATTCCTTCAATGATATGCCGCTGCAAAAAGAAGAAAAAGATAAGGAGAGGGATGATTCCCAGAATTAATGCGGCTAAAGCCAGATCCCACTGCTTTGTATATTGACCGAAAAAGAAGAAGGTCGCAAGCGGGATCGTTCTAAGATCCGGATCCTGAAGAACCAGTAACGGCAACAGAAAGTCGTTCCAGATCCACAGACTGTTTAATATAACGATAGTTATCGTTATGGGTTTTAAAAGTGGAAAAACGATTCGCCAGAAAACACAAAAAGATGAACATCCGTCTACAATTGCCGCTTCCTCGATTTCACGAGGAATGGCTTTGATGAATCCATGATAAAGAAAAATGGATAACCCGGCTCCGAACCCCAGATACATGACGATAATTCCCGGAATATTATTTAAGAGTCCGAGGTGGCTTGTAACTCGAATCAACGGAATCATAATGGACTGAAAGGGAATGACCATTGCAGAGATAAACAGGATAAAAAGTATTTTGCTTATCTTATTCGGCGATCTTACTAGGCGATAGGCTGCCATGGAACAAAATACGACGATGACGAGATTGCTAAATATCGTAATGATAAGAGAGTTTAAAAATACTTTCGGGTACTTCAGACGTCCCCATGCTTCCACATAGTTCGACCACTGGAATTGATCAGGCCATGCCGCGGTGTTGATCAGAATTTCGGAAAAACTTTTTAAAGAATTAATGACGATAAAATAAAACGGGATTAAAAATACTAAACCTAACAGGAAAATCAAAAGCTCCAGGATAAAAACCTTCATCGTATATTTCTGTCCCATTAAGCTTCAATCTCCTTCTTTTTTGTATAAATCACTTGTAATGTGGTGATGGTTGCAACGATGATAAAAAATATAAATGCTTTAGCGGCTCCCAATCCATAACGATTATTTACAAACGCCTCGGTGTAAATATTGATGGCAAGGGATTCCGTGGATTTAAACGGTCCCCCTCCTGTCAAAGAAAAATTTAAATCAAATATTTTAAATGACATGGCGATCGTTAAAAATAAGCAGATTGTAATTGCAGGCCTGATTAACGGCAAAATAATATGGATCAGCATCCTCCAACCGCTTGCACCATCGATCCGTGCCGCTTCCACCACTTCATGGGGCATATTTAATATAGCGGCAATATAGATCACCATAACGTATCCGGCTCCCTGCCATATACTTACAATGACAATTCCCCAGAAAGCCGTTTTGGCATCACCCAGCCAGGGCAATTGAAATAGAGAAAAATCAGTTAACTGTCCGATCGAGGCAAACCCTTTTACAAAGATAAATTGCCAGATAAAACCCAGCAGAAGTCCGGCGATGAGATTTGGCAAAAAGAAGACGGTTCTCAACAGGTTTCTCGTTTTAAGCATCCGGGTTAATGAAAGCGCTAACAAGAATCCGATGAGATTTGTCAACAAAACGGATGCCAGGGTGAATTTCGTTGTAAATAAAAAGGATTCCCTGAATTGCAGGTCATTTTTAAATATATGAACAAAATTATCCAATCCTACCCACTCGACAGAACCTGAAACCCCGTTCCAGTTCGTAAATGAATAGTACATGCCCAGAATAAACGGGATTAATACGATGATGCTAAATACGACAAATGCAGGGGCAATAAACGAAATGTAGCTTAATATCTGATATATTTTCTTGCGGCTGAACATGAAGTCACCTCCTCACTATACTATTTTAAAAATTTGAAATTTAAAGATACACAGAATAAATTGTTCACTCAGGTGGAAAATATTGAACGCAAATTTTTCCACCTATTTGATCAATATTATCTGTGTTCGGGTCAACTTAAAGAAATTATAATAGAAAAAATTTAATATCAGGTATGTCCAGATGATTCATTAGTCCAATTAAAACGGGAGGTGGGTTTTTATGGTAATTAAAAAAAAGAAGAGAACGGGAAGACGAATTGGATTTACTTTGATGGTTTTGTTATTGCTGTTTTCATTAACAATGGGATCTGTTGCAGCAAGGGACAGTGTAACCACACGTAACGGATCCGGTCCAATGTACTGGATCGGTTATGAGTATGCTTTTACTACTGACAGCCCATTAACAGAATCACGCTGGCAGGCAAACATTGACTGGATAGCCGATAACTTTAGATCTTACGGCTACAATATGGTTAGCACAGACGGCTGGATAGAAGGAGCCACGAACACAAATGAAAACGGATATATACTCAGTTACAATGATTCCTGGACGCACGACTGGCAATACTGGGTGAACTATGTTGAGCAAAAAGGATTAAAAATGGGGGTTTATTATAATCCGTTATGGGTGACCCAACAGGCAGTGAATGACCCGACAAAAAAGGTAATAGGAACCAATATTCCTATTAGTGACATTGTTACAGCAGGAGATTTCTTTAATGGGAATCCGGATCCGGCTAAACAACTTTACTGGGTAGATGTGACAAAACCCGGAGCAAAAGAGTTTGTGCAGGGATATGTGAATTATTTCAAAAACATGGGCGTTGTATTTTTGCGTATAGATTTTTTGTCATGGTATGAGTCAGGAACTGATGTAGGAGCTCCTCCCGGGGCTATTGCACATGGCTCGCAAAACTATGAAACGGCTCTACAATGGATAGAAGAAGCAGCTGGAGAAGACATGACCGTCAGCCTGGTGATGCCGAATCTCTATAATCATGGACAGGTGGAGAAAAAATATGGAGACATGATTCGTATTGCCAATGATGTTGCTACCGGGGGATGGGAACAACTCAGTCAGGGCAGTTTTGGCGATTTAAGACAAACATGGCAGGATCACTGGTCTCAATGGGCAAATCCATTTCAAGGATTCACAGGTTTTTCAGACATAGCCGGAAGAGGGGCAATGATTCTGGATGGTGATTTTTTGAGAATGAATACATTTTCCGGTCCATATGCAGATTATGAAAGGAAGTCAGCTGTTACTTTATATACTATGGCAGGATCGCCAATCGCTATAGCGGATCAATATGACACGATCGGCAATAATGCAAAATACTATCAAAACACAGAATTAATTGCGTTACATCAAGATGGGTTTGTCGGAAAACCTATTTATTATAACGGAAATCCATATGAACCCGAGACATCGGGTTTACCTGATACAGGTAGTCGCGACACTGAAAGATGGATCGGACAGACATCTGATGGAAACTGGATCGTTGCTTTGTTTAACCGGTCCGACTACTCTAAAAGTGAGTCGATAGATTTTGCATCCACGCTGGGGTTAACAGATGGAGCTTCGGCAAGGGATTTATGGTTACACACCGATCTTGGATTTAAAACCAATCACTCGGTCACACTTGAACCTCATGATGTAAGTGTAGTAAAAGTTATTCCAAATCATCCCGATCCAACGATAAACCGATTCGAAGCAGAAGTTGCAACGTTTAGAAACGGAGCTCATTTTAACAACAATCATACAGGATATTCAGGAGTAGGATTTGTTGATAAATTGGAACCTGGCTCTGAAGGTGCAAACGTTGTATTTTCCGTAAGTGCTCCCAGTGCAGGTAATTATCAATTAAACCTTGGATATGCGAACGCAATGGGATATACCAGTACCGCTACTTATAGTGTTCATGACGGTTCTAACAACCTGCTTGGAACCGGAAAAATTTCTATGCCCAATCTCAACAACTGGGATACATGGGGTAATGCGACTGCAACCATCCCGCTTTCGCAGGGAGTCAATTTAATTTCAATCGCTCATAATGCTGATGACGCAGGTGCGTTTAATCTGGATTACATTGAATTGAACAACCGTGCTCCGCAGCCGGTCAATCGTGTAGTGAATCCCGGATTTGAAACGGGAGATATTTCGGGATGGTATGAGTGGCATCCGACAGATCAAGCCGCTTCCTATGGAGTAGACTCTTATGATGTTCACAGTGGTAATTATAAATTGTATTTCTGGAATACATCACCTTATCAACAAAGTGTTCATCAATTACTTAATCTCCCAAATGGTATTTACAATGTTAGTGCATGGATCAAATTACAGGCATACTCCGGCGTTGATCCAACTTATTCAAGAATGGAATTGAGCAGTTACGGTGGCAATCAAATAAATGTTGATTTTTCGCCCGGTTCTGATTGGCAACAGATCAGCACAACTGTAAATATAACAAACGGTCAACTTGATTTAGGTTTTTATCTTAATGCAGATGGCAATACATCCTTACAAATTGATGATATTATCATTTCAAAACAGTAGATCGGCAATTAGAGACTCGAATAAAAAATGGTTGGATTGATCGGAGTTACCAGGGATAGACGATAAATGGCTATCCCTGGTTCATATATTCGAGTTATTTGTGGGAGGGTGAATAAGATGAGTCGATTGAGGCAGGACTCAATAAATATATGGATATATTCGTATTAAGAATGAAAGTGGTCAATTATCAGCTTTTGATACTCCTCCAAGATTTGCTGTGATGGTATATGCTGAAGATTTTAAAAATGGTACAGGTTACAAAACGGATCAGGGAATGTATGGCGGAACACTGGATCGACCAATGCATTATATGGTCGGTCGTTGGAGTGATGCCAATAACTTTGCCAAATTTTATGTTGATTCCGGAGGGAATTGGACTTTCGACAAACATATTACGGGAGTCACCATCCTCAATGGGATGTAAACTCAGGAGATATTGAGATGGTCGTGCCGCTGTCTGAGTTGTCAAGTACAGGATCAACCAGTACAGGAGACTGGTCCAATCTTAATATTGTACTTGTACGTCAGGACCCGACAACCGGACAATGGAGTCAGGATGATCTGAGTGCCCTGCACTATCGGATCACGACATCAGGTGAACAGTGGCAATATGGAAATGTAGAATAATTAAAAACCTCAACTAGATGAAGAAGTATAAAGGGAGGAACCATATATTGCAGAAAAAATGGTGGAAAGAGGGCGTCGTATACCAGATTTACCCTCGCAGTTTTATGGACAGTAATGATGACGGAATCGGTGACATTCAGGGGATCATTTCGAAACTGGACTATTTAAATGATCTTGGGGTAGACATCATCTGGCTCTCCCCCGTCTATCAATCGCCCAATGATGATAACGGATATGATATAAGCCACTACCAGAAGATCATGGATGAGTTCGGAACAATGGCAGACTGGGAAGCCTTGTTGAAAGGATTGCACGACAGGGGAATGAAATTAATTATGGATCTGGTAGTCAACCATACTTCCGATGAACATCCCTGGTTTATCGAATCCCGCTCATCCAAAGAGAATCCATACCGCGATTACTATATCTGGCGTCCTGGCAAAAACGGAAGGGAACCGAACAACTGGAGGTCCATCTTCAGCGGGTCAGTGTGGGAGTATGATGAAACAACCGCTGAATACTATCTGCACCTTTTTTCAAAAAAGCAACCGGATTTAAACTGGGAGAACCCTGCGGTACGGGAAGAAATTTATCGGATGATGACCTGGTGGCTGGATAAAGGGGTAGACGGCTTTCGCATGGACGTCATCAACATGATTTCCAAGGTGGACGGACTGCCGGACGCTTCATCGCAAAATGACGAACCCTATCAGGACGGCAGTGCTTATTTTATTAACGGTCCCCGTGTCCATGAGTATTTGAGGGAAATGTACGACAGGATCTTGTCCAAATATGATGTGATGACCGTTGGAGAAACGCCGGGTGTGACACCGGAAGAGGCCATCAAATATGTGGGCGAAGATCGAAACGAGTTGAACATGGTATTTCAATTCGAACTGATGGATGTCGATTCGGGAGCGGGCGGAAAATGGGACGTTGTTCCCTGGAAACTGACGGAATTTAAAAGAGTCATGAGTAAATGGCAGGTTGAGTTGAACGGAAAGGGCTGGAACAGTCTGTATCTGAGCAATCACGACCAGCCGCGAATGGTCTCGCGTTTTGGTAATGATTCCGTCTACAGGGTGGAATCGGCGAAAATGTTGGCTACCCTGTTACACACGTTGCAGGGGACGCCTTACATTTATCAGGGTGAAGAAATCGGCATGACCAATGTTTCGTTCGATACGATTGAAGATTACCGGGATATCGAGACGCTCAACATGTATCATGAGCAGCTTGAAAAAGGGGAAAATGCGGAGAGGGTGCTGGCGAAGATTCATGCCAAAGGCAGGGATAATGCCCGCACACCGATGCAATGGTCTACCGGGGAGAATGCGGGTTTTACCGGTGGGACGCCGTGGATTAAAGTAAATCCCAACTTTAAGGAGATCAATGTAGAACAGGCGCTACAGGATGAGAATTCAATTTTTTATTACTACAAAAAATTGATTTCGTTGCGTAAGAAGTATCCGATTATTGTCTACGGTGACTATCATATGTTGCTTGAAGAGGATGAACGGATTTATGCGTATTTGAGAAAACTGGGGTCGGAAAAGCTGCTGGTCGTGTTAAATTTCTTTGATACGGAGGCGGTTTTCCAGTTGCCTGCGGGAGAAGTCGATTTTACAGAAAAACAGTTGTTGATCAGTAATTACAGTGTGGATGAGGGAGAAGATATAGATAATATTCGATTGCGCCCCTATGAAGCGAGAGTTTATTTGCTTCGATAATACGCAGTCTCCGGGGACTAACCCAATCGATATGGTATGATAGCAGTGGTCATCAATCGAACGGAACATGAACGGAGGATACTGTTATGGCAAGGCCGTCATCCAACAGACATAAAAAAGACCGTCAGCGCAAGCAAAGGGCGGCTTCGGTTGCTCATTCCGTTTTTCGCCGGGGAGACCTTATTCCTTCCCTGACGATTCAACGTCTGGGGATCAATGGGGAAGGGGTCGCATATTATAAAAAGCACGTGGTGTTTGTAGAAGGGGCTCTTCCAGAAGAAGTGGTCACGGCACGGATTACGGAGGTTGAGCCATCTTTTGCCCGGGCGGAAGTGGTCAGGATCAAACAACCGTCCCCGCACCGGGTGGAACCTGTCTGTTCCGTCTACGAACAGTGCGGGGGCTGCCAGTTGCAGCATATGGATACTGAAGGACAATTGAAGGGTAAAGAGGAAATGGTGAGGCAGGCATTTGAAAAATATGTGTCTGCTTTTGATCCGCGTTCTTCTGATTCGCCCCCGTTGCCACTGCGTCCGATCGCCGGTATGGATGATCCCTGGCATTACCGCAATAAGGCACAATTGCAGGTCGGTACGGATGCTGAGGGTAAGGTGATTACCGGTCTCTATGCAAAAAATAGTCACCGGTTGATCGATCTTTCATCCTGTCCGGTTCAACATCCCCGTACCAATGAAATGATTCAGGTTACGCGGGATGTTTTGCA
Organism: Bacilli bacterium; assembly: GCA_041686735.1. Lineage (GTDB taxonomy): Bacteria > Bacillota > Bacilli > JACDOE01 > JACDOE01 > JAWLDF01. Next base: position 24,151 of record JAWLDF010000025.1, read on the forward strand.
TCAATTACATATTCCGATTTATGATGAGCGCAAACGAAGCGGGGTCGTCCGTACGATTGTGGCAAGGATCGGCATAGAAACGGAGGAAAGCCAGCTGGTTCTGGTTACGGCGACGGACAGGATTCCCCGCCAGAAGGAATTGTTGACTGAATTGCGTTATCGACTTCCCTATGTCAACAGTATCGTGCAAAACGTCAATCCCCATAAGACATCGCTTATTTTCGGTGATGAAACAAGGGTGCTGTGGGGGAAGGAGACGATTGAGGAACGTCTCGGTAAACTGGAATTTTCGTTATCGCCACGCTCCTTTTTTCAATTGAATCCCGTGCAGACGGTGAAGCTGTACGATTATGTAAAAGAGGCAGCAGCGCTGACGGGGCGGGAAAAAGTGGTCGATGCCTATTGCGGTGTGGGTACGATTGGGTTGTGGCTGGCTTCTGATGCCGCTGAGTTCGCGGCATTGAAACGATTCCGGAGGCGGTGGAAAACGCACGGAAAAATGCGAAGCGAAACGGTCTTGATCATGTCCGTTTTTATGTCGGCCGCGCAGAGGATTTGCTGCCGCGCTGGGTAAAGGAGGGCTTTACCCCGGATGTGGTGGTGGTTGATCCGCCGCGAACCGGCTGTGACCGTAAGCTTCTTGAGACAGTGATCAAGGTGAAGCCGCGCCGTTTTGTGTATGTATCTTGTAATCCGTCCACCCTAGCGAAAGATTGTGAAGTGCTGATGAAGGGCGGATATGATGTGGCGTGGATTCAGCCGGTGGATATGTTTCCGCATACGGGGCATGTGGAGTCGGTAATATTGATGGTTCGGAAAGATTGAGATGTGACAGTACTGCTCATTTACAATTATAAGTTTGACAGGCCATAGCTTTATTTACCTGTATTAAAAGCCTAATCCTTTGAGGAGAGGGCTTTTTCGTTTAACGGTACACGTACGGTGGTGTGGGAGGTCGGCTGATCAATTAATGTTCAGCCTCCTACCCGATACTCAGAAAAACGAATGATTAATCCTTAAAACGTGAAAAGTAATCAATAATATATTGACGTAAACGTAATGATGCAGCAGAAAGGTAACGATTTTTTAGCCATGACAATCCAAGGGTCCGTTGAAAAAAGGGTTCTTTTATATGAAGTTTAATCGTAAATGATTTAATGGAACCTCTCCATGCATTTGAAGGGAAAAATGCGACACCCAGACCGGATTGAAGTAAATAGGATACTAATGAGGTATCGTTAACTTCGAAAGCATAATTCGGAATAACGCCTGCTTGCTTACAAAGTTCATCTGCAATATCTCTTATACCGTATCCTTCTTTTAATCCAATGAATGATTCATTTGTTATTTCATGAAGATTAATACTTGTACGATCTGCCAGTCGATGATTTTTAGGTACAAGTAAAACGATTTCTTCGTTGTATAAAGGGATACTGTTGATTTCTCGACTTTCAATAGGGGGACAAGTAATACAGAAATCAATATCTCCTTTCTCAAGATATTGTTGCATTTTTATCGTAGTATCTTGAATTAGTTGAAATTTTATTTCCGGATACTTGGATAAAAATGAACTTAATAGTTCAGGAAGCATAACCAGATTGTTTGCAGCTAGAGAAACGATTCCATGATCAAGTCCCGCTAAATCTTTAACTTCACGTATTCCTTCTTCAAGTTCATTAAAAGCACGTTCAGTTCGTCTCAAAAACACTTTTCCAAAGTCATTTAGTTTAATTTGTCTTCCATAACGGTCGAATAAAGGAACACCTATAGCCTCCTCCAGCCTCGCAATGGTGATACTTAAAGAAGGTTGTGAAATATGAAGTTCCTCTGCTGCTCGAGTCATGTGTTCGAATCTAGCGACTGTTTGAAAGTATTTAAGTTGTTGAAGTTCCATAATTCACCACCTAGTTATTTTTGAACGTTTTATAAATTTAAATAAATGATAACGTTTAAAATAATATATTGGTTTTTAAAGGAAGTCAAGTTTATAATAAAAAACAATTGAGAATAGTTTTAATATTTTTAACCAGGGGGAAAGGAGATCTTAAATGAAAAAAGGGAAAGAAATTTTCAAAATTTTATGTTTGATTATTGCAGTCTCGTTAACTTTATCAGCATGTAGCAGTGGAACAAGTAAAACAAATTCACAAGCAAATTCAGGTAATGAAGTTTTTGAATTAAATGTGGCGAACTTCGGAACTAGTACTGGGAATGTAGGTGCAAATATTTTAGAACCGTGGGGAAAACTTGTTGAGGAAAAAACTAATGGCAGAGTTAAAATGAATATTTTTCACGGGGCAGTACTTGGTGGTGCATCGTCAGTGTTGACAGATGTGAGGAAAGGTGTTTCTCATGTAAGCTATTTGTTTTCCCCCTATTATGGGGATACTGAAATATTTCCGCTGACGATCGGAGACCTCCCTTTCCAGGTATCTGCTAGTGATGTTCCTAAATATGGAGAAATTATGAAAGAATTCACTAATAAATATCATGATGAAATGTTTAAGGATTTAGTGCCTCTAGGTTTTTCAACAGGATCGCCATCTTATATCTTTACAAATAAACCAGTTAGAGCACTCGAGGATTTTAAGGGTTTAAAAATACGAGCTGCATCCAAAAGTGATGTAATTGATATTGAAGCATGGGGAGCAGTACCAGTCTCTGTTCCTACAGAAGAACTCTATGATTCTCTTTCCAAAGGAGTAATTGACGGAGTGTTTACTTCCACTACCCAATATCGCGATTTACATCTCTATGAAGTTGCACCATACTTCATTGAAATACCTTATAAGGTCATTCAGGTTGTACCAATAATGAACAAAGCCACATTTGATAAACTTCCTCAAGATTTGAAAGCGCTTTTCGAGAATGAATTGAATCCAGCGCTGGAAGCACTTTTTAATGAACATTTTACTAAGGATTCGATGTCCGCTAGAGAAGATTTAGTTGATATTCTTGCAAAAAAGGGGGAAATCATCCAGTTTTCGTCTGAAGAAATAGCTCGAATGCAACAACTTTCCAGAGCAGCCTGGGATCAATGGATAAAAGATGCCGATGAAAAAGGTTATCCTGGGGAAGAAATGATGAAAGAATATGGAGAACTGCTAAAGGGAAAAAACTTCCCTCTTCCGTTTTATTTTGAGTAAGAGAAATATCTATCTGGAGGATTTATGATTATTACAAAAGTGATTGATAGTTTCACACGAACAATAAAGTGGATTGCCATGGTATGTCTTTTGTTTATGGTACTGGCTACGGCTGTTGGTGTGATATTTCGATTATTCAGCTCTCCGATCGTAGGCAATGATGAAATTGTTGCTATTTTTCAGGTCTTTCTCATCATGTTTTCACTGGCATTTGCCCAGGCTGAGGACAGACATGTAAAAATAGGCATTATCGTTGATAAAATGCCGATGCGTATTCAGTACGTTATCGATGTGATCGGTTATTTGATAACCAGTATATTTTCTTTTATTGTTGCCTATATCTTTATGAAAGCAACCTATTATAATATGACTCAATTTGCGGAAGTTACTCTTCTGTTAGAATTTCCACATCATTTGTTAAAGTTTGTAACTGCATTAGGTTTTTTGCTATGGGGGGTTGAAGCGATTAATCAGATTATAAAATTATTTCTTAGACTAAAACAGGTGAAGCAGAATGAAAAGGAGGCATCTTGATGTCTGATGAAGTGGTCGGGGCAACAGCTCTGATAGTAATGTTGGTATTAATGATGCTTCGTATACCTATTGCCATCTCTATGGTGGTTCCGACTGTACTAGGAATTTTATATATGGAAAATTGGACGGTACTATCGGCTGCAGTAGAATCAATTATATTTAATCGAAGCTTTAATTATACCTTAAGCACAATACCGTTGTTCATACTTATGGGAGAAATGCTTAATGTCACAGGGATAAGTAGTGAGTTATATTCAACCTTTCGTATCTGGTTTGGAAAATTAAAAGGCGGTTTGGGTATAGCGACAATCGGAGCCTCTACTCTTTTTTCTGCAGCTTCGGGTTCCAGTTTGGCCAATACGGGTACAATCGGTGTAATGTCATCGAAAGAAATGCTCAAACACGGATACTCAAAGGCCTTAACAGGCGGATCAATCGTTGCCGGAGGAAGTCTGGGAATCCTGATTCCTCCGAGCACGGTTTTAATTATCTACGGGATGCTTACGGAACAATCGATTGGAAAGTTACTGTTAGCGGGCATTATACCGGGGATTATGTTGGCAATTGCATTCATGCTAACGATATACGTAATTGTATTAATTAAGCCTGAGATGGCCCCTATTGTGGAAAATAGAAGCTCATGGAAAGATAAATTTGTTTCTTTGAAAAATACTATCTGGATTTTAATATTATTTTTTATTGTGATAGGCGGAATGTTTGTTGGTTTTTTTGGACCGACAGAGGCAGCCGGTGTCGGCGCTTTTTTTGCTATTATCATAGCTCTGGTCAGAAAAAAGCTTAATTGGTCGAGTTTCATCCAAACGATTGTACGAACGACAAGAACATCTGGATTTATATATGCAACAGTTTTATGTGCGTTTCTGTTTAATTATTTTTTAACCATATCTAAAGTGCCGATGATGGTGTCATCTACTTTAGCAGACTCGAATCTTTCCCCGCTCATCACGTTTTTATTGATTGTATTGCTATATCTTTTTCTTGGAGCCATTATGGATTCTATTGCCGCAGTTGTTATCACGATTCCGTTCGTTATGCCAATTGTCCTAAATATGGGACATGATTTAATCTGGTTCGGTATTATCGTAGTCTTACTTGTGGAGGCGGCATTAATTTCTCCGCCATATGGAATGAATATTTTAATCTTAAATGGTGTAGTTCCGGAACTTGATATCTGGACCATTTACAAAGGTGCGTTGGTGTTTTTAATACCGATTTTACTAATAATAGCTATTATTTACATGTTTCCGAATCTTGCATTATATATACCGGAAAGAATGTTTTAATTAATGATTTAATAGTTTTGTCATCGAGGAGTGGAGAAAAAATGATACCGTATCATGATGAAAAAAAAACAATAGGAAGCAACTTTATCACTGAAGAAATAGATTTTAGAAACATTTTTACTCCGGAAGACTTTACAGAAGAACATCGGATGATAGCCAAAACAACAGAAGATTTTGTTTTACGAGAAATTATCTCACTGGGTGATGATGCAAAAGTATTAAATTATGATTTAACAAGAGACATTTTAAAAAAAGCAGGAGAAGTTGGCATACTGGGGGCTTCGCTTCCAGAAGAATACGGTGGATTAGGATTGGATGGGGTAAGATTTGCCTTAATGAAAGAGGCATTAAATACAAGATCCAGTTCACTTACGATGACGATAGGCGGCCAGGTTGGTATCGGTGCGCTTCCTATCGTTTTCTTTGGAACTTCTCAACAGCGAGAAAAATATTTACCGGGATTGGTGACGGGAGAGATAGCCACTTCTTTCGCATTAACGGAACCGTCTTCGGGGACGGATGCATCAAGTATCAAGACAAACGCAAGGCTATCGGATGACGGGAAATATTATATTCTGAATGGAAGTAAAGTGTTTATTACAAATGCGGGTTTTGCAGATATTTTTATTGTATTTGCAAAAGTTAACGGCACTGATTTTAGTGCGTTTATCGTTGAACGAAAATCAGACGGTTTAACTGTGGGTCCCGAAGAGAAAAAAATGGGTCTTAAAGCCTCTTCTACCTGTCCGTTAATGTTTGAGGATGTAAAGGTTCCAGCTGAGAATTTGCTTGGAGAAATAGGAAAAGGTCATTTAATAGCGTTTAATGTGTTGAATTTCGGTCGGCTTTCTGTGGGAGCCAATTGTCTTGGTACTACTAAAGAGGTTCTTGATGTTTCAGTAAAATACGCAAATCAGCGTGTCCAGTTTGGTCGGAAAATATCTTCTTTTCCATTGATTGGGCAAAAATTGGCGGATATAAACATTAAAATATATGTATTGGAAAGTATGGTGTACCGAACAGCCGGTTTGTTTGATAGAGGTTTAAGTGAGCTGGATTTTAATGATCCGAATCCGGGGGATAAGTCCAGAAAAGCGATCAGTCAATATATGTTAGAATGTGCGATTAATAAAGTGTTTGGCTCGGAAACACTTGATTTTGCCGCAGATGAAGGGTTGCAAATTCATGGTGGATACGGGTATGTGCAGGAATATGTAATTGAAGAAATATATCGAGATTCGAGAATCAAACGAATTTTTGAAGGTACAAATGAAATTAACCGTATGTTTATTACGAATACGATTATTCGGCGTTTGAACAAAGGACAATTCGATGCGCTGAAGGTACTGATGGACACAAGCGATGATAAATGGGGTAACTCAAATGTTAATACGGAAACTCAGGCTCCTGTAGAAATTGCCGGTAAAGTTATGGATGTATCGAGAAAAATTTATGGTTCTGCATTAGCAAAGGTATTTGATAAATACAAGAATGATTTAGCAAATGAACAAGAGTTGAGCAGTATTTTAGCAGACATGGTTATTGATTTGTATGGAATGGACAGTGCTCTTATACGCACAAAAAAGATGATTGATAAAAATGGTGAAAACAAAGCTGATCTTGCTATTAAGATCACGCAGACATACATTCATGAGGCATTCAACAGGATAGCCGAAAATGCAAAAAAATGTTTAACTGCAGTGGAAACAGGCAATGATCTCATAGTACTGCTTTCTAAAATAGATGAGTTTTCTCGTAAATTTATGATCAACACAATTCCCTTGAAAAGACAAATTGCACAAAAAGTAATTGAAGCTGAGAAATATAAATTCTAAATAAAAAATCAAAATAAAAAATGGAGGAGAGAGAAAATGACTAGAAGATTAGAAGGGAAAGTCGCTATTGTAACAGGATCTGGTAGAGGTATTGGAGCAGCAACAGCTATACGATTAGCTTCTGAGGGCGCTAAAATTGCTGTGGTAGATTTGAAAGAAGAATTTGGAATGGATACAGTGAATGCGATTAAAGCAGAAGGTGGAGAGGCCATTGCCGTTGGTTGTGATGTAACGAATGGGGAAGATGTGGAAAAGGCGGCGGAAAAAGTGAAAAACTACCTCGGTCGTATTGATATATTGGTAAATAATGCTGGAGTAACACGAGATAATTTAGCTTTTAAAATGTCCGAGGAGGACTGGGATATCGTACTGGACACTCATTTAAAAGGTAGTTTTTTATTTAGTCGTGCTGTTCAAAAATATATGGTCGAGCAACGTTACGGAAAAATTGTGAACACCAGTAGTTTAGGTGCTATTGGTAAAAGAGGTCAGGCGAATTATTCTTCAGCTAAAGCAGGAATTAAAGCACTAACTCGAACGCTTGCGATTGAACTAGGTCCTTTTAATATCAATGTAAATTGTGTAGCACCGGGATTTATTGCCACGGATATGACGAGAGCAACGGCAGAGCGTCGAGGCATTACTTTTGAAGACATGGTTAATGAAGCAAGCAAAAGGATCCCAATGCGTAGAGTTGGAGTTCCCGAGGATGTTGCAAATGTTGTTGCTTTTTTGGTTAGTGACGAATCAAGTTATATAGCAGGGGAATGTATTAATATCGGCGGTGGAGATATTTAAGTATTACGAAAGGTAGGTTGGAAAGATGTTGGATCAAAGTATAATCGGTAGCACAAGTGATGTATATGAGTTTGAAGTAGAAAAAGGGGCGATTCGCAAGTTCGCTGATGCAATCGGTGATGATAACCCTATCTACTTTGATGAAAATTACGCGAAAAAATTAGGTTTTTCCAGTCTAGTTGCTCCACCAACCTTCCCGATGACTTTTACTATACCAAAACCTGGAATCAACCAACTGGATAAAAGTCGAACATTACATGGTGAACAGGAATTTAATTATGAACGTCCTATCGTGGCTGGGGATATCTTGCATTGTATAACCAAATTAGTTGATGCATATGAAAAGGAAGGAAAAAAAGGTGGCAAAATGACCTTTTTCATTTTGGAAACGCAGGGTAACGACCTTGAAGGGAATAAAATTTACACCTCAAGAACTACAATCATATATCGTTGATAGGAGGAAAAGAAAAGTATGAAATGGAGTGAATTTGAATTAAATCAGGAACTGAAGCCTCTTGTAAAACCGCCGATTGAGAAGGTTCAATTGGTTAAATATGCAGGGGCATCCGGTGACTATAATTTAATTCATACTGATTATGAAACAGCCCGTAAATCCGGTCTGCCCGGCATCATTGCCCATGGAATGCTGAGTATGGGTTTTTTAGGGCAAATGGTAACGCAACTTGCCGGAAATGATGGATTTGTAAGTAAATTACAAGTTCGTTTCACAGGAATGGTGTATCCTGGCGATATTGTCACCTGTCGGGCAAAAGTCACGTCAAAAGATGAAACAAAACGAACAGTAGATTTATCCGTCTTGACTGAAACAGAACCGAGTAAGGTATCGACAGTGGGTAGTGCCACAATAACTTTTTACAATAACTAGGGGCTTTGTTTATTTTGAACAAGAGGTGTGGTAGAAATGAAAACTGAACGAATAGCGGCTATTGTTGGAGTAGCGGAAGCAGATCTGGGAGTGTTGCCTGGTAGTAATGTGTTGCAGTTACAGGCCCAGGCTGCTAAACGAGCATTGGACGATGCCGGATTTACTAAGGATGACGTTGAAGCGTTATTTACTGCCGGAAATTGGGCTCAATTTCCAAACTTAATGTTAGGTGAATATCTTGGAATTACACCTAAATATACAGATAGCACCAATATTGGGGGTTCATCGTTTGAATCTCATGTAGCTCATGCATTAACAGGAATTAAAGCTGGTCTGTTTGATGTTGCTTTGATTACTTATGGTAGCACAAATCGTTCTAATCCATATCCCTTTCTTAAAGAATTGACATTAAGATATGAAGAACCTTTTGGTTTACCGACACCAATAGGTCACTATGCCATGGCAGCAATGAGACATATGCATCAATATGGAACTACATCGGAGCAACTCGCAGAAATTGCGGTTGCAACGCGTAAATGGGCAATGTTGAACGAAAAAGCATTTATGCGTAAACCGCTTACTATTGATGAAGTCCTTAATTCCCCGATGATTAGTGAACCACTTCATTTACTCGACTGCTGTTTAATTAATGATGGTGGTGGAGCTGTTGTGGTAGCTTCAGCACGAGCGGCAGCCAGAGCTAAAACACGTCCGATATGGGTTTTGGGTCACGGGGAGACACATACTCACAATTCAGTTGCTCAGATGCCAGATTTGACTGTTACCGGTGCCCGTGAATCCGGAAAACGTGCGATGGAAATGGCTGGTGTGACCCATGATGAAATTGATGTAGTTGAAGTGTACGATTCATTTACAATTACCGTGCTTCTAACATTGGAATCTTTAGGGTTTTGCAAGCCGGGTGAAGGCGGAGATTTTGTGAGCGGACAGCGAACAGCTCCGGGAGGAGACTTTCCGTTAAATACGAATGGTGGAGGTCTATCATACTGTCATCCGGGTATGTATGGGATATTTTTAATTATTGAAGCCGTGCGGCAATTGCGTGAAGAGTGTGGAGAGCGGCAAGTTCGGGATGCTAAAATCGCACTCGTTAATGGTACGGGAGGCACACTTTCTTCTACATCTACGTTAGTTTTGGGGAGGGATTAATTTGTCAGTAAAGCGTCCGATGCCTTTAGTTGATAGTGATAATAAAACTTTCTGGGAAGGCGTAAAAAATCAAAAGTTAATTATTCAGCACTGTGATGATTGTGGAAAGCATATTTTCTACCCAAGATATTTATGTCCTCATTGCTTTTCTGAGAAAGTATCCTGGATTGAAGCGAGTGGTAAGGGACGAATTTACAGTTACACGGTAGTGCACAGGAATGCGCCTCCATTTAAAGAGGAAACGCCATATGTTGTAGCCATTGTTCTGCTTGAAGAAGGGGTGCGTATCGTCAGCCGCATTAAAGGTGAACGTGAGAAAGTAAAGATTGATGCACCAGTTTTCGTTGTATTCGAGAGAATTGATGAAGAATTGACGTTACCATATTTTGAATTGACTTGATTCATTATAATTCTATCATTTATCGAAAATACAGTACTATTCGAATAGTGGTAGGATAAGGTGCCGATCAAACTTGTCTACTTGTTTGATCGGCTCCGCATTATATTTTGTTGACTGAAAGGATGGTATCTGAATGCTTACTTTATATGGTAAGTCGATATCCAAAGTACTTAATAAAGCATGTCGTTCTTCCCCGGATAAAGAAGCTGTATATGATGGAAAGAATCGATACAGTTATCGTGATATTGAAACAGCCTCTAATGAAATCGCCTCTGGTTTAAGCATGCTTGGAGTAAAGAAAGGTGACCGGGTTGCGGTTAGCTTGCCTGTTTGGTATGAGTTTATTGTTCTTGTTTTTGCCATTGCAAAGATTGGAGCAATTCTTGTTCCATTTAATACACGTTACCGTGAAGATGAAGCTGAATATATTTTAAAGGATTCAAGGGCAAAAGTCGTTTTTCTGCCTAGAGAATATGATCAAGTTAATCATCTTCAACAATTTCATGCTATTAAAAGCCGTCTTGATACGATACAACACTTGATATCTGTACGTTTTGAACACAATGGGATGAAAAGTTTTGAAGATTTACGTGAAATCGGACGTCGACATGAGTTGCCTGAAGTAAAAATTGATGTTAAAGAAGACTTATTTGTTATCATTTATACTTCCGGTACAACTGGTAATCCTAAAGGTGCGATGTTAACGCACAGCAACCTTGTTGATATAAATGTATCCTGTAGTACGGTTATAAAAACTAAAAAAGATGATGTATTTCTGCATTTAACCCCGTATTTTCATATTATGGGTATCGGTGCCATTTTGCGGACTGTAATTTGTGAAGGAAAGGCAGTTCTACTGGAATCTTATAACGCCGAACGAACGTTGCAATTGATTGAACAGGAGAAAATATCCGTTCATCCAGGTGTTCCAACCAATTTTATTCTTGAATTGAATCATCCAAATATGAAATCTTATGATTTATCTTCCCTGCGTTTGGCTTTAATAGGTGCTGCCCCGTGTCCAGTGGAAATTATTCGCAGAGTTAAATCCGAAATGGGCTGTGCGGTGTTAGTTAGTTATGGAATGACAGAGACATCTCCTTATTTGACTTATACCAGCGTTGACGACGATGATGTCATTCAGGCAGAGACTGTAGGAAAGGCTATACCCGGAGTGAGATTAAAGATTGTGGATGATCAACGGAAGGAAGTTGCGGTTGGTGAAGTGGGTGAACTTGCATGTCAAAGTTTTGGCTTAATGAAAGGGTATTATAATAAGCCAGAACAGACACGTGAAGTGATGGATGATGAGGGCTGGTACTATACTGGCGATCTTGCATCCATTGACTCCAATGGTTATGTTCGAATCGTTGGACGTAAGAAAGATATGATTATTCGTGGGGGATACAATATTTATCCAAGAGAAATTGAAGAAATATTTTATACCCATACATCCATATTGGAAGTAGCCATGATAGGATTACCGGACACAGTGCTTGGTGAAGTTTCATGTGCTGCAGTCATTTTGAAAGAAGGACATAAAGTTACGGAAGAAGAATTGATGGCTTTTATTAAAGAAAAGGTTGCGGATTATAAAAAACCTGATCATATCATTATTGTTAAAGATTTCCCCAAAACCCCAACAAATAAAGTACAGAAGCACCTATTAAAAGATATGATACTTCAACAAAAAATGGTGGCCTTGAGATGAAAAAGCATCATAAGAAAGGAGTATTGTAAAGTGAACATTTGCGTGATCATAAAACAAACTTTTGATACCGAGGAAAAAATAGTCGTTCAGGAAGGGGAAATCGTAGAGGATGGAGTGAAATTCATCATTAATCCGTATGACGAATATGCGATTGAAGAAGCCGTCCGTCAAAAAGAACAGCATGGGGGAAAAATCGTTGTAGTTTCCGTCGGTCCGGATCGCTGTAAGGAGGCATTACGAACGGCGTTGGCTATGGGAGCGGATGAAGCAGTACACATTACGGATGATCGAATTAGTAGTGATGAATATTCTGTTTCTAAAGTTTTGGCGGCTTATATAGAACAACATGCATTTGAATTGGTTCTTGCCGGAAATTTTTCCGTTGATAATGGAGCCGGTCAGGTGGCCATCCGGGTAGCCCGTTTATTGAATATTCCGCATACCGCTTCTATTACAAGCCTGGATATTACCGAAAAAAAAGCGATAGTACAGCGGGATTCCGAAGGAGATACTGAAACGGTGGAGGTCACGCTGCCGGCTCTTTTTACAGCACAGCAGGGATTAAACGAACCAAGATATCCTTCGTTACCCGGAATCATGAAAGCAAAAAGGAAACCCCTTGAACAAATCAATTTAGATGATTTAGGTCTTAAGGAAGGAGATATTGCCTGTAAAACCGAGCGTGTTTCTGTTTTCCTTCCGCCAGAACGTCAGGATGGACAAATATTGCAGGGGGATATGAAGGAACAAGTCAAGGAACTTGTCCGTTTACTTCGTACCGAATCTACAGTTATATAAGGATTTTTCGTGAGCTCAAATTCTTGATGGATACCGACTTTCGACATGTTGGCACATCGATGATGAGGTATAGGCGGATTCATAAGTCGAGAGAAAAATTACTACGCTTATATAGTCTAATGGAGGGAAGAACAAGATGAGCAAAACGATAATCATTGTAGCTGAAGTACGTGATGGAAAAATACGTCAGGTTACATTTGAAGCAATTCAAGCTGCAATGAACATCAAAGAAGATTCAGATCAAATTGTAATTATTTTAATGGGACATCAAGTATCTCAACTTGCTAATGGGTTATCCGAATACGGGGTAGAGAAAGTTTTTGTCGTAGATCATCCAGATTTGGAATATTATAATCCGGATACTTACTTCTCTGCCTTATCCGGTTTAATAGAGCAGTTAAAACCATATGTGGTGTTCTTGGGGCACACGGTGTTCGGCCGGGATCTCGCACCAATGATAGCTACTTTCATGAATTCAGGTCAAATCTCAGATGTGACCTCCCTAGAAAAATTAGGAGAGGATATTCATTTTAACCGCCCTATTTATGCCGGGAAAATATTTGAAAAGAAAAGGTTTTTGGAGGCGCCTATTGTTGTTACCTTGCGGCCAAATAATTTTGCTTGTGCAAAGGTTACAGGAATGATGTCGGAAATCGTTAACTTCGATTATTCTCCACTGGACAAATACCTTTCTATGGTGAAGAAAGTTGTGCACAATACGTCCGGCAAAATGGACTTAACAGAAGCCAAAGTTATTGTATCAGGTGGTAGAGGAATGAAGAGCGCGGAGGGTTTTAAAATCCTTGAGGAGTTGGCCGAAGTCTTGAATGCGGCAATTGGAGCTTCTCGTGCAGCTTGCGATGCAGGATATTGTGATTATTCTATGCAAATAGGGCAAACTGGCAAAGTGGTGACTCCAGAAGTTTATATAGCATGTGGAATAAGTGGGGCAATGCAACATTTGGCCGGTATGAGCCAATCAAAAATTATTATTGCTATTAATAAAGATCCTGACGCTCCAATTTTTAATGTGGCCGATTATGGGATTGTCGGTGACTTATTTGAAATTGTACCGTTGTTAACAGAAGAATTCAAAAAAATTTTACAACCCAGATAATGCCTGTTCAGTAACAACCAATATATTTTAGCGGAGATCAGTGGTGTGATGTTAAAAAATAATAACCTGATGAAGTGAAGTAAAAACATTATATACAAGGAGTTGTTGGGTTTGGTATTTTCATTCAAAAGTATTCGCACTAAATTTCTTATATGGTTTTTGCTTGTTGCACTAGTTCCATTAATTGTGTCTACAATAATTAATTACAATAAAATTTCAAAAGAACTAGTTAAGGATCAACAAGAATCTGTACATACTAACGTCGTAAGTACTGCGGAAAGAATGGACGAATGGTTTAATCGCCGTATGTCTGAAATACAACTTGCAGCTAAGACGGAAGTAATGCAAACAGTAGATCCAGAACGAATTACTCCTTTTTTAATAAAAGTAAAGGAACAATCAGACGTTTATGAGGGAGTGGTGTTTGCAGGTTTAGATGGGGTTACTAAAGCGGCCTCATCTGGTGTAGTCGGTATAGACCTTTCTGAGCGTAATTATATTCAAAAAGGTCTACAAGGAGAATCATCCTATTCCGAACTTATCGTCTCAAAATCATCAGGTAATCGTGCTCACGCTGTGGCTACACCTGTTAAAGATGATAATGGACAGGTGATCGGTGTGCTTTTTGCAACAATAAATTTTGAATCACTGGTGAACACATTTTTACAAAATGAAGAATCAAATACAGTTAACTCTAGTGGAATAACTGCTATCCTTGTTGACGAGCAACATCGCATTCAGGCAATCTCTGATGATGAATTAATCGGTAAAACGGTTGAGGAAGCACAATTGGGAGAATCATTAACTGCTATTTTAACTCAAGAAAAAACGGAATCTGGTACAGATACTTATTATTCAACAACCGGAGAAGAGTATTTAATCGCTTATGCCCCTTCTCAAGAAATAGGGTATACTCTCTACTTTTCCATTCCAATGGCTACGGTTTTGGCGAGTGTAAAATCAGTGCAAATGGATATGTTAATCGTAATGGTTATAGCTACAGCGATTGTTATACTAGTTGTTTTTTACATTAGCGGAACGATATCCAAACCAATACAAAGAATTAAAGAGGCCAGTACACGAATTGCAAAAGGAGATCTGTCTGGAGAACATTTAACGGTGCGTTCAGGAGATGAAATTGGAAAACTGACGGAGACTATAAATATGATGTCAGACAACTTAAGAGAGTTAATCCGAAAAACCAGTGGTATATCGGATAAAGTAGCTACTTCCAGTGAAAAATTAACCTTATCTTCCATTGAAATGACTCAGGGAATTGAACAAGTATCTGCCACAACAGAAGAATTGGCGGCAGGAGCCACCAATCAGGCAGAACAGGCGAACAATACATTGGAGATTATCAAACAGATTGACTCTGAGGTTAAACAGATTAATAAATATTCAAGAAACATCACTGAAAGTTCAAATAGAGCCAGTGAAGTTTCCAGACAGGGGCTAGAAAGTGTACAACAGTCTGTCAGGCAGATGAAATCCCTTGAGGGTAAAGTAGATGAATCATCAAAAGTTGTTTATCAATTGGCCGAGAAGTCCAAAAAAATTAGTGAAATTCTAAATGTAATTACTGATATTGCTGATCAGACCAACCTGTTGGCGCTCAATGCAGCTATTGAAGCAGCACGAGCTGGAGAGCAGGGTCGTGGTTTTGCTGTGGTAGCTGATGAAGTCAGAAAGCTGGCAGAGCAGGCAGGAAAATCGACCAGTGAAATCGCAGAGATTATTCAATCCGTAGAGAGAGAAGCCCAGGAGGCTGGAAAAGCTATGGCGGAAGTTGTAGATGGAGTTAAATCAGGTTCACAGGTAATTGATCAAAACGGAACAGCATTTAACGAGATAGCGGAAGTTATACATGAAATGGTAGAAAAAATACAGGAAATCTCCTCGGCAACGGAACAAATGACAAGAAGAGTGGATGAAGGGGTTAATTCAGTTGAGACTATTGCAGCGATCACCGAGGAATCATCAGCGGGAACCGAAGAATTGTCTGCATCTATGGAACAACAGAATGCATCTATGCAGGAAATAAACGGAATGGCATCTCAATTGGCTCAAATGGTCGAAGAACTTAATCAATCTCTGGGTAAATTTAGATTGTAGAAAGCTGATATAGATCACCTGATTGATTTATATGACGATGGCATCCCTACAAGATATAAATGGTCGTCTTTACTAATATATTAAAATAAATTAATTTAATAAAAATTATATATTAGATTTTATATATATATTAGCTTACAATGCTAATAGTTACTTAGTAAAAGATATAAGAGGAAATTATACAATTTAAAAAAGGAAGGAGATTGTTTGTGAAGATAGCTTTATTTAATGATAACCAATTAGGGATAGTGGTTGATAATGTATTAGTTGATATTAGCAAACTGGCATCATGGGATTTTAATCGCCCCCAAGAATCACTTGTAAATTTTATGAAAAATTTCTATGAATTAAAACCGGAAATTGAAGAGTATTTGCAGAAAGGAACCAGGTATTCGTTATCTGAGATTAGCCTAAGGGCTCCGGTTCCAAATCCTAGTAAAATTGTAGCTGCTCCCATCAATTACTATTTGCATCAAGAAGAAATGAAAGTGGACTTAACCGTTGATGGGCTTGGTTTTTTTCTGAAAGCACCATCATCTATTATTGGACCGAATGAAACAGTATTACTACCATATCGGGAAAGAAGAACGGATCACGAAGCGGAAATCGCCTTTGTTGTAGGAAAGAAAGCAAAGGATGTAAAAGCTTCTGAAGCAGCCCAATATATTTTTGGTTATTTTGCTTTGATGGATATTACATTGAGAGGGAAAGAAGATCGTCCCTGGAGGAAATCATTCGACACCTTTACACCCATCGGACCTTGGATTGTTACTGGTGATGAAGTGGGTAATCCCAATCAATTGGATATGAAACTTTGGGTAAATGATAAACTACGTCAATCAGCGAATACACGGGACTTGATTTATGATTGTTACAGATTTTTTGAAGTCGCTTCCCATGCCATGACATTATATCCGGGGGATATTATTACCACCGGTACACCGGAAGGGGTTGGACCGATTACGGAAGGAGATACTGTTCGTATTCATATTGAAAGGATTGGGGAGTTTTCTGTAGAGGTAGAGTATAAGTCTGGGGTATAAAGTGACTTTTTTAAAAGCTTATTTATCAGAATGGAGGTAGGAGAAAAATGGCAGAACATAAGCTTCGAGATTGGCCGAAAGAACTTTTAGATTTTCACAAGGAACTTGATGATGTAAATCTAGGACCTCTATGGGCGTCGGCTTTTAGTACTCGAGAACCTAAACCCAGAGCTGTTCCTTATTTGTGGAAACGTGAACTGTTGGAAGAAAAACTAAAAAAATCGAAGGAATTACTTGTCGTGGGTGATGTGGGAGAGGGAGCCATTGAACGACGTGCCTTATATTTGGTAAACCCTGGTATGAAACAATTGCAACCCTTTGGCTGGGGTGGTGCAACACAAACTCTTTATGTGGCTGTGCAGACCATAGCGCCAGGAGAACTTGCTCCCAGTCATCGCCACGCTTCTTCTGCACTTCGGTTTATTATAGACGGCCATGGTGCTTCAGGATATGTAAATGGACAAAAACATACCTTTGAACCGGGAGATTATTTAATCACACCGGGCTGGATCTGGCATGATCACATCAATGAGGGAGACGAACTTGTGACATGGATGGATTGTTTGGATATACCGCTAGTCATGTCATTGAGTGCTTCTTTCTTCGAACAATATCCAGAATTGCAACAGCCCCTGATCTATCCTGACGATTATAGTTCGACATGTTATCAAGGGGGAATGGTACGGCCTATAACCGATCGCAAATCATCCATAGCTCCACTTGGAAGATACAAATGGGATTTAACAAAAAAATCACTGGATGGAATGAGTCAATTTGACCCAGATCATGTTGAGGGATTTGCTGTGGAATACATTAACCCATCAAATGGTAAAGACGCAAACGGAAGAATAGGGGCGCGGATGCAAAAGCTACCGGTAAATTTCCACGGTAAAGCTCATCGTCATGTACACAGCTGTGTATATCATGTGTATAAAGGTTATGGTTACACAATTATGAACGGTGTACGGTTTGATTGGAAGGCAGGAGATTTCTTCGCATTGCCTGCATGGACATGGCATGAACATGTTAATCTATCCGATACAGAAGAAGCGTTTCTATTTTCAACCAACGATCTTCCTTTAATGGAAGTATTGGGTTTTGAACGATCAGAGGAATACACAGAAAACAACGGGCATCAAGAGGTTACAGAAGTATTTCAGCCTATTCTCCCTTAAAAAAATCTAATAATGAGGTGAATGTAAATGACAGAAACAAAAGAAGTAATCGTAGTAGGTGGTGGAATTGCCGGGTTAGCTGCTGCATTAGGTATTGGAAAGTTGGGTAAGCAGGTGACCGTGGTTGAGCAGGCTCCGGAGTATGGAGAAGTTGGAGCAGGACTACAGTTGGGTCCTAATGGTTTAAGGGCTCTCGATGTACTGGGGGTACTTGAAGATGTATATAAAGAGTCGGTGTTCCCGCGTCGTCATGTGTTTATGGATGCTATAAGTGGTGAGAGACTTACAGAACTAGATTTTGGAGATAATTTTCGCAGGCGATATGGTTACCCTTATATCGTAATACATCGTACTGACTTGCACGGTGTACTGTTAAAGGCATGTAGATCTTTAGATAATATTTCATTATTAAATAATCACAGGTTATCAACAATAGAAGAATATGACGATTATGTTGAGTTAACTTTTGAAAACGGAAATAAACTTCAAGCTGAAACAGTTGTGGGCGCAGATGGAATTCACTCGAAGACACGTAAATTATTTAGTAATGATGATCCTGTCGCTTCAAAATATGTGGCATATCGCTTTACTGTACCTATGTCTGAAATGAAAATCGATATTGATTGGGATGAGAAATATACATGGATTGGCCCCGGGATTCATCTTGTACAGTATCCTGTGCGTCATAAAAGTGTGATTAATCAGGTTGCTGTCTTCAAAAGTTACAAATATAGAGAGGATTCGGATGACTGGGGAACACCCGACGAACTAAATAAAATGTTTGAAAACAGTTGTTCAATTATAAAAGAATCTTTAAAATTCGCTGACCGTAGTCTGGTGACAAAAATGTATGACAGAGATCCGATTGATAAGTGGTCATCAAAGCGTGTGACTTTACTAGGAGATGCTGCTCATGCGATGTTACAACATCTGGCACAAGGTGCCTGCCAGGGGCTGGAGGATGCTGTTTATCTAACGGAAAGATTACACGCTAATGATTCAGATATTTCTAAAGCCCTGTTTGAATACCAACAAGAACGGGCACCACGAAGTGGAAAGGTTCAACGCGGTGCCCGTCTCTGGGGAAAAATCAAGCATGCTGAGGATCCGGCAACAATTCTGCTAAGAGATACCATATTTAAATCGAGAAAGCCAGATGATTATCAGTATGTGGATTGGTTATATCATGATGACATGGATTCAGTGAATAAAACAGCATTACTTGGCTAGCTAAATTAAGAAATTTAGAAGAATCATTGCATCGATACAAGTAAGAGGATCTTTAAAAAAATGATATTTGCAGTCTTTGCGGCCCCTAAAGGAGCCGCTTTAATAGGTGATGGTCGGTTACCGGAGAAAAAGTTGGAATGAATCACAAAGAAAACAATGAATTGAGGGAAAGACTTGAATAATTTAATGTCTAAACTACGAGGGCTTTTATTTATTATAATATCTATTAGCTTTATAATAAATTCATTTATTGATATAGTTCCTGACATGTTTATTATTGTTACAGCCTTCATTTCATTTGTTATTTCTATTTATGATATGTCTCGTTGGCCGACCATCATGATTTTATTTCTATTTACACTTAGCCAGTTTATTTTCTTTTTAACGGAAGGGAACTTTGAATATTGGAGAAATGCATTTGTTGATAGCTTGATTTATATTTGTTTGTTCGTGTCAGCTCCTTTATTATCAATACCTGTACGTGCTGGTGGATATATAGATTATATCGAACAATTAGTAAACCGATATATTGAAAAGCAAACACTGTCCTATACGATGATTGCAGGTTTATCGGCAATACTGGGAGTATTTATGACTGTAGGAGCATTGTATATTGTTAGTGATTTGTTTGAAAAAAAGTTACATGAAAACAAGAGACTTACCGCAGAAATGATACTTCAAGGATCATCAATACCACTTATATTGTCGCCGTATATAAGTGGAGTTGCCATTGTATTAAATATTTTGGGTTTATCTCTGTTTCCTTTTTTTTATTGGGGAATTGTTATGGCATTGATTGGTTTTGGTATTATTGTTTTTAGACTAATTATTAAAAGAAAAAAAATAGAAATAAATATGAGAATGGAACCGGATGCCATTAAAAAATATCAATCTACAGGTAGTGATAACAAACCAATAAAACATGGGTTGGGATTACAATTAATTTTCGGTTTTTTAAGTATGTTTATCGGTGTTGTTATTCTTGAGAATATTCTCGAATTAAGTTTTATTATCATTGTTTCTCTATTAACTTTAATCATATCTGTATTGTGGATGCTGACTTTGAAAGAGACAATACAATTAAAAGAAGAAATTGTTCATTACAAAGATAATCTATTGCCTAATATCCATAATCATATGTTCCTAATTATAATGGCTGTCTACTTATCAAAAATGATGCAACTTACGAATACTCCCGCTTACTTATCTGAATTATTATCCATGCTGACCGATATATCATTAATATTTACAGTATTGTTTATTATACTGTCTATTCTCATTCCATCTATGTTTGGAGTCCATTCATTAATCCCAGTAATTATTATGGCAACCAGTGTATCTCCGGATGCTTTAGGGATAAATCCCATTTTATTTGCGATAACAATTACAGTGGGATATTCATTATCATCTCAATTATCCCCTTTATCAGTATTGTCTCTTGTTACCGGTAATTTATTATCAGTACGCCCTTACCAGCTAATGTACTGGAATTGGAAGTTTGTAATGTTGTTTCTGATATCGGCTACATTGTTTATCAGTGTAATGAATACTGTGTTTTATTAATCGTTACTGACAAAGATTCGTTAGTTATTTTTTCTGGTTTTGGTTCAACTTCATTAATTAGTTGCAAAGGGATGATTTAAAAAAGGAGCTAAAACGGCCTAAAAAAATAAAACAGCGGGATAGAAATATAGAAATACAACCGTGGAGGGGTGGAGAAATTGGAATTGTTGTCCTTAATTAACTTACTCGCATTTTTCGCAGTGACGGGTTACGTAGTTTTTCTTACCATTCACGTAGTGTACAGCAGATATCTGTTCATAAAATTGGGCCGTCCTGCAGATATCAAGTATGACACTCATTCCCGCATTCGCGAAATTATGACGAATGTGTTCGGGCAAAAGAAACTGCTCAAAGACAAAAAAAGCGGAATCATGCACGTGATCATGTTTTATGGATTCATTATTTTGCAGTTCGGTGCGATTGAACTGATTGTCAAAGGGCTGATCACAGGCTGGGAAATGCCCTTTGGCAGCGCCCACAAGTACTTTAGCTTGATGCAGGAAATCACGGTGATCCTGATCCTGATTGCAGTCGCTTTCGCATTTTACCGCCGGTACATCGAAAAA
>JAWLDF010000026.1:0-45150 GCA_041686735.1 Bacilli bacterium
ATAATAGACATAGGGAGTCATCCTCCAATCTCTTTAGTTTTGTTGCCTACCTAACTATTTCGAGATTTGGGGAGGTACTCCTTTTTTCATGGCTTCAAAGCCTTGTGCCCGTTGGGCTTAGATTTATGAAATTGATTCAGTTATTTGATTTTAAGTAAATTTTAAAAAAATGATGGAAATTTATACTTGCATTTTTCACCAAATTATGACAAAATATAAAAAACAAAAAAGACAAAGGCAAAGCAGTTGAAAAACTGTGGCGCAAAGCTATGGATCTAAGGTTTCTTGATTATTCAGAACTATGATCGCTGGTTGCCGAATTATAATTCAATATTTATTTTTTTGGCAGCTATACCTAAGCGTAAAACCCACCCGCGGTCACCTTTCACCTTTAATACGATAATGAAAAATTCGTCATGATAGAGTGTGAGAATGTTCCTATGGATAATAAGGATTCTATTAGTTTCCTTGTGCCCAAAGGTTTTTTGCTTTTGTCTGAAAATATTAGTGATGAGAAAGAAAATTTTTGACTCGATTTTTTAAAAATTATGAAGGGAAGCAGATGAAAAAAATATTATTGATTATTCTGTCAATTGTCATACTCATCATTTTACTACTCATTATGGTTGAGCAATACAACAAGTATGCCCTTAAGACCGCAACCATTAAGCTAGTGAAAGAATATTGCAATGAGGATATTGAAGTCAGGAATGTGAATATTCAAAGAATTGATTTTAGTATTTATCCAAGTAAGAATAATTGGGAAGTAGACACTATTCCTTCGAATTATAAATTGATTGGGTTTATTAGTGATAGAACCTTTATTCCAACTCTAACTGGGGATTGTTACATAGATATAGATATTCCTTTGAAGTTAGACCGTCTCAAACGAGAGTTTGTTCCTAGATAAATAAGCGAGGTAATTTTCTGTTATGTATAATACACATCATTTTACTGCTCATTATGGTTGAGCAATACAACAAGTATGCCCTTAAGACCGCAACCATCAAGCTAGTGAAAGAATATTGCAACGAGGATATTGAAGTCAGGGATGTGAATATTACTAGAATTAGCTTTAATTGGTTAAATGGAAGGCATCCAAAAAGGGAAGTGAAGACAGTACCTTCTGATTTTAATTTAAGTGGTTATATTGGTAAAGAAGGGTTTTCCCCTAATCGATCTGGCCACTGTTATAGAAAAATAGGTATTCCATTGAAATTAGATCGTTTCAAGCGAGAGTTTGTTCCCAAACAAAACACGCTTTAAGTTTAAGGAGGGTTATCTGGTGAAACGTATTATTTCAATTTTATTATTTTTGCTTTGTCACTAACAATGGGGATACCACCCATTGATGTAAAACATACACAAGGTGCAACACTTGAAGATGAAGTGGTGGTATATGTTCCAGGTTTTCTCGGATAATACGATAATGAAAAATTCGTCATGATAGAGTGTGAGAATGTTCCTTTGGATAATAAGGATTCTATTAGTTTCCTTGTGCCCAAAGGTTTTTTGCTTTTGTCTGAAAATATTAGTGATGAGAAAGAAAATTTTTGACTCGATTTTTTAAAAATTATGGAGGGAAGCAGATGAAAAAAATATTATTGATTATTCTGTCAATTGTCATACTCATCATTTTACTGCTCATTATGGTTGAGCAATACAACAAGTATGCCCTTAAGATCGCAACCATTAAGCTAGTGAAAGAATATTGCAATGAGGATATTGAAGTCAGGAATGTGAATATTCAAAGAATTAGCTTTAATTGGTTAAATGGGAGGTATCCAAAATGGGAAGTAAAAACAGTGCCTTCAAATTATAATTTAAGTGGCTATATTGATAATGGATTTATTCCAAAACGGGCTTGGGGTTGTTATTTAAACATAGATATTCCATTGAAATTAGATCGTTTCAAGCGAGAGTTTGTTCCCAAACAAAACACGCTTTAAGTTTAAGGAGGGTTATCTGGTGAAACGTATTATTTCAATTTTTGTTATTTTTGCTTTGTCACTAACAATGGGGATACCACCCATTGATGTAAAACATGCACAAGGTGCAACACTTGAAGATGAAGTGGTGGTATATGTTCCAGGTTTTCTCGGATCAGAAATCAAACGTCGAGTTCCAATAGGGTATAATCCTGAAGGGGAAATCGAAACTATTTGGCCAGCAATATCTTCAGATAAAAGAAAGCTGGAGCTTTCTGAAGATGGTGAACCTTTACACCGTACTTTTGTAGGGGATATACTTGAGAATTTTATGGGTGGCTCGGGAGGGCATGACCAAACCGAAACATTCTTTAAATTTTTAGAAGATAATGGTGTTAGTATTATAAAAGTCCCCTTCGATTGGAGAATCGACTAATCGTCTGATGATACTACAAATAGATTAATTAATGCAATCGAAAAAGCATTAGAAGAATCTAATGGTGAAAAAGTAAATATAATCACTCACAGTACAGGTGGCATAGTCGTAAGAGATTTCTTAATAAGAAATCCAGATGCGGCTAGTCATGTGAAGAACTTCATAAATATCGCTAGTCCTAGTTTAGGAACTCCAAAGGCAATGAATGGATTAGTTTTAGGCACCACAATAGGCCCAATGGGGATTGTGATGAACCGGTCAGACTCTCGTTATATATCTCAAAACATGACATCTGTCTATCAACTGCTGCCTGATCAAACTTTTGTAGATGTATATCAAAATTATTACGACTCACAATGATACGACACGTGCAGAAGCGGTAGTCGTTGTTAAAAATTTATTAAACTACATCATAGACTAATAATGAATGCTTTAAGAGGTGGAGATTATATATCTTCACCTCTAAATTTTGAAAACAATCTCCCCATTCACCAACCCGGGCTCCTGCCCATATACTGATGGTACCCTCGGAAGAGAAGAAAAGCCATGTTAGTGAGGTGACCGTCTTTGAGCAGGCAGGTGACAACCGTTAAAAAAACGCCTCACCAGATTCAGGTTGTATTAAACCGCGACCACCATGAGCGAATCCGCCATAAGCAATCCACCCAACAGAAAAACACCGGTCAACCACTCAACCCATCCCTGCAAAACGTCGCGGGGCTGGCGGAGGAGAAGGGGGAGGAAGCGACTTCACCTTCGCAGGAACGGTTTTTACGTATCATAAAAGAACTGGATCACCTGGTGGGGCTGTCCAATGTCAAAGATTTTGTCTATGAAATTTACGCGCTGCTTCAGGTCAATCAGTTCCGTAAAAAAGCAGGATTGCGTGCCGACCCGCAGGTGTTGCATATGATTTTTAAAGGAAACCCGGGTACGGGCAAGACAACGGTAGCCCGGATCATGGGTAGATTATTCGAAGAGATGGGGATCCTCAGTAAAGGACACCTGATCGAAGTGGAGCGGGCCGACCTGGTGGGAGAATACATCGGACACACCGCCCAGAAAACCAGAGAGCATGTCAAAAAAGCACTGGGTGGCATTCTCTTCATTGACGAAGCCTATTCCCTTGCCCGCGGCGGCGACAAAGATTTCGGCAAGGAAGCAATTGATACGCTGGTGAAAGCCATGGAAGACCATAAAAACGACTTCATCCTCATCCTCGCCGGCTACTCGCGAGAGATGGAAAACTTTTTGCAGTCCAATCCCGGATTACCCTCGCGCTTTCCGCTGCAAATTGATTTTTCCGATTACAGTCTTGATGAATTGCTCGATATTGCACAACTGATGGCCGAAGAAAGGGAGTATAAACTGACTCGTCAGGCCATATATAAACTAAAACGCCACCTGCAACAGGAAATGGAACACTCCTTTAATTTCAGCAATGCACGCTATGTAAGAAACATCATCGAACAATCCATCCGTTATCAGGCCGTCCGGCTCGTCAAGCACCCTTCACCGACCCGCGATGACTTGATGCGGATCGGTCCGGAAGACCTTCGCTTACAAGAAGAAAAGAAAGACCCGCTATATATCTCATAGCGGGTTTTTTGGTACAATAACAGGCAGGAGGCGAAGAATCGTTGACAACATATGAAACGGAACCGATAAATCAAAGGGAAACTGCGGTCATAGCCGGACTTCACTTGCCGCAGATTTCTGAACATGAATTTGCATCATCCTTGACTGAACTGGTCAACCTGGCCGATACCGCCGGAGCCGATGTGGTGGCGGAAGTCACCCAGAAAAGAGAACGGCCCGATCCTGCCTATTATATTGGCGCTGGAAAGGTACAGGAAATTCAGGGGCTGGTTGAGCATTTTGAGGCGGATCTCGTCATCTTTGACCAGGAATTGACTCCTGTCCAGATCCGCAATCTTGAAAAAAAGCTGGACGTCAAAATCGTCGACCGGACACGGCTGATTCTTGATATTTTTGCCCGACATGCCCGCAGCAAAGAAGGGATGATCCAGGTAGAACTGGCGCAACTGCAGTACACCCTGCCGCGTCTGACCGGAAAAGGGGTGGAACTGAGCAGACAGGGAGGCGGAATCGGAACCCGCGGAGCTGGGGAGAAAAAGCTGGAACTGGATCGCCGCCGCATCCGCGACAAAATGGCGGATCTGCAGCGTCAGTTGAAGACCGTGCAAAAGCAGCGCAACGTAAGGAGAGAGCGGCGGCAGCGTTCCGGCATCCCGGTCGTGTCCGTCGTCGGATACACCAACGCCGGAAAATCAAGCCTGTTTAATGCGATGTACCGCTATCAGTCTTCACAACCCGATGATGCAGTGCAGGCGGAAAACAAATTATTCGCCACCCTGACCACCACGGTGCGTCAGATCGAATATCGGCCGCATCGTGCCTTTTTGTTATCCGATACGGTCGGTTTCATTCAGAACTTGCCGCATCATCTCGTAGCCGCTTTTCGCAGTACCCTCGAAGAGGCGCTGGAAGCCGATCTGCTTTTGCATGTAGTGGACGCTTCCAATCCGGCCCATCCCTATCAGATGGAAACGGTCGATCGGGTACTAAGTGACCTCGGGGCGGACGAGATTCCGTGCATCACCGTTTTTAATAAAATCGACTGTCTCACGGACGAAGAAAAGCAATCGCTCATTCCACCTGTGGCAGGAGCCTGTGTACTTGTATCAGCGCGAACAGGGGAGGGACTGGAACCGCTTTTTGCCACCATTGATCGCATGCTGCAGGAACAGACCAGCACCTATACCTTTTTTATCCCCTACGAATCACCGCAGTGGCTGGCGAGACTCTATCAACACGGCGAAGTGGTGGAACGCAGGGAAGAGGAGTGCGGTTGGAAAATCAAAATTCGCATGGCTCCCCATGAGTACGGGCGAATCAAGCCGCAACTGGAAGAGGACGCGATTGATATCATTATCCAATCATAATCGATGAAGTGATTATTAGAGAGAGGATGAACCCGATTGTTTCACATGTTCAAATATGCAGACTACTGGAAAACATTAACCCGACAAATCGAACAACAGATCGCACCCCGTGTGGCTGAGATCGAACAATTGGTCGACGAGAATCAGGCCCGGGTATTGCGTGCTTTTCAACAGCATGAGGTAAGCGATTTTCACTTTGCGCCTTCAACCGGATACGGATATGACGACAGTGGCCGGGAAACCCTCGAAAAGATTTACACCACCGTTTTTGGCGGGGAAGCGGCCCTGGTGCGCCCCCAGATCATTTCCGGTACACACGCCATATCCAATTGCCTGTTCGGATTGCTTCGCCCCGGGGACAAGCTTTTATACATTACGGGAAGACCCTATGACACCCTGTTGCAGGTGATCGGGGAAGAAGGCAACGGTCGCGGATCACTCAAAGAATTCGGCATCGCCTATCAGGAAGTCCCGTTAACCTCCGCAGGGAAAGTAGACATGGAAACGACCCTCCACCTGTTGTCCACTGATTCCGCCGTCAAGGTAGCCGCCATTCAGCGCTCACGAGGCTATGCCGGACGTCCGTCTCTGCCGATTGCCGATATGGCCCGAATTATTGAGCAGATCAAACAAACTCGTCCGGATGTCTATATTTTTGTTGATAACTGCTATGGCGAATTTACTGAACCGCAGGAACCGACCCACGTTGGCGCAGACATTATTGCCGGATCCCTCATTAAAAATCCGGGAGGGGGACTGGTTAAAACCGGCGGATATATCGTCGGCAAACGGGAACTGGTGGAACAGGCTTCCTATCGGATGGCCGCGCCGGGGATCGGCGGGGAAGGGGGAGCCACCCTAGGCACGTTATTGGATATGTACCAGGGATTTTTCCTTGCGCCACACGTCGTGGGCGAAGCATTAAAAGGGGCTGTCTTCACCGCCGCCATCCTGGAAAAACTGGGTTTTCACACGAATCCCTCCTGGGATGATGCGCGCACCGATTTGATTCAGGCCGTCGACTTTGCACAGGCAGAACAACTGATCACCTTTTGCCAGGCCATTCAACATGCCTCACCGGTGGATGCCCATGTAACGCCACAGCCCGACCGTATGCCGGGATATGAAGATCCGGTGATTATGGCAGCCGGCACCTTTGTACAGGGAGCCAGTATTGAGCTGACGGCGGACGGACCGATTCGTGAACCCTATCGCGCCTATGTACAGGGCGGGTTAACCTATTCCCATGTAAAAATCGCAATCTTGCAGGCACTGGATTCTCTGGCGCAGAAGGAATTAATTACGTTGGACCTGGCTGTAGAATAATGTGCATTATCATTTCGGGTGGTTGCCCGAAATTTTTTATGTTATTTTTTCTAACACCGATTGACAAACAAACCTGACATATTTATAATAACCTTAACAGATGTAAAATCACGTCCGAAATGGAGGGGAAAGAATGAACGATCAGATTCGTCGTAACATGGCCCTGTTTCCGATTGGGATTGTGATGAAATTAACCGAACTAACAGCGAGACAAATTCGTTACTATGAACAACACGGGTTGATTCATCCCGCCAGAACCAAAGGAAATCAGCGACTTTTCTCATTTAATGATGTCGATCGGTTGCTGGAGATTAAGTCATTACTTGAAAAAGGGCTGAACATGGCCGGCATCAAACAGGTTTTACAGATGCAGGCGGAAGGTGAAGAGGCACGCACCGTGATCAATCAACAGTCTGAACAAAAACGGAATGAACTGACCGATCAGGAACTGCATCAAATGTTGAAAAAACAGATCATCCACGGCGGTCGCAATGCGGATCAATCTATGATTAGGGGGCAACTGTCACGGTTTTTCCACTAATCAAATAGATAAATAACACAATAATAGGAGGGAAACCATGAGCAAAAAGTATTCAAGAGAAGACATTCTCAAGATGGCGAAGGAAGAAAACGTTCGTTTCATCCGCCTGCAGTTCACAGACTTACTGGGAGTAATCAAAAACGTCGAGATCCCCTTAAGTCAGCTTGAAAAAGCGCTGGACAACAAAATGATGTTTGACGGATCCTCGATTGAAGGTTTTGTTCGGATCGAAGAGTCTGACATGTATCTTCAGCCGGATCTGGACACATGGACAATCTTCCCCTGGAGTTCCGATGACGGAAAGGTTGCCAGCATGGTTTGTGACATATTCAATCCGGACGGAACACCGTTCGCAGGTGACCCGCGCCAGATTCTGAAAAAAGTGCTGAAAGAAGCGGAAGAGTTAGGATTTTCCGCAATGAATGTGGGTCCGGAACCTGAGTTTTTCCTCTTTAAATTAAATGAAATGGATGAGCCCACTCTCGATTTAAACGATAAGGGAGGATACTTCGACTTCGCTCCTCTCGATCTCGGTGAAAACTGCCGCCGCGATATCGTTTTGACTCTTGAAAAAATGGGATTTGAAATTGAAGCTTCTCACCACGAGGTAGCACCCGGACAACATGAAATTGATTTTAAATATGCCAACGCAGTACAAGCTGCTGACCAGATCCAGATGTTTAAACTGGTCGTTAAAACCGTTGCCCGTAAGTATGGACTTCACGCAACTTTTATGCCGAAACCGCTGTTTGGTGTGAATGGTTCAGGTATGCACTGTCACCAGTCCTTATTCCAGGGTAATGAGAATGCCTTTTATGATGAGTCCGATACACTTGGTTTGAGCGAAACTGCCCGTCAATATATGGCCGGTATCATCAAGCATGCACGTGCTTTTGCAGCCATTACCAATCCTTTGGTTAACTCCTATAAGCGTCTGGTTCCGGGATATGAGGCTCCATCATACGTAGCCTGGTCCGCCAAAAACAGAAGTCCGCTGATTCGTGTTCCTGCTTCGCGCGGATTAAGTACCCGCATTGAATTGCGTAATCCTGATCCTGCCGCAAATCCTTACCTGGCCCTTGCAGTCATGCTGAAAGCCGGTCTGGATGGAATCAAAAACAAATTGCAGGCTCCGCCGGCAGTGGATCGTAACATCTATATCATGGATGAAATGGAACTTGAAGAAGCCGGTATCAAGAGCCTTCCCGCAAGTTTAAAAGAAGCGCTGGAAGAATTGAAAAACGATCCGGTCATCTGCGATGCACTTGGTGAACATGCCCTGACTCATTTCATTGAAGCAAAAGAGATTGAATGGGACATGTTCCGTACCCAGGTTCATCCGTGGGAAAGAGATCAATATTTGATCACCTATTAATCACCGAAAAAAATCCCGGGAGTTAATCTTCCGGGATTTTTTTTGCTGTTTTCAATTTTATCCGGACGATGGTATGCTTAAAGAAACAGAAAAACTCGGAGAAATCGTTTAGAGGAGTGAAAACCCATCATGGAATGGATTTTATGGACCGTCATCATATTGTTTTTCCTGCTCAGTATCGGAGGTGTGATCATCCCGATTTTGCCGGACACTCTCTTTGTATGGGCAGGATTTTTGTTATATCAGTTTACGCTGGCGGATGTGACGTTGCCGGCCTCGTTCTGGTGGGGAATGGGATTGATCACGATCCTCATCATCGGTTCGGACTACGTGGCCAACCTTGTTTTCGTCAAAAAATACGGGGGAAGCCGCTGGTCGATGGCGGGAGCCATTTTCGGACTGATTTTTGCTCCGTTTATTATGGGACCAATCGGGATCCTGATCGGACCGTTTGTGTCGGTTCTTATGATCGAGTTGTTCCGTAAAAAGGAAATAGAAAGCGCGTTGAAGGTAGGGATGGCAACGATTTTTGCTCTTTTTTCGAGCACGATTGTAAAGATTGTGTTGCAGTTGATCATGATCATCTGGTTCTTCCTCGTGATTTGAGACAGTGACATAAAAAAATCATCCCGTCTGCCGCATCAGAAGATGCAGTTCATGGGATGAAAAATGGACTTATAGCGTTGCCGAACCTTAATGAAGGTTACGATACACTCCAATTACTTTTCCGAGAATCGTGACATTGTGTAATATAATGGGGGAGAGGGCATCGTTTTCCGGCTGCAGGCGGATATGATCCCGCTCTTTATAAAAACGTTTTACCGTCGCTTCATCATCTTCCGTCATTGCCACCACAATTTCACCGTTGTTGGCCACCGGTTGTTGTTTGACGATCACATAATCGCCGTCCATGATTCCGGCATTGATCATACTGTCTCCCTGAACACGCAGCATAAACACATCGCCACTCACCATGTGCTCGGGCAGGACAAAATAATCCTCAATATTTTCAACGGCAGTGATCGGTTCACCAGCGGTTACTTTTCCAATCACGGGGATTCGGGCAATATGTACATCATCATGCCTTGTTGAGGGCACAGTCTGAACAGAGCGTTTTGAACCGGATTGATCCATCAGCAATTCAATGGCGCGGGGCTTGGTAGGGTCACGACGAATGAACCCCTTTTTCTCCAGTCGTTCAAGGTGTCCGTGAACGGTAGAACTGGAGGCAAGTCCGACAGCTTCTCCAATTTCACGAACCGACGGGGGGTATCCTTTTTCCCGAACTTCCCGGCTAATAAAATCCAATATGGCCTGTTGACGCTTCGATAAAGGTTTCATATTACGTTTCCCTCGCTTTTCCAGCTTTTTTCTCATTATAGCAGCAATTCTCCAAAAATACAAACATTCGTTCCGCGAACGTATATTCTCTTTAACGACTTCCAATTTCGACACACTTACGTAACAACATTGATACACTGTGTATCATAAATGTTACATATTGTATTGAAATTAATACATCTAAACTCACGAGCCCTTGTTTTAAATCGCTTGATTCCCCACCGGAAAGGCGATTCTTTTATTGGCACAAAAATTGCTTATATAATTTTATTAAAAAATTGTTGTGAGGGGAGGAGTTTGATGTTTAAAAAAATATTGATCGCCAATCGCGGTGAGATTGCGATGCGAGTCATCCGCACCTGTCGCCGTATGAATATCGGCACTGTCGCCGTCTATTCACAGGCAGATGCCGAATCTCCTCATGTCAAAGCGGCCGATGAAGCTTATGA
Organism: Bacilli bacterium; assembly: GCA_041686735.1. GTDB lineage: Bacteria > Bacillota > Bacilli > JACDOE01 > JACDOE01 > JAWLDF01. Next base: position 10,363 of record JAWLDF010000026.1, read on the forward strand.
AATCGGGCCGGCACCGGTCAGTCAAAGTTACCTCAACATTGATAAAATTCTTGAGATCACTAAGGAGTGCGGTGCCGATGCGATTCATCCCGGTTACGGACTGTTATCGGAAAACGCCACTTTTGCCAGACGATGTGAGGAAAACGGCATCCGTTTTATCGGTCCGCGCCCGGAGATGATCGAGGCGATGGGAGATAAAATTGACGCCCGTCGAACAATGCAAAAAGCGGGAATTCCTGTTGTCCCCGGAACCACGGTTCCGGTCCATGATGCGGAAGAAGCCTGCACACAGGCGGAGGCTATCGGTTTTCCGGTTATGTTGAAATCTTCTGCCGGCGGCGGAGGCATCGGAATGCAGGCCGTGTATAACCGGGAACAGTGCCTGCAGGTTTTTGAAGCCAATCAAAAACGGGTGAAGGCTTATTTCGGTGATGGCGCCATGTATGTCGAAAAATTAATCGAGCAACCGCGTCACATTGAGGTGCAAATCCTTGCTGACCATCACGGACATATCGTCCATCTCGGCGAACGGGAATGTTCGATACAGCGCCGTCATCAGAAGGTGGTTGAAGAAGCACCCTCACCCTTTCTTAATGAAAAAACACGTGAGCAGATCACACAGGCCGCTGTCCGGGCCGCACAGGCCATCGGATATTTGAATGCCGGGACCATCGAATTTCTCGTCGATCAGCATCAGCAATTTTATTTTCTCGAAATGAACACGCGTATCCAGGTGGAGCATCCCGTAACCGAACAGGTTTACGGCGTTGATCTTATCGAACAGCAAATCCGCATCGCGGCGGGAGAAAATCTCATTCTGTCACAGAACGAATTGACTGCGCGCGCTCATTCCATCGAATGCCGGATATATGCTGAAGATCCCGATACATTTTACCCTTCACCGGGAAAGATCACGGTGTATCAACCTCCGCAGGGTGACGGCATCAGGCTGGATGATGGTGTCGTAGAAGGAAGTGTTGTCACCCCTTATTACGATCCGATGCTTGCCAAACTCATCGTCGACGGCGATACCCGCGCACAGGCGATTGAACGTATGAAACATGCCCTCACACAATTTAAGATCGAGGGAATAAAAACCAACATTCCGTTGCTGACACGGATAGTGGAACATCCCCGTTTTATCGCGGGTGATACCGATACCCATTTTATTGAGCAACATATGAAAAAGTAGAGAAGGGAGGAGAAAAGTGCAATGTTGAAACTGCCCGAACAGGTCACCATCGTCGAGGTTGGTCCCCGTGACGGACTGCAGAATGAAGCGGACGTGATCGCCACGGAGAACAAGATATCGATGATCAATCGACTCAGTAAAACGGGGTTGAAACGAATTGAAATCACGTCCTTCGTTCATCCCAAATGGGTGCCGCAACTGGCGGATGCCCTTGAAGTTGCCCGTACCATCGAGCGAGAGCCGGGGGTTCAATACAGTGCGCTGGTACCGAACATGAAAGGGATGGAACGGGCCCTGCAGGCCAATCTGGATGAAATTGCCGTTTTTATGTCGGCAAGTGAATCCCATAATCAGAGCAATATCAATAAGTCGATCAACGATACCTATCCGGTTCTGCGCGAGGTGGTGGAATCAGGAAAACAGGCAAATCTACAAGTACGCGGTTACGTATCGACGGCTTTTGGATGTCCTTATGAAGGAGATGTGCCTGTAGATCAGGTAATAGATGTGATCGAACACCTGCTGGAGATGGGGTGTGATGAAATTTCCGTCGGAGATACAATCGGTGTGGCCAACCCCCGTCAGGTGCAGCAATTTCTCGAACAACTTTTACCCCGGGTGGAAGGAAAGCGGATTGCCCTGCATTTTCATGATACGCGCGGAACCGCTCTCGCCAACATCCTGGCCGCAATGGACATGGGAATCACCATCTTCGACAGTTCCCTCGGAGGTCTGGGAGGTTGTCCATATGCACCCGGGGCTTCGGGCAACGTGGCCACGGAGGATCTGGTTTATATGATCAACAGCATGGGCATTAACACAGGAATAGATATTGAAAGGCTGGTGGAGGCAGGCCGCTGGATGCAGCAGATTTCCGGGAAAGCACTGCCTTCCAAATATCTCTGTTCCCATATCAGCAGCGCCAAATCGTGAAAAGGAGGAAGAATCGAGATGTCACAACAGGATCGATTTTTTGAACTGGAAGAACAGATTAAAAAGGGGGGAGCCCCCAAATATCATGAAAAATTAAAGCAGCAAAACAAGCTGTTTGTACGTGACCGTCTGCAATTACTTTTTGATGATGATGTTGAGCTGGAGGACGGTCTGTTCGCCAACTGCATGGCAGACGGACTTCCGGCAGACGGAGTTGTCACCGGAATCGGTAAAATCTATGGACAAACGGTCTGCTTTATGGCCAATGATTCCACGATCAAAGCCGGATCCTGGGGAGCGCGTACGGTGGAAAAAATCATTCGTATCCAGGAAACGGCGATGAAATTAAAGGTACCGATGTTTTATCTCGTCGACTCCGCCGGGGCACGCATCACGGACCAGATCGAAATGTTTCCGGGTCGCCGCGGAGCCGGACGCATTTTTTACAATCAAGTGAAAATGTCGGGCCAGGTGCCGCAGGTGTGCCTCTTGTTCGGACCATCGGCAGCCGGAGGTGCTTACATTCCCGCCTTCTGCGACATCGTGATCATGGTCGATAAAAACGCAAGTATGTACCTTGGATCACCGCGGATGGCAGAGATGGTCATCGGCGAAAAAGTGACCCTGGAAGAGATGGGCGGGGCCCGTATGCACTGTACCGTAAGCGGATGCGGCGATTACCTCGCTTCCGACGAACGGGAAGCGATCGAAACGGCGCGGCGCTATATCGCATACTTTCCGCAAAATTACGAGCATAAACCGCCAAGGACGGAAGCGAAAGCGCCTGCTGCTGCAGATGTTCCCATTGAAAAAATCGTTCCGGAAAATCAAAACGTTCCCTTTGATATGTATCAGTTCATCGATGCGCTGATCGATGAGGGCAGCTTTTTTGAAATCAAAAAATTGTTTGCACCGGAACTCATCACCGGACTGGCCCGGATCAACGGGGAAGCGGTGGGGATCATCGCCAACCAGCCGAAGGTAAAAGGCGGTGTGCTGTTTGTGGACTCCGCCGACAAAGCAGCCCGCTTCATTACCCTTTGTGATGCTTTCCATATTCCGATTTTATTCCTGGCGGACGTACCCGGATTTATGATCGGGACAAAAGTGGAGCGTGCCGGAATCATCCGTCACGGGGCCAAATTTATATCCGCCATGTCGGAAGCAACCGTACCCAAATTATCAGTGATCGTGCGTAAAGCGTACGGTGCCGGATTATATGCCATGGCCGGACCTGCTTTTGAACCGGACGTATGTATCGCTCTGCCCACGGCACAAATCGCCGTGATGGGACCAGAGGCAGCCGTCAATGCCGTGTACAGCAACAAAATCAATGAGTTGCCTCCGGAGGAACGCCCTGCCTTCATCGAACAAAAACGTCAGGAGTACAAGGAAGATATCGACATTTACCGGCTGGCATCAGAAATGATCATTGACGGAATCGTTCCGCCACAGCAGCTTCGCGAAGAATTAATCAAGCGTTTAAATGCGTATCAGAGTAAAGAAATGACCTTCAGCCAGCGTAAACATCCGGTCTACCCGGTTTGATCAATGTGTTATTACTTAAAGGAGGGAAATCAAAATGAATTTTGAATTGACGGAAGAACAAAAAATGATACAGCGCATGGTTCGAGAGTTTGCCGAACAGGAGATCGCTCCCTACGCCGCAGAACGGGATCGTACCGGAGAATTTCCGCTTGAAACCTTTCATAAAATGGGTGAACTGGGTCTGATGGGTATTCCTTTTCCCGAAGAATACGGCGGTTCCGGCGGGGACACCGTCAGTTATGCCATCGCCGTGGAAGAGGTGGCCCGGGCCTGCGGTGGAACGGGTCTCAGTTATGCGGCCCATATCTCACTGGGTTGTAGCCCCTTTTACTATTTTGGCACAGAAGAACAGAAGAAAAAGTATCTCGTCCCGCTGGCTCAGGGGAAATCAATGGGTTCCTTCGGTTTGACGGAGCCAAATGCAGGATCGGATGCCGGCGGTACTCAGACCACAGCCGTCAAGCAGGGAGATCAATGGGTTTTAAACGGAACCAAAGTGTTTATCACCAATGCTTCCTATGCCGATGTCGTGGTGGTGACGGCGGTTACCGACAAAAATCTGGGTTCGAGGGGAATCAGTGCATTTATCGTCCCGACCAACAGTGAGGGTTTCCGTATCGGCACGGTATATGAAAAACTCGGGTTAAATGCGTCCAATACGGCAGAAATTATTATGGAAGATGTGAGAATTCCGGAAGAAAATATTTTAGGAAAAGAAAATGAAGGGTACAAGCAATTTTTGATTACCCTCGACGGCGGACGGATCAGTATTGCCGCCATGGCAATCGGAATTGCCCGTGCCGCCTACGAGGCATCCATGCAGTACGCAAAAGAACGGAAACAATTCGGACAATCGATCTCTAAATTCCAGGCGATTCAATTTAAACTGGCAGACATGGCCACCCATATTGAACTGGCCCGTAATCTGACGTTAAAGGCTGCCTGGCTTAAGGATCAAGGCAAACCTTTCAAAAAAGAAGCGGCGATGGCCAAGTTATACGCCTCGGAAATGGCTACGCGGGTCTGCGATCAGGCCGTTCAGATTCACGGTGGTTACGGATACATGAAAGAGTTCCCGGTTGAGCGTCATTACCGTGATATTAAACTTTGCGAAATCGGTGAAGGAACCTCCGAAGTGCAGCGTCTGGTTATTGCCAAAGAAATCGGATGTTAATGAAGATTTCCGGGTTCACCGGCAGGAAAACGGACTTTTTTCAAGAAATATATCTGAGTCTTAAGTAATGTCAGGCAACATTTCGTTATAGAAGGGGGTTGGACGATCGATCATGCATGTCGACAATCAGTATCTCATCCTGTCCGCTCTGGATGCCATCCATGACGGTGTCGTGATCACGGATCACACCAGTCGGATCGTCTACGCCAACCCTGCTTATCAACGGATTCTCGGAGTCCGCCTTGACAAAATTATCGGGCAAAAAGTGTCGGAAATTGAACCGACTGCCAGTCTGCTCACTGTACTTGAGACGGGAAAACCGATTTTGCAGGAAAGGACGCGGGTGGAAAGCCTGAACATGGACATCGTTTCCACGATCACACCCATTTTTAAAAATGGAACGATTCTCGGTACGGTGGCTATCTTCAAAAATGTCACCGAGGCGATGCAGTTGACCCGTGCACTGCAAAGGATGGAAGGACTCGCCGATTATCTGAGGCAAGAACTGGAACGGAAAACCCAGGAACTGCCGCGCAGTTTTGATCAGATTGTCGGGCGGAATGAAACCTTCGTGGAGTCTTTAAAGCTGGCGGCAAAAGCGGCGAAAAGTGACAGCAATGTGATGATCCGCGGCGAAAACGGCGTGGGAAAAGAAGTGATCGCCAAAGCGATTCATGCTGCCAGCCACGTTTGCCACGGACCGATGATTCGCGTCAATTGCTCCGCTATTCCTGAAAATTTGTTGGAGAGTGAGCTGTTCGGTTATGAGGAAGGGGCCTTTACAGGAGCGAAACGGGGCGGAAAAATCGGAAAGTTTGAACTGGCCCACAGCGGAACTCTTTTTCTCGATGAAGTTGGGGATATGAGTGCGATGATGCAGGCCAAGTTACTGCGGGTGATCCAGGATAAGGAGTTTGAGCGGGTAGGCGGAACCCAATCGGTCAAAGTGGATGTCCGTATCATTTCCGCAACCAACCGCAACCTGGAAAAAATGGTGCAGGAGGGGACTTTTCGCGAGGATTTATACTACCGCTTAAATGTCGTTCCTATTTTTGTACCTCCGCTGCGCGAACGTAAAGATGATCTGCTTTTGTTAATGGATCATTTTCTGGCGCAGCAGAATGAGCGGAACGGAAAACATTATGTTGTATCGGAAGAGGTATTGCAGGTGTTTTACCGCCATGAATGGCCGGGAAATATCCGCGAACTGCAAAATGCAGTGGAGTACAGTACAGTGATGTGCGCAGGAGAAGTGGTTACGCCCGAACATTTGCCCCCTTATTTTTCATCCATTGACCGTACACCGGAGCGCTCAGATGTTCAATCATCGATTGGCGAAGGGCAGTTTGATTGTGAGTCTGATGATAAAGTTGTTGAGAAAGTGCCGTTTCCCGGGGAAGTGCCGACTCTTCGAGATCGTGTGGAGGAAGTGGAGCGGGAAACCATTTTGATGGCCCTGCGTGCGACCAGATACAACAAAACAGAAGCGATGAAACTCCTTGGAATCAGTCGCCAGACTCTGTACCGTAAAATGGAACAACTTGGAATAGAAGATTAATTACGATGAAATGGAGGATGTTAAAAATGGCTCAAATTCAATCCAATATGGCTGGTGTAGTACTACGTGTTGTGGTTTCAGAAGGAGATCAGGTACAAAGCGGGCAGGAAGTGATTGTTCTCGAATCGATGAAAATGGAGATTCCTGTAGCAGCCGATCAGGCAGGAACAGTAAAAGCAATTCATGTCAAAGAAGGGGATTTTGTCAATGAAGGCGATACGTTGCTCGATCTGGAATAAAGGACAGAAATTTGGTGAGCGATTCTTCTCTGTGATACAATAGCATTATAAAGAAAGAGAGGGGTTTCACCAGCTTGATTACAAACGAAAAGATACAACGCATCAACGAACTTGCACGCAAGCAAAAAACGTCTGGACTTTCGGAAAAAGAAAAAGAAGAACAGCAACAATTGCGTCAGGAATACATTCAGGCCGTACGTACATCCCTCAAAGCTCAACTGGACAATATCACTGTGGTTGATGAAGAGGGAAATCCGGTCAATCCGAGAACCGGCAAACGGCTGCAATAATCGTTTTTATTTATGTATCAATAAATGAATCGGTCTCCGTAACGGGGCCGATTTTTTATTTATCATAAAAATACGAACAAATATTCTCATTTATTGTTGACAAGAACATCTGTTCGTATTATACTTGCATTACATGAGAATATATGTTCGGGGTGATGATGATGAAAATAAGATATATACTGTTTTTTTGCTTATCGTTTTTGATATTCGGGTTTGCCATTCATTCCTTTACCAGCGCGCAGCAGTCACCGCTGCAAATTGAAACGGACCAGACTGTTAATCAGATTCAATCCGACGGACAGGTTTATATCCGGGTAACGGTTGAAGCAGGTGACACGTTGTGGAAAATCGCTTCTCAATTTGTACCGGATGATGACATCAACAAAAGCATCCATCGCATCATGAAGGTAAATGGAATGATTTCTCCCGAAATTTTTCCCGGTGAGATCCTAAGAATCCCGGTTTCTTGATGAAATCATCGGAACAACATTGAAAATGATCATTGATGCGTATATAATGATACATAATTATTAATGCAACAATAATATCAGGAAATGATGTAATGACAGGGAAGAGTAAGTATTCTGTGCGTGCCTCAGAGAACCGGTGGTTGCTGCGAACCGGTGCACGGCTTATACTGAATGGGCCCTGGAACACCAATGCTGAAAAACAGTTTTTATTGATCTGTCGAGTAGGTTGCGGCGTCTATTCCACGTTACGGAACAAAAGAGAGCTGTCTAAACGTCGGATTAAACATTTTTTCCGACTAACGGTGTTGACAGCTAATCAGGGTGGCAACGCGGTCCCTCGTCCCTTAGCAGACGGAGGGGCTTTTTTATATAAAAAAATGACGCAGGAGGGAACAAAGAATGAAAAGAGCATTTTCCGGAGTACAGCCGACGGGAAACATTCACCTCGGTAATTACCTTGGGGCAATGAAGCGATTTGTTGAATTGCAGGAAGAATACGAAAGTATCTTTTGCATCGTCGATCTTCATGCACTCACCGTACCGAGAGATCCGGAGGATCTGAGAAAAAGAAGTCGGGAACTGGCCACTGCATATCTGGCAATCGGGCTTGATCCGGACAAAACCAAAATTTATCTGCAATCCAGTGTGACTGCACACAGTGAACTGGCCTGGTTGCTGCAATGCGTAGCCTATATTGGAGAACTGAATCGGATGACGCAGTTTAAAGATAAATCCAAGGGAAAAGATACGGTTACCGCCGGACTTTACACCTATCCCGTATTACAGGCAGCCGATATTTTGCTGTATCAAACCCATGTGGTTCCCATTGGTGATGATCAAAAACAACATGTTGAGCTTACCAGGGACATTGCGCAGCGCTTTAACTCCCGTTACGGAGAAGCTTTTCAAATTCCGGAACCGTTGATCAGCAAGGTCGGTGCCCGCATTATGGGGCTGGATGATCCCACGAAGAAAATGAGCAAAAGTGCAGAAAGCCCCGCTAACTATATCGGACTTTTTGAAGAGCCGGATGTGATCGTCAAGAAAATTAAACGCGCCGTTACCGATTCTGAAAATGAAGTCCGCTATGATGAAGAAAAAAAGCCGGGTGTAAGCAACCTGTTGACCATTTACAGCCTGTTGACCAATCAGTCAATCCAGGAACTGGAGCAGAAATACCAGGGAATGGGTTATGGCGCATTCAAAGGAGATCTGGCTGAAGTCGTCGTTGAAAAACTTTCATCCATTCAGGCGAAATATAAAGAATATGAACAGAGCGGTGAGGTTGATAATGTATTGAGAAAGGGAGCCGATCAGGTACGACCGATCGCTGATGAAACCCTGCAAAAAGTAAAAGATTTAATGGGGATTGTGACGTTGTAAAATAGACGGGACCATGTGTGATGTGTAAAAGACATGGTCCCTCTTTTTTTATTTATTCATCCATTGTAACCCGATTTTGTTGCTTTTCCCGATGCCGCTCCAGCGCCAGTTCAATTAAACGGTCGATTAATTCCTGATATGAAATTCCGGAATGCTGCCACAACAAAGGATACATGCTTACCGGAGTAAAGCCCGGCATGGTATTAATTTCATTAATCAACACCCGTCCGTCACCGCGTGTCACAAAAAAATCCACCCGGGACAGACCTGAACCGTCAATGGCGCGATATGCCTGTAAGGCCATTTCTTTCATGGTCGCATAGGTCTGTTTATCGATATCGGCCGGAATGATCAGGGACGTATTTTCATCATGATACTTGGCGCGATAATCATAAAATTCACTTTTGGGGACGATTTCTCCGGCAACGGATACAATCGGGTCATCGTTACCAAGCACGCTTACCTCGATTTCACGGGCATCGGCAAAGGCTTCCACAATCACTTTTTTATCAAATTCAAGGGCGAGTGAAATGGCCACTTGTAACTCATCCCGATTGCGTGACTTACTGATCCCCACACTCGAACCCAGATTGACGGGCTTCACGAAACAGGGAAACCCAATCTTATGCTCGACTTCATCGAGGATTTCCTCCGGGGATTCTCTCCATAATTTCCGTGTGTAATGCACAAAATCAACCTGGGGCAAGCCGTGATAAGCAAAGACTTTTTTCATCATCACTTTATCCATCCCCACGGCGGACGTTGCCACGCCGGCACCTACATAGGGAAGATCGGCCAGTTCAAGTAATCCCTGTACGGTACCGTCTTCGCCGTTGGGACCGTGCAATAAGGGAAATACCACTTCAATATCCGGTTCATCTCCGGACCCTCCTGTACCGTTCGAAACGGAATTTCCATGTTCGGCAAATAAGGCAGGAAGGGGAGAAGAATCGTCTTGCTTTTTCCGGTTTTTGCTAACATCTTTGGTCAATTGAAGAATCTGTTCCGGTTCTCCCGCAAGCCGGGGCAGAGAATGCCATTTTCCGTCCTTCCCGATATAGACGGGAAAAACATCATATTTGTTCTGATCGATCGCTTTCATTACAGATACGGCCGTTTGTTTCGAAACCTCGTGTTCCCCGGATTTTCCGCCGAATAACAGACGTAACTTAATTTTACTCATGTTTTCCCTCCGATTGATAAATGGTCTGTTACCCACATCATATTACCAGTCGGGCAATTTATTGATTGCGTCCTTTTGATCCTGAATATTAATGTGAGTATAAATCTGTGTCGTTGAAATACTGGCATGTCCTAACAATAATTGAATTTTACGAATATCGACATCGTTTTTAATAAGTAAAGAAGCGAACGTATGCCGCAATTTGTGGGGCGTTACATTTTTGCGGATCTCACTTCGTCTGGCATAGGTTTTGATTAAGTATTGAATATCGCGCGGTTGCATGGGACGAAGTGATTTGGTAAGAAAGAGGGCGTCCGTTTTCGCATCCGCAGGCCGCACCTTGACATAAGCCCTGAGCCTTTCAATATGCGTTTCGCGATCAACGGGGATCGGTCGATATTTATTCCCTTTCCCGATCACACCCAGAATGTTTTTTACGATGATATCATGGGCGTTTTCCACCGTCAGACTGCACAGTTCGCTGATCCTCAGACCGGTACAGAGCATCAGGTCAAACAAACAGATATCCCTTGCTTTCATCCAGTCTTTACGTCCGCCTTTTTTATCATCCCGTTCAAAAATGGCATTCATAAACGCCAACATTTCATCGTATTCCAGATAAATCACCGGTTTATCCTTATTTTTGTTTTTCTGCTTGATGGGATGACTTTGAAAATCGGGAAAAGGATTGTCCGTCTCATCAATCACCCGGTCATATACCAGCGTCTGAAAAAAAAGGCCGATGGAAGAGATCCGGCGACGCCTGGTCGAATAGGCATTTCCCCGCGTACGGTCAAGATAACCGAAAAATTGATGAATATGGGGACGTTGAATCTCATGAATCGTCCGTATCCCGGGGTGGGTCTTAACCAGCCATTCGAAAAAAATTTTCAAATCATGATGATATGAAGCGATCGTTTTTTCCGCCCGTCCTGCATTGGCCAGTTGTCCGAGAAAGGCATCAATGTGCATTTCAATCTGTGGCGGGATCTCAATCACGTCTTCATTCTTATCTGATTTTTCCACCTGTTCCGCCGAAACTTTTTCCACACTGAATCACTCCTTGTTACCCGCAACTGTCTTTATTGTATCATGAATTCCATCATGTTCCGACGTTAAATTCATGATGGCGGGTTAAGCTACTTTATAAAGGAGGGAATTCTACATGACTCAAGTCACTACGATACAGGCGGATCATGTCCTGGATTGTAAAGGTTTAGGCTGTCCGATGCCGGTGGTGCGAACTAAAAAAGCCATTGACCAGATGGAAGAGGGTCAGGTTCTCCGCGTTGAAGCAACCGACCGTGGATCACTGGCAGATTTAAAAGCATGGGCAACCCGTGCAGGACACCAGTTTTTAGGCAGTGTTGAAGAAGACGGGGTTTATAAACATTATATTCGTAAGGCCAAAGCATCCGAGGCAAACGAACCCTCCAGACATCCCCGTATCATTCAGAATGAAGAACTGGAACAAAAAATGGATGATCCCAATATTCAGATTATTGATGTACGAGAACCTGCAGAATTTGCCTTCGGACACATCCCCGGTGCTCGATCCATTCCGCTGGGGGAACTTGAGGACCGGATTCAAGAAATCGATCCGGGCAAGGAAGTTTGTGTCGTCTGTCAAACCGGTAACCGAAGCGATCTGGCCTGTCAAATTTTGAGTGAAAAAGGCTTGAAAAACGTCGCCAATGTCACTCCCGGCATGTCCGGCTGGAAAGGCCGTATCCGTCAAGCGAACGAATAAAAGGGGTGGATATGATGCGCAGAGTCGCTATTATTGCAAGTAATGCCGGGCTTGAGACAGCATACAAAACATTAAACATCGCTACCGCTGCAGCAGCAACAGACGCAGAAGTCGCCATCTTTTTTACGTTTGATGCCCTTTCCATTATTCATAAAGATGCGGAAAGTATGCTGCAACTCGGTCCCGGTAAAGAACATTATGCTGAAGGATTTACACGGGCCGGTGTTCCTTCCGTCGGCGAATTGATTGAAGTAGCCAGAGAAAGTGGCGTTCGCATGATCGGATGTCAGATGACCATGGACGTGGTCGGACTTTCTAAAGAGGATTTTGTGGAAGGCATTGAAGTCGGGGGAGCCGCTACTTTCCTTGATTTCGCCTATGATGCAGACGTTACATTAACATTTTAACGATCGGCGGATCAACGCAAAATTGAAAGGAGGACCCACACTCATGCCTGATGAAATCAAACAAATGTCCACTGCTGAATTATACGATAAAATGAAGGCCGGTGAAAATCTGGTCATTCTGGACGTTCGTAACGAAGATGAATATAATGACTGGAAAATTGAAGGAAAATCCCTCCGGTCCGTCAATATTCCTTATTTTGATTTTCTTGAAGAAGATCAAATTAACGTGCATGAACAAAAGTTACCGAAGGATGCAGAGATTGTGGTGGTATGTGCCAAGGGCGGTTCGTCAGAGATGGTGGCGGAGACGTTGCAACAGCGCGGGTATAACGTATCCAGTCTGGAAGGCGGTATGCTGGCATGGAGCAAGTTTTATTATCCGACGGAAGTTGCCTTTGATGAAAACCTGAAGTTAATCCAGGTGAACCGACTTTCCAAAGGATGTCTTTCCTATTTTGTTATTTCCGAAGGAAAGGCAATCGTCGTCGATCCGAACCAGCACATTAATGTATATCTGGATTTAGCACAAAAGGAAAACGCGCAAATCGTCGCTATTCTGGATTCCCACCTTCATGCCGACCATATCTCGGGGGCACCCGCGATCGCAAAAGAAACAGGTGCAACGTATTACATTAACTCCAGCGATTTTGCCGGAGAAAACCCGGGGTATGAATATGAACCGCTTGAAAACTATGACAATATTCGTTTCGGAAACGTCAACGTAGAAGTTCTTGCCATACAAACGCCGGGACACACGCCTGGTAGTGTTTCCTTCCTTTTAAATGATAAATATATGTTATCCGGAGATACAGTTTTCGTCGGCGGACTGGGACGTCCTGACCTCGGAGGTAAAGCGAGGGAATGGGCACTCGACCTCTATGATACCGTGTTTAAAAAATTGTCGGAATTAGCCGATGATATCATTGTGTTGCCGGCACACTATGCCGATATCCGGGAAATCAACGATCAGGGAATTGTCAGCGCAATGCTTGGCGATATTCGCCGAAACAATGTGGTTATGCAGACGTCCAACAAGGAAGAGTTCACCGAAATTGTTGCAGGTGCTGCCAATACCACCAAGCCTCCCAACTTTGAAGAAATAATCGCCATCAACCGCGGTCAGTTAAAAGTTGACGATGAAAGGGCAACGGAACTGGAGATCGGACCCAACCGTTGCGCGGTGCACCACACGACCCAATAAATCGTTTGTGATAATGTTTGCCAGGCCTCAGGGACAACTTCCCTGGGGCTCACTTAGCACAACTTGCTAAAATGGAATATTTTTTGTAGAATACACATAGGGGTATATGTATAAAAAATCTAAAAAGCAAGAAAAGGAGAGAAAACCAATGATCGTAAATGTGACTGATCAAAACTTTAATGAAGTTGTACAAAAAGGAGATGTTGTCCTGGTGGATTTTTGGGCACCGTGGTGTGGCCCCTGCCGAATTCTCGGTCCGATTCTCGAGGATATTGATTCAGAAATCGGCGATAAGCTTACAATTGCTAAATTAAATGTAGATGAAAATCCGGTTACGGCAGGGAATCATCATATCATGGGAATTCCCACAATGAAATTGTTCAAAAACGGAAATGAAGTTCAAACCATCGTGGGTGTACAACCTAAAGAGATGTTGCAGCAATTGATTGAACAAAATATATAATAAGGTTAAAGGGGAAGATCATTCTTTTATGGATTTGAATACGATAGTCAATATTGTCTTGTTTGCTCTGGTTGCATGGTTTCTTTACAAACGTTTATCTCCTGTGAAAGGTCTCGAAAATCTAGATTCCGGGCAGTTGCAGGATCGTTTAAAAAATAAAAAGGACCGGGTTTTGATTGATGTTCGTGAACCGCACGAATATAAGTCCGGTCACATCCCGGGATCAATCAACATTCCGTTATCACAGATCAAATCCCGCTTGAATGAGATTCCGGAGGATAAAGAAGTGATTTTATATTGCCGGAGCGGGATGAGAAGTCGTCAGGCAGCAAAGGTTGTCAGCAAAAAAAATGTGAAAAATTTGTCTCATTTAGCCGGGGGCATCTTGACCTGGAAAGGAAAAACTGTTAATAAATAATAGTAATTGCTGATTGGTTTTTGACGGGACTAAGAGAGGGGGGAATCCACATGCAATATACTGATGATATTAAAAATCGCTTGAAACGTATCGAAGGTCAAACCCGCGGTGTTTTGCGCATGATGGATGATAGCAAAAATTGCAAAGACGTTGTCAGCCAGTTATCTGCCATTCGAAATGCGGTAGATCGCACAATCGCTTACATCGTCGCGTCCAACATGGAACAATGTATTCTGCAGGAAATTGAAAACGGCGGCGATACAGATAAAGTCGTAAAAGAAGCCATCAACCTTCTGGTCAAAAGCCGTTAAACCGACCCAAATTTAAGGAGGTTCGGATTCTTTGCCAGGTCATCGATTTAACCCGGAACATGCACATAAATTGGACAATCCGGAACGAAGAAAGACGCTTCCGCCCGAACAAATTTTACAGGATTTCGGTATCGGTGAAGACGATGTCGTTCTGGATATTGGAGCAGGCACAGGTTATTTTTCTATCCCGGCGGCTCGAATGACCGCTGCGGATGTATATGCCCTGGACGTTGAACCGCAGATGCTGCAAGTGCTAAATGAGAAAATCAAAGCAGCTCAGGTGAGTGGAATCCGTACTGTTGAAGCAATAATGGAGGAGATTCCATTACCTGATGCCTGTGTTGATAAGGTTATTGCATCTCTTATTTTGCACGAAACCGGTGACTTATTAAAAACACTGGGTGAAATTCATCGCGTTATGAAGCAGGGAGGAAGGGCCTTGATCATTGATTGGGAAAAACGTGAGATGGACCAGGGACCTCCGCTTCATGAAAGGCTTGATGTGCGGGAACTGATTCCCGTACTCGAATCAACGGGTTTTGAGATTGACAGCACCCGTCACATAGAAAATAAATATTATTTGCTTTATATCCATAAAGAATGAACGTATGAAACGGGGAAAAAAGATGGCAAATGATCAGAAAAATATTCGTTGCACGGGTTCGACCTGAGGATCTTTCAACCATGCAGAGTCTCAAACAGAACCGCGTACGCAAAAACGCGGAAAATTTGCGGTTCCGTTGTGACCTGCAACATGGGTATGGCTCCTGGCAGGAGCCTATATGTTGATTTCATCCTTTTTCAGATAATCATCTCATAGGATTCCCTCTGATTATCTTCCCAAAACTTTTGTATTCCGTTCATAATGGAAGCAACTTGTGCCTGTAAAACGGGTAGAGTTGCTTTTATATTTATAAAAATATTGGCGAATCTTTATGTGTTGACAACACTGTTTTGTATTCATATAATATTTCTTGATATACCTATAGGGGTATTAGTATAGTGATTATAGTTTTTAATATAAAAATGTTGCAAATAGTGTTGACAAAACAAACTATAGCACTTATTATAATACCCATAGGGGTATATGTATAATGAAAACAAAGGTTTTTAATATGGATGGGAGGTGAATGACGATGATCATAGGTCAAAAAAGTTGGGGAGACGTTTTTCCAGATGAAGTAAAAGAAATGATTGAAAGCGGAAAAAAACTCCAACTGATTGATGTGAGAGAGCCGCAAGAATACGTGAGTGGTCATATTCCCGGAGCAAAATTGATCTCTTTATCTCAAATTGCTCACAGAACTTCCGAGATCGATCGCGACGTGGAAACGATCATGATTTGCCACAGCGGAAACCGCAGTGGAATGGCTTGTGATTATTTGTCCCAACTCGGTTTTACAAACTTGAAAAACATGGTTGGTGGAATGAGTTCCTGGACTGGCGAAGTTGAACGCGGAATGTAAGCAAACTGATACATGGATATCTTATGAGGGAGGATAAAAGATGTCAGAAGTGACGAACACCATTAAAGCTGATCATACGCTTGACTGTGCCGGCTTATCTTGCCCGATGCCGGTCGTTAAGACAAAAAAAGCCATGGAGCAATTACAACCCGGTCAGGTTCTGGAAGTGATTGCTACAGACAAGGGTTCTCTGGCAGATATTAAAGGATGGGCCAGCAGCACAGGCAATGAATACCTCGGAAGTATTGAGGATGGTAATGTGCTGAAGCATTACTTGCGCAAAGCCAATCCGGAAGAAGCAAAAGAGGAGAAAAAATTTCCTCATACGATCAGCAATGATGAGTTGCAGCAAAAGTTAAACGACCCGAATGTTCTCATTCTCGACGTTCGTGAAGAAGCAGAATATGCGTTTGGTCACATTCCGGGAGCTGTAAACTATTCCTTTGGTGAACTGGAAAATCATCTTGAACAACTAGATAAAAACAAAGAAATTTTTGTAGTCTGCCGTACCGGAAACCGTAGCGACATGGCCTGTCAGTTGCTTTCCGAAAAAGGCTTTTCAAATCTTAAAAATGTGATTCCCGGCATGAGCCAGTGGAATGGACCTGTTGAGAAAAATTAAAATTTTTTAAAAAATTATACCCTAACCTGTTTACGTATCTGAAAAAAATTATTAATATAAAAGGGGAGAGAAAAAATATGGCAAGAAAAGTAGCAATTATTGCAAGCAGCGGCGGACTGGATGATGCATACAAAGTATTAAATATCGGTACAGCGGCAGCAGCTACGGATGCAGAAGTTGAAATTTTCTTCACTTTTGAAGGATTGAACATTATTCATAAAGAAGGTCATAAACAACTTTCTATGGGACCCGGCAAAGAACATTTTGTTGAAGGTTTCAAAAATGCAGGTGTACCCGCCATCAGCGAATTACTTGAAATTGCAAAAGAAACCGGCGTAAAATTCATCGCCTGCCAGATGACCATGGATGTTATGGGAATCGAGAAAGAAGATCTGGTTGACGGAATTGAAGTCGGTGGAGCGGCAACTTTCCTCAATTTTGCTTATGATGCTGACATTACGGTGACTTTCTAAGTCACCGGTTCACACTATCTTTTTTTCAAGCAAAATATATAGAAAAGGAGCGATCGAAATGAGCGCTAAATTGGTGAACTCTGACCAACTATTTAAGGATATCTTGGCACAAAAAGATGTGTTCATTCTGGATGTCCGTAATTCAGAGGAGTATGCAGACTGGAAAATTGAAGGGAAAACTGTAACTAGCATCAACATCCCTTACTTTGACTTCCTTGACGGTACTGAAGAACATCTGGATAAATTACCGAAGGATAAGCCGATCCTTGTTGTTTGTGCAAAAGAAGGATCCTCTAAATTCGTAGCCGACCAACTAGCTGAAGAAGGACTGGATGCTTCTTACCTCGAAGGCGGTATGAAAGCATGGTCCCAGTATTACTATGCTCAACCGGTTATTGAAGAAGATAACTTCAAACTTTATCAGGTGAATCGCGTTTCCAAAGGATGTCTTTCCTATGTCGTGGTTTCCGACAATGAAGCACTTGTTGTCGACCCGGCCCGTCATGTAGATGAATACATTCAACTGGCTGAAAAAGAAGGAGCCAAAATCACAAACATTCTGGACTCTCATTTACATGCCGACCATATTTCCGGTGCTCGTGAACTCGTTGAGAAAACAGGCGCAAAATACTATCTGATGAAGAGCGAAGGTGCCAACTACGATCACGAAGCCCTTGAAAATTATGATGAAATCAAGTTTAATGATGTTAAGGTGGAAGTGCTTGCCGTTAAAACTCCTGGACATACACCGGGAAGCGTATCCTTCTTCATCAATGATAAATACTTACTTTCCGGAGACACCATTTTCGTCGGTGGTCTCGGACGTCCCGACCTTGGCGGTAAAGTAAGAGAGTGGGCTCAAGACCTGTACAACACTGTATTTGAAAAGATTGCAGAAATCGCCGACGATGTCCTTGTATTACCCGCACACTTTGCAGACATCAAGACGGAAATGAATGACAATGGTATTGTTGGAGAGACTTTAGGTAACATTCGTAAAAACAATGAAATTATGCAGACGACCGACCGCGAAGCGTTCCTGGCCGAGGTTGAAAAATCTGCTTCATCTGTTAAACCGCCGAACTTTGAAAAGATTGTCGGCATTAACCGCGGAGATATTAATCCGACCAGTGAAGAAGCGGTTGAACTCGAAATCGGTCCCAACCGTTGTGCAGTTCATCACACCGCTTAATCATAATCATCTTTGAAAACCATTTGGGAGGTATTTTAGCATGAAAGTTGATCAAACTGTAGATGCAAAAGGTTTGTCTTGCCCGATGCCTGTTGTTAAGGCTAAAAAGGCTATGGATGCTATGGAATCCGGTCAGATCATGGAGCTCATATCCACAGACAAAGGATCCGTCAAGGATTTTCAAGCCTGGGTCAAACAAACCAACAATGAATTACTGAAACATGAAGAAGAAGATGGGGTTTACAAATTTTACGTCCGCAAGAAATAAGTCATTCTGAGTTGTAAAGGGCATCGTCCGGATGTCCTTTCTTTTCTTAACCTGAACTTACTCTTATTATAAACCCAAAGTCTGGTTTTGTAACATAGAACTAAGTTATATGCCATACACGAATAAGATGGGAGGAGAAGAATCATGTTTCATTATACTGTGACAACCGGCAAATCTCTTGACGAAGCCGTTGAAGCGCTGCAAAACGCTTTGAAAGAAAAGAAGTTCGGAGTTTTATGGGATTTTGACATTACTAAGACATTACAGAGCAAAGGTTTCGATTTCAAGCAACCTTACCGCGTGCTTGAAGTTTGTAACCCGGGAGAAGCCAATCAGGTATTGAGCAGCAATTCTCTGGTGGGATATTTTCTTCCCTGTAAAATTGTTGTATATGAAAAGGACGGTCAGACACACATTGGAATGCCGAGACCGTCTACATTAATCAGCATGGTGGATGACAATGCGCTGCGCGAAACTGCTGAACGAGTCGAAAGCAATCTGATTGCTGCCATCGATCAAGCGAAATAAAACGAAAAAAAGGACGTTTGTTAATCATGATCCAACTATCGAAAAAAACAGCTGATGAATTAAAGAAGATCTTGTCTCAACATGAAGACAAAGATTATATGGTCCGTATCGCCGTTCAGGGTTTTGGCTGAGGCGGTCCCAATTTTGTGATGGCTCTGGAAG
Source organism: Bacilli bacterium (assembly GCA_041686735.1). Lineage (GTDB taxonomy): Bacteria > Bacillota > Bacilli > JACDOE01 > JACDOE01 > JAWLDF01. The sequence goes on from JAWLDF010000026.1 coordinate 29,594, forward strand.
AGTCACAGTCAGATAACGATGTGCTTGAAGAAGTGCAAGGTGTATCGTTCGTAATTGACCGCAATCTGGCCGATCACTTAAACACGATCACCATTGATTATTACCAGACGATGTTTGGAAATGGAAACTTCTCGATCTATGCGATGTAATTTTTGAGATATGATATGAGAAAAGGATGATTTGTTCACGGATCGATGTCCGCAACAACATCCTTTTTTTATTCACCCAAATTCATATCTGTTCATATAATGGCATCATCAATGGATCATCAGATACTTTTCACTTGACATTTTTGCCTTAATGCAAAATAATTTGTATAAGGAAAAAAATATGTGTTATGACGTAATATTTTTTTGAGCAAAAAGTTGCACGAAGGCAAAAAAATAGCGTTTCCTCAACAATGAAGAAATCGGAGGTCTCCACCATGGAAACACAAACGGACTCCATAACATTAGACAGACTACCCGTCGGAGAGAGGGGAAAAGTACTCTCCATTTCACTGGAAGGTGCGATGAGAAGACGATTTATGGATCTTGGGCTCGTACCGGGAACAGTGATTGAAGCAGTGCGGGTCAGCCCGTCCGGAGATCCCAAAGCTTATCGTATCAGGGGTGCAGTGATCGGCATACGCAAATCCGATGCCGGAAAGATTCAGGTCATCCCTTTGAAAGGAGTTTCTTAACATGTCAAATCAAAAGGAACTGAGATTTCGCATTATTACTGAAAAATTCGGTGTATCAATTCCGGGTCCCGATTCACATGTGATTGCACTGGCAGGAAATCCTAACACTGGTAAAAGTACTGTTTTTAATGCATTGACCGGACTCAATCAACATACCGGGAATTGGCCCGGAAAAACCGTCTCTACAGCATTCGGTAATTTTACACATCGAGGAGATTCATTTACGCTTGTTGACTTGCCGGGAACTTACTCTTTATTTGCTCATTCAGCCGATGAGCAGGTGACAAGAGATCTCATCTGTTTTGCAAGACCGGATGTAACGATCGTCGTACTTGACGCGACATCAATTGAACGTAATCTTAACCTGGCCCTCCAAATTTTAGAGATTACCGAACGCGTCGTCGTGGTTGTCAATTTAATGGATGAAGCAAAAAGGAAGGGCATTCACGTGGATATAGACCAGTTGTCAATATTGCTCGGTGTGCCTGTAATCCCGGCGGTCGCCCGTAAAAAGAAAGGGATGGAATCTTTACGTGAAGCGGTTTATGATGTTGTTCACGATCGTATATCACTGAAGCCGCTTCATGTAGAATACGACGGGGAAGTGGAGCAGAAGATCTCTATCATTCAAAAAGAACTGGATGAGATTCTGCAGGGTATGGTTAACTCACGCTGGGTTGCGTTACGATTACTGGAAGGAGATGACTCGATACTTGATTCAATTCGAGAGTATCTCTTACCCGGTGAAACGGAAAAGAAATTGGTGAGCAGGGAGGTTTCACCTTCATGTCACTAGGACATCAAGATTTACAACAAATCCGTCACATAAAAAATAAAATATCACAGGAAAGCGACGGTCGCATAACGGATCATATTGTGGGAAAAATCTACGAAACTTCAGAGAAAATTGCCAGGAAGGTAACTTCAAGATCTTATTCATCCCCGGTAAACTGGGATGATCAGCTCGACAACATTCTTACTTCACGACTCTGGGGTTTTCCGATCATGTTGATCATGCTCGGAGCCATCTTCTGGTTTACGATTGCGGGAGCAAGTCTCCCATCATCCCTGCTGGCCGACGGTCTCTTCTGGATTGAGTCACAATTGACAGCGTTATTCGTGTGGATGAATGCACCGGACTGGTTGCACGGTTTACTTGTACTGGGATTATACCGTGGTGTAGCCTGGGTGGTATCCGTAATGCTTCCTCCTATGGCGATCTTTTTTCCCATCTTCGCCATCCTCGAAGACCTGGGATACTTGCCCCGTGTCGCTTTTAATCTCGATCGATTTTTTCATAAGGCAGGGGCCCATGGTAAACAGTCGCTGACGATGGCCATGGGATTCGGATGTAATGCAGCGGCAATTATTTCAACACGGATTATCGAATCGCCGCGGGAACGGTTGATCGCGATTTTGACCAATAACTTCGTCCCCTGCAACGGGCGATGGCCAACTTTAATCATCATGGCATCCCTGTTTATGGGAGGTGCCGTGGGGATGGCTTCAGGAACGCTCGGAGCCACGCTGGTAGTCGTCACACTCGTGTTATTCGGAATTGTGGTGACGTTAACCGTCTCATGGGTTCTATCGAAAACGATGCTGCGCGGGGTCCCGTCCCATTTTACGCTGGAACTGCCACCCTATCGAAAACCTCAAATCGGTCGTACCATCGTCAGATCATTTTTTGATAAAACATTGTTTGTGCTGCGCCGTGCCGTGATTGTGGCAGCTCCGGCCGGTGTGGTCACGTGGATTCTGGCTAATATCATGGTTGGAGATCAAAGCGTCCTCGCTCATGTGGCCGGCTGGCTCGATCCGTTCGGGCGGGCAATCGGACTGGATGGTTACATCTTAATGGCCTTTATTCTCGGTCTGCCCGCCAATGAAATCGTATTGCCGGTATTGATCATGAGTTATATGTCCACGGGAGCCTTGTTTGAACTGGACAGTTTGTCGTCCCTGAAGAACTTGTTACTGGAAAACGGCTGGACCTGGCTGACAGCTTTGAATATGATGCTGTTTTCGCTCTTGCACTATCCGTGCGGAACCACTATGTACACGATCGCGAAGGAAACAAAAAGTGTAAAGTGGACGTTAACGGCTGTTCTGTTGCCGACGACGATTGCGGTCGCGGTCTGTTTTATCGTTGCTCAGGCGGTGATGGCATTGGGCTTGGTTTAAGTTGAAAATCAGGACCTTCGAAGGAGATTTCGAGGGTCTTTTTTATGTTAAAATGAAATAAAAGATTGAAGGGAAGAGGGGAGTAGCCATATGAGTAAAAATTTGAAAGTCGGTTTTATCGGATTGGGAACGATGGGCTTTCCGATGACGTATCACTTAATTGACGCAGGATTTGATGTGACGGTGATGAGTCGCAGTCGCGGACCGATCGAAAAAGCCCTGGCCAGAGGGGCTAAAGAAGCTACATCTTACCGGGAACTGGCAGAGGCGGTCGATGTCGTTTGTACCTGCCTGCCGATGCCGGATACGATTGAACAGGTCTATTTTGGTGAAAACGGGTTGCTGGAAGGTGCGGGAGATGGATTAATCCTCGTCGACCACAGTACGGTCAGCCCGGAATTAAATAAAAAAATCGCAGCAGCGGCATCTGAACGCGGTGCCCATTTTCTTGATGCCCCGATCAGCGGAGGACCCATGGGGGCTGAGGCCGGAACCTTGACCATTATGGTAGGGGGAGAGGAAGAGATTTTTCAAAAAGCGTTCCCCGTTTTTGAAGCAATGGGCCGGCATATTGTACGCGTAGGGGAAACCGGAAGCGGCAGTGTGGCCAAATTGATCAACAACCTGCTGGTGGGAATTCATACGGCAGCATTATCCGAAGCGTTTGTTATGGGCGCAAAGGCGGGAATCGGTTCCGATGTTCTACTCGACATCATTCGGCACAGTACCGGTTATAACAATATGATGGATCGCTGCTTACCTCTGATTGAGGATCGGGATTTCGCCCAGCGCTTCAGCATTAAATTGCTACATAAGGATATGCGGATTGCCCTTGACATGGCGGAGAAATTAGGAGTTTCTTATGAGCTGACGCAACTGGCGGAACAAAAAGTAGGAGAAGCCGGTCGGCAGGGTTTTGCAGACGAGGATATTTCAGCAATTGTGAAGCCCTATGAAAAAGAGGCGGGAACGGTGGTAGCGAAACAGGAAAAATAATCTCAGTTGTAATTCGTCGTCTGACTGACTTTTACATGCAAATGCGGAGATAAAGGCGGGGACATAGATGTGTCTGATTCTGTTTTCATATGATCATCACCCGAAATATCGATTAATCGTAGCGGCAAACCGGGATGAGTTTTATGATCGTCCCACTACGCCGCTGTCATTCTGGGATGATTATCCTGAGGTGCTGGCTGGAAGGGACTTGGAGAAAAAGGGAACCTGGATGGGAGTAAGTAAATCAGGACGTTTTGCAGCTCTCACCAATTATCGCGATCCAACTTCTGTTAAGGCCAATGCACGTTCCAGAGGAGAACTGGTCAGCCGTTTTCTGACCGAGGATATCCCCGCCGATCTCTATATGCGCGAGGTAAAGAGAATAAGCGATGAGTTCAACGACTTTAATTTGCTCGTTTTTGATACCCGTAAATTGTTGTATTATTCGTCAATCGAAATGCAGATTGTTGAAGTTGAACCGGGTTTTCATGGGTTAAGCAATGCCCTGTTGAACACTCCCTGGCCAAAAGTGGTAAAAGGAACAGAGGGTATGAAACCCTGTATACAGCGGACTGTTGACGTTGATCGGGAATGTCTGTTTCAACTTCTCTCGGATTCCGATCGGGCAAAAGATGAGGAGTTGCCGGATACCGGTGTGGGACTGGAGCGCGAACGGATGCTATCTCCTTTGTTTATTACGAGTCCTCATTACGGAACACGATCATCAACTGTGCTGACATTGGATTTTAACGGACTAGTGGAGATAAGGGAAAGAAATTTTTTGAACGGAAAAGAGGGAGGAGAAGAGAGGAGTTTTATTTTTCAAGTAGTTAAGGAGTGATCTAATGATATGTGAATTGATAAAGGCAGTAATATTTGATCTGGACCGGACGCTGTTAGACCGGGATCAGTCAGTATTGAAGTTTATAGACGGGCAATTTGAGCGGTACAATCGTTTTTTAGGTCATATTCCCAGGGAGGACTATTGCGAAAGATTTGTTGAATTAGATAATCACGGCTATTATCCGAAATACCTTTGATTATCCATCAATTACGATCATTAATAAAATGAAAAAGTGAGGTGTTATGATGGAGACTTTTAATTGGACTGTTTTTTTATGGCAGGTTTCATTCATTATTTCGTTAATTGCACTCTTATATGGTATCTTTAAAAGATCCTGGGTTTCAATGCTCGTTAGTTTTATTACTTCCTTACCCGTTGCTTATTATTTTCTGGGGGCTAATAATGCATGGAAACTGGTTGCAATTATCCCGGTGATATTGTTGGTATTAACTGTAGTCTTCTATAAAAAAGGTTGATTCAGATTACGATAGGTGTTACTCAGGATATAAAAGGGTACAAAATCATAATGAGTAAAAACAAAAAATTATAAATTTTTTTATTGAAATAAACGTTTACTCAAGTTAATATATATACATAGGTAAATAAAATGATTATTGAGGGAGGGGATGAAAAGTATGGGTAGAGTGTTAAGAATTATAAAATGGTTCACCAATACTGCTACGTGGACTAAAGCCCTTATTTTGTTAGTGATGTCACAACTATTCTATTTTTTAATGTTAAAAATAACAATCCCAAACATCAGGGATCATTCCAATAATATTGAAATTTTTGATCTCATGCCATTTGGATATTCACCGGAATATACCTTCAGGCTTCTGGAAGTTCTTGGTGATGAGGGAAGATTTCTTTATTTAACAACTCAGATACCTTTGGACCTTATTTATCCCGGACTAATGGGTATGACCGGTGCTTTCTTTATTGCGTTATTAAATAAAAGGATTAATCACCGATTTGAGATTTTAATCATTCTGCCGCTTATTGCAGCCATCTTTGACTATCTTGAAAATATTTCTGTATCTGCTATGTTATTAATATATCCATCTGTTTCGTCTGGTCTTGTCTACATATCCAGCACTTTTACTATTTTAAAAAGCATGATGACTACTGTATATTTGGTCTTATTAATCGTGTTATTTATAGTCTATTTTTTTATATTCATAAAGAATTATAAAAAGAAAAGCATCAAATGATCAGGGTGGTTCTATGAATAAAAATTTTTCATTAAGAGAACGAAAAAAATTCCAAACAAGGCTTAGTATATTAAATAAATTTCTAAATGCATTAGAGAATCAAAGCTTTCATGAAATTAGAGTAGAAGATATTTGCGATCAGGCTAACATATCAAAAGTAACATTTTTTAAGTATTTTAGTTCAAAGGAAGGAGTTCTCGCATATTTTGTACTGCGTTGGAACTTTCAAAGAAGTATAGAAATTTATAATCGTTCCTTTTCCGGAATTGAAGGCATTCGGCGAGTCTTTCAATCTGCTGCAGATATTCCCAATGCCGAGAAAATTTTTGTTTCCTTAATCAATTATTATTCCAAGTTAAATGAAAAGCCTCAAAAAATGGATTTAGATGAATATGATCGGTACAATATCCTGCAAAACTTTTCAGATGTAGACATGTCAGAAGGGATTCAATTACCGATTTTATCTTTACAGGAAATCTTTGATTCATATTTAAAACATGTCAAACAATTAGACACCGTAATGATATCAATATACTCTCAACAACTTATTGCACTTTTTTATGGAGTTCCTTTTCATATCCATATTCATTTACAAGATCCAAACCAATTAAGAAAAGCTTATATAGATGGTTTAGATTTAATTTTTAAAAATGTTGAAACATGATGTAAAAGGAGTGAACAGATTTTGGATTAAAGCGAATGTTAGTATCTTTACTGTAGATAGGAGAAATTTGAAGATGATTAAAGAAAAAATATTTGTATTGCTCGTTGCAGTTATAGTATTGACTGGTTGTAATTTGACGGAAGAAGATATTGAAACCAAAATCTTAAATAGAGACCCCTTTTATTTTTTTATTGTAGAAAATAACAGTGATAAAAACCTGGATTTTACCTTCAAAAAGGGAGAAGAATATAACTATATTATTTATGATGATAAAGGAAAAGAAATCTATAACTATAATAATGAACGAACGTATATAAAAGACATCACAAAAAAAACATTAATACCTGGAGATAGATTTAGCTATGGGGTTGACAAAAATAAAATTGTATTAGATAAAGGAGAATATACAATCATCTTTGAGTTTTTGGCGGAAGAAACGTATAAAAGAAATCAAATGGAGTTTGTAGTTAAATAATAATAACCACAAAATAATTGTCCATTGCTATTTTTTCTAATTTTTTAACTATTGTATTGGAAAATTCTATTCCAATTAAGGGAAATGAATGAATTTGGAGACCCTCTTGAAAAACTGTTGGAATAAAGATAAGTGGTTAAGGAGGAGTATCAGTTATGGTTAGAAATATTCATGAGCGTAATTTCCGGAGTTCTCCGCAGGAAGTAGGGGATTTAATAAATAGATTGGCATCAGATAATGATATTTTATGGCCCGGTGATCGTTGGCCTCCAATGCGTTTTGACCGTCCACTTCAAGTAGGAGCAGAGGGAGGCCACGGTCCAATTCGATATTATATAGAAAGTTATCAACCATATAAAAATATAAAATTTCGGTTCACTTCTCCCAAAGGCTTTAACGGTACACATGAATTTATTGTAGAAGAGCATTCGTCTGAAGTAACACTTAGACACGTAATATTAATGGAGGTAGAGGGCCGAGCAAAGTATACTTGGATGTTTATTATAAGGTGGTTACATGATGCATTGATTGAAGAAGCCTTCGACAGAGTTGAGGCCTATCTTACAAAAAAATCTTATAAACCAAGGAGGATGTCTTTGTGGGTAAGAATTCTCAGATATATTGCAAAGAGGAATTAATTAATAAAAATGACCTGGCGATTGGCGATTGTTATCTAATGACACAAACATGCCACATCGAAAATAGCATAAGATCAAGGGTTTCATACATTCATGTAGGTATGTTTAAGTCATATAATAGTGACACAAACATACCTACATTCGTTTCTTGTGACAAGGGTTTCATACATTCATGTAGGTATGTTTAAGTCATATAATAGTGACACAAACATACCTACATTCGTTTCTTGTGAAACAAACATGTATACATTCAGGTCAGAAAGTTAAGTCTGTATAGTTATAATGAACGTAACCAGCGTTCTTAAAATTTAGGTACTATTAAATCAAGAAATAATTTTTAAGGAGCTGGTTAAGTTGAAAAATTGTAAAGAATATATCGGTTTAGATGTCTCTAAAGATACTATTGCCGTTGCTATAGCTGATGAAGGACGTCAATATCCTCGTTACTGGGGTTCAATCCCTCATAAACCAGAATCAATAAGAAAATTAGTAAAAAAATTGGGTGCTCCTAATCAGCTTGAGTTTTGTTATGAAGCAGGCCTACAGGATTTGACTTGTATCGTTGGTTTGTCTCTATGGGTATCTCTTGTACAGTCATCGTCCCATCCCTCATTCCAAAAAGACCAGGTGATCATATAAAAACAGATAAAAGAGATGCGTTGAGATTAGCTCAATTATTTCGTGCTGGTGAACTGATGCCTATTTTATTCCAACGGAAGATGATGAAGCACTTCGCGAATTTGGACGAGCTCGGGAAACTGCAAAAGAAGATCTTCATCGGGCACGCCAGCGTTTACTTAAATTTTTACACCGTCACCAAATTTCTCAACCTGATTCGATTAAACAAAGATGGACAAATGACGTAGGTATAAAATGTGGTAACCAATCCACGGATAGCAGTGTGCCAACCGTCGAACTCACTTTTTGCCTTCGTGCCGAGTGATTTATCCCCTTGTTATAATATTTGACAATTGACAGGTTACGTTCATAGCAATTGTGTAAAAAGAATTTTCTAAAAAGTAGAGCCATGATCAAATCTCTCAGTTAGATTGAAAATTGACGAGACAAACATTCTATGAGAGGAGATTTGAAAAATGGCTAAATACAAGATTAACGTAGATTCAAAGGTCTTGCACCAATTAATTTTAGGTAATTCTCAAGATGCGGGGGTGTCCGCCCTTGTAATTCTCATTTTGCTTTTATTGTTGTTCCATTTCCTTTTTCTTTGAGTATAAGATAGATACCAGCAATAATTCCAAAAATAAATTTCCCAATCCAAACTGCATATGTCAATTCCATTTTCTATTTTCACGCCCCTTTCTACAAAACTTTCTTATGATAATATTATGGAAAGAAAACAACTGACATCTTCTTGACATCATTCTTTAGTATTATTTACTTGGATTATGTTTCTTAATAATTTTTCACTTTTATTGATGGAGGGGTTGCAGATATATGGAAACGATTTTCATTGTGGAGGATGAAATGGTGATATCACGCGTTCTTGCGGCCTATTTAATAAAAGCCGGATATCGTGTGAAACAGTCCTTTGATGGCGAAGAAGCGACAAATGAATTTGACAAGGTGAATCCTTCTCTTGTTCTGTTGGATGTAATGCTTCCTGGGAAGGATGGATGGAGTGTATTAAAATATATAAGAGATCGATGCAGTTGTCCGGTTATCATGTTAACGGCACTGGGGGAAGTAAAACAAAAATTGAACGGTTTTGATCAAGGTGCTGACGATTATATAACCAAACCGTTTATTGCAGAGGAAGTTGTTGCCAGAGTAAAGGCGGTGTTAAGAAGACCCAAGAAAATATCAGAGAATAGAGAAATAATGTCTTTCGGAAATCTCAGTGTTGATTTTAATGCACATTCCGTTTATTTGAATGAAGTGGAACTAAATTTGACTCCCAAGGATCTTTTATTATTTATGTTTTTAGCCCGAAATGCTAATCAAACCTTTACGAGAGAGCAGCTAATTGAAAATGTTTGGGGGATTGATTATGAAGGGAGTGATCGAGCCGTTGACTTAGCCATTAAAAGAATTCGAAAGACATTGAAAGGATGGCATACAGAAGAGGGGGAGATTAAAACGGTAAGAGGATTGGGGTATCGCTTTCATGTCAATGAAAAATGAAAAAAAAATTTCCATGCTTCGTTATTGGACCACTCGATATTTTGTCACGTTGTGTATAGGATTAATCATCATCGGAATCATACTGTCGATATGGATAAGATACAGTACGGTAGAAAAGCGTTTAGACATGATGGAACTGTTAGCGGATGAAGTTGCCGATCGAATTGTAGGTGAACAGGGGAATATCAGAATTGACCCTTTCTTACCCAGAATCATTGACAGAAGACAAAGAATGATGGATACGGAGATGAACCCCATACTCTTCATATTAGATCAAGATAAACGTTTCCTTTTTCATTCACCAAAGGTTCCGATCGAGCATCTCACCCCGCAAATCGAACGTTTGTTGGAAGATAACAAAAACATTATGAAATTCAGACCGGATAAGGGTATGAAAATGTACCTTGTGAAACGGGAGATTCAACATGATGCGCAGACGATCGGTTGGGTCATACTACTTTATCCGGAAAGAGATATTAAAAACAGTTCGGAAGAGTTGGGAATTCTCTTGGTCATGCTTCTAAGTCTTGCCCTGCTAAGTTGGGGAGTGCTTTATCTGTTAACCAAAAAGCTTTCCTCCCCAATTCGGAATGTTGCAACGGCAGCGAATCAAATTATTAGTGGTAATTATGAAGTTGATTTGAGCACGGATATAAAGGAAAAGGAAATTTATGACCTGGTTTATTCCTTTAGAGATATGGCTAAACGTTTGGAACAATTGGAGACGATGCGTGGAGAATTACTTGCGGGTGTTACGCATGAATTGAAAACTCCGGTGACCTCCATGAGCGGATTAATTCAAGCGGTTAAAGATGAGATTGTGACCGGAACGGAAGCTAAGGAATTCCTGGAGATTACCATGAAGGAGATTCACCGATTAGAGAAAATGGTAGAGGACCTGCTCGAATTTAACACATATGCGACAGGTGCAATTAAAGTGAATATCAAGAGGCAAAATATAAACGAACTTCTAAAGGAGATCGTCTACCAATGGGAAATGACGCAAGAACAGCTGGATATAAAATTGAAGGTAACCGTTCCACAAAGTAATGTATACGCAGATATGGATGCATCAAGATTACAGCAAATCATGATCAATTTGTTAAACAATGCGAAGCAAGCTACAGATGATCATGGCCAAATTGAAATCGAGTTATATGAAAAAAACGATCGGATTTTGATCGATGTAAAGGATAATGGGACAGGTATTCCGGAAGAGGAACAATCGTTAATTTTCGAACGATTTTATAGAGGGAAATCACAGCAATATAGAAATAGAGGATTGGGTTTAGGACTACCCTTCAGCAAAATGATAGCAAAATCAATGGGAGGTGATCTTTGGTTAAAAGAAAGTAACGACTCTGGGACCACCTTTATCTTATCATTCAAGAATCAAAAACAGGATCGATAAGTTCAAGACATTGTACTCTGGCAATGTCTTTTTTTATGGCTTCTTGTCCTTGACATTTAGCTGACACATTACATAGATATAATTTCTTCGATGAACATTTATTTCATTCATTTACAAGGATAGAAGGGACGGAATAAGGTTATGAGAAAATGGATCATCGTTAGCGTCATATTCGTTGCAGGGATTGGAGGTTTTACAGCTTATAAAATGTTGAATCATCAGGAGCCTGTCCTTGCTCAGATCGCTACGGCTGAAGTAACAAGAGGGAATATTGAAGTGAAGGTTTCAGGTACGGGGGTGCTGGAACCTGTCACGAAAGAGTCTGTTAAAGCAGCGGAAGAAGGAACGGTGGTAAGTATTGAAGTGGAGGAAGGTGCAGAAGTCAAAAAGGGAGACATTCTGGTAACATATGAAGCAGAGGATTTAAGTGATCAGATTCAACAGGCACAGACCAACTTGAAAAAGAAACGTTTAGAGCTTCAGGATTTACAAGAACGTCAAAAGGAAATAATTGAAAATGAAAAGGTTACAGCTCCCGAAAAGGGTTATCTTATTTCATTAAATGTAGAAGAAGGGGATGAGGTGAGTGCGAATGAAGTAATCGGTTCTATACGTGACAGCGATACAAAAAAAGTGACAGTCCCGTTTCCTTCTCATCAGATGCAGCATATAAAGCCTGGACAAAAAGCGGAGGTTTTCATCGTATCGAATTTTTATTCTTTGGAGGGGACTGTGAGTGAAGTGGATTTGATTGGAGAAACTCAGTCAAACGGATCTACATATCATGATGTTACCATCGAATTTCAGGAAAAGATTGCAGCGGGGTCTGCGGCGCAAATTACCGTAAATACTCCTAATGGAAATTTTACCGGTTTAAAAAATGGACTTGTTTCCGAATCTGACACCATTGAAATACGTACAAAAATTTCCGGTGAGGTAACAAATCTTTATGTAAATGAACAAGAAAAAGTTGAAGAAGGTCAAGCCATACTCGAGTTAGAAAGTGATCAGTCTGTAGATATTAACATCGAACAAACGGAGCTGGATATCCAGGAAATAGAACAGGACATTGCCTCCTATCAAGAAGACCAGATTCCGCCTTCACCGACACGTTCCCCGATTGATGGGGTGGTTTTATCCATAGATGTAGCGTTAATGGATGAAGTGAAATTAGGCCGTGCCATTGCAGAGATTATCAATTATGAAGATCTGCAGCTGGTCGTGCCGGTTGACGAATTGGACATACCCAAGATTGTAATAGGGCAAAGTGCGGAAATTATAGTAGATGCATTCCCGGAAGAGACCTTTAGAGGAGAAGTCTCTGAAATCGCAAGAGAAGGAACAAGTCAAAATGGTGTTTCCACGTTTGATGTAAAGATCCTTATGGAGCGTAATGATAAATTAAGATCTGGAATGTCAGCGAGTGCGGAAATTATGATTGAGGGTAAGGAAGATGTTTTGATGGTTCCTATTGAAGCTGTGCAACAAAGAAACGGTCAGAGCTTCGTTAGAGTAATGAACTCTTCGTCAAGTGAAACAGAAAACAATTTACAAGAACAGGGTGAAATGAAGGCAGTGCAAACGGGGATTCATAATGAGACTTTTATGGAGATTATAAACGGACTTGAAGCAGGAGAAAAGGTGGTTATACCTAGCGTCATTCGACAACAATCCAATCAAGCGCCCAATTTTGGCGGTGGAATGAGAACTCCCGGTGGATTTGGCGGTGGAACGGGAAGACCTTCTGGTGGATTTGGCGGTGGGGGTCGATGAGTGAGCGCGAACTTCCTATTATTCAAATTAATTCGCTGAATAAATCGTACAAATTAGGCGGGGAAGTCGTTAAAGCGCTGGATAACGCATCGATGACTGTTCATAAAGGGGATTTTGTTGCGATTATCGGTCCTTCAGGATCAGGGAAGTCGACGTTAATGAATATGCTTGGATGTCTGGATATTCCCGATTCAGGTCAATATTATTTGGATGGTGCAGAAACGAATACCTTGTCCGAAAATCAATTGGCTGAAATTCGAAATGAGAAAATCGGGTTTATATTTCAAGGGTTCAACCTGCTTCCGAAGTTATCTGCTCAAGAAAATGTGGAGCTTCCTTTAATTTATCGCGGCTTGAACAATACAAACAGGAAAGTGCGGGCATTGGAAGCATTGCAGATGGTAGGCTTAGAGGATCGAATACATCATACTCCGCTGCAGCTCTCCGGTGGACAACAGCAGCGAGTGGCTATTGCTCGTGCATTAGCGGGAAACCCTCCACTTCTATTAGCGGATGAACCCACAGGAGCACTCGATACTAAAACGGGGAAAGAAGTGATGCACTTAATAAAAAATTTGAATGAACAAGGGCATACGATCGTATTAATTACGCACGATTTGTCTATTGCGGAGCAAGCCAAACGCGTGATTCGGATTCAGGATGGCAGGTTAAGGGAAGAGGGAAGGGGGGGAGTTGGTTGAAAATAACTCAGGGAATTAAAATGGCGTTTAACAGTATCCTCTCGAATAAATTGCGTTCTTTTTTAACGATGCTGGGAATCATCATCGGTGTATCAGCCGTGATATCTCTTGTCGCTTTGGGACAAGGGTCTGCCAAACAGGTAACGGAACAAGTACAAAGTCTGGGTTCCAACCTATTGACGGTTTTTATTACAGGTAGAGGTACCGAATCAACGGTCGATTATGATTATGTAATGAGCCTGCAGAACTTGGAGGGAGTAAAAGCTGTTTCCCCAGTAGTTTCCGGAAATGTTACAGCAAAATACAGTGGAGTAAGCACGGATGTTTCCGTTGAGGGAACGAATGATGCTTATGAGGATGTTCGTGATTTTCACGTACAGGAAGGACGATTCCTGCTTCCCATCGATATCGAATACAGGCACCAGGTCGCTTTATTGGGAGTAACAACCGCTCAAGAATTATTTGGAAATAGCAGTCCTGTTGGTGAAGAAATCTATTTGAACGGAATATCCTTCAAGGTGGTCGGCTTGCTGGAGGAGAAAGGGAGTACCGCTAGCGGATCCAGTGATGAAATTATTCTTATTCCTTTGTCAACAGCAGAGCGTTTACTTCGCTCCAGCGGAATTCGAAACATTTATATTCAGGCAGAATCTCAGGAGCAAATAAATCTGGCCATGATGCAGCTTGAAAATGAGCTCACGAACAAGTTTCGTGGAGATGAAGACAGCTACCGTGTTTTTAATCAGCAGGATTTAATCGAATCGATGGCATCTGTATCCGGTACGATGACAATGATGTTAACTGGTATTGCAGCGATTTCATTACTCGTAGGCGGTATTGGTATCATGAATATCATGCTCGTCTCGGTAACGGAGAGAACAAAAGAAATCGGAATTCGAAAAGCATTGGGTGCTAAAAAAAGAGATATCCTGATTCAATTCTTAATCGAATCAACGGTTGTAAGCGGAATGGGGGGATTGATTGGTATATGTATTGGAATAGGTGTGGCATTAACATTGTCTAAATTCATGTCAATGGATGTAGTTTTGTCCATGGGAGTATCCCTGGCTGCTTTTGCGTTTTCTGCATTTGTGGGTATATTTTTTGGTATATTTCCAGCCAATAAAGCTGCCAGTTTAAAACCGATAGATGCATTGCGTTCCGAGTAAAGCTTTACTTTTTGATAGTACCTTTTCAAAGCTGCTTTTATCGGTTTGATTTATTGTTTATCATGGGTCTCGAGCTTCTGGATTTCTATTTTGCGAATGCGATGCTTCTCTTTATCCAAATATGAATAAAAGGGCTATCCCCAGATATCCACCGTTCAGATATGAACATCTTCCTTACTTTTTAATTGTATTCTCAGATGGTGGTATTCACCTGAAAAACACAGTGATATACAATTAGGGTCTAAATGTCCTTACATAAATGAAAAATAAAACTAAGGGACAATGCCGGCAAAGAAAAAAGTTAATGGTAAAATTTAAGATTACATGGTGTGACACAAACATGCCACATTAAAGCTTTATGTAGGTATGTTTGTGTCACAAATGTAGGCATGTTTGTGTCACTCGACAATTGTTCCATATAGTATGTTTTTGTAATTTATTAATTTTAAAATAGTTTCGTATAACAGATATTATACGAAGTATTATAAAATGCTATGATGTATATCCCTCCTATTTTGCAATCCCTTTTAATTCCGTTTCAACAGCAAAAATTCGTTTGTTCAATACGGAGGTCTGATTATCAAAGTGTTCAATAATTTTTTCTGTATACGCACCTAGACAATTAATAAGATTTTTATTGAGTTGTTTCTGACCATTTTTAAGTTCT
>JAWLDF010000027.1:0-45025 GCA_041686735.1 Bacilli bacterium
ACACTTGTTGTTAATGATCACGATTTTGATCGGTAAATTCCTCTGAGCCACGATGGCGAGCTCCTGTTGATTCATTTGGAAACCACCGTCACCGCTGATTGAGATCACCAGTTGGTCGGGATGGGCAAGTTGTGCTCCGATCGCCGCCGGGAATCCAAATCCCATCGTTCCCAATCCGCCGGAAGAAATCAGCGAGCGTGCCCGCTTAAAGTGATAATACTGAGCCACCCACATTTGATGCTGGCCTACGTCAGTTGTAACAATGGCGTCTCCGGCCGTTGTTTCATTGATTATTTCAATCACCCTCTGTGGTTTTAATACGTCCTCCCGGTTTTGGTAGGTGTATGGATATTTTTCCTTCCACTCATTTAATTGCCGGAGCCAGGCACTGCTGTCCGTTGCAGCAACCCGATCCAGCGCCTCCTGTAGCACATGCTTGACATCCCCGACGATCGGGATGTAAGTTTCCACGTTTTTGGCAATTTCCGCCGGATCGATATCGATATGGACGATCTTCGCGTTTGGAGCAAATTCCTTCGTCCGTCCCATTGTAATACGATCATCAAAACGGGCGCCGATTCCGATTAAGAGATCACAATTTAAAATGGCCTGGTTGGCCGCATAATTGCCATGCATCCCCGGCATACTCAGACAGAGCGGATGCTGACGGGGAAATGCACTGATTCCCATAAACGTCGTGATCACAGGGATTTGCGTTTTTTCGGCAAATGCCAGAAGCTCTTGATCGGCTTGAGAAGAAATCACCCCGCCACCGGCAAGAATCACCGGTTTTTTCGATTCTTTCAGAGCATTTTTCAGGCGCTCAAGTTGCATGTGGTTGGGACGGATGGTCGGATTGTAACCGCGCAGTTCCACTTCCTCGGGATAAACAAATTCTGTCTTCGCTTCATTGACATCCTTCGGAATATCAACCAGCACCGGCCCCGGCCGTCCTGTTGTGGCAATGATAAATGCCTCTTTAATAATCCGGGCCAGGTCTTTAACATCTCTGACAAAATAGTTATGTTTGGTGACCGGCAGAGTGATTCCTGTGATGTTCGCTTCCTGGAAAGCATCGGTACCGATCAAATTTTGCTTCACATTTCCCGTAAAAATGACCATTGGAACAGAATCCATCTGGGCGGTGGCAATTCCCGTTACCAGATTGGTTGCCCCCGGTCCCGACGTGGCGATGACAACACCCGGTTTGCCCGTCGCACGTGCATAGCCGTCGGCAGCATGGGTAGCACCCTGTTCATGCCGGGTCAGGATATGTTTCAGATGGCTGTGATACAACGAATCATAAATCGGTAGGACGGCACCGCCGGGATAACCAAAGATATACTCTGTTCCCTCCAAAATTAAACAGCGCAACAAGATCTCGGCACCCGTCAATATTTCTCCCTGCGGGATGTGAGGGATATCTTTTTTTGTATCCATTGTCGCTGCCTGCGCATTCATGATTTCTCTCCTCCTTTTAAAGTACTCGACGTTTCTGTCTTTCGTCTCTCCGATTGACCCTTTAGTCTCATCCTGTTTAAACAAGTGATCATTCATTAAGAAAGCCCTTTCACCCCCGTCTCATATTGCTACATCATTGGGGCGAAAAGGCTCGCGGTACCACCCAAATTCGCTACATATCTCGCGATATGTAACCTCGGCAGGTAGCGGATTTTCCGGCGATCATCGGATCGACTTTTTAAAATGGATTCCTGCTACCCGGACGGATAACGCAGTCAGCGGTCCGTTTCTACTCTCTTCCGATTTCGGAACGTCTGCTCAAAGGTGAGTTGTTTACAGGCCTGCTGCTCACTCTCAGCATCCGTGAGCTCTCTGTCAAGCCAGTTTCCCGTAAACAGATCCTTCTCATTGCATTTGACATGGGTATTTAATTCATCATCAACTGCGTGAATAATTTGAAATTTCACAAAAAATAAGAAGCCTCGTACGTATCACAAACTCTGACTGTGTCTTTTGCCCCCCACTGTATTCCCGTTCACCGGGGTTTATCCTGTGGGTGTGCCAGTCAGAACTTGCCGCAGAGGCTTTTATCCTCACGGTGTACATTCTCTTTTTGTACGAATGCCGGTATCGCTCGGACCAGACCTTTTTTAAAAAGCGGAACCCTAGATACCCTTCTGACGTTACATGAAAATACGTTTTTTTGCATGATGCAGAAAAATTTATTTAGGTGTAATTATAGTCACGCTTCGCCTGAGTGTCAACCTTATTTCGTCTAAATTTTCGTTTTTTTTAGTAATTGAGCGCTCATTCACAATGAAATCACATGAAAAATGGCCATAGAGCAGGCGTGAGTGTTCAAATTATTATATAATAAGAATAATAAGCCTGTCTTCTACAGAAAAAAGGTCATAATTTAAGCTCTGAGGAAATATAAGGGGGAAAACATTTTGACTGTGGTTCAGGATTACATCCTTACTTTTATTTCTGCCTATGGGTATATCATTATTTTTCTCACAATGTTTCTGGGATTAATCGGACTTCCCATTCCCGACGAAGTGATCATGATGTTTGCCGGCTATTTGATTTCAAAGGGCAAACTTGTCTTCATCTTCACTGTTGTCATCGCCTTTTTGGGAAGTTTTATCGGAATGTCGTTCAGCTACTTGATCGGCCAGTTATTCGGCCTCCCCCTGATTGAAAAATACGGACATCGTTTTTTCCTGACGATGGATAAATATAAAAAAGTACAGAACTGGTTTCATAAATTCGGTAAGTTTGCCATCATGATCGGCTATTTTTTTCCGGGGCTCCGACACGTCACCGCCTATTCTGCCGGTGTCAGCAAATGGTCCTACCGTTCATTTTCCCTTTATGCCCTGCCCGGAGCGCTGGTCTGGGTAGCGACGTTCATTCTGCTCGGTTTCCTTTTTGAAGATCAGTGGCAACAACTCTATGACGAGTTTCATCACTGGTCCTGGCTTGTGTTGACAGTACTTTTGATTTCGGGCGGGTCAATATGGTGGTTGTATCGCCGACGGCGCTTGATTAGAAGAAAGTCTGAGAAAGAGACTTAAACAACATGGAGGTGAAAGAATAATGAGATTGTACTTCGACTTATTTGAAAATGACCAGCCCGTTGTTCATCCCTGAGTCGGGGATGAGCTTTTCATACCTCGTCTCTGGGGATCCTCGATTTAATGAAAATCCCTGATAAGACGGAGGTATTGATTTTCATGAAACAAAATATCATCGGTGCAATCTGTTTATCACTGGCGGCGAGTATCTGGGGCGGCATGTATGTCGTAAGTAAATATGTATTGGACTTCATCCCCCCGTTCACTCTTGTCTGGATACGTTATGTCATCGCTTTTGTCGTGTTATTTACGATTTTAAAAATAACGGGGCGAAAAAACCGCAGAACTGAAGATTTAACAAAACGAGACTGGCTGCTGATTGGCTGGATCGGTTTTATCGGTTATTTCATATCGATTACATTTCAATTCATAGGTACCAAACTGTCCGATGCTCATACTGGAGCATTGATCACATCAGCAACGCCGGCTTTTGTCGTCATTATCGCGAGGATGCTTCTCAAGGAAAAATTAACTTCTCGCAAGGTACTCTCGTTAGTGATCGCCACTTTCGGCGTTGTGATTGTCATTGGATGGGATACCAATTTGGATGGTCATTTCCTCGGGGGAGTTATTTTAATCGGAGCCGCACTCACCTGGGCACTGCTTACGGTCTATGTAAAAATTACGTCTCAACGCATTTCATCGTTAACCGTCACAACTTTTGCCATCCTGTTTGCCATCGTGTTTACGACACCGGCCATGTTGTGGGAAATTAGAGTCAACGACATTGTTGTTGATTCGTCCGAACATCTCGTAATTTCAGGTATCCTTTACCTTGGGATCGTTTCAACTGCGATTGCATTTTTTCTCTGGAACAAAGGAATGGAATTGATGGATGCCGGAGTCGGCTCACTCTTTTTCTTTTTCCAGCCCTTTGTCGGCTCTTTTCTGGGATGGTTGGTATTGCACGAAAAACTGGATTCCCGCTTCTTTATCGGAGGCACTTTAATCATCGCAGGCGTGTTGATCGTCACGATGCAAAAGAAAACGGTATCCTGATTAGAAAAAAGCACCACGAGCATGTCTCTACACATGTTTGTGGTGCTTGTTTATTCATTGCCATTCATTACATTCTCAACATCAACGTTAACGGCTCCTGCAGCAAATCGCGAATGCGGTTGGAAAATTTGACCGCCTGTACGCCGTCGATAATGCGATGATCGAAGGAAAGGGAGATCGTCATAAAATCCCGGATGTCAAACTCTTTTTTCTCCCGGTCAACGACCACCGGTTTTGCCTCGATTTTATGAGTAGCCAGAATGGCCACTTCAGGATGGTTGATCACCGGGGTGGCAAACATCCCGCCGACACCGCCCACATTACTGATCGTAAATGTACCTCCGCTCAAATCTGAAGGAGTTAATGCTTTGTTCCGTGCCCGGGTCGAAAGCGACTCTATTTCCCGGGCAATCTCCAGCAGACTTTTTCTGTCGGCATCCCTGATCACCGGGACCACCAGTCCGTCCTCCGTGTCGGTGGCAATGCCGATGTGAATGTATTTTTTGATGACAATCTGTTGTTTATCATCATCAATCATGGCATTAAAAACCGGAAACTCCCTCAGTGCAAAGGTGACTGCTTTTACGATAAAAGGAAGATAGGTTAATTTCACACCCGCAGCGGTCGCTTCATCCTTCAGCCTTTTACGAACATCAATCAGTTCTGTTACGTCAACCTGATCAAAATGCGTCACATGGGGAATCGTCGATTTGGAACGAACCATTTTTTCCGCAATTTGCTTGCGGATACCGCGAATATCAATGCGCTCTTCCAACTCGGCAGGATTGTATTCTTCCCTGTACTGAGCAGAAGCAGATTCTGCCGGAGTAGAAACTACAGATACCTGTCCTTCTCCGTCACGCACATTCTTTTTCCCGTTCCCTGAGGCAAATATGCGTACGTCCTGATCCGTCACTCTTCCCCGGGGACCTGTTCCCTGTACTTGTTCAATGTCCACTTTAAGTTCGCGCGCCAGCCGTCGCGTTGCAGGTGCGGCTATGACACGTCGCGGGCGACTCACTGGATTGTCAACATTCTTCAATTGTTGTCCATCTTCATCCGTTTTGCTTTCAAATTTCTCATCACCAGTCACCGTTTGATGTCCGCCATTCTCATCCATCCCATCCGCTTCATCTGTTTCCAGAATCAGTAGCGGATTGCCAACCGGAACCACCTCTCCCGCCTGGACGGGGATATCTTTCACCACTCCCGCAACGGGGGAAGGTAATTCCACACTCACTTTATCCGTCTGCACTTCAATGACCGGTTGATCCTTTGCGACCGTGTCTCCCGGCTGAACCAGCAAACGGACAATTTCGCCTTCCGCCATCCCTTCGCCCACGTCCGGCAACTTAAAAGTATAAGCCATGTTATTCTCACCCGCTTTTTTCTAAAAATTCTATGATATCCGTCTTGATAATCAATAAGTGATCGTTTGTTCGATTCCTCTGCTGACACGTTCAACCGTGGGAAGATAATCATCTTCCAGAGAGAAAAACGGAACCGGCACATCATATCCGGTAACCCGTGCCACAGGTGCCTTCAGGTAAAAAAGAGATTCGTCATTAATGAAAGAAATCAGTTCTGCTCCCATGCCACCGGTACGATGGGCTTCATGAACAATCAAAGCCCGCCCTGTCTTTTCCACAGACGCTTTGATGGTATCGCGATCAAAAGGATACAGGGTGCGCAGATCGATGACATCCGCCGTCCAACCCCGTTGTTCTTTCATTTTTCGTGCAGCCTGTAGAGCCACCTGAACCATCGCTCCCCAGGCAAAAATGGAGATGTCCTCTCCCTCTTCAATCACACGAGCCTTCCCAAGGGGAACCGTATATTTGTCCTCGGGAACCTCCTCTTTCAGCGCCCTGTACATGCTTGTGGGCTCAAGAAAAATTACGGGATCGGGATCTTCAATGGCTGCAATTAACAAACCTTTAGCATCATAAGGGGTGGAAGGTACCACCACTTTCAACCCCGGCACATGAACAAAAAAAGATTCCACACTTTCCGAGTGCAATTCAGGACCGCGAATACCGGCTCCATAAGGAGTTCGAATCACCATCGGAACTTGATAACGTCCCTGAGTACGAGCGCGTAACCTTGAAACATGAGAGACCACCTGTTCAAATCCGGGGTAGATAAATCCTAAAAATTGGATCTCAACAACCGGAATCATACCGTTCAGGGCCATTCCGACTGCCGTTCCGACGATCCCTGATTCTGCCAGCGGGGTATCGATCACTCTATCCTCTCCAAACTTTGCCTGCAATCCGTCGGTAACGCGAAATACACCGCCGTTCAGACCGATATCTTCACCCATTAAAATGACCCGGTCATCTTCCTTCAATTTCAATTCCATCGCCTGTTGCAGTGCCTGTACCATCGTCATTTTTGCCGTCATTTCATGCCAACTCCTTCTGCACGGACTTCCTTTGCCGGTCGGACTCCTCGGCTACCTGCTGCTGTTGCTCTTTAATGTTCCAAGTTTTTTCCGCAAAAATATGTTCAAACATATCTTCAGGCTGCGGAGCGGGATAAGATTCCATTTCTTTTACCGCCTGATTGATAATTGTTTCCGCCTTCTGAACAAGCGCTTGTTCTTTTTCGTCGTCCCATAAGCCCTTTGATTCCAAATAACGACGCAGGCGATCCACCGGATCGTATTTTTCCCGGCGAATTTTTTCTTCTTTTTCCTGCTCCCTGTATTTGCGGGGATCATCAGCAGTCGTATGCGCACCGTAACGATAGGTCACTGCTTCAATCAGAGTGGGGCCTTCTCCCCGTTTTGCTTTTTCCACTGCCTGTCGGGTATGGAGATAGACAGCAAAGATATCATTTCCGTCAATTCGAATTCCCTCTATATCGTACGCAAGCGCTTTCTGTGCAATCGTCTTTGTTTTCATCTGCCTGGACATCGGTACACTGATGGCATATCCGTTGTTCTGGCAGAAAAAGACCACCGGTGCATTATATACGGAAGCAAAATTGAGTCCTTCATGGAAGTCCCCCTCCGAAGTTGCACCATCACCAAAATAAACGATAGAAGCAACTGCTTCTCCTTTCATCTTCGATGACCACGCCACCCCTGCGGCATGTGGAATTTGGGTGGCTATAGGAACATAAGGAGGTAAAATATGTTTCCCTTCGGGAGGCACACATCCTTCAATCCTCCCTTTCCAATATAACAACACCCTTAATATCGACTGTCCAAAGGTCATCATCGCTGCATGATCACGATAAGTGGGGAATAACCAGTCTTGATCGTCAAGCGCCATTGCACTGCCGACCTGAGTGGCTTCCTGCCCTTCAAACGGGGCATACGTTCCGATACGTCCCTGTCTTTGCATTGTCACTGACTTACGGTCGAACGTCCGGTTAATGACCATCTTTTCGTACATATCGAGCGCCAGTTCATCATCGATCCAGCCATCAACGGACTCAATAAGTTTTCCTTCCGGAGACAGAATCTGCCTCACGGGAAATTGTTCTTCCATTGATTTTCTCATATGCTTCTCCCTCCCCAGTTCAATACGAAAATAATTATCACACTTTTCTATCCGATCAACCCCGGCGAACATTCCATTTGGGGGCATGATTTCTTACGAACATGCTGTTGATCTCTTTCGCCCTTCTGATTCGTTCCTCAACAAGACGATCGGCGGCTTCAACCGTTTTGATGCCGTTTTGTGCCGCATATTGATAAATGGAATAGACCATATCATAAATGGCTCGTGTTTTTTTCATGACGCGTTCCTTATTGCTTCCATACAGCTCATCGGCAACCTGAATCAGTCCGCCGCTGTTGACCACATAATCGGGGGCAAACAATATTCCGCGTTCATCGAGCATACTTCCGTGTTTTTCGTGGAGCAATTGATTATTGGCTGATCCGACTACGGCCTGACACTTTAAACGGGAAATGGTATCGTCATTGACCACTCCGCCCATGGCGCAGGGCACGAACATATCCGCATCCGCGTCATAGATATCTTCCGGTTTGACCGCGTGAAAAGGATATTTCGCCTGTTCCGCTTCCTGTTTTAGTTCTTCAAGAGATTGCGGATGGATATCGGTTGCGATAACGGAAGCTCCTTCCTCCCACAGGAGACGGACCAGTTTTTTTCCCACTTTTCCGAGGCCCTGAACGGCAAACTTACGGCCTTTGATGGAGTCGGTACCCCATAAATACTGAGCAGTTGCACGGATACCCTGCAGCACACCGAGCGCCGTCGGAATGGAAGAATCACCGCTGCCTCCGTGTTCTTCGGGTAGGCCGACGATGCAATTGGATTCGCGGGATGCAAATACAAAATCCTCCGTGGTCGTTCCCATGTCGGTTCCTGTATAAAATCTCCCGTTTAAACTTTCCACAAACCGGCCGAATGCCCGGAACAATTCCGGTGACTTGTCCTTATTCGGATCACCGATGATGACCGCTTTTCCTCCGCCGAAATCCACATCTGCAGCCGCACATTTATACGTCATCCCTTTAGCAAGACGCAGAGCATCCCGCAAAGCTTCTTCTTCACTTTCATACGGCCACATGCGACAACCACCCAGCGCCGGTCCCAGGGTGGTATCATGGATCGCGATGATTGCCTTTAACCCCGATTCTTCATGGTTACAAAAAACGACTTGCTCATGAGTAGAAATTTCCTTAAATACTGACATACCAACATCCCCTTTAAACCAGTAATGTAAGCGCTTTAGTCCCCGGACACAAACATAGGATGAAGATTTCATCCTTCATCCTTTCTTTGGTCACGCTCTACTCATACTCATTCTCATACTCGCTTTTGTTTCACACGCTCAACGCTCTGGCTCATTCACGGGAATCAAAGAAAAATACTGACAATCTGACAAAATATTATATAACACTTTTAATACGATACAGAACACTAACGTAATAATATCATTCGTTGATCTTTCTTTCAATCATTTATATTCTGACTAAAACGAAATTTTACATTTCTTAGTTGAGCATCATCCCTTTTTCTGAGCGCGATATACTTTCCATCAATACACGCGACACCTCCGGCCTTGAAAACTCATGGGGCAGGGGTTCCCCGTTCCGTAATTTTTCCCGTACCCGCGTACCCGAAAGAATCAGATGATTTTCCGATGAATGGGGACAGGTTTTCTTTGAAGCCATCCCCCCGCATCGATAACAATAAAAGCTGTGCTCGAAAAAGATCGGGGTGATACCCAGATCGTCCTCAGTAAACTGGCGAAAAATATGGTGGGCCTCATAAGTACCGTAATAGTCTCCCACTCCGGCATGATCCCTCCCCACAATAAAATGGGTGCAACCGTAGTTTTTTCGAACCAGTGCATGAAGCACAGCCTCTCTCGGACCGGCATATCTCATGAAACCGGGATAAACAGCGAGGACGACCCGGTCCTCGGGATAATAGTTATGAAGCAAAATTTCATAGCTTTTCAGCCGGATATCAGCGGGGATGTCATCGCCTTTCGTTTCCCCCACCAGGGGGTGTAACAGGAGACCGTCGACCGTTTCCAGCGCCGCTTTTTGCATATATTCATGGGCACGGTGAATCGGATTCCGTGTCTGGAAAGCCACTACTGTCTTCCACCCTTTTTCCGCAAAGATTCTCCTCGTTTGTTGCGGTTTCATGGCATAACGGCTACACGGCCCATTTTCCGGCAACTGAATCATGTCAATCGGACCTCCAATATATACGGGCGGGCTTTTAATTAAATTTTTAACACCGGGGTGACGGATATCTCCGGTTCGGAAGACTAGACGCGCCTCCCTCCATTTATCGGGGATAAACTGATCCGTCACCGTAATCACTGCGTAAAACCTTCCGTTTTCATCGGCTAGAGCGACCTTTTCCCCGATCGATATTCCTGCGGCTGTTTCTTCCTCCACCGCCAGCGTGACCGGGATCGGCCAGATCGTATCATCCATCAATCGCATGCGGCTGATCACCGATTCATAATCATTTCTTGTCATAAACCCCTGTAAAGGAGAAAAAGCCCCGCAGGCAATGCATACAAGATCACAAATGGTGCGCCGGTCTGTGAAGATGACTTTGAGGTCGGGCAGTTCCCGTAACACGTCATCCTTGACGTCCTGCTCGACCATACGATTGATCAGAACCCCCCCGTGGGGTGAAATGGGTTGCGTTTCAATATCAGACTGAGATATGTCCACATTCCTTCCCTCCTCGACGTATCATTTTTTTCGTGCGAGTTCAAAAAGAAGAGATGCGCAGAGGTTTTCCTGACCCTTTTTGAACATCTTCTTACAACAATTTAAGACTGCTCCCCAATAATAAAAGGGTAATGATCCAGCGAATCCATATTTCCGGGATTTTTAAAGAGAGTCTGCTTCCGGCAATAATACCCGGGACCGACCCGATCAAGAGATAGCCTGCTACTGAATAATCAACGTTTCCCATGAAGGCATGCATGCTTCCCGCAATCAGTGTGAGCAGGGATGCATGGGCGATGTCCGTCCCGACCAATACTGCCGGAGAAAAACGTCCTATACAGGATAGAAGGGCGATGAACACTGTTCCGCTTCCCACAGATGTCATCCCGACGAGGAGACCGCCGAGTCCCCCGACGGCCATCAATTTTCTTTTACCCGGAAAAAAGGAGGCGGCGCGGCCAGAATCGGGTGATTGATGCCGTCTGTGTCGCTCCCTTCGCTTGATCTGGCATACAATCCGGTACATCATAAAACAGCCGACCCCCAAAAAAGTGATCCCAAGCACCATTCTCATGATCAGTTCGAGACGGGAGTACCACATCACGGTCATAAAATGTATCAAAATCACACCCAGAAGTGCTCCCGGCAAACTGGTGGCAGCCAGCCATTTTAAAGTGGCTCCATCGACCGTTCCCTGTCTTTTGTGCTGATAAAAACCGGCCAGTTTGGTCAGACCGGCATACATCAGATCTGTCCCCACCGCTGTAACAGCGGGCATGCCAAATCCGAGAATCAAAAGGGGTGTCATCAACAGGCCGCCGCCCATTCCCGTCAACCCTGTCAGAAAGCCGACAAATAATCCTGCAAAGATGAACTCGATCAAAGTTTTCACCTGCTATACGCCAAAATACAGATTACTGATGCAGGCCGCATTCCAGTTTGTTGGTGCCGGACCAGCGCCCGGCACGTAGATCTTCCCCCGGCTTGACCGAGCGTGTACATACGGAACATCCGATACTGGGATAATCAACGTCATGCAGCGGGTGATATGGAACCTGGTTGGTACGGATGTAATTCCACACATCCTGCCAGGTCCAGTCGACCAGTGGATTTAGTTTCAACAGTCCGAATTTTTGATCCCATTCCACTTTCTGTGCCTGCGAGCGTGTGGGCGACTGTTCACGGCGAACCCCGGTAATCCACGCTTCATATTTCCGGAGATGTTCACGCAGGGGCTCCACTTTGCGGATATGACAGCAACGGTCAGGATCGTGTTGCCAGAGGTGATCCCCATACGTGGTTTCCTGTTCTTCAAGGGTAAGTTTCGGTTTTAAGCGTTTGACGGCGATGTTGTACCTTTGCTCGATTCGGTTGAGGGTTTTATAAGTCTCTGAGAAATGCTTTTCGGTATCGAGGAAGAAAATCTGCGGGGACGGGGTTATGCGGGACATCATATCGACCAGCACGACGTCCTCTGCTCCCGTGCTGCAGGCCAGTACGATTTTCCCGCCGTATTGATCCAGCCCCCATTGAAGCAACTGCTGTGGGGTGTATTTACGTAAACGGGCGGCTGCTTTTTGTATCTCTTCTACTTCTTCCCGTATCCGATGCTGTTGATTTGATTCATTCATGCGTTCGATCACCTTCCTTTTTCATCCTTTCTCAGCATATGATGATCATAGCATGGGTTGATACCTAATTTACAGGATTGGGCTTGTCAGGGATTTCAGGCTTCAAACAAAAAATATCTTATAACATAAAAAAGAGCCTGGAATTTCCAGACTCCTTTAAATCTTTCCCGTTCCGTCTCCCTTACAAAAGCGCTTGATCAAGGTCAGCAATTAAATCATCCACATCCTCTAGCCCAACGGAAAAACGGAGTAAGCCGTCCGTTATGCCTCTTTCCAGGCGAACTTCCCGCGGCATCGCCTTATGGGACATCAGGGCAGGGTAGGACAAGATACTCTCGACACCTCCGAGGCTGACTGCGACCAGCGGAAACTTCACCTTTTTCAATACTTCACGTGCCCTTTCCCCGCTGCCGACATCAAAAGAGAGAACCGCTCCGTGACCGGATGCCTGCGATTCATGCAACGCGTGACCAGGATGATCACTCAGACCGGTATAAAACACATTCTCCACTGCAGGGTGATTCCGCAAAAATTCCGCAATTTTTTGAGCGCTTTCCGTGGAACGATCCATTCTCGCCTGTAATGTTTTAATGCCGCGAAGTAAAATCCAGCAATCCTGAACACCGAGTACGGCGCCGAAGGCTTTTTGAATCAATTCGACCCTCGCCGCCAGTTTTTCATCACTTAAAGCCACCAGGCCGGCCAGCACATCACTGTGTCCGCCCAAAAATTTGGTCGCGCTGTGGATGACGATATCAACCCCAAGATCAAGCGGATTTTGATAATACGGCGTCATAAACGTATTATCGATCATCGTGATCAGGTTATGTTCCTTTGCAATCGCAACGGCTCCCCTGAGATCCGTCACCTCCAGCGTCGGATTGGACGGGGTTTCCAGATACAGACCGCGGGTCTCCGGACGAACTGCTTTTCTGATCGCATCCAGGTCCGTCGTATCAACAAAGGTATGTTCAATGCCGAATCGATTGAGTACGCTGGTCAGCATGCGATATGTACCGCCATATACATCTTCCGGGACAATCAGGTGATCCCCCTGTGAAAAAATAAGGAGAACACTGGATATCGCCGCCATTCCCGAGGAAAACGCATAACCGTATTTTCCGTTTTCAAGATAGGCGATGGTTTCCTCCAGTGCCTTTCGTGTAGGATTGCCTGAACGTGCATATTCATAGGGTCCGATCTGGTCTACATCTTCCTGATGATAAGTGGAAGCATGGTAAATGGGTATGCTCGCCGCTCCTGTATATGGATCGGTGTCATGCCCGGTATGAATAAGTTTTGTTGAAAATTTCACTGAATACCCACCTTTCATTTAATCTGATTCCTTCATTGCCCGCTGAAATGCTCTGTCAAGATCTTCAATCAAGTCCTCAACGTGTTCAATGCCTGCCGACAGACGGAGCAACCGGTCACACACCCCCACCCTGTTGCGCACGTCCGCGGGGATATCTGCGTGGGTCTGGGTAGCGGGGTACGTGATGAAACTTTCCACGCCACCGAGGCTTTCCGCAAAGGAAATCAATCGCAAATTTCTAAGGATCGGAGCAACCCACGCGGCATTTTTTACACGAAAAGAAACCATCCCGCCGAAACCGTCCGCCTGCCGCTGATGAATGTAAAATCCTTCATGCTCCTCCATTCCCGGATAAAACACGGACTCCACCATCGGATGTGCTTTAAGAAAATCAGCAACTCTGATCGCATTTTGTTGATGGCGTTCCATCCGTAATGCCAGGGTTTTCATCCCCCGCATTAAGAGCCAGCTGTCCTGCGGTCCAAGCACTGCACCGGCCGTATTCTGCAAAAAGGCCATGCGCCCGGTCAATTCCTCTCCTTTCGTTACCACCAGGCCGGCGAGGACATCATTGTGTCCGCCAAGATATTTGGTCGCGCTGTGGATGACCACATCTGCCCCCAGTTCGATCGGTCTCTGATAATAAGGTGTCATAAAGGTATTATCTACTATTGTAATCAACTGGTTTTCTTTTGCCAAATGGCAAACCGCGGATAAATCCATAACCTGTAGAAGCGGATTAGTGGGAGACTCCACAAAGAATGCCCGGGTCGCAGGTTCGATCGCATGTTCGACCGCATTCAGATCCCGAAAATCCACATAGCTAAATCGCAGTCCCAAGCGACTTAACCAGGCTTCAAAAAGACGATAGGTTCCGCCATACAGATCATAGGACACCACCAGATGATCTCCCTGCTCAAATAATCCCATCACGGTCTGGATCGCTGCCATCCCGGAACTGAAGGCGAACCCGCGATCGCCATTTTCCAGCCCGGCTATCGCTTCTTCGAGAACATCCCGGGTCGGATTGGAAGTCCTCGAATAATCATAACCCGTACTTTCACCCAGTTGCGGATGGCGAAATGCGGTTGAATAATATACAGGAAAATTGATGGCTCCCGTTTTCGCTTCTTTTCCCGTGCCTGTTTGCGCCAGTTTTGTTTCCAATCTGAACTTTTCCTCCATTCCTGTCTCCCCTTTCTCAATCCCGCCGAATGATGAATTATAAATGGTAACCTTTGATCGAATAAACAGGGCCCTTCTATACGAAGAAAGGCCCTGTTCGAAATTGATGTGCATCTCAAAATCATTATGACAAATATAAAGTATTCCGACTGGTTTTGTCAACATAAACGTTCCGCGATAAAAAACAGGATATCAGGACATCATACCATGTCCCAGTCAACGCATGTGATCTTCAACGGACAATACAATTTTTCCGAATTTATCCCCCTCATTCATCCTCTGTAAAGCTGCCATTCCTTCAGATAAAGGATATACACGGTCGATCACCGGACGAATGCCGTGCTTATTTACGAATTTCAACATCTCACGAAACTCGACGGCATTGCCCATCGTGCTTCCCAGCAGATTAAACTGACCGTAGAAAAATGTGCGCAGATTCAAGGAAACCACATCTCCGGCCGTGGCGCCGAATACCACAATCGTTCCTCCGGGGCGCAATTGACCGAGAGATTTGTCCCATGTTGCCGCGCCCACACTTTCAATAACCAGATCGACCTTCTCACCATTCAATGACTCGTTCCAGTCAGTCTGACTGTCAATAGCAAGATCGGCTCCCAGTTCAAGCCCCTTTTCACGATTCGCTTCACTTCGTGAAGTGACGATCACATAGGCTCCTGCGGCCTTGGCCATTTGTACCAGATAGGTGGCCACACCGCTTCCGATCCCGGGGATAAGCACTTTTTGTCCCGCTTGAATCTTTGCCCTTGTAAACAGGGCTCGGTAAGCCGTCAATGCAGACAGAGGTAATACCGCCGCTTCCTCCCAGCTGAGATTTTCCGGTTTCGCTTCTACCTGATCCGCAGCGATCGTAATGTACTCCGCGAACGTCCCGTGTTCCGGATGACCCAAAATTTCAAATTCCTGCGGCGGTGCATCGGTTTGATCCGGCCAGCGCAGACTGGGATTAATAATCACTTCATCCCCCACTTTCACCTTTTCCACACCATCACCGACTTCCACTACGACTCCGGCACCATCCGAACCGAGAATCACTGCCGGATCCATTTCGCTCCGTCGATTAAGGACGAGAAGATCCCGTCTGTTCAAACCGGCAAATTTTAATTTGACCTTTACTTCACCCATTCCCGGGGGTACTGATTCGATGTCTTTAAAAACAACTCCGTCCATACCCGTGGGACCATGATGTATAAGTGCTTTCATAAATCCGCCTCCTGTAACCGTTTTTTTGATTATATCAGAGAATACAATTGCCACCCTTGATCCATTCCATGTAAAATAAAGAAAAACCCGGTTTATAAGGGGCCTTCACCGCAGATAAAATCTTGCCTAAAGGCGATAAATTGGCATAAAAGGAGAGGCACGCCGCATGACCATTTCCATTAAACAACTGCAGAAACGTTTAAAAGGAAGAGAACGAAACATACTGGGACATGAACAGGGAACCAAATCCGCGGTACTGCTTCCGTTGATTGCAAAGGATCAAACCTGGCATGTCCTGTTTGAAGTGCGTGCCCGTCATCTTAACCGGCAACCCGGGGAAATATGTTTTCCCGGGGGTCGTGTCGACCGAGAAGACACAAACGAAGAGCAGACCGCCATCCGGGAAACATGTGAGGAATTGAATCTGAGGCCGGAAGAGATGGAAATTATTGGTCCGCTCGATATCATGAGCAATTCATTTCCCTTTTATATTTATCCCTATGCCGGGATCATCAAAACAGCGGAGGATGAAATCCGACCCAATCCCGAAGAAGTGGATAAAATTTTCACCGTTCCGCTGGACTGGTTGATGACATCAAAACCGGATATCCATTATATCGATTTAACAGTAAATCCTCCGGAAGATTTCCCGTTTCACCTGATCCCCAATGGCCGTGATTACAACTGGCGCCGGCGGAAAATTCCGGAGTATTTTTATATCTATGAGGATTATGTAATCTGGGGATTGACTGCCAGAATCCTGCATCATTTCATTACATTGCTGGCACAAGATACCCGTGATTAATTGGACGCCCCGGCTTTCGGGCCATTCCTGAGTAAGTCGTGTTGTGAAACTAAGTTGTGCTGGCTGCGGACCGATGACGTTTTTGCATGGTGCATGCCCCGCGGATCATCATCACAAGTTCCTGCATCGTCACGGGGGAGTGATTTTCCAGCATGTAAACAGGTTCATCAAACAGGTCATCTCGTCGTTCAAAATGGGCAACTTCTTTTCCTGTTTTGTCAAAGATACCGCACTCACTCCCTAAATAAGGGGGCTTCAATATAAAATGGGCCTCTTCCTGCAAAGAAAGATAATCGTACTTCTTTGGAAAAAAGGGGAAATTGCTTTTCAGTACACCGATTTTTTTACCCTCTCCATCATAAACAAACCAGCGATGAGACCAGATGCCCAGTTTTCCTCTCAACAATAAATTCCCCGCCTGGTCATATATTTCAACCATGGAATTTCCAATCCTTTTTAATCGAATCGACCCGATTTCTTGTTTTTGTTCATTAAAAATGCGAGTATTGCCCGTGGAAAAAAAGTTTCCTTCAAAATAGACAACATCATGCTGTTCCATTCTTCTCACCCCCGGCATCTCCCGAGCAGTTTTATAAGTGCTACCTATATTTATTCCATACATGTTTATAATTTTCCTCTTACGTTAGAGTATATTAACACTTTTTTATTATCAGAATGATGATACTCTTTTTATACCCTTAATTAATTTATAATTATTATAAAAAAGGATTGACTTTAATTTTAAATGTTATATAATGATAACAAAATTAAGTTTAGAATTGTTATAAAAAAGGAGCGATTTCACGTGAACCAGCATAAAGTGGTTTTATACAGCAGTACAGGATGTCCGTATTGTGCCAAAATTCGTGAGGACCTGAAAAACTGGGGGCTTACATATGAGGAAAGGAATGTGACGGAGAATCCGGATTATTTTAATGAACTCCACGAACACGGTATTTTCTCAAGTCCCGTTGTTTTTGTCGATGATAAACCTTTTATTGGTTACCGGCCCAACGCGATGAAAAAATATCTTGGAATTACCGATGAACCGAAAAAAGGATCAGCGTCTGAAGGGGCCAACGTCCGGAATCCAGATGATATTTTTGTCAATGTAAACGATGATCTTTTAAAAGAAGAATATGACCTCGTTTGTATCGGTGGCGGACCTGCCGGAAGTTCGGCAGCTGTTTATGCGGCCCGGGCAAAGTTAAAGACCCTGGTGATCGATAAGGCCCCCGCAGCAGGTACGCTGGCAATCACGCATAAAATCGCCAACTATCCCGGAGTTCCGGAAGAGTTGACGGGTCTTGAACTGCTGCTTCGCATGCAAAATCAGGCAAAGGACTTCGGAGCAACTTTCGTGCGCAGCCAGGTATTATCCGTAGATTTTACGGACGAAGTGAAAAAACTTGAATTACCGGAAGGCATCGTTAAGGCGAAGAGTGTATTTATTGCCGTAGGTGCCAAAGGTCGCGCCAACAAAATCAAAGGCGAAAAAGAGTTTCTCGGTCGCGGAGTAAGCTATTGCTCCACCTGTGACGCAGCCTTTTTCCAGAACAAAACCATCGCCATCGTGGGAGACAATGAGGAAGCAGTGAGCGAAGCCCTGACTTTAAGCAAGTTCGCTGACAGGGTGTTGTTCCTCATCCCCGGAAATAAAATGCAGGGTGAAGCCAACATTGATGATTTAAGAGGGTATGACAATATTGAAGTTTTCTGGAGACACCGCGTCAAAGAAATAGTGGGTACAAACAAAATGGAAGGGATCCTCGTCCAGACTGCGGATAAAGAATTGGAAACCTGGAATGTGGACGGCGTATTCCTGTATCTTGCCGGAACCACGCCGGGAACCGATTTTCTCAAGGATACCGTCGAACGGGATGAGGAAGGGTATGTTATCGTTGATGATTTCCTCAACACCAGTGTAGAGGGTGTGTTTGCAGGAGGAGACGCACGCCGCACACCGATTAAACAGGCTGTCATTTCAGCCGCGGACGGCGCCATCGCTGCCATGGGAGCAGACAAGATCGTCAACAAACGCAAGAAAATGATTCCGCAGTACAGTTAAAAAAAGGGAATCCCGGCCACAGTATAAAATCAGTCGGGATTCCCTTTTTTCATATCTAAAAATCACAGCTTGAACCTGGCGGAATGATCACAATCCCTGTATCTTGTTCAGGCGATAGCAAAAATGTTTGCGTTCGTTCATCTATACTTTAAACTTACCCGCCTTATCCTGTAAATCCTGGGCCATGGTACTTAACTCATCCGATGCCCTGGATACCTCCTCAATGGCATAGGACTGCTGTTCGGCCGACTCCGCCACCTGAACCGTAAAATTGAAAGTATCCTGTGCTGTTTGTGTAACTGAAGTAATCGATGCCATCACCCGATGGTTACTTTCTAACATTTCCTGTGAAAGAGCAGTAAGTTCGCCGATTTGACGGGCTGTCTTTCCCGTCGCCTGCAAAATATTGTGAAACACTTCCCTCGTTAGTTCTACGGATTTCATACCGGTTTCAACCTTTTCAATACCTTCACCAGACATGTCAACAGCCTTCTCTGTTGCATTTTGAATCTCTTTAACAATTTGAGAAATTTTGTTCACAGCATCAACGGATTGCTCAGCCAAATTCTTTACTTCATTGGCAACAACAGCAAACCCCCGTCCATGTTCTCCCGCCCGTGATGCCTCAATAGATGCATTCAGCGCAAGGATACTGGTCTGGTTAGCAATATCAGTAATCAGATTTAAAATGGCCCCAATTTCCTTAGAACGTTGTCCCAGTGACTGTATTACCGCAGCTGAATTATGTACGGAATCCCGAATTGTGTGTATTTGTTGAAAAACATCCTCCATGGATTCATTACCCTTTTGTGCTTCCTCTGTGGTAGCCTTGGATGCATCCGAGATTTGATCAGATTGCAAAACAATCTGCTCATTATATTCCGACATTTTTTTCATCAATGCTTCACTTTCACGGGCGGCTTCTAATTGGCTTTCCGCATTTTTAGCTATGTTTCGGGCAATTTCACTAATTTGCTCACTGGTGGACTGGTTCTCTTCCGCACTGGCCGAAAGCTGCTGGGAAAAAGCCGCAACCTGTTCAACACTTTCAATCATATTATGTAAAATAGATTTCAAATTTTGCGTCATAATGTTGAAATTTATCATCAGTGTACCAATCTCATCCTGATTGCCAACCTTTAATTCTTCTGTCAAATCACCGCCGGCCATTCTGTTCGTAGCTTTGTTCAAAACATCTATCGGCTTAAAAACGGACTTGTACACGATCACTATAAAGATTACACAGCCAATACTTATGATAACCGCAGCAATCAGGGTCGATAAAAACAATTTCTGCTTGATTGCAGCATTGTCTATGACCTGAATTAATGAAAAATTATATATATTCGAACCCATATAAACGACAAACAGCAGTCCAAAAAAGGCAAATACCTTGGCCTTTAAGGAAGTAAGTATTCGCAACTTGATTTAACCCCCCAAGAACCCCTTGTATTTAGAAGATTGAATTGAATTCCTCTGTTAATCCCTTTCAACTATTATGACATATTGCCAATAAAATGCATATATTTGAAGTACACTTTTTTGAATATTTAAAATAAAAAAGGTACAGCCGTTCCAAATCGAACGGCTGTTCACTACTTAATATCCTCGTATCCTTCTTTACGATATTCTGCTACAACCTCTGTTCCCAGCCCTCCACGTGCATTCCAAACAGCAAAAACCTTCATATACAGAGGATCAATCAACGCCACCAGATCCTTTAATATTTTATTAGTAGCATGCTCCTGATAGATTCCCACATTCCGATAGGATGTAAGATAATATTTCAGAGATTTCATCTCTACCAGTTTTTCATTGGGGATAAAAGTAATCTTAATATCAGCAAAATCAGGAAGTCCCGACCACGGACAGACAGATGTGAATTCACTGGTAGGAATGGTTACCTCAGTTATTTTTCCTGCATATTCATAGGGAATCGTCTCCAATATGTCCTCCATAATGGCGGATTCATCCTGAATATCAAAGCGAATATTTTTATACTTGTCATGATTATGTTCTACTTGAGCCATTTAAGATCCCTCCAAAATTTTAAGAATGCCAGTCAATTTGTATTGCATAAGGAATCGGGTCAACTCCACCCGCTTCTTTAAACCCTTTTATTCTTAACAGACAGCTGTCACATTCTCCACAGGCCAGTTCTCCTCCTTGATAGCAGGAGGTCGTTAACTCATAGGGAACTCCCAGTTCCAATCCTCGCTTTACCGTCTCCCCTTTAGTCAAATGGATTAATGGAGCCTCAATCTTCATATTGTTTCCTGTACTGCCTGTTCTGGTAGCAAGATTAATTGTCTCTTCCATCGAAGCAATAAATTGCGGACGACAATCAGGGTATCCACTAAAGTCAACCGCACTCACCCCGATATAAATCCGCTCTGCTCCAATCACTTCAGCATAGGCAGCAGCCAGACTCAAAAAAATCATGTTGCGTGCCGGAACATAAGTGGATGGAATATCATCCTCTACTCCGCCGGTCCGAATCTCCATCCCATCATCCGTAAGGGCACTGCCACCAATCTCTTGAAGAAAACCGATGTTTACCACTTTATGGTCTTTGACTTTATAAAAATGGGCCACTTTCTTTGCCTGTTCTACTTCCCGGTTATGTCTTTGTCCGTAGTGAAAGGTAATCGGATACAAGTCATAGCCTTCTTCCCTAGCGATTCCCATGCAGGTAGTGCTGTCGAGCCCGCCGCTCAATACGACGACCGCTTTTTTACTCACTTTTTTCACCTTCTTTTAAAAAGTCATTTAGTGTATGATCCTGATTTCGATCCGGATTGAGGGACCCTGGGTTCGGGTTACATCATGTTGCCTCAGCTCGTGTTGAGCCCGATCCGGGATCACACCCCGCGCCGGTCGGGATCCCAGATGATTTTGTGCAATTGCAAACTCAATTTTACATGGCTGAGACGGTGTTTCAGCATCAGTTCCACCAGTTGTTCAGGCGGCATACCTTCCCATACCGGGCTGAAAAGAGGTTGCCCCTTCTGATGCCATTTACCAAGAACCCGCATGGCTGCCACAAAATCTTCCTCACCGGCAATCACAAATTTAATCTCGTCATCTTCACGCAGTTTTGCAAAATTAGCGGTAATCATCCGCTTTTCTTCCCCGCTCGCCGGAAGTTTGTAGTCAAGAATAAACCGGACCTTATTTCCGATATGCTGGGGTTGTTCTTTCCTCCATGACGCGAAAAGGGTTAGATCGACGGCACCGTTTGTCTCAATGTGGATATCCCGGGTGATATCCAGCCGGGCAAGGGCCTCAATGAGTTGTAACGACTTTTCTCCGTGAATCAGCGGTTCACCGCCGGTCAGGCAAACATGGGCGTGAGCGAACTGTTTCACCTTTTCTGTGATTTCTTCAATGCTCATATAAAAAGCGGGTTTTTCCGGTGCGTAACTGTAGGGTGTATCGCACCATACACAACGCAAATTGCAGTGAAAAAGCCGCACAAATGTTGTGGGAAATCCTGCTCTGCTTCCCTCTCCCTCTACTGTTTCAAAGATTTCAACCATCGGAAGGCTGTCGGGATGTTCACGATCTTCCATGTGATGTCGGGATCGGGTCATTCTTCCATCCACTCCCGTTTCAACGTAGCCCAGCTGGTCGGTGTTTCGTAGAGCACCAGTTCTTCCAGCCGGTAACCTTTCTCTTTCTTCAGGCCCCATTCCTGTAACTTCCGTTCAAGCTGTTCCCAGATCCAGACGATCATGTTCTCGGCCGTTGTATTCATCGGGGGAAGAACTTCATTCAGATATTGATGATCCAGCTTTTTTTTCACAACCTCTTCGTAGAGTTGTTTGATTTCGGTGAAGTCCACCGTTATCCCCAATTCATCCACCATACCGCTGATCGTGATAATCAGTTTATAGGTGTGCCCGTGAAGACTTTTGCATTTCCCCTCGTACAAATGAAGATGATGTGCCGAGTCAAATGTAAAAGTTTTGCTGACCGCGACACGCCGGTTATGGTAACGTAATTGCTCGGGCTGAATATCCTCATATAATTTTTGTACCTTTTCGGGAATCTTAAATCCTTCTGTTTCTGCCATTGGGTCTACCTCCTCTCGTGATGTAAAGTGTGAAATGTGAGATTGATGATAATCATTTAGGTGCTGTGATCCTTCAGCATAAAAAAACTCTCAATACTTGGGGGCCGCTTATTGAGTCCGGCCACCGCCAATTATTGAGAGTGTTCATTCACTGGTCTGATCAGTTCAGATGGGTATACGGTCTTGAGAAAACACAGACAGGCATGAACAATGTTGATCACTCTCCCTAGTTTTGTTTAACGAGGGGTGGGAATTTCGAACCCTCGGTTCATGCTCCGCATTTATTTTATCAGAAATTCGTTTGTGTGGGAAGGGAGATTGTCCCCTTATTTGCTATTCGGATTTGGCTCCGCCCCTACTCTACAATCTCAATGGGTATGGATACCGACATTGTATATCGTTTGGTCGGCCCTTCCCATTGAGCATCCGGCTTAATAAAAAAGTCGGTTTTTACTTCAATCTCATATTCGCCCGCGGGAAATCCTTCCCCCTTCAGAAACTGCTCAAAAAATGTTTTGTTGGGATCATCCTCGCTGAATCCTGCTCTTTTCTCATATTTTTCTTCGTAAGGTTTTCCACTTTCAAGCACGGTTGTAATCAGAGGCTCATTCATATCATAGGGAATTGTAATATTTTCCGTTTTATTTGTGACCTGGAACAAGAACGGAGATTCGGCATGCTGGATAGTGACACTTTGTTCTTCTCCCTCATAGGTAAGTGAAGCACTGATCTGAACCTGCTCTTCCGATCCATAGACTTCCTCTGCTGAAACAATTTTGAGGAGAAAATAATCCTCGACTTGTTCGGCAATTACAGGGTTCCCTTCTATTGTTTCCGACAACATTGATGTCGACGACGATAAATCACTTTCATTCCCTGCACATCCTGCGGTAATAATTGTTCCGAAAAGAAAAACTCCGATTAGAAACACAAATTTTTTCACATGATTCTCCTCCCTTGATTTCTGCTTCTTGTTGATTCAGACGATGAGACCGGATAAAAAGTTCTCACATTGCCATCATTTTAGCATCACGATAAAAAGGCTTTTACAAACGGGATCGGGAACCCCGAAGCAAAAGCCTTACAAGACAAAATATATTTTTTGATTAAAAATGGTTTAGATCTTGAATCTGGAGATCAACTCCTGTAATTCCTCCGCCATCTTGCTTAACGAGCTGGCTGAAGCCGTGATTTCCTCCATGGATGCCAGTTGTTCTTCCGTTGCCGCCACGACATTCTGCGTGTTTTGACTGGCGTCCCTCGCGATATCCGCCACCTGTGATACCGAAGCGGAAACCTGTTCCGCACCGGCAGAAAGCTGTTGAGTAGTGGCTGAAACATCCTGAATCTGATCAGAAATGGCCTGCATTGCCTCGACAATTTGATTAAACTTTTGTTCTGTCAATTGTGCTTTTTCCGTACCGGAAACCACATCCGATTTGACCGTGTCCATCGCCTGAACCGACTGATTCATATCTTTTTGAATCTCACCGACAAGTTCACCGATCTGCTTGGCCGATGCTCCGGATTGTTCAGCCAGTTGCCTTACTTCATCGGCTACGATGGCAAATCCCCTGCCATGCTCTCCTGCCCGTGCAGCCTCAATGGCTGCGTTAAGAGCGAGCAGATTAGTCTGTTCCGCAATATTGGTGATAACTTCAAGCATTTTACCAATCTCTTTAGAACGCTGGTCAAGCATTCGAATGACACGATCGGTTCCTTCCACAGATGTAGTAATCTGCTCCATCTGCCGGACCGTTTCCTGCACATATTTACCCCCTTCTCTTGCCTGATCCATTGCTTCACCGGACAGCTCAGTAACCGACGACATTTTTTCAGCATTCCGTTGAATCCCGGATGCCATTTCCTCAAGTGAACGGGCACTTTCTTCGGTCCCCTGCAGTTGGGTTTCCGTTCCCTGTGCCACCCGCTGCACATCATTTGTGATTTGTTCCGTTGCCTCACTGGTCTGCTCCGCACTGGCCGTCAACTCTTCCGATGAAGCCGCTACCTGTTCGGAAACCTCTTTTGTTTTTGCAATCATCTCATTAAAGGAGTCTGCCATCTTGTTAAAAGCATCACCGACCAGAGACAGTTCATCCCGAGTAACCAGCTTTACCCTGGTTGTTAGATCTCCTTCAGCAAGCTTTGCCGCCACTTTTTCTAAGGATGATACGGATAGTCTGACCGAAAGATAAAATCCGACAAACAGATAGACGGCAACGAGTATACTGATTCCGAGTATGATGAGAATGATCATTCGCTGCTGCTCTAATTGTTCTTCTTGTTTCAACAGATATTCTTTGAGAATTTCCGTGTTTGCATCATACAGCGAAACCACTTTTGAGATCGTCTCGGTGGCTGTATCAAAATAATTACCAGGATTAATCGTAATGGTATTTGATTTTAAAATTTCTGCGGTCGTTAAGATTAAAAACTCATTTACATACGTTTGTGCTTCTTCAATGAGAGGATCAAGGCGATCCTTTAAATTCGGATTGGTCCCGGTAATCACTTCTACCTCTCTTATCGAGTCTCGCAGTAAGGAACGGGATTTATCTGTCAGAGAAGTCATCTGAAGGCTTTGGTCTGATGTTACGAAATTAATCGTGGCGATACCGGAACCGACCGCCCTCATCTGCCCCAGTTGTTCCGTTAACTGTGGCAACGTTTTTAAAATTCCTTCGGCTAAATATGATCCGTCAAGACGGGGGTCCGTTTTTAGATGTGAAGTATCTCCGACATGAACAATTAAATCGAGAACCTGCGTAATTAAGTTTGTATGTGAACTGAAGCTATTCTGAGCTTCCATATTAAATACTCTTTCCTGGATATGTAACCATTCATTTTCTATGTTCGTCCATCGCTCCGTTATTCCGAGTACTTCCCCGTATTGTGCTTCCAACGTGTGGATTCGTTCGATTGCTTCTGCAATTTGCGCCTGTTTTTCTTTCATCTGATCTTCAAAGGATTTGTCTCCGTTCAAAAATGCAGATGCCATTCCACGGTGTTGTTGCACGTGAGTTAAAAAAGCTTTTACTTCGCTGTTATAATCAGCACCGCTTTGTTCAAGCTGTAATTCTTTGATTTGGCTGTTTTGCTCCTGCAGCAATAAAAACAACATTACTACCATTGGAATTAACAGGATGATCCCAATAACAGCAAATTTTTGAGCATATTTCAACCGATTGAGTAAAGCCATCGCCGGTCTAAAAATTCTTTTCATCGCAGTCACCTGTCTCTCTCGCTTACTCGAAGCAAGCGGTAATGATTTCCTCATATCGTACGACATTTTTTACAATTTTTCAACAATATTTGCGCTCTAAACTTGCGAGAATGACTGTCTTGTCTTGATCGTTTGAGCCAATAGTTTCACGAAGGTATTCATCCCCTCTTGAAAAAATTAAAAATCACCCCTGATAAAGGGGTGATTGCTCCCAGTGAATCACGTCCTTATTTTACAACACATACTCCGACATAAAGACGGGAGAATGCGCTTGAATTATTCCGTATGTGGATCCCGCAAAATCACGGATCGGGTGTTCCCATCCCATTCCACATCAAGACCGAATTCTTCTGTGAAAAATCGAACCGGGACGTACGTTCGATCATTTTTAATATAAGGAGAAACATCCATTGTTTTGATCTGTTCACCCGAATCATTTTTTACCTCCAGAACCGTTTGTCCCACATAAAGAGTGAGTTGGACCTGATCCTTCACGATGTGGATGGAACGGCGCTGCGGATCATAACGGACTTCATACCCGATGGTCTCACTGATTGCCCTTACCGGTACCATCGTTCTGCCGTCAGTAATATCCGGTAATGTATCCATTGGAACAACTTCTGATTGATAGATAATGTGAATGTTACCATCATAAGTTACTTTTTCCGGTAATCGATAAAGGGAGAACAGTCGAATTTTTTGATTATAGGTGTCGGCAATGAAAATATCCCCATTTTCTTTGACAGCGACATCGGCATGAAAAATGCAAACGATTCATAGGCCTGTATCAGATCCATATCATCGGCGCTTTTCAGAATGTATCCCGAAGCACCAGCCTGAAGCACCCTGAAAATATATTCTTTATCATCATGCATGGTGAGAATAAGAATCTTGATTTCAGGCCTGGTTTCTTTCAATCTTTTGGTGGCCAGAAGCCCATTCTCTCCGGGAGGCATGTTTAAATCCATTATCACAATGTCCGGTTTAAGTCGGACAGCCTGTTGATAGGCTTCCTCTCCATCGGCTGCGGTTCCGATGACTTCCATGTCGCTCTGCCTGTTAATCATCATTTCAATCCCGGAACGAACAATTTTATGATCGTCGGCAATTACAACACGTATCGACATGATTTGCCTCCATGGTCAGAATTCACATGTACGATTCAAGTGAGTAAAGGGATAAACTTCGTCAGGTGAGAAACCGTACCAATCTGTACTTTAACAAAATTCTACATAATTCCTGAAATAAATGCAATTTAAAAATTTTACCCGGAAGGCAATTATACCTTCCGGGCAATCGCTGACTCTATTCACTTTTTGTCTCTTTACTATCCAACACAATCCTGTAATAGTCCGTTCGCCGATCCTTTATCGGGGTGACGGAACCCACATTACGGTTGCGCCTTAGAATCTCGAGGTCGACTTCCCCCACCACAATCGTCTCAATGTTGGCACTGCATTCACCGACGATGCCGTTACTTGAAAAAGCCAGATCTGACGGTGAAAAAATACCGGATTGCGCATACTGGACATCGACATGAGGAACGTGCGTCAAATTCCCCACTGTTCCCGCAATCACCGTATACACTTGATTTTCAACGGCACGGGCCTGTGAGCAATAACGAATCCGCAGATACCCCTGCTGGTCCTCGGCACTAAACGGGGTAAAGATGATCTGTGCCCCCTGATCAACGGCCATGCGGGACAATTCCGGAAAAAGAATATCATAACTTGTCAGGATGGCAATTTTACCGCGGTCTGTGTCAAATACTTTCAGCTCTTTTCCCGGTTGCACACCCCACCAGCGTTTTTCATCGGTGGTAATATGCAGTTTGTACTGACGCTCAATGGTTCCGTCTCTGCGGAACAGATAAGCCACGTTGTAGATCGAATTGTCTTCCTTGACAAAATGGGATCCGCCGATGATGTTAATGTTATATTTTACTGCCAGATCGGTGAACAGATTAATATAGTCTTCCGTATACTCAGCCAGTTTCTTAACCTGTTTACTGGGGATCTCTTCTTCGGTGAATGAGAGCAATTGCATGGTGAATGTTTCGGGAAATACGGCAAAATCGGAGTTGTAATTGGTGCTGGCATCAATAAAGTATTCACATTGTGTGGCAAAGTCTTCGAAGGATTTAATTTTTTTAAGCATGTACTGAATCACGGAAATACGGACCGGCAACGAACGACGATAATGCCTGCGCGTTTTCGGAAGGTAGTCCGGATTGTTCCATTCCATCAGGGTAGCGTACTTGTGGGACGCCTTATCATCCAGCAGATAATTGGATAAGATCCTTTTCAAAACAAATCCGTTCATCGTCTGGAACGTAAGCGGCGGATCATAGATATTTTGCTGAATCACCTGTTCCACATATTCCCGCGGGGTCATTTGATCGGCATATTTATGATAATTGGAGATCCTGCCCCCGATGATAATACTTTTCAAGTTTAATTTTTGACATAATTCCTTGCGCGCTTCGTACAGACGGCGCCCGATTTTCATGCGTCTGTATTCGGGGTGTACCATCACATCGATCCCGTAAAGGTTTTGCCCTTCCGGATCATGATTGCGAATGTAGCCGTTATCGGTAATTTCATTGTAAGAATGCTGATCATCATATTCTTCAAAATCAACGATCATACTGGAGCATGAACCAATGATCTTGCCCTCATACTCCACGCAGAACTGACCTTCCGGAAAAATGCGGAGATGACTTTCCAACTGTTCTCTTTTCCAGGGTTCCATATTGGGAAACGCCAGTTTGGACAATTCCACGATGGCGTCGATGTCTTCAAAACGTGTATTGCGAACGATAATCTTCTTTTCAAATTTGGATAAATCAATTGAACTCATAAAATCCTTCCTTTTCCTTTATACTTCTTCGTATTCATTTTCTGAGGGTTTCCCCACACAAAGAAGCATTTTTTTCCTGGTCAGGTTCATGATGATGGAAAATACCGTCTCCATCCGGCGATGCTCGGGAACCTGATCATTGGAGTAATGGTTGATCGAATTGGGATAGTTATATTTATCGGCAAACCACTCTTTAAAACTCTCTTCATTAATTTCTTCCTGATTATCAATTTTTGTGCCGACCAGCTCTTCCGCCCGGCTTTTGCGAACCATGGAGTCTTCCTGTCTGTACTCGTTGCGGTCTTCCACGTGCTTCGTCAATTTTATCGAACAGATGTGATTGGTGTGGATGGTGCTACCTGTTCCTTCTCCCAGCCTATCCACCCCGAACGGTGAAACTTCATAACTGGCGGCTGTTGCTTTTCCGTCTCCCGCATCACTTCCGATCAAAAAATTGGCGGTAGACGCCATTTTTCCGTTATCGATGGAGGCGATGGCCTCGTCCAATGTATAGGAATTGAGGACGCTGCGCAGCCCGAGGTG
The DNA here is from genome assembly GCA_041686735.1 of Bacilli bacterium. Classification (GTDB taxonomy): domain Bacteria; phylum Bacillota; class Bacilli; order JACDOE01; family JACDOE01; genus JAWLDF01. The sequence continues at coordinate 29,207 of JAWLDF010000027.1, forward strand.
AATCGGAATCTGTTCCGTCTTTTTATTGGTAATCAGGGCATTGAGGCAGACACCGATACCGGCGGAATTCATGCCGATCTTGCCGATGATTCCTCCTTCCGTCACCATCTTGATTGTCGGGAGTCCCGTCTGTTCGATTTCAAGCAGGAGTAAGCTGTTGGTCTGCGATGCTTTCCAGTCCCAGTTTTGACCGATGATCGTTTCTCTTGAAACCGGAGGCGTCACCCCGATCGCCGTACATCCGTCGGCAAACAATTTATTCGAATTGTCATAATTGGCAAGGGCGATTTCACTGCGTGCATTCAACACGAGAATATCTTCAAAATCAACACCGGCTCCAGCAGCCAACCCCTCCATTTCCTCTAAAAATTGAGGATGAATGGTTTCAATGGCTTTCACATGGGTTAACGCCTGCTCGCGCGCCTGATTCCAGTTGATTCCGCTGTATCCGTAAAACAGTTTTTCATAGGTTTCCAGGCTCTGCATCACTTCTGCCTTCCCCTGTTCTCCGTGCTTTCTGCCGATTTCTTTAGATGAGCCTGAAAGATGCAGTTTTTTCATGGTCCACACAATCCTTTCCCTACAACCCGACGATTTAAATGGAATCTCGAATCTTATAATAATACTTCATTAAACTGACGACCTTCGCATGCTGGCTGTAAAAAGGAATCGGCTTCAACTTTTCAACTTCCAGCGGATTTTCCTCATTGGAATTGTTTGTGATCATTTGCGCGATCATTTTACCCATGAGCGACGACAGGGATGCGCCGTGTCCGGCATAACCGTAGGCAAAATAGGTGCCGTCCTCCATCCTGCCGATATAGGGTAAAAATTCACGGGTAAATCCCACTTTTCCGCCCCAGCGGTATTCGATGCGTGCATCATTCAGTTCGGGGAATACCTTTAACATGCCGGCATAGAGATTCTCAAATAAACGGTTTTGATCCCGTTTTGAGGTGGAGCGGCCCGATCCCCCGAAGGCCAGACGGTGATCTGCTGTGCGCCGGAAGTAATAGAGGAGATACTTCGTATCTTCCACGGTACGGTTCTTTTTGATCAATGATTGCAACAAATCTTCCGGAAGCGGTTCGGTGGCGATCATGATACTCTCAATCGGAATAACGGTATGGGCGATGGTCTTATTCAACTTTTCAGAAGAATAGGCATTGGTGGCCAATACCAGTTCCTTCGCGATCACCCTGCCATGTTCGGTGCTGACCACGACCCGGTCTTTCGCCTCCCGTTCGATCTTGATCACTTCCGAATTTTCGTAAATGGTGCCGCCCGCGTTTTCTACGGCCTCGGCCAGTCCAAGGGCATAGTTGTACGGATGAAAACTCGCGCTGTTCTCATCGATATAGCCGCCGTGGTAGAAACGGGAGGCCAGTTCCGTTAGATAAAGTTCTTCGCGATCGAGGATTTTGACTTCATAATCAAAATTTTTCTTTAATATTTCCTGTTCTTTCTTTAATGGATCCATGTGTTTCGGATTGTATGCGGCGATAATGTGACCGTCGCGCTGAAAAGAGCAGGAGATGTTATTTTCGCGGATGATATTTTCGATCAGGTCGATCGAATCGAGCGACATCCGTAACATTTTACGGGCGATATCCAGCCCTTTGCTCTGTTTTAATTCGCTCATTTTTTTGATAAAACCGGTGAGGACCTCGCCGCCGTTTCGCCCGCTTGCTCCAAACCCCACCTTTTTCTTCTCCAGAACGATGGTACTGCATGAAGATTTCTGCAGATGATAGGCTGTCGACAAACCGGTATATCCTCCACCGATAATGACCACATCACAACGCTGTTCATCTTCAAGGCGGGGACGTCGTTTAACTTCGTTCGATGTTGCTTCCCATAAAGAAATCAAATCCATAATTTCACTTCCTGTATCTCTTATTTGCTACATTTTGTCTGGGCCGCGCTGAGATTGAGCGGGATCGCCGGTATCAGGCTTATAGTAAGTAGAGGCGAGTTGAAAGACAATAAATTCAGGAATTTTGACAATCAAAATCTCATCTCCATTTTTATTGATTGTCCATAGATGCGAAGGGGACAATCCTACGTTTATCAAACAATTCCGAACATATCTTAATTTCAGTATATGCGCTTCTTATATACAGGTCAAATATATATAGTATATAATATATATATTCATTTGATATATAGATTGCGGGGGTGAAGGTGTGATGACCATCGATTTACATAAACTGCGCTGTTTTGTGACCGTGGTGGAAGAGGGAAGTATATCCGGCGCAGCCAAGACATTAAACATGACCCAACCGCCGTTAAGTATCTTAATGAATAAATTTGAAAAGGAACTGGATGTGACCCTGTTCGAGCGTCACGGAAAAAAAATAACGGTGACGGAAACGGGCATGTTTTTATATGAAAAGGGGTTGGAGTTACTGGGAAAAGCCGATGACTTGATGCTGGAATTAAAGGAACAGCATGAAGGGCTGCGGGGAACGGTCCGGGTGGGTTGTATCACCTCTGCCAATTTGTTTTTGATTCCCGGTGTTGTGCAGCAATTGTTGCAGGAAGCGCCCCACGTCGTCACCCGTGTAAAAGAAGGAAATTCATCTTATATCCTGAGTGAACTGCGGGACAACCGGCTGGATATCGGCATTACCCGCACCATTTTTCAGGCGGAAGACCTGGAGACGACCCCGCTGTTAACAGAGCCGCTCCTGCTTGCGCTCCCCCCCGGCCATCCCTTACTGAAAAAGCCATCTGTATCGATCCAGGACCTCAAAGATGAAAAATTTATTCTGCCGGCAACGACGTTTGGTTACGGGATTTCCGATGATATTATCGAGGCCTGTCAGTCCAGCGGTTTCACGCCGCAAATCGTGTACTGGGGAACGGAAACCCTGCCCATGCTACAGATGGTGTTGAAAGGGGTGGGGATCGCCTTTACGCCCAAGATGTATCAGGAATTGAAGGGCGAACTTCCTCCACTGGTGGAACTGGCCGAACCCCGGCTAACCACGCGACTGATCATGGTAACGATGAAAAATCGCTTTCAGTCCGCTGCCGTTCGTCGTTTTATGAAAATTATTGTCGGTGCCTGTCACCGGAGGTAATTAAAAATCCCCGCAGACAGCGGGGATATTCACAATCTATTTTTTTAAAAAGTCTCTGACCAATTTCAAGTACTCTTCATTTTCTTCCATGTGCGGTGAATGTCCACTGTTTTCAAAGATCACTAGGGTGGAATGTTCAATCTCGCGTGCAATATCTTCTGAACAAACAACTGGTGTGACCCAGTCATGTCTGCCTACCGTCACCAGAACCGGAACCTCAATATTTTTCAACTGATCCAAAACATCATAGGATTCTTTGTTCACACTGAAGGCATAATTATGTGTTTCGTAATGAAAATACATATTTTCAAGACGCTTTTTATTCTCCTCTTCATTCACCACTACGGTATAGAGTGGCTGAATGGCAGCAAACATCTCCCTAAATTCCTCGTTCGATTTCACGCGGCCATGAAACAAACGATCCAGCATGTCCTCATTGATCCCCGGCAGTTGACTGTTTAATGCTTTTTTCATTGATAAATCATTGTAATCATTACTTGCCGCAGTATCTCTCAACAAGACATGTGTCACATTCTCTTGATATTTAAGAACATATTCCAGAGTTAAAAATCCACCGTAAGACCCGCCAAGAATTTTAATTTTTCCCAATCCCAGGTGTTTCCGTAATCCTTCGATATCATCGATCCATTGCTCATGAGTATAAGGCGGAACATCTTCAGACCTGCCCGAGCCCCTCATATCCATAAAAATTAATTGATAAACATCTCCCAGTGGTGAGAACGTTCTAATATCCCCTCTGCAGTCCCCCATACCGGGTCCACCATGTATGAAAAAAATCGGTTCTCCGTTTTCATTACCATGTACTTCATAATAAAGTCTGCATCCGTTAATCGTAGTATACATGAGAAGCCTCCTTTTATTTTGAAACGGGTGTCCCCTCCACAAAGTCCGTTAAGAGCTTAATATATTCATCCGTTTTCTCTCGAATCAGGGAATGGCCATTATTTTCAAAGATCACAAGCTTTGCATTCTCAATTCCATCTGTTATGTCTTCAGAACATTCGGCAGGGGTAATCCAGTCATGCCTTCCACCCGTAACAAGAACTGGAATCTTGATCTCATGTAATAATGGTTTGAGATTATAGACAGCCAAATTATGGTTAAACGCAAAATTATGCGTCTCATAATGAAAATAAATCGAATCCAATTTCTCTTTCATCACTTTTTCGTCCGGTTTCATTGCATACAACGGCAATATAGCTCCGTAGAGCTCTCGAAAATCTTCATTAGATAAAACTTCACCCTCAAAAAGTCTGCGTAAACGTTCTGCATCAATACCGGGCAATTGACTTTTCAGGGCATTTTCTATTGCCGCATAATGATGTTGATTATCCGCAGACGTTACATTAAAAAATGCATGAGTAACATGTTGTTGATACTTTAACACGTACTCCATCGCGATAAAACCGCCATAAGAAGATCCGTGAATCATGATATAATCTGCACCGATCTGTTTTCGCAACTCATTAATATCCTCTACCCATTGCTCATGAGTATATGGTGGAACATCCTCAGATCTTCCGGATCCTCTCATATCTAAAAAAACGAGTCTGTATTTTGAAGCTAAAGCTGCGAATGATAGCACATCTCCCCTGCAATCTCCTAACCCCGGTCCGCCATGAATAAAAAATATCGTTCCTTGATTATGATGATCCGCACCGTGTATCTCGTAATATATATTGCATCCGTTAATCGTAATATACAATCATTAATCCCTGCCCTTCTTCATCATAACAATGACTATTTAATATGTTTCGGGTCTAATGCATCGCGCAGGCCGTCTCCTAAAAAATTGTAAGCTAATACAACAATCGTTATGGCGGCTCCGGGTAATATACCTAAAATAGGTGCCGTCCAGATATATTGCTGTGCATTTTGCAGCATATTTCCCCAAGTAGGTGTAGGCGGTTGTATCCCTAATCCCAGATAACTGATTGCACTCTCCGTCAGTATCGCCCATGCAATCCCCAGTGTACTGGCCACGATGATCGTCGGAATAACCTGCGGGATCACATGTCCGACCAGTGTGCGAAGTGCTGAAGCTCCTGATGCAATAGAGGCCTCAACGAATTCAAGTGACTTCCATTTCAAAGTTTCGCCATATACCACACGTGCAATTTCCATCCATGAAGTCATGCCAATAACAACCACAATCATAACCGGACTCTGCCCAAGTACAGTTAAGGCGACAAGTGCCAGAAAAAAATTAGGGATTGCCATCATTGCTTCAGTAATTCTCATTAACACAGCATCAATCCATCCCCCAAAATACCCTGCTGTAGCTCCGATAATCCCGCCCAACAGAACAGTGAACCCCATCGATGCAAAGCCAACAAGCAATGTAATTTGTCCCCCATGCAGCATTCGACTCAGTACATCACGCCCCAGATCATCCGTACCCAGCGGATTTTCCAATGACCAGACGGCGAGAGTATTCGTCGGATTAATAGCCTCCGGATCCACAGTCCAAATCATCGGTCCTATGAAAACAACAATGTGCACGAAGACCAGAAACCACAGGGAAATAAATGCTATTTTATTTTTTGCCAGTCGAGATAGTACATTACGCTTTTTTACTTTATGATTGTGCGTATGCAATGAATCAATTTGAGTGCCCTGTACCGTTTCCATTTCTTCACCTCAACTTAACTATGAAACGTTTTTTACACGAGGATCAATTTTAGAGTAGATCATATCTACGACAAAATTCGATAAAATCACAATTACTGTTACAATCACTGTTACTCCCATCACAAGGTTATAATCCCTGCCCTGCGCCGCTTCAACAATTAATCGACCCATACCCGGCCATCCAAAAACGGACTCCACAATCACCGCACCTCCGAGCAGGCGTGGAATGAGCACCCCGATGATTGATACTACCGGAATAAGTGCATTACGCAGTGCATGCCAGTAAATGACAATAAACTCCCTGGCCCCTTTTGCACGGGCCGTTCTTATATAGTTTTGAGTAATCACTTCCAGCATCGATGACCTCGTGAATCTAACAATGGTCGGAAGTGTAGAGGTAGATAAGATGATCACAGGCATGAACAGATACTTGAACTGTTCAAAGAGGGCACTGTTTTCTGAAGCTACCCCCGATGATGGTAACCACTGAAGCGTTACTGAGAACAAAAGAATGAGCATAATGGCTAACCAGAAGGATGGCACTGATAAACCGATCACACTAAAAAAGTTCACAACATAATCACTCATTTTGTTTCGCCTGATTGCTGCAATAATCCCAAGAACAATTCCAACAATGACAGAGAAAATTAAAGTAATCGAAGCTAATCGAAGGGTATTGGGAAATCGTTCGGCCACTCGTTGGATGACAGGTTGTCCACTTGAAAGCGACACACCCAGATCACCCTGAAGGGCATCTTTTACCCATTCTCCGTAGCGGACAATAACGGGTTTATCCAGTCCCATTCTTGTTATTAATGCCTGGCGTTCTTCCTCGCTCGCGTCCATTCTCATCAGAGATGAGGGTCCACCCGGTGCAAGATTAATTAAGAAAAAGGTAATGATCGTAACAATGAAGATTAAAATAATACTCTGCCAGAGACGATTCAAGATGAAGTGCAACAAATTCTCTCCACCCCCCCTTAATGTAAAATAGCTATCGATCATCCTGTGTCAGGATGACCGATAGTGAATCAATAATTACTCTACCCAGAATTCATTTACATAATATAATTTTCCGCCCATATACATTTCAGGCGCTCCGTGTAAACGGGTGCTACTTACTGAAATTTCCTGGGGGTACCATAAATACAGGTAAGGTAATGTGTCAGACATATACTGCTGCACTTCAGCATAAATCTCTTTCCGTTCCTGCGGATCGCTGGTTTGTTGACCTTTTAATAAGAGTTCATCGAGTACTTCATCTTTATATCCGGGGATGTTGTTTCCTTTTCCGGCATTACCCGAGTAATATTGAGCAAATACATCGGGGTCTGTCGGATAAGTCCACCAGTTCAGGATCATTTCGTAATCCCGTTGAATGACGTTCTTTTGAATCATTGTGTTCCATTCCAGTGTTTTTAATTGGACGTCAAGACCGATACTCTTCAAATACTGATGTACCATTTGTGCTACCGGTTCCAGATCACCCTGTTGGGCAACTTCAAACAAGAAAGAAAACTTCTTGCCGTCTTTATCAAGAATTCCATCACCGTCAGAATCGATCCATCCGGCTTCTGCAAGCAATTGTTTTGCTTTTTCAGGATCATAGTCATATCGGGTTACCTGATCTGTATAGTAGAAAGACTGGTTCGGTGTAATCGCAGCATCTGCAATTTTTCCATAGCCTTTCAGTACCGTATCGATGATCGCCTGACGATCAATGGCATGTAAAAATGCCTGTCGGACTTTCACATCCGTAAAAAGATCGTTTTCCTGGTTCAATGAAATCCAGAAGTATTTCGTCGTGTCATTTGCAACAACATTTAAATTTTTAGCATTTTCCAATCGTTTAATCGCTGCCTTATCATCGACAACAAATAAATCTAATTCGCCACTTAAAGCCTGTGCAATTTGAGTATTTGCATCCGGAACAATTTTAAAAACAACACGATCCAAATAGGGTTCCCCTGCATAAAAATCAGGATTTGCCACTAACTCCACACTCTGACCAGAGATATACTTTCCAATTTTAAACGGACCCGTTCCTACCGGGGCTTCTTTATTAAAAGAAGTCAAATTCCACGGATCTTGCCCTTCCAATTTATGCTTCGGCAGGATTTCGGCATTAAACCCGAGATATGCCGGTAATGCAGCATTCGGCGTTTTCATGTGGAAGTTAACAGTGTACTCGTCAACAATTTCAACGTGATCCACAGTTTTAAAGTTCGATGCACCGTTTGCACCATAATCGGGATCAAGAACGATTTCATTAAAAGTAAAGGCTACATCCTCAGCAGTAAATTGCTCTCCGTCATGCCATTTTACATCTTTCCTTAGGTGAAACGTCCAGATCATGCCATCTTCAGAAGCTTCCCATGTTTCAGCGAGATGAGGAGCAGGGGCCAAATCTTCACCCGGCTTGGTCAATCCGGAAAAAATGATGCGGTTAACCAGATTGGATTCCGCATAAGCATTGGGATGCCAGGGGTTAAAAATGGGATCCCCAACGATCGGAATATTTATTTGACCTCCCTTTTTAGGTCCTTCTTGAGCGCTTTCCTGAGAATCATTACCTTTTTGCGGCGACTCCGTTGAATTTCCTCCCGAACTACAAGCGGATAATACAATGACAAGTACTAACAAAAGTATTCCCAGTGGTTTTTTGATCATAAGTTTGTCCTCCTATTAATAAAATTAAAGATTATTTAACCCAGGTTTCCTTTAATACACGCAGAATATTTTCGCTCATCACTTTCCGAATGTCCTCACGACTGTAACCGTGTTTTACCAACCAACGCAAAATGTTGGGGAAACTTTCAGCAGGATTCTCTAATCCTTCTACGTATTCAACCCGTTGCATATTCGGCATTTGAGCACTCTTTATTGAAAGCTGTCCCGATAACAGATTGTGGAGACCGACGTGGTCACCGAAAAGGGTATCCGGACCAAAAGCAACGTGGTCGATTCCGACCAGATTTGCCGTATATTCAAAATGCTCCATGAAAGATTCAATATTGTGAGCAGGATGATTGTCCGTCACCGTTGAATGTGGTGCTGCTTCAATAGCAATGACCCCTCCCTTTTCAGCACAGGCTTTAATGACATTGTCGGGCTTCAATCGATTTGTATTCCATAGAGCACGCGCTCCGGCATGATTGATAGTAACCGGCTTTTCACTGGTCTCAATCGTATCGAGAGCGGTTTTATCTCCTGCATGGGAAAGATCAATGGTAATTCCCAGTTTGTTCATCCTCTTAACCGCTTTTTTACCAAAAACAGTGAGCCCGCCATCATTGGGTTCTCTTAGACCGGAACCCAATTGATTGGCTTCCGAGTAACAAATACCCATGGTACGAACTCCGAACCCGTACAACACATCCAATCGGTCCAACTCGTTTTCTATCATCGAGGAAGACTCCAGGGACGCAACAAACGCAATTTTCCCTTCTTCTTTTGCACGGTATAAATCGGATATTCGCTCTGCTTTGATCACCATGTCTTGATGTGCGATATCACTGAATCGAATACCGAGATCATGGATCACATCGGACCATTTCCATCCCGCCTGAGAGGTGATCATCGCCGTTCCATCCATAAAATTTTCAAAAATGACATCCAATCCTGATTTGCTTAAGGCTTCGTATCCTGTCCAATCCCTTCCCTGACGACGGAATTCATAAAACTGATTAAGGTCTTCCGGAGCGATAAAGGTATGCTCATGCATAGAAATAATCATATCTTCACTTAAAATGGTTTGAACCAGTTCTTCTTGATCTTCTGTAACGGGATAAGTATAAACCGGTACACGATCCATTTCTTTTGCTAATTTGTACTCCTTGTAATCCACTCCTGGCTCTAAATACTGAAACGATTTGTACCCGTCATAAATTTTGGTTTTCTTTTTCACAATTCACAATTCTCCTTTTCTATAGATGATTGGTTATATCCAGTCCCTTAAGAGACATGAATGAAAAATTTACTCATTTAAAATCGGGATAATGGCATGCTACATAATGTCCTTGAGCCTGTTCCTGCATAATGGGTTCTTCTTCTTTACAACGATTTGTTGCAATCGGACATCTTGTATGAAATCTACATCCCCCCGGCGGGTTCGCAGGTGAAGGAATTTCACCTTTTAAGACGATTCTTTCCCTGCGGTTATATGGATTGGGAGATGGATTTGTTGAAATCAAAGCCTGGGTATAGGGATGAAGCGGATGATTGAACAGTTGATCTGTTTCAGCTACTTCCACCAATTTCCCGAGATACATCACCCCGACACGATCAGAGATATATCGAACCACATTTAAACCGTGAGCAATAAATAAATAAGTCAGACCCAATTGTTGTTGCAAGTCCTTAAGAAGATTAATCACTTGAGCCTGAACGGAAACGTCTAAAGCCGAAACAGCTTCGTCTGCCAGAATAAACTTTGGATTTAATGCGATCGCTCTGGCAATTCCTACTCTTTGACGTTGACCACCTGAAAATTCATGTGGATAGCTGTGTCTTCTTGATGGGTCAATCCCAACCATCTCAAGCAACTCACAAACTTTCTCATCACGTTCCTTCCCCTTCGCAACACCGTGAACGCGAAACATCTCACCGATGACGTCACCTATGGTGAACCTGGGGTTTAATGAACCAAAAGGATCCTGAAAAATAATTTGCATTTCTCGTCTTAATTTTCTGAGTTCTTTCTTTGACAATGAAAGTAATTCTTTATCCTCAAAAAGGACGTTTCCCTCAGTCGAATCGAGAAGTCGCAACATCACCCGTCCGAGTGTCGATTTTCCAGAACCCGATTCGCCAACCAATCCAAATGTTTCACCACGATTAATATGAAATGAAACATCGTCAACCGCTTTGACATGACCAACAACTCTGCGAAAGATTCCGTCTTTGATGGGGAAGTATTTCTTTATGTTTGAAGCGACAATAAGAGGATCATGAGCCTTCAATCGCAAATCTGCACGGGTAGTCAATTGATTCCCTCCTTCCCTGTTAAACTCTGGGGCCTTCACTACGAATTTTTTCATAATGCCAGCAGGCAATTTTTCTGTTATCTTCTCTCATTTCTAAAGGAGGTTCCTGTTTTCTGCATTCCTCTGTAGCAAAATCACATCTTGTGTGAAACCTGCATCCAGACGGCATATTGGTTATTGTGGGGATACTTCCTTTAATTGATTCCAGTCGCTTACTCCGATCTCCATCTGTAGTCGGTATAGAACGAAGAAGACCGATCGTGTATGGATGAAAAGGGCGATCAAAAATTTCATATACAGATCCTTCCTCCATGACTTTACCGGCATACATGACAATCACCCTGTCTGACATTTCAGCGGCGACCCCGATATCGTGGGTAATAAGAAGAATCGACATATTTAACTTTTCTCTTAAATTTTGTAGCAATGTTAAAATTTGCGATTGAATTGTAACATCCAATGCAGTCGTCGGCTCATCAGCGATCAACAATTTTGGATCTGAAGCTAATGCCATCGCGATCATGGCTCTCTGTCTCATACCGCCCGATAACTCGTGAGGATACTGTTTGAGCCTGATTTCCGGTTCCGATATTCCGACCAGTTGAAGAAGTTCTTTTGACCTGATCATTGCCTCGGATTTAGAGCAATCTTTATGAAAACGAATCGCTTCCGATATTTGTTTTCCGATCGTAAACACCGGGTTTAGTGCAGTCATTGGCTCCTGAAATATCATCGAAATTTGACCGCCGCGAATTTTGTACATCTCTTCATTTGATTTTGTGACCAGATTTTCTCCTTCAAAGTTGATTTCCCCGTCTAAAATAATTCCGTTTTCATACTCAATCAGTCTAAGAATCGAAAGGGATGTGACACTCTTTCCACTCCCTGATTCGCCAACGATACAAACGGTCTGTCCTTTTTCAACAGTAAATGAAACACCATCGACTGCTTTTACAATTCCATGGTCGGTTTTAAAACCCGTCGTCAGATTTTTGATTTCTAAAATTGAATTCAACAGATTTCTCCTTTCATGAATTTTTAGAAAATTACCGGTGTAATCACACACAGAAGGATGGTCTCTTCATCGAGCGGATTTTCTCCATAGTGAGGCAATTCCGAAGGAAAGTGTATGGCTTCTCCTTCCCTGATAAAGAGTTCATCATCACCCACCGTAAAAACGACTGCTCCCTTTAGAACGTAGTAGAACTCTTCACCAGGGTGATGAAAAGTCTGGGTCCGTTTTTGATTTGGGGATAAGTGTATGAGAAACGGTGCTAGTGATCTGGCGGGAAATTCTCCATTCAGTCGGATATATTTCGACTCTAACCCCTTAATTTCGAATGGAACTTGTTCTGTTTTTTTCGTCACGTATTTTTCCTTTTTCGTGTCTTCAAAAAAGTACGTGATGTTGACTTCAAAGGCATCAGCGATTTTTTTTAAGGATTGAATTGCTAACGAGGACGTTCCCCGTTCAATCTGAGATAAAAAACTGACAGAAAGTCCCGTCTTTTCACTGAGCTCTTTTAATGTCATGCTATTACTAACCCTTAAATCTTTGATCTTTTGACAGATATCATCCAATTTTTCGCACATCCTTAATAAAAATTTAAATTATGATGTGACTGTAATTTTACTGTGTGGTTAAATTATTTTTAATCATACCATAAATTTTTCAGAATGGAAGAGGAAACGTTGATATTTTTCCGAATTTTATATTTTTTTGTCGCAAAGTTGTCAATTTATTTTGTTAATACTGTTTGAAAAAGGAGAAACTGAATCCATGAAAATCCTGATGCTGGAAATAAAGAACATTTTGTTCGCTGTTAGATCGGAAACGATATTTTCAAAAAAAATAGCGAAGAAAACCCTTACCCGCATAAAAACAGGTAAGGGTCTGTAGATTTTATAGGTCTGCAACTTTTGATGCAACAATTCATGATGGTCGTTGAGCAATGATTTTGTCCATCGCATGTTTATGGGGAATCCCTGATGAATTGCAATCAAAAATAACTTCGGAACATTCCCTGATATACCAATCATGGTAGTGAGTAAAAATCTCGCCGGAAATCCATTTATACGCATTGGGTTCCTTTTCAGGAGGCGGCGCGATAAAAGGCTTTTGCACAAACACATTAAAGACATGTATCCCGTTTTTGTTGGTAAACTGCTTATAGTTATGAAAGATCTCCTCACGTAATTCCGGTTTAATATAATGTAAAACACCGCTCGAAAAAAGAATGTCAATCCGGGTATCCAGACGAAAATCTAGAATATCTGCTTTCAGAACGTTCACATGCACGCCAAACCTGTCAGCCAGCCGCTTTGTTTTTTCAATGCCGGTGTCAGAGATATCAAAGGCGGTGACATCGTATCCGTTCCTTGCAAAAAACACGGCATCTTTTCCTTCACCACATCCGATGTCCAGTAATTTGAGTTGCCGGGTGGGAGGCATGATTTCGAGAACTTTATAGCAGGCTTTAGAAGGTTCAATCCCCCAGTAATATCCTTCTCTTTTATACTCTTCCTCATAGATCGTGACCGGACGGTCCTGATAGACATATCCTAATAGCTTATCCACACTGATTTCTAATACCTGTGAGATTTTTGGCAACAATAAAATGTCCGGTAAAGCCTGGGCGTTCTCCCATTTGGAAACAGCCTGAAACGTTACACCCAGTTTTTGCGCCAGTCCCTCCTGGGTCAACCCCTTCTCCTTACGGTATCTGCTTATATTTTTTGCCAGTTTTTCTTTCATATTGTTCACGCCCTTTCACCGTCATTTTACTGCCATGATGACCGGGCGGACAATAACGCGGTAGTTGAGATTTATGAAAAATCAACTGAGGGTTGAAGTTGTGACACTCTTCTTCATTCGCCAAAAACCCTTTACCAACCCTTACGACTTCGCAAAGAAGTAATATGAGCAAGATGATGTCGACCATGCCAAGCATAGATTCCTATATTTTTGCCCACTGAAACTTCACCTGAATCTGGATGTATAAATGTTTTTTCCAAATCACCAGAATTTAGGTTGCGTAAAAGGTTTGTCCAACGTCTATGTAATGCATCGAGCAGTGATAGTGAAATATCAATTGACAATTTATAGTCAGAAAGCTCTGCCCATTTTGCTTCATCATATGGCTTAATTACAGGTGTTTCTTCCGTAAGAGCCAATTTAAAGCGAACGTAGGCATTCATATGGCTATCCGCAAGATGATGTATAACTTGTCGAACAGTCCAACCTTCCGAACGATAAGGTGTATCAAGCTGTTCTTTATCTAAGTCTTTTACAGCATCTCTTAATAATCTTGGCAATTCTTCTATCTCATTTATCCAGTCTTTTATAACACTCTCAGTAATCTCTCCATCAAATTGAAATTTTCCAATTGGGTATTTTAGATCCAATTGCTGTTCCTCCTCCTATAACGATTGTGATGATAGAGCATTTCATTATAATTATACCACTGACTTCTTTTTGGGAGGATGTGGGATGAATTTCACCTTAATTCACTTCCTTATTCGATTCTTTCAATGATATTAATTAAAGTTCATTCTCTTTATATAGCGATGAAATAATTACGAACCCCAACCACACTCCAGCCAAATTAGGTACACTTATTTTAGTTGTGGAAATAGTGAGTGGTTCTATTCCGAAAAGACGAAAAAAATATGGGAAACCTATAATAAAAGCTGGGATTCCTTGAATAGTAAGTTTAGTCCAATTTATAGAAAAGGTTTTATTAGATTGAGACAATAATTGATAAGTACCCAAGAGAATTCCAAAAAAAACAGGTGCAATGTTAATTAGAAGTACAGCTTCTCCCCCTAGGAAATATAAATTTTCACTAATCCATATAAGATAAAAATGATATCCATATAAAAAAGTTGTCATTGTTAACGATAACAATGTTGTTAAAATGAAAAAACGTCTAGATTCAATGCTAATTCTCCCCATTGTAATTTTAATTCAATAATATTTAATATGTATAAAAAAGGGGTATAGAACCCTTTATTCCACATCCTACCTTTGTTATCATAATCTAATATCCATTTATATTTACTTTTTCTATTTCTGTGTCTTCATTGTCTACCATAACAGACGCCCCAAAGGATCCTGTGTAATTATTTGTTATTATATCAAATTTTAAGCTATGATAGAGTCATCAAACCATTTTTTCAGGAGAACATTCATGAATAAAAAAATAAAGTATGGCATTATCCTCTATCTTATATATATGTTCTTTGTCTTTCTTGCCTAGGTGATTCCGGAAGACCCCTCCACCATCATATCTTTGAATAAAGAAATTATCTCCTTTTTAATCAAATTGGGAACCATACCGTTTGTCATTTATGTATTGCTCGTATGGAGTTATGATCGTGGACGTATACTATTTTTGATAACCATAATCGGAATTTGCATCATGATATTCATATACATTGGCTATCCTTACTATCAGGAATCTCAACAACAAAAAAAATTAACAGACTATTCCAAAGCAACAATACTAAGACAAATATCTGGACTTTGGTTTCCAAAGTGCATAATTTTGGTCATTAATCGTAACTTGTTGTATAATCTACAATTTCCAGTTTGTCATCGGTTACCTTATAAATTGTGCTAAATGATTCTGGATAACTAATTTTGTCTGTTCATCCATCGTTCCTGATTTTGGTGTTCTTATTACACTAAACATCCAGTTATCAATCTCTTGTATCCATTTTATAACATTTTCATCCGATTGATGGATATTTTCTTTAACCATTGAAGGTGCAGGTATTTTGGAAAGATCGGTAGTAGTTTGATAATCAGACCTTTCACTAGTAGTTGCACTATTATTCCCATGATCAGTTTCTCTAAACTGAGTACAACCTGTAATAATCATAATTATTAATACTAGAACCAATAGTCTTTTCATTCAGTACACTCCTTATTTGATTTTACCTTTACATATAATATATTCGAAAAAATTACCAATTTTAGTCGTGGATTTTTCTAACCTTTTTCCCTTTAATTTTTTATTTTCTCTTTCATATAAATGCTTTACATATTCTCGAAATACAGTCTACCTAGTTAATGGCTATGCACGGCGCACGAC
>JAWLDF010000028.1:0-40238 GCA_041686735.1 Bacilli bacterium
CTCAACAAAAAAATAAACAGGTTCAAAAAGTCACTCAACTTCGATGACTTCATTTGCTAGCCGGGGGATTCATTTTACACATAATTTTGGACTTGATCTGAACGAGTATAATTTAAGAATAAGTGGAATTACGTCATTCTATTATCATGATTCCGGTTCATACTTTAACGATGATGTTGCCTCAACTGAAGAGTGGGAATATGCAGAATTGAGTGAAGTTGTATATGATGAAAATAAATTGTTTAAAGTCTATGTTGAACCTAAAGAAAGGATTATATCTAAAAAAGAATCTTTTATCCCAAATATTGTAATGGAAATTGAATTGCAAATTTCTTATTAAAGCAAAACAGTTGCAAATTAATAACAAAGTATACAAGTTAGATTAACAACATTTTACCTTAGCTGCTTTATTGCAGCTTCTTTTTTTGGGAATATGAATAAACAAAACATTTGTAAATCAAAGGAATAACAAGAATGTTGTAGAATTTTATTCATATAGATTCCATGGTTCTATTGGGGATTGTATGATCAAAAAAATAAGTTCAAAGTTCATTGTCAACGTGTACTAGTCCTCTATTTTATAGAATAGAAGCCGAGTTAAAAGGAGAGATGGCCGATGATCAAAAACAATCTGCTCGCCCTGTTAGTTCAGATTGCTGTAGCTGTGTTTATATCACCTTTATTAGGGATGATGTTTGACTGGACTATCGCGGTTATTTTGGCGGGTATTGGACTTTTTGTGCTCTATATCTTCATAGGAACAAAAATGACCTCTACTCAAAGTGCTTCTGAAGATTTGTTGTCTGTAACCGCGCCCTCTTTTCTCGGATTCATCGTTCTTTATCTTGCTCTCGCTGATCGCCAGGATTATAATGGATCTCTCGGTATAATTAGCATTGATCCGATTATTCTGTGGTATTTCTATAATCCGATCGGTACAGCACCTGGTTTGATGATCGATTGGATAGATCGACCCGTGTTTGAGTTCCTTGTATATATTTTCATGACGCCTATGCCAACGTTCCTTCTTTGGGTGGGATTACTGAGAAGAAGGAAAATTAATTAATCAAAATGGAGGTTCAACATGATATTATGTTCTGCAACTGGCAGCCAACTGGAGCGTAGGTCCCGCTTTTGAAGAGCAGTCATATTCATCGGGGACCGGTTGGATTGGGGTACGATAACCTCAATTTCATAAGCTCTGTTTTATTCATTTCCTGGTGAATGTAATGTTCCAGTTTTTCAAGATCGAAACGCTCATATCTTTTTTTGCGAATCATATGTTCGATCGTATTGGGAAAATAAAAATCGAGATAAATCAGGTTCTCAGTTTTTGATGAGATCGAATGAATTTTTTTGTATTCCTTCATGGACCTGTCGAAGATCTCGTCAGAAAATGTTTTCTTCTTCAAATACATGCTGTAAATTCTCAACAAATCCTTGGAGGGAATATCATATCGCACATCTTCAAAATCAAACAGCACAATCTTCTTTTTGTCGTTTACCATCACATTGTTGCGGTGCATATCCCCGTGAACTAAAGTTTTTTTCTTTGCCGGGCGTGAGACAACCGATTGATAGTTACTCTTTTTCAATAAATCCAACGCCCTTTCCCCATGTTTCGTAAAATAGGGCACCCATTGCAATAAATATTTTACTTTTTCATCATCCGATGATTGATGTGCCTGGTACCAGGAATTCAGACTTTGCAGACGGAGGATATACTCCTTGTGCCAGTCCTTATTGGAATAAATCTTAATCCCCCTCGGAAATTTCAACCCTTTTGAAGAGTGATGAAGCCGCGCGGCTGTTTTAATGAGAGACAGGAAGTCTTCTGTGTTCTTGACAGGATGGGGGCTGCCTTCAATCCATTTATAAAGCACATACGGAAAATCATCATACATAACGTAAGGTTTTTTTCTTGTTGTTCTAACGGGCTTCGCAATTTTCAATCCTTTTTTGGACAACAATTTTTCGGATTCCACGATGAATCTTTGCCTTTGTTCATCGAGATATAACGACTTCACCGCAAACTCCTTTCCGTCAGATGTTTTGATTTTTGCTACAAAACTAAAGCGGGGCTTGTCTTTGATCATTGTGACATCATCGACATCAAAACCATACTCGTTTTCTATTTTGCGAATAAGCAAATCCATTTTTCTCACATCCAAAAATACTTTAGTACATGTTATGTCGCATATGATTGTTTTGAATCAGCATCTGTCTTGAAACGAAAAAGAGAGGCTCAAGTCAAAAGGAAAAATAAAAATATCTCTTGCAAACCATTGACACATGATATATACTCGATTCAAATAATGAATGACAATTAAGAAAATTTAATTTAATACTTTTTGGGGAAGAGTAACGGAGACCACCCATTAAACAAATTTCAGTAACCGCTGAACGGTTATGTTATTTGTTTTGTGGATGGTCTCTTTTTCATTTTCTTAATCTAAGCAAAGGAGACCTTCGTGTGAAAGAGATAAAAGGATTTATTTTTGACTTGGATGGAACCGTTTACATAGGCGATCAGCTTATTCCCGGGGCCAAAGAAACCATCAGCATGTTGAGGAGAGAAGGAAAAAAGATATTGTTCTTATCCAATTATCCTCTGGAAACTCGAATGAAAAAAGTTGAAAAACTTCAACGTTTGGGAATTAAAGCAGAAATAAACGAAATTATTAATTCGTCTTTTGTCCTGACAGAATATTTGTCAAAGATGCATAAGACGGCCCGTATTTTGCCTGTTGCAGAAACGGTTGTTATTGATGAATTACAGGAAAAAGGGCATATCATTACCTGCGATCCGGAAGATGTGGATGTTGTCGTTATATCCTGGGATCGGCAATTTAACTATAATAAATTAAATTTGGCCCTACAAGCAGTTAAAAACGGTGCTAAAATGGTAGCAACCAATCCGGACCCGACATGTCCTGTTGAAAACGGCGTTGTTCCTGATACTGCCGGAATGATAGGTGCCATAGAGGCTGTAACGGGAAAACAGGTAGATGTAATTGTTGGCAAGCCTTCCACTATCATGGCCAATGTGGCTCTGGAAACGCTGGGGTTACAGCCTGAGGAATGTATCATGATTGGCGACCGTTTGCAGACAGATATCTTAATGGGTAGAAATGCCGGAATGAAAACGGCTCTGGTTATGACGGGAATTACCAATCAAAAGGATATGAAAGGGATCGACATTTATCCCAACTACCTATTAGACAGTATTGCACAAATTCAAGATATTTTTAGTAATCAATGATTTAACTTGTTTACAAAATTCCTTAAAAGGAAGTTTTCCATATTTATTGTGATGAATGATGGGGAAGGAGGATTTATCCTTAAGTCAAAGAGTACAGAGGAAACAGCCATTGTAATCAGGTATTAAAGGAAGAACATGTTTAAGTTTAAAAATGGGAGGTTTTAATCATGGGTAAAAAGCTTTCGATTGTATTCGCGATTTTTCTGTTCATTCTCAGTGTAACCGGATGCTCTGGAAAGGATGAAGTGGCCATTGCTTATAACAATCCGCCACAATGGGCAAATTGGGAAGCTATTCAGGCCGCTTTTTATGAAGAAACCGGAATTCAAGTTCCGCCAAACAACAAAAACAGCGGACAAACCTTGACCTCACTTATTGCTGAAAAGGATAATCCTGTTGCGGACGTTGCTTATTATGGTGTTGTATTTGGTCCTCAGGCCGTAGAAAAGGACGTTGTTGCGGCGTACAAGCCCGAGCATTTTGATGAAATTCCCGATCAGTTAAAAGATGCCGAAGGTAAATGGATGACCATTCATTACGGAGCAATCTCATTTATTTGTAACACGGATGCTCTGGGAGACGTGCCGGTTCCCCAGTCATGGGAAGATCTGTTGAAGCCGGAATACAAGGGTAAGGTAGGATTTTTGGATCCGACATCTGCTGCGGTGGGATACAGTGTAGTAACTGCGGCAAACCTGGCTATGGGAGGAACAGTGGATGACTGGGGACCGGGTATAGAATATCTAAAAAAATTAGAACAAAATGGAGCCATTCATCCCAAGCAAACCGCTACTGCCAAGGTGGTTAAAGGGGAAATTCCGATTTTAATTGATGCCGATTTTAACGGTTACAAAATGAAATATAACGATGAAGCACCGATCGAGGTTGTGATTCCCAAAGAGGGGTCGTTAAAAATCCCTTACATTATTTCCTTGGTAAAAGATGCTCCTCATGCTGAGCAAGGAAAGAAATATATCGATTTTATCCTGTCTGATGAGGGACAAAAATTATTTGCAGAGGGTTTTGTTCGTCCGATTCGAAATGTAGATATTCCTGAGGAGACAGAAAGCAAATTCTTACCGGCAAGTGATTATGAACGTGCGATGGATGTTGATTTTGTTAAACTAAACGATGTGCAGTCAGATGTAATTGAACAGTGGAAGGGAGAAGTAATCTCCCAGTAAACGGGAAGGGGAGCTCAATGTTAAACAGAGGAGCAATTGCATTCTTAATCCCAATAGTGATTATTTTTAGTTTTTTCTTTCTATATCCTTTAGTGATCTTGTTTATAACCAGCTTAAAAGGTGCAGATGGATTAACGCTGCATAATTATACCCAGATGCTGACGAATCCTTATTATTCGTCAGCACTGGTCAATAGTCTCGTGTTATCATTTGCCGTCACGGTGGTCTCATTAGTTATTTCCGGTGTACTAGCCTTTTTTCTGGCCAGACACGAATTTCCCGGAAAAACCATTTACTTTACCCTGTTAACTTTCCCTATGTCTTTTCCGGGTGTGGTCGTAGGCTTCATGATTATTATTTTGTTTGGATCAACCGGTGTGATGCCTGCGTTATTAGAGGCGCTGACAGGGGAAAAATCGATGGTTTTTGCTTACACGATATTTGGTATTTTTTTGGCCTATCTTTATTTTCAGATACCGCGAAACATCATGACATTATATGGAGCCATCGTTGAATTTGACGGTACCCTGGAAGAAGCTGCAAGAACAGTGGGAGCAACCCCGTGGCAGGCAATTCGCTACGTTGTACTGCCCACTGTATTCCCCATCTTTATTGCAGCCGGAGCATTAGCATTCTCGACGTCGATGAGTGCCTTTGGAACCGCTTTTACACTGGCTAATCAATTTAATATTCTGCCGATCCTGATGTACAATGAATTTACCTTAAGCTTTAAAATTGAAGTGGCAAGTGCGATTGCAGTGGTGGTAGGTGTTATTACGATCATGTTAAATGTGGGTTATAGATTCGTATTAGAAAGAGGGGAGCGTTAACATGCAAAAAGTGGGCAAAATTAGTGTCTATTTTCTGATCGGGCTTGTCAGTGTGTTTATGATACTCCCCCTTTTCTTTACGATTATTGGCTCTGTGACGGGATATTGGGGAACTGAATTATTTTCATCGGGATGGACCTTCAAATGGTATAAAGAAGTATTTCATTTTTACGGTGATACCATATTATTTACACTCACCATTTCACTTTTAACCGTTGTCATCAACATTTTTCTGGGAACCATGACTGCCTATCAGTTTTACAAGTCCCGTAGAAGAATAATGAGAATTTTTGAGGAAATCTTAACGCTTCCCATCTCTATACCGGCGGTTGCCATTGCTCTTGCATTAATTCAAACTTATGCATTGCTCCGAGGTGCGGGGGGATTGATTTTGATTGGGCATGTCATTGTTACATTTCCATTAATGTTTCGTACGGTAATTGGAACATTAAGAACAAAGAACTTTATTGCATTAGAAGAAAGCGCGGCAAGTCTGGGAGCAGGCCCCTTTTACCGATTTTTCAAAGTCATCGTTCCCAGTATTAAATCTGCCATTATTTCCGGCTCCATGCTCGTGTTTCTGTTATCTCTGGGGGAATTTAACATGACATTCTTCCTGTATACCCCGTTAACAGAGACATTGCCGGTAGGATTATACGAGGCTTACGCATCTTTAAGGATCGAGATCGGCAGCGCGTTTACAGTGGTGTTCCTCATTCTTGCAATACCTCTCATGTACTTTTTGCACAGGTCGAATCAATCATCAACTTTTACTAGAAATGGAGGGGTTTAGATGAGCAATGTGCACATTCATATTAACAATGTAACAAAAATATATCCGAATGGAACACAGGCACTGGAACCGATCAATTTAAAAATCGAAACAGGAGAAGTGTTAGTTTTATTGGGCCCTTCCGGCTGTGGGAAAAGTACACTTTTGCGCATTATTGCCGGGCTGGAAAAAGCGAGCGCAGGATCCATTTTAATTAACGGACAGGATGTCAGCGGTTTGCCACCGGAAAAAAGAGGGATCGGTGTCGTTTTTCAACAGTATGCTCTTTTCCCTACTATGACCGTGGCTGAGAACATTGCTTTCGGTATGAAATTGCGGAAAAAGAGCAAGCAGGAACAAAACGAGAAAGTAAATGAGTTATTAAAAATGATGAATATCGAAGAACTGAGAGACCGCAAGCCATCTCAACTGTCAGGCGGGCAACAACAGCGGGTAGCTGTGGCCAGAGCTCTTGCCATTGAACCGAAGGTGTTATTAATGGATGAACCGTTAACAGCGTTGGATGCAAAATTAAAGGAATATCTACGAATTGAGTTGGCCCAGTTGTTTCGAAAGCTTCAAATTACAACAATTTATGTCACCCATGATCAGGTGGAAGCAATGGCGATTGCAGATCGAATTGCCGTGATGGACAAGGGTGTTGTTGAACAAGTGGCAACAGCGAAAGAAATATATCATCATCCTCATTCTCCTTTTGTCGCCCAGTTTGTCGGGCAGGTAAATCGACTAAATGGAATTATCCGAAAGAATGAATCAGGATTATCCGTTGATTTTGGTTTTTATCAGATGACTTATCATGGGCAAAATGAACTTGCTGATAATGCCGAAGTGGAAGCGTTTCTTCGCCCGGAGGATATCAGTGTAGGGAATGGAGAAGGATTTGATGCAGATGTTCAGGATGTGATTTTCCTCGGAGAACGGTTCAGAGTCATCGTAGAAGCCGGAGGGAAAAATTTGATCATGGATGTACCCAATGATGTTGTGATAAATAAAGGGGACCGTGTACAATTGAAGGTTCTTGAACACAAACTTATTTATACCTAGGAGTGGGATAAAATGAACAAAGAAATTTGTTACTCTGACCTTATTTTATTAACTCAACCGGTTGAAAAAAATGTGGATGCTTTAATAGAGTACGGGGCAGACAAAATAGAAATATTAATGGATGGAATCGAATGGGATGAAGTAGATGACAAAATAGCCAAAATGAGAGGGATGTTAAAGAATTACGGCGTGGGGTATACGGTCCATCCGACTGCCTGGGATACCAATTTAACCAGTGAAAACAAAGCAATTCGTCAGGCTTCGTTCAATGAGTACAAGAAAGCAATCGAATTTGCTCATGATATAGAGGCAGAACATGTAGTGATCCACCCTGGTTTTTGTTTTTCACCTGTATTTGACAAAAAAACAGCTCAAAAAAGAGCGGAAGAGTATATTAATGAACTATGCAGGGTTGCCGCTCCTCTGGGGGTCAGATTAGCTGTGGAAAATGTGGGGTATAATGGATCTTCTATTTTTACTCAGGAAGAATATGTACGATTCCTTGATCACATCGATGATACAGCAGGTTATTTGATTGATACGGGGCATGCCCATCTCAATCAATGGGATGTTGCAGAGATGATTCGTCAGGTTCAGCAACGGCTCATTTCCTTGCATCTTCACGACAACTCAGGTAAGGGAGATGAACATTTACCTGTAGGAAAAGGCACAATTAACTGGAACCCGATTTTCGAAGAGTTAAATAAGATTAAGGCCCCGTGTCAATTAATCTTGGAATACGCACCCAATACTGATTTGGAAGAACTTAAAAGGGATAAGGAAAGACTTCAGGTAGAGTTGAATTTATAGACAAACGAATATATATAATCGTGGACGGAGTCAATGAGAAACCACAATAATCTGGCTGCAGAGGGTTATGCAAGGATTGTTGTGGTTTTTTACTTAAATAAACACAGAAAGGTGATTCAAGTGAGTCGAAGCTTTTCTAGTCTGGAGAGAAAACGTTATTTACATGAAATGGCTTCCCGTGAAATGGATTTGCTCGTTATTGGCGGGGGAATCACCGGGGCGGGAATTGCTTTGGATAGCTCGGTTAGAGGGTTAGATGTAGGTTTGATTGAAATGCAGGATTTTGCCATGGGAACCAGCAGTCGTTCCACCAAGTTAATACACGGGGGACTGCGTTATTTGAAACAGGGAGAAATTAAATTAGTTCAGGAGGTTGGACGTGAACGCGAGATTCTATACCGCAATGCGCCGCACATTGTGATACCTGAATGGATGTTGCTTCCAATTATTAAGGGAGGAACCTATGGGAAGTGGATGACTTCCTTTGGACTCTGGGTCTATGACCATCTGGCGAAAGTCAGAAAAAACGAACGCCGTGTCATGCTTAATAAAGAAGAAACGCTTAACAAAGAACCGTTATTGCGTGAAGATATTCTTATCGGTTCAGGTTACTATGTAGAATATCGAACGGATGACGCCCGTTTGACTATAGAGGTGTTAAAAACAGCTTTCCATTACGGAGCCACCATGGTTAACTATGCTAAGGCAGACCGTTTTATTTATAAAGAAGGTAAAGTGGTGGGAGTCCATGTTGAGGATGTGGCAGAGGGAGAAACGTATGAACTATATGCAAAAAAAGTAGTTAACGCAACCGGACCATGGGTGGACACAATTCGGGAAATGGATCATTCCAAAAAGGGGAAATTTCTGCATCTGACTAAAGGGGTTCATCTGGTCGTGGATCAAAGTCGTTTTCCCCTTCAACAAGCCGTTTATTTTGATATTCCCGACGGGCGCATGATGTTTGCCATTCCCCGTGACGGCAAAACCTATATTGGTACGACGGACACCAATTACAACGGTCCATTAGAGGACCCGGATGTTACAGAGGAAGACATATCTTACATTTTAAACGGAACAAATCAAATGTTTCCAAGTCTGAAGCTTATAAGGGAGGATGTCGAATCTTTTTGGGCCGGATTGCGACCTCTCATTCATGAATCCGGGAAGTCTCCCTCTGAATTATCAAGAAAAGATGAAATATTTGTCTCTGAGTCAGATTTGATTTCTATAGCTGGCGGGAAATTAACCGGGTATCGAAAAATGGCGGAAAGGGTAGTCGATCTGGTTTGTCTAAAACTTGAGCAGGAGTCGCAAAAGAGCTTCCCTCAAAGTACAACAGACAAAATAAAAATTTCCGGGGGGAACACAGCTGGATACAACCACTTGGAAAAAGGGGATAGTATCAAGGATGACGATTCAGAATTTGCTGCATTCAAAAATAAATGGGTCACTGAAGGAGAATCGTTAGGAATTTCTTCTGAAGTTTCTTGCAAGTTGGTAAACCGGTATGGGAGCAATGTGGTTAAGGTGTTTAACAAAATCATGCAAAATAAAGATCGGGCAAAAGAGTTCAACATAGATGAGTGTCTTTTTGGTGAACTCGTTTATGGTATAGAAGAAGAGATGGTAAGAACTGCCGATGACTTTTTGACCCGGCGTACGGGAAATCGTTTCTTTGATATTCAAAGTGCCCTGACAAATCAAGAGCCTGTCAGTCGCTATTTATCCACATTGTTTTCCAAGTAATGTTGGGAATATGTTCAGCTTTATACCTATAGATATATATGGTATTCTATCCTATATAGTTTGAATTACAGAGTTATAATTTATTCGCAGTAAAGTAGCGGGGAGTGTTATCAGGATGACAACAATGGAGTATGTATTAAAAAACAAACCTATCATTACCTCCCTCGTTACCGAAGATGACCTTGACAGCTTATTACAAACAACATCCAGTGTTTCATTTTTGCTATTCGGCAATATCTTTAACTTGAAGCAAGTCGTTAAGCTGATAACAGACTCAGGGAAACTCGCCTTCGTCCACGTTGATTTACTGGAAGGACTGGGTAAAGATCAATGGGGTGTACGTTATCTGGCTGAGGAAATCGGGGTGGATGGTATCGTTACCACGCGCTCTAACATTATAACTTCGGCTAAACAATACAACCTGATTGCGATTCAAAGGTTGTTTGTATTCGATTCTGTTTCTTTGGATAAGGGAATCAAAGTTATCAAGAGTTCCCAACCCGATGCAATCGAAGTACTTCCCGGACTGGTCATTCCCAGAGTGATTAAAAAAATTAAAAAGGAACTGAATGTCCCTGTAATTGCGGGAGGACTGATTGTTGACCTTCAGGATGTACAGTCCGCATTGGACGGCGGAGCTATCGGCATATCTACTTCTTCCAAGGAACTATGGCAATGGCAGGATCAGAAGAAAGGATATTAATTTCAAAATAACAGGGTAGAGATAAGGAGAAACCCATTGCACATGAAAGCATGTATTTCAATGTGTGATGGGTTTTTTGTCATTTTGGAGAAGTGTATTTCTAATAAAAGGAGAGGTATATCCATGTTTTCATTTGAAGTAGATATATTGATCGTGATCGAAAGACTGATACTGGCAGCGGTACTTGGCGGTTTAATCGGATGGGAGAGGGAACAGCGAAATAAACAGGCTGGGGTAAAAACACATTTGCTCGTTTCACTGGGATCATCACTCATTATGTTATTGTCTATTTATGGTTTTAGTGATATGGTGAATCACCCGAACGCCCGCTTCGATCCTGCGCGTCTGGCGGCTCAGGTCATCAGCGGAATTGGATTTCTCGGAGCGGGAGCAATATTGCGTCATTCCAACAGGATCGTAACCGGGATTACTACTGCAGCCACTTTATGGGTGGTGGCAGCGATTGGTTTAAGTGTGGGTGCGGGTTTTTACCTGCCTGCGATTATAACCACGATAATTGTTCTGGTTAACGTAATACTGCTAAGAGGACTCGGTCATAAATTTATTAAGTCCAAAAAAGAGAAGGAACTGCAAATTGTAGTATGGAATGTTACGGATCAATTAGCTGATATCATAAAAATTCTTGACGAAGAAAAAGTGGAAATCCGAAACATATCAATGTCTGATGAATCATCTGACGAAGAAGAGATGGTATCCATTCAACTTCATATACGTGTACTCGACCAAAACCTCATGATTAAAGTGGTCAACCGAATAAAGGGAGTTCAGGGTGTAAAAGAAGTTATGTATATCTAATATTAATGTAAGAATGTTCCGGCTGAACTCAGGGACTTATATTCATTTCCTCCGGCCTCTTATCTGATATAATTGATATAATAAAGAAAAAAGGAGAGTTCACATGGTATATAACCTTGCCAGAGACCATTTTTTCTATGCCTTCGATAAGAAAAATCCGATAGCAACCAGAGTGCGCAGCGGGGATCAGGTGACGATCGACACATATGATTGTTTTCAAAACCAGATTCAGTCTTCCTCCACACCGATTGATCGGATTGACTGGGATCAGGTCAATCCGGCTACGGGAGCGGTTTATGTTGAAGATGCTCAACCGGGAGATATCCTGAAAGTGACCATTGATGATATTCAACTACATCAACAGGGCGTGATGGTGGTAGGACCGGAATTGGGTGTGATGGGTCATCGAATCGATCAGTTTCTTATAAAAATGATTCCGGTCGAAAACGGCGAGGCCGTATTTAATGAAAAAATCAGAATCCCCCTAAATCCCATGATCGGTGTGATCGGAGTGGCCCCTGTTGACGATCCCGTATCATGTGGGACGCCGGGTGCTCATGGCGGCAACATGGATACGAAACTGATCACGACGGGAGCGACCGTTTACCTTCCCGTTTTTCAGGAAGGGGCATTGTTCGGTCTCGGTGATTTGCACGCTGCGATGGGAGACGGGGAAATCGGGGTGACCGGAATTGAAATCCCGGGACGTGTTACGGTTACCCTCGATGTAATCAAAGGCTGTTCCATTCCATACCCCTTTGTAGAAAATGGGGAAGGGATCGCGAGTATCGTGTCCAAAGAGACCGTGGATGATGCAGCCAGAACAGCCGTTGAAGTGATGATCGATACTATTTTGCCGCATACGGACCTGTCTCTCGGTGAATTGACAATGTTGTTCAGTGCCACCGGTCAGTCTCAAATATCTCAGATCGTTGATCCGCTGATGACGGCACGTTTTTTTGTGCCGAGAGCCATCCTTCAGGCTTACAATATTAAATTGTTTGGCTAGTGTCACGTCTGCCAGAAATAAATTATTTGCTGATGCAGTCATATTTTAAAAACCGCTCCCCGGCGGTTATTTATTTTACGAGAAGCGATGATCATATTTCAGGGTGCGAAGGTGGAGGAATTGATAACCAGGGAGTTGATAAATCGTGCGAAACAATTGGACCGTGAAAGGGATTCAGGCGATTGTGGATTCCTCTCACGACGGGATTATCGCGGTTGATCAGGATGCCCGCATACTTCTCGTGAATCGTCATGCCAAAAAAATTTTGGGTCTGCCCGAAGATATCATCGGAGAAAAAATCACAAAATATATCCCTAATTCAGATTTATTGCGTGTGCTTCGGACCGGAAAAAAAGAAATTGGCGACATCGCCACAGTTCTCGGACGCAAACTGGTGATCAATCGCCTCCCTGTCGTTGAAGAGGGGAAGGTTGTCGGGGCAGTCTCCAATTTTAAAGAAATTACCGATCTTCAGAATCTGGAGATGAAAATCCGCAAAAAAATGCATCAAACGGGACTTGAGGCCAAGTATCAGTTGACCGATATTATCGGCACTTCCCCTGCAATATCGGAATGTCGCGATCTTGCTTACAAGTTTGCCCGTAGTTCGGCCACGGTATTGATATTAGGAGAATCGGGCACGGGAAAAGAGTTGTTCGCCCAGGGGATCCATCTTGCCAGCCCGAGAGCGATCGGCCCGTTTGTTGCCGTCAACTGTGCCGCCCTTCCGGAAAGTCTGTTGGAAAGTGAACTTTTCGGATACGAAGGAGGAGCGTTTACCGGAGCAACCCGCGGCGGGAAAATGGGATTATTTGAACTTGCCCACGGAGGCACCCTTTTTCTCGATGAAATCGGAGAAATGCCGCTACAAATACAGGCGATGCTTCTCCGGGTACTTCAAGAGCGACAGGTACGCCGCATCGGTGGACAACGCATGATTCCCGTAGATGTGAGAGTGATTGCCGCAACCAATATCAACTTAGAAGAAATGGTGGCGCAAAAACGGTTTCGCGCCGATTTATTTTACCGCCTCAACCTGTTAACCCTGGAACTGCCACCGTTACGAAAAAGGTTGCCGGACATCCCCCTTCTCGTTCATGCATTTATCGAAAAATTGAATGAGAATCGCGGACGGAAACTTGAAGGTGCCGATGAGCAGGTTATTTCCCTGCTGCAAAAATATCATTGGCCCGGAAATATAAGAGAACTGCAAAATGTGGTCGAACGGATGACCCTTTTCGCAGAAGGAAATGTCATCACCATAAAAGAAGCGCTTTTTTTCGAAAAGAAAGTCGCTGAAACACAAATGGAACAGTCCCAAGTGAATGAGATGGAAAAGTGGATGATATGGACGGCCCTTGAACAGGAAAACGGGAATAAAACCCGCGCAGCCAAAAGGCTGGGTATCGATCGATCCACTCTCTGGCGTAAACTTAAAAAATACGGACAACCGGAGTGAATGTTGCGCATAATTTCAACAATGTTGCAAAACGCAACACAATGCAAATAAATCACCCCCAATCCGGCCAATTTTTGTTTTGGCATCATTTTTGCATAACTTAATCCGTATAAGAAGGGGGTGAGATTATGCAACATTATTCTCTGGCGGTGATTGCGGGAGATGGTGTCGGGCCGGAAGTGATGAGTGAGGGTCTGAAGGTCCTGAATGCCGTTGCGGAAAAGCACGGCGGAATCCAATTTGAAATCAATCATTTTCCGTGGAATTGCCAGTATTATTTGCAACATGGAAGAATGATGCCGGAAAACGGTCTCGATATATTGAGACAGTATGATGCCATTCTTCTAGGGGCAATCGGTGATCCGCAGGTTCCTGACCATATCTCCGTGTGGGAAATTATTTTGCCGATTCGAAGAGTTTTTCAGCAGTATGTGAATATGCGGCCGATTAAACTTTTAAAAGGGCTACAGAGTCCTTTGAGGTACAAAGATCATAAGGATCTCGATTTTGTTGTGATTCGCGAAAACACGGAAGGCGAATATTCCAATATGGGCGGACGTATTCACGAAGGGACACCTTATGAAATCGCAGTACAAAACAATGTTTTCACCAGGTACGGAACGGAACGGATTATACGGTTCGCTTATCAATATGCAACGGACCACCAATTGTCCAGTGTTACCGCTGCAACAAAATCCAACGGAATCAACCATTCGATGCCCTTCTGGGATGAAATCGTGAAAGAAGTCAACCGTGAATATCCGCAAATTGAGACGAATATCTATCATATCGATGCTCTGGCTGCATATTTCATCACACGCCCCGAGCAATTTGATGTCGTCGTTGCAAGTAATTTGTTCGGTGATATCCTGACCGACCTGGGTGCTGCCATCATAGGGGGACTGGGTTTTGCTCCGTCGGGAAACATCAATCCCGAGAAAAAGTATCCCTCCATGTTTGAACCGATTCACGGATCGGCACCGGATATAGCGGGAAAAGGGATTGCCAATCCGATCGGCCAGATCTGGAGCGTCGCGATGATGTTCGACCACCTTGGTTATCCGGAATGTTACAATTGGATTTTAAACGGAATTGAAACGGTTCTTGAAAAGGGAAAGATTCGTACGCCTGATCTCAACGGAGACGCGACAACAAAGGAATTCGGAGATGCGATCACGGATGAAATTATGTCGATCAAAGAGTAAAGACAGACCGCAGGGGGAGTGCGATAGATGAAGTATCATTTGTTTATCAATGGAGATTGGGTCGAGACAAAAGAATATATCCCGGTGAAAAATAAATTTACGGGCGAAGTGATTGCAGAAATTGCAAAAGCTGGGCAGCAGCATGTTTATGATGCTGTAACGGCGGCGAAAGAAACGTTTCAAAGGAAGAAACTTTCTCCTTACCGCAGGTATGAGATTTTATTGAAAGCTGCTGAAATTGCCGAAAAAAGGAGAGAGGAACTGGAACTTTCCCTGGTGCATGAGGTGGGAAAAACGCTGAAAGATGCTCAGGGAGAACTGGACCGGGTGATCAACACGTTGAGACTGTCGGCTGAAGAAGCTAAAAGAATCAACGGAGAGATGGTGCCGTTGCATGCTACCCCGGGAGCAGAGAACAGGATGGGATTTGCCATTCGTGTTCCGAAGGGAGTGATCGGTGCCATCACACCCTTTAACTATCCTCTTTTGCTTGGTGTGCACAAAATTGCTCCGGCAATTGCCGCCGGTAACACCGTTGTGTTGAAACCGGCCACAAGTACGCCGCTTGCCTCCTTCAATATGCTGGACATCCTGCGGCAGGCAGGGCTGCCCGACGGTTATCTCAATATTTTGACCGGATCCGGAAGTGAAGTCGGGGAATGGATGCTGGACGATCAACGAATCAACATGTATACGTTTACCGGATCGTATGAAATAGGGAAACGCATCAAAGAACGGAGCGGCATGCGTGACGTTGCGTTGGAACTCGGCAATAACTCGCCGAACATCGTGCATGATGATGCCGATATCAATCAGGCAGCCCATATCATTTCCCGCCGCTCTTTTCATAATGCGGGGCAGGCGTGTATCGCGGTCCAGCGTATCCTGGTGCACTCTTCGGTTCTCGAACAGTTTACAGAAAAATTTTTGCAATATGTTGATCAGTTAAAAGTGGGCAATCCGGAAGATCCCGAAACCGATGTGGGACCGATGATCAGTGAACGGGAAGCGATCAGAGCGGAAGAATGGGTGCGGGAAGCAGTTGCACAGGGGGCGGAATTGCTGCGAGGCGGCAACCGGGACGGGGCACTGTTCTATCCCACCGTGTTGCAACGGACCACACCGGAGATGAAGGTGGTCTGTCAGGAAATTTTTGCTCCCGTTGTATCGATTGTTTCATATGACCACATCGAAGAAGCATTTGCCATGGCCAATGATTCGGAGTACGGGCTGCAGGCCGGTATTTTTACCAG
The DNA here is from genome assembly GCA_041686735.1 of Bacilli bacterium. Classification (GTDB taxonomy): domain Bacteria; phylum Bacillota; class Bacilli; order JACDOE01; family JACDOE01; genus JAWLDF01. Next base: position 16,118 of record JAWLDF010000028.1, read on the forward strand.
CAATTTGTCGATCGCCATGAAAGCGGCACAAACCCTCGAATACGGCGGCGTTATCATTAATGACGTCTCCACCTATCGTAATGACGTCATGCCCTATGGCGGGGTCAAAAACAGTGGGTTGGGAAAAGAAGGCCCTAAATACGCCATCGAACATTTAACCGACCTGCGCATGGTTGTTTTGAATCTGTAAAGGAGGTGCAAAAAACCTTGTTACTCAATGGAAAAGTTGCGATTGTCACCGGTGCCGGCTCGGGTATGGGCAGAGCGATTTCCCTTAAATTTGCTGAAGAAGGAGCGCGGGTGGCCGTCGTAGACCTAAATTATGATGCAGCCTGTGAAACCCAACGAATCATTGGAGAAACTCAATCTATTGCCATTCGTACAGATGTGTCGAATGATCAGGATGTCAAAAAAATGGTGGAGGAAGTGTTACAAACCTTTGGCCAGATCGACATCGTGGTCAACAGTGCGGGAATTCCTCAGGTTTTTACAGCGATTGAGGAATTGACGATCGAATCCTGGAGTCGTATTCTAGATGTAAATCTAAAATCTATCTTTCTCACATCCAAATATGTTGTTCCCCATATGAAAGAAAGAAAGCAGGGAACGATGATTAATATTGCTTCGATTGCGGGAATCAGGGCCAGGCCGGGCCTCAATGCCTACTGTGCTTCAAAAGGCGGTGCCATTATGCTGACAAAGGCACTGGCGATTGAACTGGCTCCTTACCAAATCAGGGTGAATGCCATCAACCCGGGACCGGCGGACACACCCATGCTCGGTCGCTTTATCTCGGAGAAAGACGAAGAGGTTGAACAGGAAAAGAAAGATATTTTTATCGACAGTGTTCCTCTGGGTTCTCTCATTCAATCCGATGACATTGCAAATGCTGCTCTTTTTCTGGCTTCAGATCAAAGTAGAATGGTTACCGGTGAAATTCTTAATGTCGACGGGGGAAGGGGGATTTAGAAGCGTACATCATTCACTGATCTTGAATACGGGAAGTTAAATTCATTAGAAATGACAAAATATTATGGAGATTTAAGGGGGTTACAAAATGAAAAAAACAACAATACTGATGGTTGCAGTTCTGCTGGTATTTTCCGTCTTTCTGGCAGCATGCGGAGGAGGGACGAATGAATCACCTTCCGCAAATAGTGGCAATAACTCTTCTGCAAGTAACAACGGCGGCGATCAGAATACCGAGGAAAAAACATTTGTATTTAAAGCCGGTCACTCGTTAACCGAAGAGCATCCCTATCATCTTGCTCTGCTTCAGATGGCCAAAAACGTTGAAGAACGTACCAATGGCATTGTGAAATTTGAAATCTATCCGTTAAGTCAACTTGGCGCGGAAAGAGAATTGACTGAAGCGTTAACTCTGGGTTCGGCAGATATGAACATCACCTCGACCGGTCCGCTGCCCAACTTTTACAAGCCGATCGGGGTCGTTGATCTTCCTTTCCTGTTTGAGTCCCGTGAACATGCTTATAAAGTGCTCGATGGCGAAATCGGTCAGGAACTGTTGAAGGGACTTGAAAGTGCAGGACTGGTCGGTCTGGCCTGGGCTGAAAACGGATTCCGTCATATTACAAACGGCAAGAAGGATATCACTTCACCGGAAGATCTTAAGGATTTAAAAATCCGTACCATGGAAAATCCGATCCACCTGGCAGCATTTGAAGCGATGGGTGCCAAACCTACTCCGATGGCATGGACTGAAGCTTTAACCGCTTTACAACAGGGTGTCGTGGATGCTCAGGAGAATCCGGCGATCGTGGCAGATCAATATAAGTTGTATGAATCAAACCAGAGCCACATGAGTCTGACCGGACATGTCTACTCACCGTCTGTGATTCTGTTCAGTAAAGTGGTCTGGGATACCATCCCCGAAGAGTATCAAAACATTATTCGTGAAGAAGCGAAAAAAGCCGGTGACTATGAACGCGAATTAATTGCCCAGATGGAGCAGGATTCTCTCAAGACCCTTGAGGAAAAAGGCGTCAAGATCATCAAGGACATCGATAAACAGGCGTTCCGCGATGCAATTAAACCGGTATATGATGAATACGGCAAAGAATTTGGCGAAGATTTGATCGAAAAGATTTTGAACACGAAATAATGTAAATACTCAGGAAGCTTTCCGCTTTCTGAGCTCGTTGACAAAGCTGCAACTCAACCCGCATTCATGGGAAAAGCAGCTTTGTCAACAAACTGAGAAAAGCGGATCAAAATGAACAGGTCAATGACTAAAGAGGGGTTGCGCTGTGGATATATTTTTAAAAGCAGTTCAGGTAATCAACACAGTTATCAAATACTTTTTAATCCTGATGATGTTTGTCATGGTCGTGGTTGTGTTTCTGCAGGTGGTCTACCGTTTTGTGCTCGATAATCCGCTGGCGTGGACAGAAGAGACGGCCCGCTATCTGCTGGTATGGATCACTTTTTTGGGAGCCGCTTATGCCATGGGAAGCAAAGCCCATATCGGCGTCGATCTTTTTATGAATATGTTACCCAAAAGCTTACGAAAGATTTTATTGATTATCACGACTCTTCTAAGCCTTGTTTTTTTCACTGTCATGGTTACCCAGGGGTACATCCTCTCCCAAAGAACGATGATGCAAACATCCCCTGCAATGGGACTGCCGATGGGATATGTTTACTTAGTGATCCCGATCAGCGGGGTGCTGTTGATGATCAATCTCCTGTATACGGTTATTGGTGATTTGAGAGGAGAGGAATCATGATCTTACTACTTTTCCTGACATTGTTGCTCCTGTTGTTTATTAATGTTCCGGTGGCGGTAGCACTGGGATTGTCCGCCACCCTGATCTTCGTATATGCCAGTGATGTACCTTTGCTGATCGTCACACAAAAAATGTTTAATGCAACGGACTCATTTCCTCTCATGGCCGTTCCATTTTTTATCCTGGCCGGTAAGCTTATGGAATCGGGCGGGATTTCGAGGCGGCTGGTCAATTTTGCCAACACCCTTGTTGGACCGGTTCGTGGCGGTCTTGCCATTGTGTCGATCATCACCTGCATGTTCTTCGCCGCCATATCCGGTTCAGCTGCGGCTACCACGGCTGCCGTCGGCAGTATTTTGATACCGGCGATGGTGAAAAAGGGATACGATAAAGATTTTTCCACTGCCATACAGGCATCCGGCGGGACCATCGGAGTCATCATCCCGCCGAGTGTTCCCTTGATTTTATTCGGGGTAGCAGCCGGAACATCGATCAAGGACCTGTTTATTGCCGGGATTATTCCCGGCATCCTGATCGGAACATCACTTGTGATCGTTGCCCTGATTATTTCTTTAAAAAAAGGGTACGGAGGCGGAGAAAAAAGCACGTTTCAACAATTTATACGTTCCTTTGCTGACGCGATCCTGGCGATGTTAATGCCTGTCATCATCCTGGGCGGGATTTACGGGGCGGTTTTTACTCCGACAGAAGCTGCCGTGGTTGCCGTCGTATATGGATTAATCGTCGGACTATTTATTTACCGGGAGATTAAATTGAAAGACCTGTCCCGAATCTTTTCAGAATCCGTGATTACCACTTCGGTGATTATGTTTATCATCGCAACGGCTTCCATTTTCGGATTCCTGTTGACGAGAGAAAGAATCCCGCAACAGTTATCCGACCTTATGCTGGGATTTACAGACAGCCCTGTAATCACCCTGTTGGTAATTAACGTTTTGTTATTAATCGTGGGCACGTTTATGGAAACTTCGGCTGTGATTATCATTCTGACTCCGATTCTGGCCCCGATTGTATCGGCGATGGGAATCGACCTGGTTCACTTCGGAATCATCATGGTGGTCAACCTGGCCGTGGGAATGGTGACACCGCCGGTTGGCATCAACTTGTTTGTCGCCTCGAACATTGCCAATGTGAAATTTGAGAGGTTAGTATACGCCACCCTGCCGTTTTTGCTGATTTTAATCTTAGACATATTGATTATCACCTTTATTCCTGAAATAAGTCTTTTTCTATTAAAATAAACGCAGGCACCCGTGTTAACCTCGGGTGCCTTAATTTTTTTATATCAATTACGGAAAAAATCGCAGGATCTGAGCCACTGTCTGCCGGTTTTTCTGTTCGATTTCCGGCCGGCGCGGAATCTCCTTAAACCATTCCTGCCGGTCAAACAGGGATTGCGGCATTTTTTCGGGTGAAAGCGCTTGCCATTTGTTCAACCACGCTTCCGGCATCGCCCGATCCTCGATGGGGAGATCATTCATCGCCAGCCACACCATGGCCCAGGCGCGGGGGACCACCCGCCAGATATCGTAGCCGCCTCCGCCGAGTGCAATCCAGCGCCCTTCCGAATAAGTATGTGCCCATTCATGGATCCATTGAGGAATCCTGCGGTAACTTTCAGTGGTGAGACAGAGATGGGTGAGCGGATCGAACCAGTGGGCATCACAGCCATGCTGGCTCACAATCACGTCTGGCCGAAAAAAAGAAAAAACCCGTTCCATCACCTGCTGAAAAGCATCTAGCCATGATTCGTCTTCCGTAAAGGCGTCCATCGGAATGTTCACGCTGTACCCGTAACCTTTTCCTGCACCGCGATCCGACACGAATCCGGTTCCGGGAAAGAGATAACGACCGGTTTCATGGATGGAAACGGTCATCACCTCCAAAGATTGATAAAAAGAGGCTTCCACTCCGTCCCCGTGATGGGCATCCGTATCAATATAAAGTACTTTCGCCTGATAATTTTTTACAAGATGGTGAATCAATACTGAGGCGTCATTATACACACAAAACCCCGAGGCACGATCCTCAAACGCATGGTGAAGACCACCGGAAAAATTGACGCCGTGTTCAATCTCCCCTTTCATCACCCGGTCTCCGATTAAAATGGAACCGCCTGCGATGAGAGCCGCGACCTTGTGCATCCCTTCAAACATAGGGGTATCCTCCGTTCCAAGACCATGGGATGTAAACAAGTCAGGAACATCGTATCCGTTACCGTCATCATTGCGGTCGGTCTGCCCGCCATGTTCTGATGCGTAGATTCCTGCCTTTTTCACCATTTCAACATATTCCGCCGAATGATTAAGCAACAACTGTTCATCCGTTGCCGCTACAGGTGCCACAAGTTGTGAATCCAGCAACACGTCCCAGGCCTGTAACAGTTCTACCGTCATCCGCAGCCGCTGCTGGTTAAAGGGGTGGTTTTCGTGAAATTTATAAGATAGCAACTGATCATCATAGACAAACAACGGTTTACTTTTTTTCATAATTGCCCTCTTTCGGAGGCCAAACCACCTCAAAGCCTCTTTCGTTGATTTCTTTAACTACTTGCTGCGGATACATGGTGTCGATGCGGAAGCTGAGCTGTCGGCGTTCGCTCTCCGGATAAGAAACCATCACACTATTAATGGACATCCGGTGTCTTTTGAAAACTTCGGCTACTTCCGCCAGTACGCCGGGGCGGTCGGGAACAAGTACTTTAATCGTAGAACCGTGGGTATGTAAACCTGTCAATTCGATCATCGCATGTAAGATGTCCTTCATGGTGATGATCCCGACAATCTCATCGCCATCCATAACGGGCAGACTGCCGATATTGTTTTCATAGAGCAGCATTGCCGCTTCTTCAATGTAATCGTTGGGATGTATGGTGATGACCATCCGGCTCATGAACTTTTCCACAGGCGTTTCTATGATTTCCCTGTGTTGCTCGGGAGATTCCAGTGTTGACGGGAAAACATCGCGAATATCCCGGTCGGACACCAGACCCGCCAGACGATCATTTTCAAGTACCAGCAGGTGGCGCACTTTTTTGGACAGCATGACTGTTCGTGCCTGCTGCATGGTGTCCCCGGGAGAAATGCATGCAAAGCGCTGGCTCATGATTTGTCGTACTTGCATGTCCGTACCTCCTCTCTTCGACTCTTCCGTCACCCGTTCGACTTTTAATACATATGACGGTTGCGAAAACGCAGGTTGTCAAATTGCTCTATCGATTTCAGCGGTACATTTTTACCGATCCGAACCATCAGGCAGTTGGCTGGATGGGCACAGATCTCCGGGTCGTCGGTGGCCACCCACTTCAGTCCTGCGCTGCCCATCATTTTTTCCATCATCTTGCGATACTGCCATACATCCATTCCCGTATCTTTCAGATCCCAGTGCCAGTAGTACTCCGTAGAAAAAACAATATAGTTTTCCATAAACGGATCCATAAAGGATACTTCCAGAAGCGCCTTCGATATCCCCCGGCTGCGGTAAGATGCCGCTACTTCAATGGCTCCGAGCTCGATCAAATCTTCCATTCCGGCATCGGACCAACTTTCAAGCGGATCAGGATGAAGGTAGGTGACATACCCGATCACTAGATCATCGTTGCGGGCAATGATGATCCGTCCTTCAGATAAATCGGCGATTTTCACCAGGGCTTCCTGCTGGCGGGGAGCGGGGCGGAAAGCTTTTAATCCTTCATGGAACCGAAGTGATGCGAGGAGTGCACCGCTGACCGGTCCTTCGATCAGTAAAGTTCCCTGATCAGTTTCACGTTCCATTTTATGATAGGTTTTTATATGCTTCATGGATTCACCCCGTATAGCACGTTCACCCTGTTCATGACCTGTCTTTGTTGTTACATTAACATTCTGTGCCTGATCATTTATTTCCTGCATTTTTTCCGGTTCTTGTTCCGTACGAGGGTGATTTTTAATCATTTGAACGGTCATTTCAAACCGTCTCCTTTCTCTGGCTGTTCTCATTATACACATTGCCATCACGATTGATGCGGTTATGGGTGAATAGTCAAAAAGAAGTCATGTTTGGAGGCGGTTACATTGAAAACGAATGGATTTGTGGATGCAAATATTTGAACTTTCTATACGAACGTTTGTTTGATATACTGACGGTACATATAGTGAAGGGGAGTAAAACCTGATCCATATGAACAGGAAAAAGAGGCATCCGAGCAAATTTTTTTGTTCGATAGGACAGGACAGGGCAATGAGTTATCGAATATTTCAGATATAATAAAACAAATCAGGAACAAGCCGATTTCAATCGAAAGGTATTATGTTCCCGATGAGTATAAAAGCTTGATTGAAGGAGGGCTATAAGATGTTTCGATCAGCATACAGCGTGTTAAATATTTTGAGTCATTTACAAACGGTAAAAGGAAGAAAGAAAATGCAAAAGATTGTCCATTTACTTGAAATGGTAGGACTTGACCTGCCCTTTAAATACGAGTATCATCACTATGGTCCATATTCTGCAGAATTGCAGGAAGAAATAAATTATCTGGTACAACATGGATTTTTATCCGAGAATAACGATGATGGAACCTACCTTTATGAGATCACGGAAAAAGGAGTCCGATTCAAGGTATGATCGAAGAAGCAGTTCAATAATTTCACAACATTAAGGATAATTATCCCCATTGACACCGGTAGTCCGATCGAACCCTCACACAGAAAGGGGTTGCACATTCGAAATGGAAATCAATAAGACTGATTATCAATTGGATGAAGAAAAAGTGTTTAAAGACCCTGTGCATCGATATATTCATGTACGCAACCGTTTGATATGGGATCTGATCAATTCCCGTGAGTTTCAGAGATTACGCAGAATCAAGCAGTTGGGAACCACATTTTTAACCTTTCACGGAGCAGAGCACAGTCGCTTCAACCATTCCCTCGGTGTCTATGAAATCATGCGCAGGATTGTGGAAAAATTTAAAACGAGGATGTCATTTACTCTTGAAGAAGAATGGTTATGCCTTTGTGCAGCACTTTTGCATGATGTGGGGCATGGCCCTTTTTCCCACTCCTTCGAGAAAGTATTTGATACCCACCACGAAGAATGGAGCCGTCGGATTATTCTCGGTGATTCGCAGATAAACCGCATACTGAGTGAAGTATCCCCGGATTTTCCGGATAAAGTGGCGCGAATCATTGAAAAAACTTATGAAAACAAGTTGATTGTCAGTCTCATTTCCAGCCAGGTCGATGCCGATCGGATGGATTATCTGTTGCGCGATACGTATTATACCGGTGCCAATTACGGGAACTTCGACATGGAACGGATTCTGCGGGTGATGCGCCCCCATCAGGATCATGCCGTCATCAAATATACGGGAATGCATGCCGTGGAAGACTATATCATGTCGCGTTATCAAATGTACTGGCAGGTTTATTTCCATCCGGTGACCCGCAGCGGCGACGTCCTGCTGCGAAAAATATTTTTGCGGGCCAAACATCTGTATCATGAGGGATACTCCTTTCAGACCACACCGGTACATCTGATCCCCTTTTTCAATAAGGAACCCGTATCTCTTGATGAATATCTCGCCATGGATGAACCTCTGGTCCTGTTTTATTTTCAAGAGTGGATGAGGGAAAAAGACCCTGTTTTATCCGACCTGTGTGATCGCTTCATGAATCGCCGCCTTTTTAAATATGTAGAATGGAACGAGCATGAGGACGGGAAATTAACTGAAATAAAGCACCTTTTCAACGAAGCGGGAATCGATCCCGAATATTATCTTGAAGTAGATGCGCCCTCCGACATGCCTTACTATGTTTATCAGCCGGGACAGGAGGATCGCATGCCCATCCATCTGCAGATGGCGGATGGAAGTCTGGTCGAACTTTCTCAGGCATCCGAAATTGTAAAGGCCATCTCAGAAAAAGAACGATCGGATCACAAACTTTATTTTCCCCTGGACTTTTTGGAAGATCCGGCACGCCCTGCCCGTGTCATCCATGAAATCTTCCGTATTCTTCGTTTCTCGGAAAAAAACCTGTAAACATGAAAAGAACGGCTGATCTCCAATATCGGTTTCGGAAATCGCCGTTCTGTATTCCTATTATCTCTCTGTAGCCGTGATCTGTAAAAATTGTTTGTGCAAATCTTTTAATGCAGCAACAAGTGCGTTGGTAGCCTTCCCGCAATAACTGGTCTGCAAAATGTCGATCGGTGTTTCAATCCCGTCCCGCAGACTGTGACCCCGTAAGACACGACCCACAAAATCACGTCCGTGTTCGGTGGCGAGGGTGCAGGAAGCTTCCAGGATGACTCCGTATTTCGCATCCACTTCCGCGGTGATGGTTAATGAATCGAATACACTTTTCGCAGCCATACCCTGCGGCAGGCGGGCATGACCGGCAATAAAATAGGTTCTGGCAGATTGCATGGACTTCACCTTCACTGTGGCATTGACTTACGTATTTCCATCGTACATTGTTGTATAACCCCCGTCAAATCATGCCGGACAGCGAGAGCGGTTTACTCTTCTTCAAAGGGCCATGCGGGCAACATTTTGCGCAGTTTTTTGTCCTGGCGATAACCCAGTGCGTATTCCGCCTGCATAATCGTATGAATTTCCCGCGTTCCCTCATAGATCACAGGGGCCTTGGCGTTGCGCAGGTAACGTTCCACCGGATATTCATTGGAATATCCATAGGCGCCGTGAATCTGAATGGCGTCGTTGGCAGAGTTAAATGCGACATCAGTGGCGTACCATTTAGCCAGGGAGGTCTCCCGCGTGTTGCGTTTCCCTTGATTTTTGAGCCAGCCCGCACGATACACCAGCAGACGTGAGTTTTCCAGACCCAACACCATTTTTGCAATCATCTGCTGCACCAGTTGATGTTTGCCGATCTCTTTGCCGAATGTTTTCCTTTCATGGGCGTACTTCAGGCTGGCTTCGAGACAGGCATTGGTTAAACCGCATGCACCTGCGGCCACCGTAAAACGTCCGTTATCGAGTGCAGACATGGCGATCTTAAATCCTTCGCCTTCTTCCCCCAGCAGGTTTTCCTTGGGAACGCGCACATCTTCGAGGAATACCTCTCCGGTGTTACCGGCGCGAATTCCAAGTTTTCCTTTCATGGCGCGGGTGGTTAAACCGGGCATGGTTCTTTCGACTATGAAAGCGGACATCCCTTTATATTTCAAAGCAGGATCGGTGTAGGCAAAAATGATAAAGTGGTCCGCTACATCACAGAGGGATATCCATGTCTTCGATCCGTTAATAATATAGTCATCGCCGTCTTTCTTCGCCGAGGTCTGGAGTGCAGCTACGTCGGAACCGGCATTGGGTTCGGTCAACCCGAATGCACCGATTTTTTCACCTCTGGCCTGGGGAACAAGATACTTTTGTTTCAGTTCTTCGGTGCCCCATTGTAACAGGGTCATGCTGTTCAAACCGGTGTGAACGGATACGGCCGTACGAAACGCAGTGTCCCCGCGTTCCAGTTCTTCACACACAATCGCCAGTGTATTGTAGTCCATCCCGCTTCCGCCGTACTTTTCCGGAATACAGACTCCCATCAGGTTGAGCTCCGCCAGACGCTGCAGAATCGATCTCTCAAAGTGCTGCTTCTCATCCCATTCTTGAATATACGGCATAATTTCCTTGTCGACGAAACTGCGCACCATTTTTCTGACCATTTCTTGTTCTTCAGTTAATGAAAAATCCAACATGACATAAACACTCCTTTTCATATCGTATTATATATCCTGATTAGCCCGAAAATGTCTGATTTCCTCCCGCGTGAATCCGAGTTCATCCAGAATATTTTCGGTGTGTTCCCCGTACAGCGGAGGATGTCGTTTCATCTCCACCGGACTTCGGGAAAGTTTTATCGGACTGCCGACGAGCCGCACCAGCTCAGCCGTCGGATGAGCCATTTCCACCAGCATATCCCGTGCCTGCACCTGCGGATCTTCAAACAAACTTTTCATATCATTGATTGGCCCGTTGGGGATGCCGGCATCGTGCAACAGGCTTGCCCATTCATCCGCCGTCTTATGCAGCATTTGTCGGGAAATAAGCGGAATCAGTTCGCGGCGGTTTTGTACACGGGCTGAATTGGTCTGGAATCGTTCATCCTCTGACAGCTGCGGCAGTCCGATCACCCGGGTGAAACGTGCAAATTGCTGATCATTCCCGACAGCTACTACCATGTTGCCATCTGCAGTCTCGAACACTTGATAAGGTACGATGTTGGGATGCTGGTTCCCCATGCGTTCGGGTATTTTTCCCGATACGAGATAATTGCCGGCCACATTGATCAGCGCCGATACCTGTGCATCAAACAGGGACAGGTCCACTTGCTGCCCTTTTCCTGAAAAGTTTCGTTCCTGCAGGGCGGCCAGAATCCCGATCGCCGTATACAGACCGGTCAAAATATCAGCGATGGCGACCCCCACTTTCATCGGTTGCTCCGGGGTGCCGGTGATGCTCATCAATCCGCCCATGGCCTGGATGATATAGTCGTAGCCCGGTCGATCCCGGTAAGGTCCGTGTTGACCGAATCCGGTAATCGAGGCCAAAATAATTTGCGGATTCCAGGATTCCAGTGTGTCATATCCCAGTCCCCATTTCCGCATCGTGCCGTATTTGAAATTTTCGATCACCACGTCGGATTGCCGGACCAGCTTTTTAAAAATTTCGCGCCCCTGTTGTGATCGCAGATTGAGGGTCATTGCCCGTTTGTTGCGGTTGGCACAGAGGTAATAGGCACTTTCCCCGCTGGTATATGGAGGCCCCCATCCCCTTGTCTCATCACGATGAAGAGGACTTTCCACCTTGATCACATCAGCCCCCAGATCTCCGAGGATCATCGAGCAGTAGGGACCGGCCAAAACCCTAGTCAAGTCAATCACTTTGATTCCCTGCAGAGCTCCCGCCATAAACTTTGCCTCCTTTCTTTTTTGAGTCACAAGAACATGGAGAAACGGATAATAAAAAAACGCCAACCAAACCATCCATACATGTTCGTGTTGTTGCAACATGAAACATGCAAAGGTTTGACTGGCGTTATGTTTGTGGGCGATCTTTCGGCGTGAAAGTCGGACAAACAACAGCAGTCCTGTTATACCGATATAAACTTTTTAAAAAACATACCTGCTCGCGTTCGCGATTGTTCAGGCTGTTTGATGAGAGTTTGGGAGGTTTATCATAAGCTCCGGTCCCATCTGCATGAACTTAATTTATATTATTGACCCAATTCACAAAGATGTCAAACATCAATTTATCTTAGATATAAAACAGGGTTGACATCCCTTATTCAGCAGCCTATTATATAACACAATAACATAAAACCACCGATGTATCATAACAGTTAAATCCTTGTCACAACAGGTTTATCAGCGATTTACATAAAAATACCATAAATCTTTTCAAAAAAAATCTGTTGACGAAGCATCACAAACTGTTACATAATAGAGTACAAATAAAATATACTGTAATACAACAGAAACACAAAAGAAAGGATGGGAAGAATGAGTGGGCAAGCGGAGAGAACGACACTTGGGCTGGAAATCACAGCAGAGATGAAGCCGGAGTATAAAGAAATCTTGACTCCGGAAGCCATGCAATTTTTAGAGAAACTACTAAGAGAATTTACTGATACGAGACAGATGCTTCTCGAAAAACGGAAAGAAAGACAGGCGGAGATTGATGCCGGACAGATGCCGGAATTTCTGGAAAAAACGGAACATATCCGCAGAGGATCATGGACCATCAATTCTCTTCCAGACGATCTCCTGGACCGTCGGGTAGAAATCACCGGACCGGTCGATCGAAAAATGATCATCAATGCCTTAAACTCCGGCGCAAAAGTGTTTATGGCAGATTTTGAGGATGCCAATTCGCCGACCTGGGACAATGTGATGGAAGGGCAGATCAACCTGCGTGATGCGATTAATCGTACCATCCGTTTTGAAAACCCGGACGGAAAAACATACACATTAAACGAAGAAACGGCGACGTTGCTTGTCCGTCCGCGAGGATGGCACCTCGACGAAAAACATGTTTTGCTGGATGGTAAGCCGGTCTCGGCGAGCATATTCGATTTTGCCCTCTATTTTTATCATAACGCACGCACATTAATCGAGAAGGGAAGCGGACCCTACTTTTACTTACCGAAGATGGAAAGCCATCTGGAGGCACGCCTCTGGAACAACATCTTCATTTTCGCCCAGGAAGAACTGGGAATTCCGCGGGGCACCATCAAAGCGACCGTCTTGATCGAAACGATCCTCGCCGCCTTTGAGATGGATGAAATTTTATATGAATTACGGGAGCATTCTGCCGGATTAAACTGCGGACGCTGGGATTACATTTTCAGCTATCTCAAGAAATTTCGCAATGATCCGAAAATGATTTTGCCCGATCGTTCCCAGGTGACAATGACCACCCCGTTTATGAGGGCCTATTCCCTGCTGGCGATTCAGACCTGTCATCGTCGTAATGCACCGGCCATCGGAGGAATGGCAGCACAGATTCCGGTAAAAAATGATCCGCAGGCCAATGAAGAAGCCTTTGCCAAAGTTCGCGCCGACAAATTGCGGGAAGCCCGAGACGGACATGACGGAACATGGGTGGCTCATCCGGCACTGGTTCCGGTGGCTATGGAAATTTTTGATCAAATTATGCCGCAGCCGAACCAGATCGACCGCAAACGGGAAGACGTCAAAATTAGCGCGGCGGATTTGTTGCAGCCACCGGTAGGAACGATTACGGAAGAGGGTCTCAGGACCAATGTAAGTGTCGGGATTCAGTACATCGCGGCCTGGCTCAATGGTCGCGGCGCCGTTCCCATCAATCATCTGATGGAAGATGCGGCCACGGCGGAAATTTCCCGGGCTCAGGTGTGGCAGTGGATTCGTCACCCGAAGGGAATCCTCGCTGACGGCCGCAAAGTTACCTTTGAGTTATATGAACAAATCCGTGACGAAGAGTTGAACAAGATTAAAGAAGCAGTTGGTGAAGAACATTACGAAGCCGGCAAGTATGAACTGGCGGCCCGATTGTTCACGGAATCGACCTGTCAGGATGATTTTGAAGAATTCCTTACAATTCCCGGATATCAACATTTACCTTAAATAAAACAAATCATAAGGAGTGGAGTAACATGAGCATGAATCAACAGGAACAGATCAGACAAATGGAGGAAAGCTGGAGAAACGACAGTCGCTGGAAGGGAATCGAAAGACCCTATTCAGCAGAAGAAGTATTGCGTCTCAGAGGTTCGATTCAAATCGAACATACCCTGGCCCGCATGGGTGCGGAGCGCCTCTGGCATCTTGTCAATAGCGAAGACTTTGTCAATGCCCTTGGAGCTCTCACAGGAAATCAGGCGGTACAACAGGTAAAAGCGGGTCTCAAGGCGATTTACTTGAGCGGCTGGCAGGTCGCAGCCGATGCCAACCTTGCCGGACAGATGTATCCCGATCAGAGTCTCTATCCCGCCAACAGTGTGCCCCATGTGGTGAAACGCATCAATCAGGCATTGCAGCGTGCCGATCAAATTGATCATATGGAAGGCAATCATGATACTTACTGGTTCGCACCGATTGTAGCCGATGCCGAAGCCGGATTCGGCGGACCGCTCAATGTATTTGAATTAATGAAAGCGATGATTGAGGCCGGAGCAGCCGGGGTTCACTTTGAAGACCAGCTTTCTTCCGAGAAAAAATGCGGACATCTCGGCGGAAAAGTATTGTTGCCGACGCAGAACGCTGTACGCAACTTGATTTCCGCCCGACTGGCGGCGGACGTGATGGGTGTACCGACCGTGTTGGTCGCTCGTACCGATGCCAATGCGGCGAATCTGATCACTAGCGATGTGGATCCCTATGATCACGAATTTATCACCGGTGAACGGACTACGGAAGGTTTTTACCGCACACGTGCCGGACTGGATCAGGCCATTGCCCGCGGTCTCGCTTACGCACCTTATGCCGACATGATCTGGTGTGAAACTTCCGAACCCAATCTTGAGGAAGCTCGCCGCTTTGCAGAGGCGATTCATGAGAAATTCCCGGGCAAATTGCTGGCTTATAACTGCTCACCATCTTTTAACTGGAAAAAGAAACTGAGCGACGAAGAGATCGCAAACTTCCAGATTGAACTGGGCAAGATGGGATATAAGTTTCAATTTGTTACGCTGGCCGGCTTCCATGCGCTTAATCACAGCATGTTTGAACTGGCTTATGAATACAAAGATCACGGTATGGCTGCATACTCCAAATTACAGCAGGCTGAATTCGCCAGTGAAGCCAGAGGGTATACGGCTACCCGCCACCAGCGTGAAGTAGGTACAGGTTATTTCGATGAAGTATCTCAGGTGATTTCAGGTGGAACTTCGTCCACCACGGCCCTGAAGGGCTCGACAGAGGAGGAGCAGTTTACGGTCTCGTAAAAATGTCATGAAAGGAGGCATTGAAATGGTCGATTGTTGCAGGTGTAACGGAAATGGTGATATGATATGCCCTTCTTGCCATGGCCGCGGACATCTACAGGGAGAAACCTGCAATCACTGTAGCGGTGAAGGTTCGGTCCACTGCATAAATTGTAGCGGAGCCGGAGCGATTGAAGACTATTATGCCTAATGGACTCAACCTACCCTTTTAAACATTGGCCATCTGTCAGGTGTTTATTGCACTTGCAGGTGGTCCTTTTTTTGCGATGAGGGGAGTAAATCATGTACAATACGATTAAGGAATCAACAAATGAACTGACAGGAGGTTCAATTTGCGATGGATCTGTCAAACAATGATAAAAAGGGAAAAACCGGCGGTTTTAATATTATGAGCACTAAATCGACTCACGGTGGTTTTGGGTCGGGCATGATCGACTTGAACAATGTTGCCCCCGTGATTATTGAGGAAGACGAGGCCTATGTTGATATGGGTGCCATGCACGCACGCAGCAAGGTGGAACGGGGAATCAAATTTTTCACTAATAAGGAAGAAGTTCCTGACGGTAAGCGGGTGTGGATTGTCTGGGTGGCGACGGATCAGGGGGAAAACGGACCGTATTATGCCGGAGTGGCTGCCAGTGAGATGCTGATCGATCGTGAAGCACGCAGGGGCTATAAAATTCTTGCCGAACATGTCAACAATATGGACGCTGCCATGAAAAGACGCATTATCCTCGATGGCCTCAATGACACGGAAAAAGGGGCGCTGGCCAGATTGCTAAGTGAACACAAACCGGAATTATGGCAAAATTCGAGTGATGATTTGAAGAGGGCACTGGGTGCGGAAGAATAAGCAAAAATAAAATGTGTCCTTCTTGTGAACATTTTTCGAAAAACGTTGTGAAAATATTGTTTATTACAGTAAACTGTTCACATAAGGACACAACTGTTCTTTAGGACAGGCAGACAGGGTAAGAAGATGATTCTTGCCCTGTTTGTCTTTTTTATTGGCTGAATAACTTACCATCATAGGATATCATTCCGGGGTTCACAATACTCATTAAAGAGCCAATTTCATTCGTTAAAAAAATAAACGAAAGGTGGACCAACCATGAGTCCTGAGAATCAAAATCAAGAACATTTTGCACGACACGGCGGCGTTCATTTCACAAATAATGTAAGTCCTGAAGAGATCAATCTTTTCGTGCGCCGATTACCCGCAGGTAAAAGGGAAAGCCTGTTTGAAGTATTGCAACAGTTGAATGAACACGGCTACATTACCATTCATAATGATCATGTTTTTACAGACGGGGAAGGAAAAATCGGCGGAAGTGACGAGTGCTGACCCGGGCGTTGTCACTTCTCCCCCGGGCTCTTTTTTCTCAATCAGACAACCACCAGTCTCTTACCCGTTTCCAGAATGATTCATTTGAATAGGGAGAAGACGGGGTGCCGGCATTCGATTCGAGTCCCTCACCTTCTCCGGATTGACCTGCGTTCTCGGGGTTTCCTCCCCCATGCACGTCGCAAAATTCTTCCGGCTCGGTACCCGCAACAAAATACATAAATTGAGGTTGGGGACAGTTCTCTCCGGCCAGTTTTCCGCTTTTTAGATCAATATACACCCCTGTTACCCCTTGCGGAATCGGAAACAACGCAGGGGCTTGGTCGGCCAGTGCTTTTTCCATGAATTCCGCCCAGATTTCCGCAGCCAGCCGGGAATCGGGAACGGTCCGCAGCGGACTGCCGTCATCATATCCCACCCACACGGTGCTTACCAATTGCGGTGTAAAACCGGACATCCATGCATCGTAATCGGTTGTTCCCGTTTTGGCCGATGCCGGTCTTTGTAAAAGATGTTTAACGCGATATCCCGTACCTCCCTGCCTGAAGATATCCTGCATCATCTGGTTCAAAACAAACACGTGTCCTGCGTCGGCGACACGTTGCCGTTGCGGTTTTTCATCCACCAGCACTTTTCCGTTGCGATCGATGATGCGGGTGATGGCAATCGGCTCGACCCGCTCACCCAGGTTGGCCAGAGTACTGTAAGCCCTTGCCATTTCAAAAGGGGTGACACTGTAGGAACCCAGAGCCAGTGACGGAACGGCTTCAACCTGACTCTCAATGCCGAGACGAGCAGCCATCTCTTTTAATTTTTCTTCACCCAGTAACATATGGGTCTTAACGGCGTAAATATTGTCGGACTGGATCAGTGCTTCATACAGCGTAATATAATCATTGGGATATCGATCGCCGAAATTTCTCGGTTTATAAACTTTCTCTTCATTGACTCCATATCGAAACTCTGTCGGTTCACTCTTCATCTCCGTCAGAGGGGTGAACCGGTTTTCCAGTGCCGCCAGATATAAAAATGGCTTAAATGAAGATCCCGGCTGTCTTCGTGCAAAAATCCGGTTAAACTGACTTTCCTGATAATCTTTTCCTCCGACCATCGCTTTGATGTAACCGTTGCGGGGATCAACGGCGATTAACGCTCCCTGGGGGAGCGGTTCTTCTTCCTCGGGAAAATATTTTTCAAACACTTCCTCCGCTTTCTGTTGCATGACCGGATCGAGGGTTGTATAGATCTTGAGACCGCCGTGCCGGATCAGATTTTCGTCAATTCCGTAGCGGTCGCGGGCTTCTTTGATCACAAAATCGCGAAAATAAGGCGCGGTCGACGGAGCAAGGGGTTCCTCATCTGCCGTACGAAATCGGAGCGGTTCATTTATGGCTTCATTCATTTGCGCACGGGTGATGTAACCCTCGTTGACCATTGCCTGTAAAACGGTTCTTTGCCGTTGCAATGACTGTTCAAGGTTTAAAAACGGTGAATAATAAAGGGGACCCTTCGGGATTCCCGCAAGCAGGGCCGACTCTGCCAGGGTCAGCTCAGACACGTCTTTTCCGAAATAGGTACGGGCTGCTGCCTGCACGCCATAGGCCGAGTGACCGTAATAGATTTCATTGAGGTACTTCTCGAAAATTTGATCCTTGGAATAATTGACTTCCAGTTGAATCGTCAGCAGGGCTTCGCGGATTTTTCGCTCCCATGTCTTATCCAGACTCAGGTAGAGATTTCGAGCAAGTTGCTGAGTGATGGTGCTGGCTCCCTGTGCCAGGGATTTCTCTTGAATATCAATCCACACCGCCCGCCCGATGCGTTTCGGGTCGAATCCAAAATGAGAATAAAAGCGTCGATCCTCAACGGCGATGGTTGCCTGTTTCAGAGAGTCCGGAATTTGATGGAGCGATACATAGTAGCGGTTTTCTCCCTGATATAATGTATCGATTACTTGTTCATCAGCACCATAAATGGTGGTGGTCTCAAGGATATCCACGGCAGGAAGCGGTTGTGAGCGCAGGTACAGTACAAGAGAAATGAGGGCAATCAAGCCGAATGCAACTGTCAAAAACAACATTACAAATAACCTTTTGATCCTGCGATACCAGCGAATCAAGCCCGTTTCCCGGATAACTTCCATGTGTCTTCCCCTCGCATTATGATTTATTCGTTAGTATGGGGAAAACTACCAGGAAATATACGTGAATACCGCGTCGCGACAGCTTTTTGAATTTTTATTGTCAAAAAATGCTCAAATATTCTTGACCTCCTCCCCGCTTTTATGGGTAAAATAGAAAATGAGACAATTTCAACATAACGGGTAATGTTTCCGTTGCCCGCTGCTTGAGGAGAACATAATCAGATGTCATATTAACCCATGAAGGAAAGGGGGATCTACACCGTGACAGAGGCAAAACACCCTGCTCATCAACAAAGAAAAGAAGTGGATTATATCGAACCGATTGAAGCCGGAAAGGCGTTTGGTGTGTCTTTTGGCTTTTTCTTGCTGATCACGATTTTGTTTACTGTAATTGAAGTTATCGCGAGCTGATTCCACAGACTCAGGACAGTCATAATAATGCAACATATATGTCAGCTGGATCCTTGATTCAGCTGATTTTTAATTTCATAAACCTGATTATTTTTCCGAAATTCTATCTTTTTTTTGATCCAATTAAACATGAATAATAACACCTCGTTTATAGCCTTCCGATTTTACACAATTCAATACTTTTTTCAAAACTGAAACCTTTAAGCCGTTTAAACGTATTTTAATTTCATAGCGTAAAACACAATTTTAAAAAGGGGGTCATCGTTTGGCACAACCACAATTTCCTGTCACGCCAGGCAAACTGTTATCCATGTTTTTTGGTGTTATATTAATTCTTATCGTTCTTCTCGTTGTGGCTACCAGCTGGTACACCGTGGACGAATCGGAGCAGGCAGCCGTTTTAACTTTTGGAAAGGTCACCGATCAAATTCAGGAGCCGGGGCTTCATTTTAAATATCCGTGGCCGATTCAGATGGTGGAAATCGTCTCAAAAGAGACGTTTAGTCTGACATTCGGTTATGAGGAAAAGGGTGACGAGGTCATCCCGCAAATTTCTGAAGCAAAAATGATCACCGGGGATGAAAACATCGTTCTTGCCGATCTTGTCGTACAATGGCGGATCAGTGATCTGGCCGATTATCTTTATGGTTCGGAGGACCCGCATCGCGTATTGTACAGTGCTACATCGACAGCGCTGCGCGGGGTAATCGGCAGTTCCGCCATCGACAGCGCACTCACCGATGGAAAACCGGAGATTGAAGCAAAAATTCGTGAACAGTTGACATCTTTTATGGATCGTTATCAGGTCGGGATTGCCATCGTCGATGTAAAGCTGCAGGATGTCGATCTGCCCAACGACGAGGTGAAGAAGGCGTTTACGGAAGTGACGGATGCCCGTGAGCAAAGGAATACGAAAATCAACGAGGCCAATCGTTACATGAATGAAAAATATAATCAGGCCCTGGGTGAAGCGGAAGCGAAGATCAGCCGCGCCGAAGGTCGAAAAATCGAACGGATCGAGCAGGCGCGCGGGGATGTGGCTCAATTTGAAGCGATCTACAGTGAATATGTGAGCAATCCGGCGATCACCGAGCAGCGCTTAATACTGGAAACGCTGGAGCATGTTTTGCCGGGAGCGGAAATTTACATTATGGATGATTCTGAGGATACGGTAAAGTATCTGCCGATTCGTCCGCTGACGAGGGGGGAGTAACATGGACGAAAAAGTGATTGATATTACAGAAAAGAAAATGCAAATTCCATTTAAAAATATGCTGCGTCCCCTGATCTGGCTGCTCGTGGTGATTGTGATTTTAGCCATCGCCATTTCCAATCTTTTTATTGTCAAAGAAGGGGAGTACAAGGTCGTGCGTCAATTCGGAGAAGTGGTCCGCATCTACGATGAGCCGGGGCTTAATTACAAAATTCCTTTTATTCAGACCCATGAAACCCTTCCGAAGTACAAGATGCTGTACGATATCAAACCGACGGAAGTCAACACAAAAGACAAGAAAAAATTGATGATCGACAATTATGTGTTGTGGAGAATCGATAATCCGGAGTTGATGATTCGAAATGCCCGCAATCTGACCGGAGCGGAAGTGAAACTGGGAGATGCGGTCTACTCCATCATCAGGGCCGAATTGGGGCAATTAAATTTTGACGAGATTATTAATGAAGAAAAATCGGCGCGGGGGAACTTGAACGTGCGGGTAACGGAAAAGGTGAATGATGTGTTAAAACGCGACCATTACGGGATCGATGTGATCGATGTGCGTATCAAACGGACCGATCTCCCCGAGCAAAACGAGCAATCCGTTTTTCAACGCATGATCAGTGAGCGAAAAAGTAAGGCTCAGGAGTACTTGTCTCAGGGGGACGCAGAAGCCACCAAAATCCGTGCCGAAACCGACCGCCAGGTTCAAGAGATGTTAGCAAAGGCCGAAGCGCGGGCAAAAGCGATCGAAGCCGAAGGGGAACAAACAGCGGCGCAGATGTATAATGATGCTTACAGCAAGGATCCCGAGTTTTATCAGTTATACCGTACCCTGCAGTCCTACAAATCGACGATGAGCGGGGAGCCGGTGATTGTCATGCCGATCTCGTCACCCTATGCCCGTTACTTGATGGGGTACCTGCAGTAATGGTTAAATCACGAAACGAAATGATGTAAAACGTGATCTTACTATAAAACAAACATGGCCGGGCAGCGAATGCCCGGTTATTATAAAATAATATTCTGGATTTGATTTGCCTTTCCCTCACTGCGTTCGGCCGGTCTTCATCAAATCCAGAATATTATTTTAAAGATTATTTGTAGTTTCTCGAGGCGCATACATGATGTGTTCCGATCATGACTCATCCGAGGTTCGGACTTGCACCTAAACACAACGCGGCTCCCGTCTATTTCTTAAAACGATTAAATTACAAAAGCAAGAAACAATTTTGGTTATGACACTCAATTTGTTGTTTTCCGATCTTTTACCGGTGAATGAGTGCCTCCAGTATCTCTTCATTCACATACTTCCTCAGCATTGTGCTCTCCTTTTGACATAAAACTTCCTGCGAAACATCCAAAAAATAAAAAGCTGGATTTGATGCAGACCGGCCGAACGCAGTGAGGGGAAGGCAAATCAAATCCAGCTTTTTATTTTTCTTATATCCTTGCAGTTTCACCAAAAAAATGTTTAGAATATGGAATATGTGTAATCATGCCGAAGCGTAAACATACAGGTGGTGAGGAGATGATGGAGGTTCAGGTCAGTGTGCATATGAAAACCCAGGATCCGTCTCAATCCGTTTCTTTTACCTGCCGGGGCGAGTGGGGACAAAAAGGCGGGGTGTGGTACCTTCAATACCGAGAACCGGACAGGGAGATGGGCGACACTGTCACCATCATCAAGATTGAGGAAGATACCTTTGCCAGCGCTGATAATTCAACATATGACAGTTCTGATGATGCTCCGCCCAGGGTGACTCTGATTCGCAGGGGCACAGTCGTAATGCGCCACCTTTTTCTAGCAGGAAAGGAGACCCAGGGCATCTATCATCATCCTTATGGTGCGATGAACATGCTAACCCTCACCCGCCACATCGATTTTAAACGACGAAGTCACTTCGCCCGCTTGAAGTGGGAATACGATTTAACCCTTGATGGCAAGGATATCGGCCGATATATCATGAGCATAGAGATCAAAGGAGGTACAACCGAATGAACGCGGTCAAACAAATGGAAGAAACATTAAAAACGGAGATCGTTGCAGCCGTACTGAAGGCCGGATTATGTGAAGAGGCGCAGATCCCGTCCTTTGTGCTCGAAACCCCCAGAGAAAAAGCGCACGGAGATTACGCCGCCAACATCGCCATGCAACTTGCCAGGGTGGCGCGGAAGGCTCCCCGTCAGATTGCAGAAGAGATTGTCGAACATATGAACCGGGAAAAAGCCTCGGTGGAACGGGTAGAAGTGGCCGGCCCCGGATTTATCAATTTTTTTATGAAAAAAGATTATTTAACCGATGTGGTTTTGCAAATTCTTGATGCGGGAGTGTCTTACGGCCGCACAGTCAGCGGCAACGGCAAAAGGGTTCAGGTGGAATTTGTCAGCGCCAATCCGACGGGAAGTCTCCACCTCGGACATGCCCGCGGTGCAGCCGTCGGGGATGCCCTCTGCAATTTGCTCGACATGGCCGGTTATGATGTTTCCCGCGAATATTACATTAACGATGCGGGAAATCAGGTAAATAACCTCGCCTATTCTTTGGAAGCCCGTTATCGTCAGGCCCTCGGCCAGGATGCGGACATGCCGGAGGACGGCTACTACGGACAGGATATTATTGATTTCGCCCGCGAGCTGGCGGAAAAAGACGGGGATCGTTATTTGGACATGCTGGACGAAGAACGCTTTCAATTTTTCCGCAGTTACGGGTTGGAAAAAGAATTGGACAAGATCAAGAAGGATCTTGAAGATTTCCGCGTCAGCTTCGATGTGTGGTTCAGTGAAACTTCGCTCTATGAAAAGGGGGAAGTGGAACGGATCGTGGACCATCTGCGGGAGCGAGGATATGTGTATGATAAAGATGGGGCGGTCTGGTTCCGCTCCACCGATTTTGGCGATGATAAGGATCGGGTACTGGTCAAAAGTGACGGAAGCTATACTTATTTAACACCGGACATTGCCTATCATTTGAACAAGTTTCAACGTGGATTTGATCAGGTGATCAATATTTGGGGTGCAGACCATCACGGCTATATCCCCCGCATGAAAGCAGCAATTCAGGCCCTCGGGTATAATGCCGGTCAGCTGCATGTGATTATCAATCAGATGGTGAATCTGTATCAGGGCGGGGAACTGGTCAAAATGTCAAAGCGAACCGGCAAGGCAGTGACCATCCGCGAGTTGATGGAGGAAGTGGGTACGGACGCCACCCGTTATTTCTTTGTGATGCGCAGTCCCGATGCCCATCTCGATTTTGATATGGATCTGGCCGTCTCGCGCTCCAATGAGAATCCAGTTTTTTATGTTCAATACGCGCACGCGCGGATTTGCAGCATTTTAAGACAGGCGGAAGAGGAACAGATTTCCTTTGTGCGTGAACGGGTTGATTTTTCCAAACTGCAATCGGAAAAGGAAACGGATCTGTTGCAAAAACTGGGTGAGTTTCCCGCAGAGGTCGCCGCTGCGGCGGAACAGTATGCCGTGCACCGGGTGGTTCGTTACATCTTTGAACTGGCATCGCTCTTTCACAGCTTTTACAATGCGGAGCGGGTACTTACCGAAGACGAAGGACTGACCCAGGCACGGTTGGCGTTGATTTTGGCCGTGCAGGTTGTGTTGCAGAACGGTCTGAAATTGATCGGGGTCAGTGCGCCGGAACGGATGTAATTTTTAAAATAAGTCGATGGGCAATTGGTGATAGACGGATGGGTTGTCGTTTAAAATTCGTTAGCTAGCTATCAATTGATTTAATTATTGATTTTGTCTGATGAAACGGCAAAAGTCGCAGCGAGACAATCAGGCCGAGAATAAATA
>JAWLDF010000029.1:0-37165 GCA_041686735.1 Bacilli bacterium
TCGATAAGTATAACGACTCTTTTTTTATTTGTTTTAGGAGGTGAACATATGCTACATCATATTGAATTAAATGTTTCGAATTTAAAGGAAACTAGTCAACAAAGATCTTGTGAAAAACAAGGCATATTTGTGAATGGACTACTTTAATTGTATTATGATATAGTTAATTCAGACCGTTCGGTTTGTTATGGAGTATTTCTGGAGGTGAAGATGTTGAAAAAAGGGGATAAGACGAGGGAGTTTATCATCATGAAAGCTGCCGAACTTTTTAATCAACAAGGATACTTTGGTTCCTCCATATCAGATATTATGCAAGTAACGGGTCTAAGAAAAGGCGGGATTTATAATCACTTTAAGAACAAGGATGAATTAGCTTTAGCCGCTTTTGATTATGCCGTTCAGGTCTTGAGTAACCGTTATGCCGAGGCTATTAAGGGTAAAACATCTGCTGTTGATCAATTAATATCGGTTGTCTCCATATATGAGGATGTTATAGAAAATCCTCCACTCACAGGGGGATGCCCCTTATTAAATACAGCTATAGAAAGTGATGATACACATCCTGCTTTGCGTGAAAAAGCCCAAGAAGCGATGAGTCAATTCTTGCGTTTTATTCAACTGATCATCAAAAAAGGGATGCGAAATGGTGAACTTAAAGCGGATTTACACCCAGAATCGGTAGCAATTTTTATTATATCGGCAATGGAAGGAGCGGTGATGACCAGTAAGTTATACCACGATAGTGCATTCATGAAGCAGGCACTTTATCATCTGTCTGGGTACATTAAATGTCTGCGTCTTAAAGTAGACTAAATTTTTTTGTTTTAAAAACAGACCGTTCGGTCTTTAAACAGAGAGGAGATATGATAATGATTTACCTGATTTGCGGATTCATTTCGATTACAGGATTAACGTTAATATTTTGGAAGATGGCAATTAAGGGGCAGACAATAAAAAAAATACAGGCTGACATATTTCCTGAAATGCCTTTTGAGGATATTTCATTTATGAACGGAAAACATCAGTTAAAAGGTTGGTTCATTCCTGCTAAGAATGAAATAAAACAGAGTCCGCTTATTATTTTGGTACATGGATGGGGTTCTGGTAAAAAACGCATGCTAAGGTATGTCAAACCCCTATATGAAGTAGGATATGCCCTTCTTTTGTTTGACGTCAGAGGACATGGAGAGAGTGACGATTTTTCAGCGCCAACCGTAAAAGCTTTCCGGGATGATGTCATAGCAGCCATAAGATACGCGAAACAAAGGCAAGACATCCAGATCAATAGGATTGGAGTATTGGGTCATTCTTTCGGGGGATTCGGAAGTGTTTTAGCCAACCGATATGATTTAGGCATTCAAGCTCTTGTTGTCGATTCAATACCAGTACGCTTTCAAACGATTATGGAATCTTTCTTAAAAAGATACAAACTTCCCTACATACCAGTGGGGTATATATTAATAAGAATAATGTTTTTTCGGGCGGGAATTTCAAGACGAGAAATGAAGGAACTTGATGCATTGCAAGCATTAAGGGAACGAAAATCACCCGTACTCTTTATTCATTCAAAACGGGACGACTATGTGCCTCCAACCGAATTAAATTATGTTCTTCATCACGTTAAAGTTAACCATTTGTTTGTAGAAAGCAAAGGGCACCGAAGTTCTCAGGAAGACCCGAAATTTTGGGAGCATGTATTGCCCTTCTTTGAACAACATTTGCAATGACTTCCTATAACTAATCTCAGGAGGATAGAGAAACCATGATAACTACAATAACTCATATATAAAATTTTCATCCATCAACAAATTAAGAATACAGTTGGGGAATTTTCGGGCAGAAGCATGCAGGAATTCATTGATAATGTAAGTGTCTTCGCTTGAAAAAGAAAAATGCATATCTCCCCACAAATCGGTTTCATAACGGCACAACATCCCAAGACTGTACATGAGCATGAAATGGACAACCTCTTCCGGTAACATCAATCGCCTCTCCCTCTGAAAAGACAAATAAAAATGACCTTTGTAGTCCTGTTTAAATAATCGATTTTCGAACCCATTCGGTGAGTCATCAACATGAACATATTTTTTATGAACCCAATCAATACGCATGATATTTCTGGCGGTGAAGGGCTTGTTATTTTCCGTAAAATAAGACGTTCCTGTTTGCAACCGATTTAAATAGGACACAAAAGACGGGTAGGTTAAATGATACCGATCCAAAACACTTTCAGGCAAATAAAAAGTCGTAGCCGGTGAAGCGAAATCAATATTTTCGGAGACAAAAACGGGGACTTGGCTTTCTTCTCCGAACAATCTGAGGTAAGCATCGCTCAATTCAGGAAGCAGGGATAAAAGGTGTTTCACACTGTATTTCTCATGAGTAATCTCCATATCCGGAGTGGGGTTGGGATACTGCAGAAGGATGTGAAAAAGGAATGGAAGCATTCCCTCTTTTTGCACCTTCATTTCATCATCGTGAAACACATAATTTTTGGACTTGATTTTTCGGGTGGTGATTCCGTGACTTAACATTTTGGTGTTACGAGGGTAACAAGGATCATGACTGATGAAAAGCGCTTTGATTAAACTGACCATTCCATAGTACATAAGCAGGGGTTGAACCAGGATATGACTGTTTCTTGCGGTATGGTAATATTCTCTTGCCTGCTTGATGTAATAAATCATCTTGTCCGTGTTTTGAAAGGCCAGGCGATGAGCATTTTCAGCATATCCAAGCGAGATGTATCGCTTTCGAAGATAATTTTTACAAACCAGTTCATTTTCAAAATAAATAAAGTGATCCCACATTTTTTGCAGGGGATCTTCACATGAAACTCTACGTATTCTTCTCAATATTCTCCCCCTACAATCTATTGAATATTCGTAAAAATGAATATATATAACGTGTTCAAACCGTGATTTTTTTATATTTTCACCAAAAAACTGAACAATATTCGATTTTGTCTTGACACCCGTTTACGGCGTCTGTTAAACTTTCGATAATATTAACATCTTTTCAGCCATTACAAAGGGTTTTACGATACAAAATACAAGACAAAGGAAGGGGAAATAAGGTGTGGGATAACAAGTTTGCCAAAGAAGGATTAACTTTTGATGACGTGTTGCTATTGCCGGCAAAATCCGAAGTTTTACCGCGCGATGTCGATGTATCGACCCGTTTAAGCGATAAGATCAAACTGAACATTCCCATCATAAGTGCAGGGATGGATACGGTGACCGAAGCAGTACTGGCCATTGCCATTGCCAGAGAGGGCGGAATGGGTGTCATCCACAAAAATATGTCGATTGAACGGCAGGCTGAGGAAGTCGACCGGGTAAAACGTTCTGAAAGTGGAGTAATCACCAATCCTTTTTCGCTGAAAAAAGACCAAAAAGTTTACGAGGCCGAAGCTTTAATGGCAAAATACCGGATTTCCGGTGTACCGATCATCGATGATGAGGAACACTTGATCGGAATCATCACCAACAGGGACATGCGATTTGTTCATGATTACTCCATGCCTATTCAGGAAGTAATGACAAAAGAACACCTCGTCACAGCGCCCGTCGGAACAACCCTGAAGGAAGCAGAACAAATTTTACAAAAACACAAAATTGAAAAGCTTCCCATTGTGGACGAAGACAACAAATTAAAAGGTCTTATCACCATTAAAGATATCGAAAAAGCGATTGAATTTCCCAATGCAGCCAAAGATGAGCATGGACGGTTACTTGTTGCTGCAGCGGTTGGGGTTTCAAAGGATACGTTTGATCGAGCACAGGCACTGGTTGATGCCGGCGTCGATTGTCTGGTGATTGATACGGCTCACGGCCATTCCAAAGGTGTCATTGACACGCTGAAAGATTTACGCAAACGTTATCCGAAGTTGACGATTGTCGCAGGAAACGTAGCGACTCCGGAAGCGACGAGGGATCTGATTGAAGCGGGAGCATCCGCTGTAAAAGTGGGAATCGGTCCGGGATCTATTTGTACGACCCGTGTGGTGGCCGGTATCGGCGTTCCGCAGATTTCGGCTATTTATGACTGTGCAACAGTGGCAAGAGAATATAATGTTCCGATTATCGCCGACGGCGGTATTAAGTATTCCGGTGATATTACCAAAGCGATCGGTGCCGGTGCCTCCGTTGTCATGATCGGAAGTCTGTTTGCCGGTACAGAGGAAAGCCCGGGAGAAACCGAATTGTTCCAGGGACGTCGTTTTAAAGTATACCGTGGCATGGGATCGATCGGAGCGATGCAGGCCGGAAGTAAAGACCGTTACTTCCAGGAGAATGAGAAAAAACTGGTTCCGGAAGGAATTGAAGGACGGGTTCCATATAAAGGACCGCTGGCCGATACTGTTTATCAGCTGGTAGGAGGTTTGCGTGCGGGAATGGGCTTATGCGGAGCAGAAAACATTGAAAAACTGCAGAATGAATCGAAGTTTATTCGAATTACAAATGCCGGTTTAAAAGAAAGTCATCCGCATGATGTGCAGATTACCAAAGAATCACCGAACTATTCTGTATAATCCGGCGAATGATATATTAGCGGATGAAGGATGGATTTCATATACTGGCAGGGAATCATTTCCCTGTCTTTTTTGTCCTCCTTCTCTATGATAAAATAGTTCCCGTATGAACTGGTAATTTACACGGAGGTGCTCGCGGTTGTTCAAACATATAAGTCATCGTTTTACTATCGTCATACTGGTGTTCGTATTCTTGTTTTCCTTACAATTACCATCGTTTCAGTCCACATCGGTTCAGGCAGCAACCGGACTTAGTCTGGATGTTAAATCTGCGATTCTTGTAGAAGCATCTTCCGGTAAGGTTCTCTATAAATTGAATGAAGACATCCCTCTCCCTCCGGCAAGCATGACCAAGATGATGACAGAATTACTGGTTTGGGAAGCGGTTGATCAGGGGAAAATCACGTGGGACCAGAAGGTAAAAACTTCAGAATACGGTTTTTTTCATGCAAGTATAAAAGATTCATCGAAAGTATTTCTTAATATGGGAGAAGAACGAACAGTTAAAGAACTTTATGAAGCCATGGCGATTTATTCTGCCAATGATGCAACAGTTATGCTGGCAGAAACCATTGCCGGAACCGAGGAAAATTTCGTCAAAATGATGAATAAAAAAGCGGAAGAACTGGGAATGGAGAATACACATTTTTTAACCAGTACAGGATTTCCTGCTGATGAATTAGGTGAATATAGACCGAATATTTCGGGGGAACACTATATGTCAGCTAGGGATACGGCCATTTTAGCGAGAGAACTGGTGACAAAATACCCTGAAATGCTGGAGACTTCATCCATTCCGCGTGCCCAGTTCCGTGAAGGGGAAAGCAATCCCATCGATATGATTAATTGGAACTGGATGTTATCCGGTTTATGGCATGAGTATGAAGGTGTGGATGGACTCAAAACGGGTCACACCGAAGAGGCTAAATACTGTTTTACGGGGACAGCGGAGCGTAATGGTATCCGTTTCATCACCGTTGTGATGGGTGCGGAAAGTATTGAGAGCCGGTTTGAACAAACACGTAAACTTCTTGACTATGCATTTGCCAATTATGCCCTGCATTCACTTGTTGACAAAGGATCTCTGGTTGAAGGATCGGAATCTGTACCTGTTTTAAAAGGGAAATTGGAAACGATTAAAGCCGTTACGGATCAATCTTTAATAGTACCCGTGAAACGTGGTGAGGAAGATCTGTATCAATTGGAGTCTGTTTTTCATGAGGTTACAGCCCCGCTTGAAAAAGGAGCTGTGGTCGGTCAAGTCACATACAAGTATAGCGGAGAAGAATCGAATGAATTTTTGCGTCCGCAGGATGCTGAAGCCTTCCAGGTACAACTTGTGGCCGACGAATCCGTTGAAAAAGCAAATTGGATTCGCCTTGCTTTTCGTGGTATTAAAAACTTTTTCGGAAACATCTTCGGCGGAATTGCCGACGCGGTGAAAAATTTATTCTAAAATGTATTGTCATTTTGTCTAAAAACAGTGGTGAATCTGTTACATCCTGAAAGATTTAATTCAGTTGCTTTTTGTGATACGGTTTATGTAAAATGAATTTAAATGAACGAAAAAACTGATCAAATGATAATTAGGAGGCAATAATCATGGTTGAAGTGGGGACATCGAGAGTAAAAAGGGGTATGGCTGAAATGCAAAAAGGCGGCGTTATTATGGACGTTGTCAATGCAGAGCAGGCCAAAATTGCGGAAGCTGCCGGTGCAGTCGCTGTTATGGCACTGGAGAGAGTTCCGGCTGATATTCGTGCAGCAGGCGGAGTAGCCCGTATGGCTGATCCGACAATTATAGAAGAGGTTATGAATGCCGTATCGATTCCGGTTATGGCCAAAGCACGGATCGGTCATTTTGTTGAAGCGCGGATTCTTGAATCGCTCGGAGTCGACTACATCGATGAGAGTGAAGTATTAACTCCGGCAGATGAAGTTTATCATATCAATAAGAAAGAATTCACCGTTCCCTTTGTTTGCGGAGCACGTAATCTCGGCGAAGCACTTCGTCGTATCGGAGAAGGTGCTTCCATGATTCGTACCAAAGGGGAACCGGGTACCGGAAACATTGTGGAAGCAGTTCGCCACATGCGTACGGTTCAGGGGCAAATTCGCAGAGTAATGGGAATGTCTTATGATGAACTGATGACGGAGGCCAAAGAACTGGGCGCTCCTTATGAATTGCTCGAGTATGTTCATAAGAACGGCAAATTGCCTGTCGTAAACTTTGCGGCCGGTGGTGTATCCTCACCTGCAGACGCAGCGTTAATGATGCACCTTGGTGCTGACGGAGTGTTTGTAGGCTCCGGTATTTTCAAATCTGAGAATCCGGAAAAATTTGCCCGTGCAATCGTTCAGGCAACGACTCATTATGAAGATTACGGGTTGCTTGCCGAAGTATCCAAGAACCTCGGATCGGCCATGAAGGGAATCGAAATCTCCACCCTGGCTGAAAAAGATCGTATGGCGGAGCGTGGATGGTAAACTATGAAAATTGGCGTTTTATCCCTTCAGGGAGCTGTAGCTGAACATATTCGCCTGCTCGAACAGGCAGGAGCGGAAGCTGTTCCAGTTAAAAAAGTGGAGCAGTTGGACGGACTCGATGGTCTTGTTTTCCCCGGAGGAGAAAGTACGACCATCGGGAAGTTGATGAAACAATACGGTTTTGATGAGGCAATTCAGGAATTTGCCAAAGCAAAGAAACCGATCTTCGGAACCTGCGCCGGGCTCATCTTGATGGCAAAAGATTTTGAAGGTGACGAAGCACCCCACCTTGATTTAATGGATATCAAAGTGGCGCGCAATGCTTTCGGTCGTCAGCGGGAAAGCTTTGAAGCCGATTTACCTGTGAATGGGGTAGCGGACGATTTTCGTGCGGTATTTATCCGTGCACCATATATCATTGAAGTTGGCGATGATGTCGATGTATTATCCAAGTATCAGGATAAAATCGTCGCAGCGCGTCAGGGTCATCTGCTTGTATCCGCTTTTCATCCCGAATTGACGGATGATGTACGTTTTCACAAGTATTTCCTTGAAATGGTTAAGGAATATGCCGGAGCACCGGCTTAAGTGTAAAGGGCACCCGCCTGATAGGGTGCCTTTTTTGCGATTGCATAATTAATTTCCATATGGTACAGTATATAGAGCAAGAATGATACACTTTGATATGATAAAAAGCAATGATGGGAACGAGTATTCGGAGGCGGACGTTTCAGAGAGCTGGTGGTGGCTGCAAACCAGTACGTTCAACCGGAGAATCCCTCCCAGAGCGGTAACTTGAATCAGATTGTTGACGGAATGATTCAGCGATTTGTAATAGGGTTACACGGGCCTTCCCGTTATGAAGGTTGAGTGGACGACAGGTCAGTGGTATGCTGCTGTATGGAATGTATTCGGCAGAAGGCGGAGCGTACCGGATTCTTTAGACTCCTGTTCGTCAACAAGGGTGGCAACGCGGGTATAATCTCGTCCCTTTTGCGGGGATGAGATTTTTTATTTGTTCAGGAAAGGGAAATTGTGAAATGGAGGTCTGGATCGATGTTAGATGTCAAATTGCTTCGACAGGATGTTAACAAGGTAAAAGAAGCGATGAAAAATCGGGGTATGGATGCAGAGTCCCTGGACCGGTTTGTTCAACTGGATGAAATCCGAAGAAATCTGCTTGTTGAAAGTGAACAGCTTAAAAATAAACGGAACACGGTTTCAAAAGAAATTGCCCAGTTGAAAAAGGAAAAACAGGATGCCGATGATTTGATTGCGGAAATGAAAGAGGTATCCAACCGAATTCAGTCGATGGATGAGGAAGTAAGGGAACTGGAAGAAAAATTAAATGATCTGTTGCTGACCATTCCCAATATCCCTCATGAAAGTGTTCCGGTCGGGACAGATGAAGAAGATAATGTGCTCGTTCGTACATGGGGAGAGACTCCATCTTTCTCGTTTGATCATAAACCTCACTGGGATATCGCTCAGGATCTTAGAATTCTTGATTTTGAAACGGCATCCAAAGTAACAGGCAGCCGCTTCGTATTTTATAAAGGAATGGGTGCCCGCTTGGAAAGGGCTTTGATCAATTTTATGCTCGATTTCCATGTGAACGAGTATCAGTATGAAGAGATCCTTCCTCCGTATATGGTTAATCGGGAAAGTATGACGGGGACCGGACAGTTACCTAAATTTGAAGAAGATGCGTTTAAAGTAGCTGATACGGACTACTTTCTCATCCCGACGGCGGAAGTACCGGTGACTAACATGCATCGTGATGAAATATTGCAGCCGGATACTTTGCCCCTTTATTATACGGCGTACAGCGCCTGTTTCCGTTCAGAAGCGGGATCAGCGGGAAGAGACACGCGAGGATTAATCCGTCAGCACCAGTTTAACAAGGTGGAGATGGTGAAGTTCGTAAAGCCGGAAGACTCGTATGATGAATTGGAAAGCCTGACTGAACAGGCCGAAAAATTGTTACAGGCCCTGAAGCTTCCTTATCGGGTGATAACCCTGTGTACGGGAGATCTTGGTTTCAGCGCAGCCAAAACCTACGATCTGGAAGTGTGGATGCCAAGTTACGAGCGGTACAGGGAGATTTCTTCCTGCAGTAATTTTGAGGACTATCAGGCGCGCCGTGCACGGATACGTTTTCGCCGCGAGCCCAAGTCCAAACCGGAGCTTGTGCATACGTTGAATGGTTCCGGCCTTGCCGTCGGCCGCACACTGGCCGCCATTCTGGAAAATTATCAGCAGGAGGACGGCAGTGTATTGATTCCGGAAGTGCTTCGACCCTATATGGGTGGTGTGGAGCGTCTTCAACCGAAGAAGTAAGAAAATAAACATCCCGCTCTCTTTCTTAGGAGGACGGGATGTTTTTATGATGAAAACGGAATCAACTCCTGATACAGGAAAGAACATCCTTCATCCATTAACTGAAACTTGATTTTCCGTTCGATATCCTCTATATTAGAATTTGCATAAAAAAATAAGCTGGCCCCGTAGCTCAGCAGGATAGAGCAGCAGTTTCCTAAACTGCGTGTCGGAGGTTCGAGTCCTCTCGGGGCCGCCATGAAACCCTTGATATAGAAGGGTTTTTTTATTGTATGATTAAGTTGTTAATTAGTGAGCGTGACAATTACGGTGACGAAAACATAAAACAAATTACATACAGGTGATCTAAGTTCTGTACCTTACAATATTGCATTTTGTTGAGAAGAACATTCAGGTACAAAAAGAGCAGGGGTTGTCCCCCGCTTTTCTACATTGTAACTATTCCATTACAGGTAACTTTTAACTTACTTAATCGAATACCAAAAAATGTATAGGTTTGTATAATTGCTTGGTATCCACAGTTTTCATTACTCTTTTCAACTTTAATTATCTTTTTACTTATTGTATATATCTTTTGAAATGGATTATCTAGATGTCCATCTACCGCACTTAATGCATCTTTAGCAAATACTAACTCGTTATTATTTAGGTTGTTTAAACCGTCTTTATAAGAAATTGGAACGGTTATTGCTAGCGTGACTATCAGTGCTGAAGAGGTTAAATAAATGATAATTTTAATCATATGAATTATCACCCCAATTTGAGGTAGTTTTATGCAAATTATTATAAAAGAACTTCAATACTCTGGGGGGTTCAGTATGGGTAGCCCTATCCGATTAAGTCAATAGGGGAAAAACCCGGTTTCAATAATTTTCTACTTGAAATTTTATCAATTTGTCGTAGTATTATAAATACACGTTCACATTTTTGTCATGACTTTGTGGGATATTTGCCACATGTTAAAGAGAGGAAGTTGAAGATCATGAATCGGTTATTTACGATTTCTTTGCTCAGTTTTTTTGTCGGATATATTGCACAGTTTATATATCCCGGCGTTTTTTTCTTTATATCTTCAGGGTTATCGCTGGTATTGATGATCGGTTCCTTATATCAGACTTTAAAAGATGATAGGATTAGAAAAAAACACCTATATTTGGTCAAATAACGACAGAAAACCCTATTAAAGAAGGGTTTTTTGTTTTAGTGGTAATAACTTTTATATTATCTAACCAACCAGCGAGAAAAAAACTATACCAAAACACAAATTCACTTATCCTCACACAACCCGGTAATATCGATTTATGTGCTCTGTACTGCCAGCATTTTTTCAATCTCAGATCCTTCAACCGGACGGGAGAATAAATAACCCTGAACCTTGTCACAGCTGTGTTCTTTCAAAAATTGCAGTTCCTCTTCATTCTCCACGCCTTCTGCCGTCACCTTTAACTCCAGCGCATGTGCCATATCAATGATCGCTCTTACAATGGAAACGTTGTCTGATGAAGGCAGATTTTTGATAAATGATTTATCAATTTTGAGTGTATCTACAGGAAGTTGCATCAAGTAGCTTAATGATGAATGTCCTGTACCGAAATCATCCACGGATACTTTAATATTTAATTCGCGGATGGCGTTCAAAGCACCGATGATTTCTTCCATATTGTGCATGCTGATACTTTCCGTGATTTCAAGTTCAAGGCAGGACGGATCCATTTCTGTTTTACGAAGCGTGTTTTTTATTTTTTGAACCAGATCGGGATCTCGAAATTGACGGACAGAGAGATTGATGCTTACTGTTTGAGGAGCGATGCCCTGCTCCTTCCATATTCCATACTGACGACAAACTTCTTTAAGCATCCATTCCCCGATCGGTATAATTAGGCCCGATTCTTCCGCAATCGGGATAAAATCAGCTGGAGAAATCATTCCCAGTTCAGGATGCGCCCATCTGATCAAGGCTTCCAGACCGACAATCCGTTTGGATTCCACATCGACCTGAGGTTGATAATAGATCCGCAATTGCCCCTGTTCTATGGCCCTGTGCAAACCGTTTTTCAAGGTTACGATTCTCTCGTTGGCGAGGTCTATCTCTTCAGAATAAAATTTGTACTCGTTGCCGGATTCTTTTGCAAGATACATGGCAGAATCGGCATTTTTAATCAACTCTTCCGGGCTGATTCCGTGGTCCGGGTACAGACTGATTCCCATACTGAGGGAAATAAAGTATTCCTGACCCTGCAGTATGAAAGGTTCGGAAATTCTCTTCGTCATTTTTTCAAGGACTTCCACAACTTCGAAGCGATGCTTGATATCGGTCAGCATGATTGTAAATTCATCCCCCGCAAGCCGGGCGATTAAATCATTTCCATCTACACATCCCTGTAAACGTTGTGCCACCTGTTTTAGCACTCTGTCCCCCACCGAATGACCGAGGGTATCATTAATCAGTTTAAATCGATCGAGGTCAAGAAAAATTACGGCCACAATAAAAAATTGGTCCGATTGTTCTGCTGCCGTGATTGCTTCGCTTAATTTTTCATGAAAATGTAAACGGTTGGGCAGGCCGGTCAGTGTGTCATAATGGGCCAGATATTTCAAATGTTCTTCAGCCCGTTTTCTTTCCGTGATATCTGTAAAAACACCCACGTAGTTCGTGATCTGTCCTTGTTCATTTTTTACCGCATTGATACTTAACCATTCAGGATATACTTCTCCGTCTTTACGACGGTTCCAGATTTCCCCCTCCCAGGACCCCGTGGCATGGATGGAAGTCCACATGTCGATGTAAAATTCGGGGGATTGTCTACCGGATTGCAGGATGTTCGGTTTTTTTCCGATAATCTCTTTTTTTGTATATCCTGTAGTACTTGTGAATGCAGGGTTAACCGAAATAATGTTTCCACCTGTATCGGTAATCATGATCCCCTCACTTGAACTGTCAAAAACCCGGGCAAACAGGCGCAGATTTTCCGCGTCTTTTTTTCTTGTGGTTATATCTGAAAAAACACCGATGTAATGGGTTACTTCTCCCTGATTGTTTTTGACCGAACTGATTTTTAACCATTCCGGATAAATTTCCCCGTTTTTGCGGCGGTTCCAGATTTCCCCTTCCCAATAACCATCTGCATGAATCTGTGCCCACATGTCGATGTAGAAAGCGGGATCGTGTTTACCCGAATTCAAAATGTTGGGGTTTTTGCCCCGGACTTCATCGAATGAGTAACCGGTTGTTTCAGTAAACGCCCTGTTAACAGTAATTATAGCCCCTTTCTTATCCGTTATTATAGAACCTTCATCAAACATATCGTAGATTTTTTTATATAGTTCTAAATTTTGTTGGAGCATAGCATTCACCTGCTAACGTGTTGAATTTTAATCCAGTTGAAACACTTGATTCAGTCGTGTTAACTCAAACAGTTCTTTTACTTCTCCTGTCAGTCCCTTGATACTCACGCCGCCTCTGTTTTGCAAAGCCCGTTTTTGAATGGCGACCAGCACTCCAAGGCCTGAACTGTCAATAAAAGTGACCCGGGACATATCAAACACAAAATGTTTGCATCCCCGATCCAAACAGGGGAACAATTTTTCGCGCACAGCCGTTGCTTCCTCAACATAGATTTTTCCGGAAAGCGTAATGTACATGGTGTCGTTTTCCTGTTTGATTTGGTCAATCATATTTGATCCCTCCACAATTAAATTTTGAAAGATGATACCGACACCTTCAATTCAGCAGCCATATCATTTAAACGCCGGGTGGATTCTGAGATGGTTTGCATTGAAGCTGACGTTTGTTGTGTTGAAGCTGAAACCTGTTGTGCATTGGATGCGGTATTTTCAATAAAAGTAGCAAGGGAATTGATTAGCTCTACGATCTTATCAGAGGTAGCCACTTCGTCATCTGTCACTTCGGCTATGGATTGAATGTCAATTACTGTGCTTTCGACTGCTTTCAATATTTGATCCAGTGCCGCTCCCGCCTTTTTCACTGCATCCACACCTTCTTCAACTTCAAGACGACTCTGATGGGTGGCGGAAACGGTGTCCGAAGTGGCACGGGCAATTTCATCGATGATTTGAGAAACCTGTCCGGCTTCACGATTGGATTGTTCTGCAAGTTTTCTCACTTCATCAGCCACAACAGCGAATCCCCTGCCTGCTTCTCCTGCACGAGCCGCTTCAATTTCCGCATTGAGTGCCAGCAGATTCGTTTGCTCGGCAATCTTTGTGATCGTTTCAGCGATCCCGTGAATCTCCTTTGAATGTTGATCCAGTTTTGATATAAACTGTTCCGTCTCCAGCGTTTGATTTTTGATGTTTTCCATTCGGTCAAACACATTGTTTACGGTCTCTTTGCCCTGTTCGGCCGCTTCCTGGGTTACTATTGAATTCTCTTCCGCGGATTTCGCCTTGTTTTTCGCCATCTGGATCAAGGAAGAGAGTTGCAGAAGGGCCTGAGAAGCCTCTATAATCGCTTCGTTCCCTGCTTCTGCATCACTGGCGACCTGTGTCGTATTTCTTGCAACCTCTGTTGCAGCCATAGTGACCTGTTCGGTGGTTGCGGCCATGTCTTCAGCTGATGCGGCTACCTTATCGGTTGTATCATAAACTCCGTTAATGATTGCGCGAATGTTTTCCACCATCTTGTTGACCCCGTATGCAAGACGGCCCAGTTCATCCTTGTTTTTAATTTGCAAAGGTTGCAGTGTCAGGTTTCCGTCGGCAACCTGCTCCACCTGTTTTTCAATCAGAATCACCGGTTTGATCATCCGTCTGACAACAAAATAAGCGATTAGTCCCGTAATGATTAAAAACATGCTTCCTGTTTGTACGGTGGATTGCAACATGGCAATGGTTCGATTCTGGATGATTTGTTCATCGAAATCAACGGTCATTAAAGCAATAATCTCATTCCCGGGATCATGATCCTTAAAGATTGGGGCATATCCCGTTTTTCGTTCGACGCCCCCATACTCATAGATCTTTGAAAAAGCCGGCATTCTTTCTTCCAAAACGGTCTTCAGCGCATCCTCATCTATGTAAAATTTGGAGCCGGCTTCAAAACCTTCGTCGATTAACCTTTTGTCAGGAACAAGAAGTTCTCCGTACAGACTCATAACTGCCGCATTTTTAAAAATGGGTTTGTGGTCGACGATCCAGTTGACTCCCTTCTGCAATTCATTAAAATTGGATGGATTTCCATTCATTAATGAAATCAAATCATCTGTATTCACAAGACCCGTTGTAATATTGGCACAGCCGATCAATTCATGTCCTGCCGCTTCGTCTAATTGCTGATAATTCACGTTATAGCCAACCACTAGAATGGATAGTACACTAACAAGCACGAGAATTAAAGAAAGCAATGTAATTTTGCCTGTCATTCCCAATCCCGTATTGGACATCAGTCTCCCCCCCAGAGAGTTGATCTTACAAGGTTAAGCTCGCCTCTTTGTTGTTCATAGAACGGATGTGGTCCATACTCAGTTCTTTTAACATCATGACTTTGTTTCCGAGCCGGTTATAGATCATGCAATCAGATGCCTGATACATAATGTAAATTCCCCGTCCGGTTTCATGCAATAACCGGTCATCAAGATATCCCTCTTGTTCTTTTTCAATTACCCGGATTTTTTCATTTCCTTCGAAACCTTCCCCCTGATCTTCCACTCTGATAATACACCTGCGATCATTCATGATTTCGATTTTCAAAGAGACCCGACCGCAGTTTTTATTTTTATAACCATGGAGGAAAGCGTTGTTCATCGCTTCATTTACCGCGATCTCCATAAAAAAGTGATCCTTTGGAAATATTCTTTTTAAAAAATTGCCGATCGTGGGGCGGATACAGGTGTAACCTTCAATGCTGTAAACTTTCACTTCCCATCTTTTCATTTAACATTAACTCCTTTATAGGTTAATGGATGTAAATACACACTGCGGAGGCATCGTCTTTGTTTTTCTGTCCGTAAGCCAGATCTTTGAGAAGCGCCAGATTTTCTTTGAAATCTGGTGAAGGATGAGTGGAAGGCAAAATATCCATTAATCCGTCACTTACAAAATAGAAATGATCGTTAGAATCAAACGGGATTTGACAGGTTGTATAAACCTGGTTGGGAACCAGCCCCAAAAAGGATCCTTTGACATTGATAACCTGTCCTTTTCTTTGTGTATTTGCGATAAATTTATTAATTCCGCTTGAACAGTACGTTAAGATTTTATGTTTAAAATCGAATTCAAAGCTGATGGCAGCGGCAAATGTATCCTCTGTAAAAAAATGCAATATTTCGTTATTAATCCAGAACAATTTTTCTGATAGAGAAAGTTCACGGATATTGGCCTGTTCAAAAATTACGCGAAGGCAAGACGACTGAAATGCTGTTGCCAGACCATGTCCCATCACATCATATAAATAGCCGCATAGTTTCTGTTTTTCAGTGTTCATGACGTAACCGAAATGGTCGCCGCTTACGTGCCGGGCCGGTTGATAGATAGTCTGAATAGTGATCAAATCATTTTCCAGGTCTGCAGGAAGAATCTTTCTTTGTAATTCTCCGGTTAATTCCACATCTTTTTTAATCTTTTCACGATCCGTGATATCCCTGAAATTGGCCACATAATTTTTTACTTTCCCATTTTCATATATGGCGTGAATAGTAAGCCACTCGAGATACACGCTTCCGTCTTTATGTTTGTTCCATATTTCACCCTGCCAACTTCCGTTTTGATGAATCGTTTCCCACAT
This sequence comes from Bacilli bacterium, assembly GCA_041686735.1. GTDB lineage: Bacteria > Bacillota > Bacilli > JACDOE01 > JACDOE01 > JAWLDF01. The sequence continues at coordinate 16,104 of JAWLDF010000029.1, forward strand.
GGAACGGTAGAAAGATTGATCTTGAAGTCCGGATTGCAGGATGCGAGGATTTTTTCCTGCGACTTCGTCATAAGAGTATCCGGTTGTGGAAATAAACGTGGGATTAACATAAATGATCCTTCTTGCTGCATCAGTGATCATGATTCCTTCGGTTGAACTTTCAATCACTTTTTCAGCAATTAAACTCTCCAAATGCATCCCTCCTTTTAAAATACAGACATATTTTCTAAAAATATGTCAAATATCGACAGAATTTAGACAAAAAATAAAGGATTTACAGAAAATCCGGGATCATGATCAGGTGGGAATCAGAAATATCGCTCTGTAGAATACATTGAGGAGGATCGAGTCAATTACATATGTCAGAAAATTTTAACACTTGTTCCTTTGCTACATTATACATGGACATCCTTTGATTATCAATATAAATATATAATATGTATATTTCGTTTGTTTTTTTATGACATGTGATGCCAACTCTCCCCAGGTTTCAACAATTTTTTAATCTTTGAAATTGCACATTCATGTCAATAATTTCCTTGACAATAAATATGCGTTCTTATATATACGTATTAAGGTAACAAAATACTACAAAAAACGAGGGTTTTAATCATGGATGAAATAATCAAGGAAAAGGCCAGAGTTTTAATCGTCGATGATCAAGAATATAATGTGCGTTTACTGGAACGAATCCTTAAACGAAATGGATTTCAACAATATGAGAGTACAATGAACCCTCTTGATGTCATGAGGTTATTTTCTGAGTTTCAGCCCGACATTATTCTGCTGGACTTACATATGCCGGAAATGAATGGTTTTGAAGTGATGCAACAATTAAAAGAAGTCATCTCACCACAGGACTATCTCCCCATCCTGGTTCTTACTGCTGATGTGACGCCTGAAGCAAAGCAAAAAGCCCTTTCCGAAGGAGCGAAGGACTTTTTGACCAAACCGTTTGATAAAACCGAAGTAACGCTTCGTATTCGAAATCTCCTTGAAACACGTTTTCTCCATCTTCAATTACAAAATCAAAATGAAGTCCTGGAAGAAAAAGTTCGTGAACGTACGAGGGAACTTCAACAGGCTCAGGAAGAGATTCTTAAATTATCTGCTCGTTCCGCTGAGTTTCGTGATGATGATACCGGTCAGCATACACAGCGTGTGGGTCAACTGGTTGAAGAAATAGCAAGACATATGGGATTGTCAGTTGATGAGGTCAATATTATGAAAAAAGCTTCTACATTACATGATGTAGGTAAGCTCGGCATTCCCGATCACATCTTATTAAAACCGGGTCGATTCACGGACGAAGAATTTGAGCAGATGAAACAGCATACGAGAGTAGGTGCTGAGATATTATCCGGCAGCCAGTTTCCTGTATTGCAAATGGCTGAAGTAATCGCGCTGACACACCACGAACGCTGGGATGGAACCGGCTATCCAAGGGGGTTAAAAGGAGAAGAGATTCCTCTTGCGGGCAGAATTGTCGCACTGGCAGACTTTTTTGATGCTCTGACCCACGAGAGACCTTACAAGAAAGCATGGTCCGTTGAGGAAACGATTGATGAAATCCTCAGACAAAAGGGCAAACACTTTGATCCTCGGGTCGTGGATGCATTTTTAGAGGTTGTGAGAAACAAAGTTTAGTATAAATATTGATCATGTCATGTTTACAAAGTAGAGCAGTATGACTCTTAAAAAAATTATATAAATGAGGTGGGGGCAATTAACTACATAATTGGTTTACTTATATTGACCGGTGCGGCACTGATGTTTTTTTCAATGAGAATGACACTGCAGGTAATTCGAATGATTGAGGGGAATAAGTTTGTCCGTATATGGAAGATCTCATTTTATTTAATCCTTTTCTTTTTTGTGGGATATCTTTTATCCTTCTATTTCGTCTTAACCGGGTATAGTTCTGTTCCGCTCATTGTGACCGGAATTATTTTCTTTGCAGGAGCTCTGTTTGTTTTTCATATGATTCGACTCGGGTCCCATACGATCGAGGATTTGATAGAAATAAAAGAAGCAGCGGAAGAAGCGAATAAGGCGAAAAGTGTATTTCTGGCAAACATGAGCCATGAACTGCGTACTCCGCTTAATGCAATCATCGGTTACAGTGAAATGTTGCAGGAGGAAGCAGAAGATTTGGAAGAAGAGGAGTTTGCCGAAGATATTAAAAAGATTAACACCGCAGGGAAACATTTGTTGTCTCTCATTAACGATATTCTTGATCTATCCAAGATTGAAGCTGGAAAAATGGATCTTTATGAAGAAACATTCGATATTAATGAAATGATCAAAGATGTTGAAAGTACCATTTTCCCACTGGCTGAAAAAAACGGGAATCAACTTGAAATCAATTGTCCTGAAAACCTGGGTGATATGAAAGCGGATCTAACCAAGGTAAGACAGGCGCTCTTCAATTTGTTAAGCAATGCCTCCAAATTTACCAAAGAAGGTACGATCAAACTTGATGTCATCACGGAGCAAAATGAAGAGGGAGATTGGATTAAGTTTCAGGTCGAAGATACGGGGATCGGTATGACTGAAGAGCAGACAAAGAAGTTATTTGAAGCCTTTACACAGGCGGATTCTTCTACCACCCGCAAGTATGGTGGAACCGGACTTGGTCTTGCTATCAGCCGTCGTTTTTGCCAGATGATGGGCGGGGATATTTCCGTTGAAAGTGAGTATGGTAAAGGATCCGAATTTACAATTACTCTTCCATGGAAGAGGGAAAAATCGATTCAGGAAGAGGTTGAAGAAACAAAATCAAATCAGGAACAACTGCAACATAAAAATGTTGTTCTGGTTATCGACGATGACCCTTCTGTCCGCGAGTTGATGAAACGTTTTTTGGAAAAAGAAGGATTTGCGGTAGTCGCCGCCTCCAGCGGCAAGGATGGACTTCGTCTGGCTCTGGAAATAAAGCCGGATATCATCACACTTGACGTTATGATGCCAAGCATGGATGGATGGGCAGTCCTGTCTGAGATCAAAAGTTCGGAAGAACTGGCGGATATCCCGGTGATTATGATTACGATGACCGATGACAAGAACCTTGGCTTTTCACTTGGAGCTGCGGAGTTTTTAACCAAGCCTGTTGATCGTGATCGACTGGCTTCAATCCTGGAAAAGTATGTATCGCATAAAGCTACGGATCCCGTGCTCGTCGTAGAAGATGACCAATCAACGAGGGAAATGATTACAAAACTACTGGAAAAAGAGGGGTGGCCGGTAGTATCGGCTGAAAATGGGAAAATTGCTCTGGAGAAATTAGCTGAAGTGAAACCACAACTGATTTTACTTGATTTGATGATGCCGGAGATGGATGGTTTTGAATTCGTTCAGGAATTCAGAAAGAATCAAGCATTGCGAGAAATTCCGATTGTGGTGGTCACAGCGAAGGATCTGACGAATGAAGATCATGAAAAATTAAACGGTCGGGTAGAAAAAGTGATTCAAAAAGGGTCGTACAGTAGAGAGTCGTTACTTCAAGAAGTAAGGGAGCTCATTAAAAAACGGGTAGCCTAAAGGAGTTATGATCATGCCTGTGGTATTGATTGTAGAAGACAATGAAATGAATCGTGATATGTTGTCCCGCCGGTTAAAGCGGAAGGGTTATGACGTGCTCATTGCCGTAGATGGCAGTGAAGGAATCGAGATGGCGAAAACGCATCATCCCGATCTGATCCTTATGGATATGAGTCTGCCCAAAATCGACGGGTGGGAGGCAACCCGGCAAATCAAGGCCAATGAAATGACGAAAGATATCCCGGTCATTGCCCTGACGGCACATGCCACATCGCAGGATAGAGAAAAAGCACTGGCTGCGGGATGTGACGATTTTGATACCAAACCGGTAGATTTAAAACGGTTGCTGGGCAAAATGGAAGAACAACTTCTATGACAGAATTAATAAACGACAAGAAGGGAACAACAAGTGGAAGGATAAGCATGACAATTTAAAGAGATTAGGGACTGCCATGAAAGCTGGCAGCCTTTTTTTATCTTTCACTTGCCCCTCACTTTCTGTTTTATTATGATAAATAAAATATACAGTCACATATCTTCAGGGAGGAACGAATAAAATGAAAAGTCATCAAATTGAAGGAGTCGCGGAACGTTGCCACCAGGATAAACATTTAGAAGGAATGAACCGCGGGCGGATTCTTCTTTCCTGTCCGGATCAACCGGGTGTCGTTGCAGCGGTTTCGCAATTTTTATATGAAAACGGGGCGAACATTATCCAGTCCGATCAACATTCGACAGACCCGGAAGGCGGGCAGTTATTTATGCGTGTTGAATTTGATCTGGATCAATTGTCACTGCACTTGGATAAGCTTAAAAGTTCCTTTGTAAACGTTGCTTCCCGCTATGATATGGAATGGGAGATGAAAACAGCTGCATCACCGAAGAAAACAGCCATCTTTGTTTCGAAGGAGGATCACTGTTTACTCGAATTATTGTGGCAATGGCAGTCGGGAGAACTGGATATGGATATCAAACTGGTGATCAGTAACCACGATGTGTGCCGGCCTGTAGTAGAAAAATTGGATATCCCTTATTATTACATTCCGGTCACAAAAGAGAATAAAGACCAGGCGGAGCAGGAGCAGTTTCGATTGTTGGAGGAATATGGGGTGGAACTAATCATCCTTGCGCGTTATATGCAAATTTTATCACCAAAATATATTGAGCGTTATCCCAACCGCATCATCAATATCCACCATTCATTTTTGCCGGCATTTGTGGGAGCCAACCCTTATAAAAGTGCCCATGAACGGGGAGTGAAGATTATCGGGGCTACGGCACATTATGTTACGGAAGATCTTGATCAGGGTCCGATCATAGAACAGGATGTACAGCGGGTCAGCCACCGTTACAACGTGGACGATCTTAAGAAAACAGGACGATACATAGAACGGATCGTACTGGCACGCGCAGTGGCCTGGCATCTGCAGGACAGAGTATTAACCTACCATAATAAAACCGTCGTTTTTACGTAAAAAAAATGGGATCAATGATTGGGTATGTATTGTGATCAAAGGTTGTCTTTTTTACATAACCTGTACTAGTTCAAATATGGAAAGGAGACATCATCATGCCGAATCCATTGATCATTATCGATGCGGGACATGGCGGACAAGACGGGGGAGGCGGCAATAACGAGTACTGGAAAGAAAAAGATTTTACCCTGCAGATTTCGCAATATCAATATGAACGCTTTCAACAGCTTGGAATTGAAGTTGCCATGACACGTACTAAGGATGAAACACTCACTCCCCGACAACGAACCGATCGCGTCAAACAATCAGGTGCCAATTACTGTATCAGTAATCATATAAACTCCGGCGGAGGAGAGGGGGCAGAAGTGATTCACAGTATATATGATCACAGTCGTCTGCCTAATATGATAATGGATGAAATCGTCAAGGCAGGTCAAAAGAAGAGACGTGTTTTTTCAAGGCGGTTGGATGAAAATACCGATTATTATTTTATGCACAGAGAAACCGGTCAGGTGGTCACATACATCGTTGAATATGGTTTTGCCGACAACAAACTGGATGTTGAGAGGTTGAGGGCAAACTGGAAAAACTATGCGGAAGCTGTCGTCAAAGCGTTTTGTTTGTATCTCAATCATCCCTATCAACCACCACGGGAGGAAAATCAGCATGATTATCCTTCCGGAACGCCACAGTGGAAAAGGGAATTGATCGATTGGATGTACGAAAAACAATTGCTGGATGATCCGACATGGAAAGCCCGTCTGGATGAACCGGTACCACTCTGGGCGCTGGCAGCAATTTTACAGGATGTATACCGTCGGTTTGAACAGGATAATCAGATATAAACATACGAGAGGAAAGGGCGGGGAACCGTCCTGATTTTTTTATAAAAAAGGTCAAAAAAGGTCAAAAAAAGTATTGCGTTTTATGGAAAATGATAGTATGATAAAAATACAACAAAGGTCAAAGATAGTCAAAGTCAAACAAAAACGTTGAGGTTTGTGTTGTTGTCGTTCGTAATGTTAATGTAACCGGGCCATAAAAGAAATGAAAAATTTGAAAGAGGTGAAGTGCGTATGTTATGTACGCGTTGTCAGAAGAGAGAAGCAGAGATTTATTTGCAGGTTCAGGTAAACGATGAGCGCAAGGATTATCATCTTTGTTCCGAATGTTATCTAGAAGTAAGGCAAGAAACCCTGCAGACTTCCGGATCCTTATTTAAAGGTTTCGGAGGAGGAGGACATTTCACTTCCCTGTTTTCCGGATTTGAACCGGGAATTTCCGGATCCGGAATCACAGGAAACGATGCTGCATCTGTTCAGGGGGAAGCGGGCGGTTCCTGTTCATTACCGAATCAGGCACCGGGTCAGGGTCAAACGAGTGTATTAAAGGAATTTGGTCGCAACCTGACCGATATCGCAAAAACCGGTTTGATAGATCCCGTAATCGGACGTGAAGATGAAATTGAACAGATCATCGAAATTCTCAATCGCCGTAACAAAAACAATCCCGTTTTAATCGGGGAGCCGGGTGTCGGGAAAACAGCGATTGCAGAAGGTTTGGCGCTCAGGATCAGCGAAGGGAAGGTCCCGTCAAAACTGAAAAACAAGCAGATTGTTTCGCTTGATGTAGCTTCGCTCACTTCGGGAACCCAGTATCGCGGTTCTTTTGAAGAACGGATGAAACAATTGATGAAAGAATTACAGCAACAGAAAAACGTGATTTTATTTATCGACGAAATTCATCAATTGGTAGGAGCGGGAAAAACAGAAGGCTCCATGGATGCCGGAAATATCCTTAAACCGGCTTTGGCCAGCGGGGAATTACAGGTCATCGGGGCTACCACATTAAAGGAATATCGCGAAATTGAAAAAGATGCCGCACTGGAACGACGTTTTCAGCCGATTATGGTCAAAGAACCTTCACTGGAAGCAACCGTTGAGATTTTAAAAGGGATCAGGCCAAAGTACGAAAAATATCACCAGGTTGCTTATTCCGATGAGGTTCTGGAAGCATGCGTCATGCTGTCTCACCGCTATATTCAGGATCGACACCTGCCTGATAAGGCAATCGATCTGATGGATGAGGCAGGTTCAAGAGTCAATCTTCGTGAGGGCGGCGGAGAAACCGAAGAAGAACTTCGCAAGCGACTCGAAGAAATTTCACAACAAAAGCAGGAGGCTGCAGAAAAAGAAGATTATGAAAAAGCCGCTTACCTGCGCCAGGAAGAAGTGCAATTACAGGAAAAATTGGACAAACTGGAAAAAGAGGCAGAGCAGGTCAGCGGTGAAGTTACGATAGAAGATATTCAACTGATCGTCGAAAAGAAAACGGGTATCCCCGTGAGAAAACTGCAAAAGGCGGAGCAGCAGAAACTGAAGAATCTGGCGGAACGTTTGCAACAAAAAGTGATTGGTCAGGATGAAGCAGTCACGAAAGTGTCCAAAGCGATTCGTCGCAGTCGTGCAGGATTGCGCAATCCCAACCGTCCGATTGCATCCTTCCTGTTTGCAGGACCTACCGGGGTAGGTAAGACAGAAATGGCCCGTTCCCTGGCGGAAGAACTGTTTGGAGACCGGAATGCCCTCGTGCGTCTTGACATGAGTGAATACATGGAAAAACACACGGTTTCCAAGTTGATCGGTTCTCCTCCGGGATATGTGGGTCATAAAGAAGCCGGACAATTAACAGAAAAAGTGCGACGTAATCCATATAGTATCATCCTGCTGGATGAGATGGAAAAAGCGCATCCGGATGTACAGAATATGTTTCTTCAGGTGCTGGAGGACGGTCGCCTGACCGATAGTCACGGTCGTACCGTAAGTTTTAAAGATACAATCATTATCATGACAAGTAATGCAACCACGCTCGAGCAGTATTATCGTCCTGAATTCCTCAACCGGATCGATGCGATCGTGCAATTCAACCGTCTTGAAAAAGAGCATCTACTTCAAATCGTCGATCTCATGCTCGCTGAAGTGAAGTCTTATGCCGATAAACAGGGAATTGAGCTCATTGTTACGGATGAGGCAAAAGCCAAACTGGCCGATATGGGATACGATGATAAATATGGTGCTCGTCCGTTGCGCCGCGTGATCCAGGAACAAATTGAGGATCAGATTGTCGATCTCATTCTGGACCAAGAAGAGCAGGTTCATAAGATCAAGATTGATATTGAAAATGACAGGATTCAGGCGGCAAAAGAAGAGTAAAATCATTCAGCCTTACCGGCGGAGGAAACCCTCCGCCTTTTTTTTGTGATTTGCATCACGATAATCCGGTTGTTCCCAACGTAAAATAAGAGAATAGGAAATAGAAAAGGAGATGGTATGATATGATGCAGGTCAAATCCATTAAAGAAGGGCAACTTTATCAAGACCAGTCTTTTGCCAAAAAAATATTATTCGGAAACGGTGACGACACGGTTCTTACGCTTCATTTTTTACCGGGACAATCTCTTCCTGCTCACAAGCATTCGGATTGGAAGGTCTATCTTCTTGTACTACAGGGGCAGGCAACCTGTCATGTTAACGGGGAGATGGTTCTGCTTTCCGAATGGGACGTGTTACAATGTGATGGACAGGATGAACTGAGTATTAAGAATGAAGGCAAGGTCCCGTTAAGTGTTTATGTTATGTTGAGGGGAGAAGGCGGTGGAAACTGAGATGGGAAAATGGATGGCCCAGGTATACGATGATGTGATGGGACCCCTTGAAAGGAGGGGGCTTAAGCGGATTCGCAAACGATTGATCGGAAAAGCAAAGGGTGATGTACTTGAAATCGGGGCGGGTACGGGACTTAATTTTCCATATTATCGTCATGTCAACCGTGTGATTGCGCTTGAACCTGACAGCGATATGAGAAAAAGGGCACTTAAAAGGGCACAACAATATTCACATATTCCTATTGATGTTGTAGAAGGAATGGCAGAGCAACTACCCTTTGCAGACGAAAGCTTTGATATGGTGATTGGAACCCTTGTATTATGTACTATACCCGATCCGCATCAGGCGATGAGGGAAATCAAGAGAGTATTAAAAACCGGGGGAGAGGCAATATTTTTTGAGCATATTCGATTGGACAATCGGTTTTGGGGAAAATTGCAGGACGTGTTCACACCACTATGGAAGAGGATGGCGGATGGGTGTCATCTGAACAGACCCAGTCTGTACTATTTCAAAGAAGCTGGTTTAAAGATCCGGCAGGTTCAATATTTTTATCGAAACATTTTTATATATGTGGAGGCTGTGAAAGAACAGCAGGGATGATTTCGGAAAAAAAGGAAATCTGTCCGATTGTGTTGAATCTTATCTTATTAGACGTCTGAGAGAAAACTGCCTGTGAACCAGACTGAAATTACAGGAGTGTTACGATGGGATTTCCTGCAACCGATTTCATTCAAAATATATGTAAAATTCTCCGTGAGGAGACAGGCTATCATTCATTTGTGACTGATTCCAAAGGGGTGGTCTTTCTTGCCACCGATTCAGCACTCATTGGAACAATGATTCCGGAAGCCGTGGAATTTTTACAGAGTCATCCTTCCTGTGACGGTGAACAGATTGAAGTGGATTTAATTGATTATCGTCAAAGGGCTCTGCTCACGTTTGTTGATTTAAAGTATGAAAAAATGAGTTTTGGCATTACCGGGAAATGGGAGGAAGGGTTTTCAAGGGAACTGGCGCGGCTGTCATCACGCATGGCCGAACTATGGTTTCAAAAGATGGATACCTTTATTCAACTTATGCATGACAACCATGCGATATTGAATAATATCAAAGACGGATATTATGAGGTTGATCTCGAAGGGAACCTGACCTTTTTTAATCGGGCCGGAAGCGAAATTCTCGGATATTCTGCGGAAGAATTGATGGGTATGAATTATCGTCAATATACAGATGAAACAAATGCAAAAAAATTGTTTAAATATTTTAATACCGTATTTTCAAGCGAAGTCCCGGTTTCCGGTCTTGAAATTGAGTATATAAGAAAAGATGGCAGCAAACGTTTTGTGGATATATCGATTTCCCTCAACCGGGATACACAGGGGAAGGTATTCGGATTTCGCGGAATCGCACGCGATATTACGGAAAGAATCTGGGCCTCCCATCGCCTTAAAGAGAGTGAACAGCGATATAAATCTTTATTTGAATATAATCCCGATGCCGTATTTTCTCTGGATCTGGAAGGGCAATGTATCAGTGCCAATCCTGCTGTAAAACGGTTGACGGGATATGACCCTGAGACTTTTACACATAAAAACTTGCTCCCGTACATCGTACAAAAAAACGAGCAAAAAATGGCCTTTATATACTATCGGAAAGTGCTGGCAGGGAATCCTCAGTATTTTGAAATTACGATTAACCATAAAAACGGGAAGACGGTTCAATTGAGCGTGGTGGGTTTTCCTGCCAAAGTTGATGATCAGATTGTGGGAACTTATTTTATTGCCAAAGATGTAACGGATGCTAAAGAAGCTGCGCGCACCATTCATCATATGGCCTATCACGATGATTTGACACAACTCCCCAATCGCCGAATGGTTCAGGATTACTTGAAGCGAATTTTATCCGAGGCGGATCATAACAACCATCGGGCGGCTGTTTTATTTCTCGATCTTGACCGTTTTAAGTTTATTAATGATTCACTGGGACACGCAGCTGGGGATCGGGTTTTACGTATTGTGGCCCAACGTCTCAGAAATACCATTGAAGACAACAAAAGTCTCTCAGGAATTGTGGGCCGGCTGGGTGGCGACGAATTCGTGGTTGTTATTCCCAATTTTTCTCATCATCATGAAGTGATCACCCTCGCCAACGAGATTGCCAGCAAATTAAGAAATCCTTTTACCCTGGGGTCGAATGAATTTCAGGTGACCACAAGTATCGGGATAGCCCTTTATCCCCAACACGGGAACAACGTAGAAACGATAATGAAACATGCTGATGCCGCGATGTATCAGGCCAAGGAATCCGGCAAAAACAATTTCCAGTTTTATCAGGCAGAACGGGATAGCTGGGCATCAGAAACATTAATTCTTGAAAATGAATTAAGAAAAGCGATTGAACGTGAAGAATTAGAGTTGTACTATCAGCCTCAGGTGGAAATGAGGAGTGGTAAACTGGTGGGGATGGAAGCACTGGTTCGCTGGCGACATCCCAAATGGGGAGCGATTCCACCCTCCAAATTTATTCCGCTTGCTGAGGAAACGGGTCTGATCGTTCCGCTTGATGAATGGGTTTTACATTCGGCATGTGTACAAAACCGTGAATGGCAGCGAAAAGGGTACCCTCCGTTATCTGTATCGATCAATCTGTCCGCTCGTCAGTTTCAAGAAAAAAATCTCTCGGTAAAAATAATGGATATACTAAATAAAGTCAGATTGGAACCGAGATACCTTACGCTTGAATTAACAGAGAGTATGGTCATGAATTCTTTCGATGAGACGAACCATACCCTGCAAAATCTGAAAAAAATGGGCATCCTTTTGTCCTTGGACGATTTTGGAACCGGGTATTCTTCATTAAGTTATCTCAAACATATTCCCATCGACATTCTTAAAATTGACCAGTCATTTATCCATAATTTATTACAAAATGACAGGGATAAAGCGATTGTTCAAGCGATTATTCAACTGGCGCATCATTTGAAACTGAAAATCGTGGCGGAAGGCGTGGAGCAGGAAGAACAGTCTCGTCTGTTGTACGAATGGGGATGCCATATTTCACAGGGGTATTATATCAGTCGTCCGTTACCGGCATCCCAGATGGAAGAATTACTCACCCGCTTTTAAACGGCCTTTTAATGTATCAATGGATCAGGATGGGATGATTGGAAATGAATCAAGATGAAAGGTTTATGAAAAAAGCGATCGAACAGGCCCGGCTGGCCGAGAATATTAACGAAGTTCCGATCGGGGCAGTGATTGTCAGGGACGGTGAAGTAATTGCCACGGGATATAACTTGCGTGAAACTTCAAAAGACCCCACGGCTCATGCAGAAATGATTGCGATACGTGAGGCAAGCAAACAACTGGGCGGATGGCGGCTGATCGGTTGTACGCTTTATGTGACACTTGAACCCTGTCCCATGTGTGCCGGAGCGATAGTACAATCCCGCATCGAACGGGTGGTTTACGGCACGATGGACCCAAAAGCGGGATGTGCAGGGTCACTCATGAATATACTCGAAGATCCCCGATTCAATCACCGGGTGAAGGTTCTTTCCGGAGTCCTGCAAGACGAATGCAGTGACATATTAACACAATTTTTTAAACGTTTGCGATCTCCATAAAATGGTTATGTACTTTGATGATTAACCTGCTTAATCAGGTGCAAAATAAGGAGTGTTCCAATCTGTTGAAGAAAGGAACCGTTTAAATGAAAAAAGCAGTCTGGATAAGGAGGTTCATGATGGGGATATTAAGCGGAAACCCGCAGGAAGAACCAATGCATTATGGTGAGGTCTTTTCGGTCTGGACTTATCTTACAGGTGCTAAAGGTGTACTTGCAGGGTACCAGACGCTCATCAACCACACCGGTGATGATGACCTCAAAAGTTTCTTAAAGGATTTAAATGAAAATGTTGTTCGTAAGGAAATTGAACAACTGGAAAATCTGCTTAAGGTAAATGGAGTTGCTTTGCCGCCATCTCCGCCGGAAAGACCGGTGGCAGAAGTTGAAAACATTCCGGCCGGAGCACGATTTAATGATCCGGAAATTGCGATATCCGTGGGACGTGATATTTCAACTGGCCTTGTCGCGTGCAGTCAAATTATCGGTCAATCGATTCGCGAAGATATTGCGGCCATGTTCGGCCAGTTTCACATGACCAAAGCTACCTATGGGGCACGATTGCTACGAATCATCAAGGAAAAAGGATGGTTAGTGACTCCGCCTTTACACCTGCAGGTACCCGAACCGGCTCATGTGTAATGTAAAAGGGGGACACCGGTATATATGCCGGTGTCTTTTTCATCGTCTTTTTGATTCGATACATTTTTCCAACATATGTACTTGATTCGTTTTTGGAGGATGTGTTACTATATCATTTGTCAAACATTAGAATGAATCATGCTGGAGAGGTGTCCGAGTGGTTTAAGGAGGCGGTCTCGAAAACCGTTGTGCGGGGTTTACTCGTACCGTGGGTTCGAATCCCACCCTCTCCGCCATATAAATAAGCATAATAACCGGTCAGCGGGGACGCCGCAGCCGGTATTTTATTTTTCGTCGGAAAGTTTGATGAAAAGATTAATGTTGCATAGAAGTTGCCATCATATTACGGTTGAATTTCACTTTTGCTTTGTGATATCCTATTTAAGCAACCTTTCATCAGGGGATGTTACTTGATGAAAGTGTATTGCACAGTCGAATAAATTTGTTTATAAAGTTTGCCGTGCTAGACGGGGAGGTAGCGGTGCCCTGTAACCCGCAATCCGCTGTAGCGGGGTTGAATTCCTGTCGAGAGGTGCTAATTGATTGAGGTCTGATCTGTGCAAGTGGTGTTGACAATCGGGTCCTGTGCAACGGATGCTCATGAACCTGGTCAGGTCCGGAAGGAAGCAGCCATAAGTGGGATTATTCGTGTGCCGCGGGATAGCCTGATTCGAGCCAACTACACGGGGTTCGCTCAGGTGGTTGGCATCGATCACAGGTGCACGGCAAAATTATTTAACTGCATTCACCATGTTGGATGCAGTTTTTTCATTGTTGCCGGAAAGTCGTTCACTGCCAGTCGATATGTTAAAATAATATGAACACAAACTTGAAAAAGAGGGGAAAGCGGAATGCCCTGCCACTGGGATGCTGACAATAATCAAATCCTGTCTGCTTTGTGTATGCATTGCAAGGATCCGGATTTCACACCGATATTTGAAGATATGGAAAATGTGGGATGTTGCCGGTATGAACCGGTGTTTACCTTGTTCGAGATCAATAAAATGGTTTTGGACGGTGAGGTCGATTTTTTTATTCAACAGATTTATCATCATCCGAACCGGCGTGTTTATCCTTTTGAAATTGTGATCGGGGCACAGGTGGATCAAAGGTTTAATCGGGCGGCAGAACAAGAAAAATATAAAAAGTGGCTGAACAATCCGTCCACCCGTTATCGGGCCGTAGATTTCAAGCTGAAATATGCCATCTGCTCCTTTTTTATATTGGGAAAGTGGTGCGGGCTGCCACCTCATTTTAAAACCAGCATCTGCCGTTCTTTCGTATGTCTTACGATTGAAGACACGGCATCGGAGAAAACCCGTCAGCAAATGCAAACGTGGCAGAGAAATATTGTAGACGAAGCCGAAAAATTTAACCGTTTCCATCGTGAACGACTTCAGAAAAAAGGACTTAATCTGATCGATCATATGGATGACATATTACAATATTTTACGGATAGAAGGTATTCGGGAGGTTTTCGGGAATGAAAGTCTGTGTCATTTCGGATACGCATATGCCGCGACGTGTAGGGTATTTTCCGGCTCCATTGATCGAGGGACTTCAAGAAGCAGATTTGATCATCCATGCCGGTGACTGGCAGACCATGGAGGTATATGAAGAACTTAAAATATATGCTCCAGTTGAAGGTGTAGCCGGCAATGTAGATGGCGATGATATCATACAACATTTTGGCAAAAAGAAGATTGTGTCACTTGGAGGATTCAGGATCGGGATCGTTCACGGGGACGGACAGTATAAGACCACCCTGCAGAGGGCCGCAGACGCCTTTCAGGAAGAACAGGTGGATGCTGTCATTTTCGGACACTCTCATATCCCGCTGTTTAAACAGATCGGTGGTAAAATTCTGTTTAATCCCGGCTCTCCTACGGATAAACGACGGCAGCCCCGCTATTCATACGGGATGATGACCATTGGAGACAGGCTGGTGTTCGAACACCGATTCTATGATGAAAAAAAGTAATTACCTCATCCCTTAAATACCCGCTGTTCTGGTAACAGGGCTCCGGTTTTTTTTATTATATGCAACAATTTTTTGAGAATCTTGTTATAAAAATAAAAAATAAGGAAGGGAAAATGATAAATAATTGAGAATGTATTAAACACGGTAATTTATGGTGCTTGTTGTTTGTCTGAAAAAAGGAGAGAGACGAATGGTTCGTTTTTCCTTCGAATTAAATATGGAACAAATGGAACAGTTCGTTAACGAACTGCCACATGCGATTCTGGTTTTGGATGGTGAAGGGCAGATTCGGTTGGCAAACGATGTGTTTTTGCAGGCATCAGGATATGAACTGTCACAGATTATTGGCAAGCCGGGTTCAAACTTGTTCCCGTCCATCGATCATTTTTCCGACTGGGTTGACCGGGTACACCGTTTGTATAGGGAGAAAAACAATCTGGCCGAGACGAACTGGAGAGATTGTCAGGGCCGTCTCCATCGCAGCCCTTTGATTTTATGCAGGAGTTCTGATAGTCAGAAACATTGGTATATGATCACACTGTTGCATCCCGGTAAGAACCGGATAAGATCGGTAATGGAGCGTTTTACGGACCAGCTGGCCTATGACGTGAACACGGGGATCGTGATTTTAAATGATCGGGGTGAAGTGCTGGAAATCAGTGCGATGGTATGTGATCTCTTTTCCATTGAACGAACGGATATCCTCAATAAATCCATTAGCACATTGTTTCAGGATATGCCGACAGAAGAAAAGATCATTCATCAAACTTTAATAAATGGGATAGTGACGCGTAATCATGCGGTTTCATTTCGCAAAATGGGCAAGAAATACCGCTTGCTTATGGATTCCAATGTAATCACCGATGAAGCAGAGAATATTATCGGCAGTTATATCGTACTTCAGGATGTTACCGATTTTCAAGTGCTGGAACAAAAAATTCAACACAATGACCGCCTGGCCATGATCGGACAGATTGCAGCAGGGACTGCACATGAAATTCGTAACCCCCTGACATCGGTAAAGGGTTTTCTGCAAATGCTTGGAAACTCCCTTGAAGAAAAAAATTTGCTCAAAGAGAAGGGCTATATTGATATTATGTTAACAGAGATTCAAAGGATCAATTTACTGGTCAGTGAATTTTTACTGTTGAGCAAACCCAAGGAAACCGAATTTGAACGAGTCGATCTGAACGTCGTGTTTCGTGAACTGTTGCCCTTTGTTGAAAATGAGGCGCTTTTACACGGCATTGACATTGAATTTAAATCGGCAGGGAAATTGCCCACAGTGGTGGGAGATATCGAATTGTTGAAACAGGTCTTTCTCAACATATGTAAAAATGCACTGGAGGCCATGGAGAATAAAGGAAAACTAACGATTTCCCATACATACGACAGAGCAAACAAAAAAGTGCGTATTCACGTTCATGATACGGGGCCGGGAATACCCGAAGAGGTACAGAGTAAGATTTTCGATCCTTTTTTTACAACAAAGGAAGAGGGAACAGGATTGGGACTTCCGATTTGCCAGAAGATTGTTCATGAGTTTGGCGGTGAGATTGAACTTTCCAGCAGTGATGAGGGAACAACATTTTATATCATCTTACCGTACATATAGGAGACCGGACAGGTTTTCCGTTTGGAAAAACGGGTCCCCTATAGTATAATCAGCATAAAAAGGTGTTTGGCAGTATGGGGGTCGTCATGGGCAATTATCAAGCTTTATACAGAGTCTGGAGACCGCAAAAGTTTTCCGATATAATCGGACAGGATCATATAACCCGAACGTTAACGAATGCGCTCAGTGAAGGGCGTCTTTCCCATGCCTATCTATTTAACGGGCCTCGGGGCACCGGAAAAACAACGGCTGCCAAGCTTTTAGCCAGGGCGATCAATTGTGAAAACAAAGAGAATGTCGAGCCCTGTAATCAATGTGATGCCTGTCAGGGAATCATGAGGGGCTCCGTTGTTGATGTGATTGAAATCGATGCCGCCTCCAACCGCGGCGTAGAAGAAATACGTGATATACGGGATAAAGTCCGTTTTTCTCCCGCCGAGGTGCGATATAAGGTTTACATTATTGATGAAGTGCATATGCTGACATCGGAGGCATTTAATGCATTGCTCAAAACCCTGGAAGAACCGCCGCCCCATGTGGTATTTGTGCTGGCAACAACAGAGCCGCACAAACTTCCGTTAACGATTGTGTCGCGCTGTCAGCGTTTCGATTTTCGGCGGATTCCCGCCGGGCAGATGGTTGAACGGATGAAGTTTATCGCACAAGAGAGCGGTGTAGAGGTGTCAGAGCAGGCATTGATGATGATTGCCCGTATTGCAGAAGGCGGTATGCGAGATGCCTTAAGCCTTTTGGATCAGGCCATGTCTTTCTGCGGGGATCGTGTTGAATTGGAGGACGTTTTGACGGTGACAGGCGCCGTCTCCCAGATGATGCTGTCTGAAACCGTTCAACGTGTTTTGGACCAAGATATCTCCGGCCTGCTGGAGATCATTGATGATCTCATCCACCGCGGGAAAAATCCGGAGCATTTTTTGCAGGATATCATCCATTATTATCGGGATTTGTTGTTGTATAAAACAGCTCCACAGTTATCGGAAGTAAAAGAGCGGGCCCTTCTGGACGAGCGGTTTCCTTCACTTGCCGAGAAATATGATACCGGACGTCTGCATGGAATTATTGAGCAGTTAAATCAGGCGTACACGGGGATGAAATGGTCCCGCCAACCAAGGATATTGTTGGAGATGGCTTTCATTAAAATATGTCAGCCGGAGGCTGTTCAGGCTGAGGATGGTCAAATGAATCATAGGGGAGAGGTCTCCTCTAACATACATCCGGAAGCGATTATGCAATTGCGAAAGAGGATCGGGGATCTTGAGCAGCAGATTCAGCAATTGGCACAGAAGGCTGATGCAGACTCCGGAGAAAAACCTCGTTCTCGACAACATCTACAGCAGGAGTCAGGGACAGTCGGTAGAAGCGCTCCGCTTCAAAGAGGAATCCCTTCAACAGTCAAATTTTCAAGGGGAAAAATTGAACAGGCAGCTTCGCAACAGAATGAGGAGTTGTTGCACCAACTAAAGAAGCACTGGTCTGAAATTCTTGAACAGATTAAGAAGAAAAAGATTCAGGTTCATGCATGGTTTCTTGACGGGGAACCTGTTGCCGCCACATCCGCTGAACTGGTGGTGGCTTTTAAGAGTCCGATTCACAGAGAAACAACGGAGAAACCGGAGCACAAACAAATCATCGAAGATGTGTTACAGTCATTCGCGGGTCAACCGATTGCGTTGCTTACGCTGATGGAAAACCAGTGGCGAGAGATTAGTGAAAGCCTGAAACAGGAGCAAGCTGTCGCTTCTGAGGATTCTTCCGCTGGACAGTCGGATCCTGCAAGTGAAGAAGAGGATCCTTTAGTTCGTGAAGCGATACAATTGTTTGGAGAAGATCTGGTGGAAATTAAAGATTAGGAGGATGATTTTTATGATGAGAGGCAACATGAATCAAATGATGAAACAGGTTAAAAAAATGCAGGCTCAGATGGAGAAAGCTCAGGAAGAATTAAAAGAGAAAACCGTTGAAGCGACTGCAGGCGGTGGAATGGTCACCGTTACGGCCAATGGTCATAAAGAGATTATCGACATTAAGATCAATCAGGAAGTGGTTGATCCGGATGATGTAGAAATGCTTCAGGATCTGGTTTTGGCAGCGGTTAATGATGCGCTTAAGCAGGTAGATGAGTTAGTGGCTAAAGATATGGGTAAGTTTACGGGCGGCTTGAACATTCCCGGACTGTTTTAAGAGGGAGCAGGCATGTATTATCCGGAGCCGGTCTCAAAATTAATTGAGGGATTTATGAAATTGCCGGGTATAGGCCCTAAGACGGCAGCACGCCTGGCATTTTTTGTGTTGAATATGGAAGAAGACGACGTGATGGATCTGGCCAAAGCCCTTGTACATGTTAAAAGAGACTTACTCTACTGTTCGCAGTGCCAAAATATCGCTGATACCGATCCATGCCGAATTTGTAAGGATACGGCAAGGGACCGATCGATTATCTGTGTGGTGCAGGAACCTCAGGATTTGATCGCCATGGAAAAAACGAGAGAATTCCACGGGCTATACCATGTTTTGCATGGAGCCATTTCCCCTCTGGACGGAATCGGCCCTGAAGATATAAGGATTCCGGATTTGTTGCATCGACTCGAAAGTGACGAGGTACAGGAGTTGATCCTGGCGACCAATCCCAACATTGAGGGAGAGGCTACGGCCATGTATATTTCAAAATTGGTTAAGCCGTTTGGAATCAAGGTGACACGTATCGCCCACGGATTACCTGTGGGCGGAGATCTAGAATATGCCGATGAAGTTACATTAACCAAGGCTCTCGAAGGGCGGAGAGAACTGTAACCATTTTTTGCGCAGATTGAAGAGCAGAAGGTCAAGGTGACTGGCTTTCTGTTCTTTTTTTTATTTTGGATACATAGTCTCAATGATGAAAGGAGAGTGATGATGTGAGGCATGGTTTTCATCATGTACGCAGAAGCAGATATACATTATTTGCAGTTTTACTTGTAATCGGATATTTGTTGACGATGATTATGCAGTTTATGTTGTTGGAGGCAGTCAAGCTTGGAAACGACAACTGGCTGATTCAAGAAAAAAATGATTTTAGTCAAGCGGATATCATCATTTACTTCTTATCCCTTTTGTTCAGCATTTTACCGGGAATCGGATTGTTATTCTTGTTTGCAAGAAATGTGCAGGAACGGTTGTCTTATGATCATGACGCGCCGGGATTGCGTGATGTAATATATTATTTTGCCTGGTATCAAGTCGGATATGCAATTTTTCAAGTGATATACATGTTGGTTTCCTGGCCTTTTTTTTCCACGGGAAGCGTGGGGGCAATCATAGAAGGAACCATAATGCATATGTGGATGATTACAATATTTATTCTGTTGTTTTATCCGAGAAAAAAATGGTTTGGATTTATTGCTCCGCGCCGGGCGGGAAGATTGTTTTTTATGGTACTGCTCGTGTTTGTGGGGTTAAATTATACAATAGATCCTCTGGTGACCTATCCCGTTGCTGATTTTTTTAATATTGAAATTCAATCATGGCGGGAAGACGGAATTTTAAAAGAAATCATGACCGCCAAACAATATGGAATGTTTAATGTCATTTTATTAATTGTTTCAATCGGAATCGTCGTTCCTATTGCGGAGGAAATTATGTTTCGGGGTGTGTTGCAGACGGCTCTGGTCCAGCGCTTTGGTGTTAAGGCGGGAATTATTATGGCCAGTTTGATATTTGCCGTGATTCATATTGATCCTGCTCTGATGGCCCCTTTATTTGTGATGGGGTTAGTCATGGGGCTGTTCAGACATGTTTATGGAAGCATCTGGGCATCCATTCTTTTTCATGCGGTCAACAATTCATATGCCGTGATTGCTGGAGTGATTATATCTTAGTCATAAAAATGTTTGTGGACGAGTATATATGAAATGAAGCCTTTTGACAGACAAACGGAGGGGGTTAAATTGAGTTCACAAACATTAATGATCATTGTTGTGGTGAGTTTTCTTTTACTTGTGGTCATCAATCAAATCGGGTTGAACCCGGTCAAATGGATCGTGTCAGTTGTACTTCATGTCACCGTCGGTGCCATTATTCTGTTCTTTGTTAATGCGATTGGACAGGCGTTTGACTGGCAAATACCGATCAATCCGGTGACAGCCGCAGTAGCGGGATTCCTGGGGGTTCCGGGTATTTTAACCATATTCATTATACAGTGGTGGATAATCTAAGCATGTGGACTGAGACATAAGACCTCGTTATAAATGGTAAAAATTAATTGTTGTTTTTCGAATGGACACGTGGTATTATCTTATTTGCCGCTCTTGAGGGAGCGAATTAGTTCTTAAAAAATTAGTTTCATGGCCGCGAAAAAATGATTAAATTTCCTGTTGACTTTTTCGTCTGGTCCATGATATATTGTTAAAGTCGCTGTGAAACGGAAGGGCTGATGGATAAGCCTGAACGGAAAGCGGCAAAAGAGGAAATGAGCCCGATTCAGGGCGCCAAGATGTTCCTTGAAAACTGAACAGAAGAAACGT
>JAWLDF010000030.1:0-33022 GCA_041686735.1 Bacilli bacterium
CATTCGTTCCTCTATTTTCCCGTTTTTCTGCCCAAAAAAGAAAATAACGAACTTTCTTTCCGTTAAATCGGACTATCAAACCCAAAATGATGATACTTGATCACTCAATCAACCGACCATCGAACCCAAAACCGCCACCGTCCCAAAACCCTATCCAATCATGCAAGCGCCGAAAGCACCGCAGTCCTGACAACAATCCCAAGCAACCGATCGTCACCGTCAACGATCGCAATCGGAACCTTCGTCTCTGCCGCAACGGGAATTAAATCCTGAATGTAATCATCCGGCCCCGCCTTAAAAAAATCCTTCTTTAAAATATCTTCCAGACTTCTCCGTTGATTGATGGCATTCAATGCATCATCCACCGTCACCAGTCCCCTCAGGCGCATATGTCGATCCACCACAAAAACACTGGAAATGTCGTGATCACGCATTTCTTTCACGGCCACATGGGGTCCGTCTTTCAGCCGCACCAGAGCCCGCGGTTTCTTCATGACATGGCGTGCCTGAATGATTTTCGAGCGGTCGATATCCTTCACGAATTCCTCGATATAATCACTGGCCGGATCCGACAGGATCTCCTCCGGCGTCCCGATCTGCTCGATTTTTCCATCTTTCATCACCGCGACGCGATCCCCGATTTTAAAAGCCTCATTCACATCGTGCGTAATGAAAACAATCGTTTTTTTCAACCGTTCCTGAATATCAAGGAGTTCAAGCTGCATGTCGCGACGGATCAGCGGGTCCAGTGCACTAAAGGGTTCATCCATTAAAAGAATGTCCGGATCGTTCGCCAACGCCCGCGCCAGCCCAACCCTCTGTTGCATCCCGCCGCTCAGTTCATCCGGGTACTTGTCCTCCCAACCCGTCAGTCCCACGGTTTCCAGTGCATCCCGCGCAATTTGTTCCCGTTCCTCCTTCGGCACATCCCGTATTTCAAGGCCATACTCCACATTGCCGAGGATGGTGCGGTGACTGAACAGACCAAAATGTTGAAACACCATGGCGATCTTCGTCTGACGGAAATGTCGCAGTTGTTTTTGGTCATACTCCGTAATATCCTCTCCGTCACAAATAATCTTCCCCGCCGTTGGTTGATTGAGCAAATTCAAACAGCGAATCAGGGTGGACTTCCCGCTCCCGGAAAGACCCATGATCACGAAAATCTCGCCCTCTTCAATTTCGAAAGATACATCATGGACTCCCACCGTATGCCCGGTCTCTTTTAAAATTTGATTCTTGGACTGACCCTTCTGTAGCCTTTTTAAAATTCGTTTGGGATGCGGTCCGAATATCTTGATTAAATGTTCAACTTTTATCTTCGTTGTCATCTTCCTCTCCTCTACTTCCTCTTTTGAGATCTTTCCGAAATGGCCAGTGTAATCCGATCGATGATAATTGCCAAAAAGACGATACTGATCCCCGCTTCAAATCCCATGGCAATGTCGATCCGGTTAATCGCCGTCAACACTTCCATGCCCAGACCTTCGGCTCCGATCATCGATGCGATTACAACCATTGCCAGCGCCATCATCGTGGTCTGATTTACTCCGGTCATGATCGTCGGCATCGCCTGCGGAAGCTGCACTTTCGTCAGCAACTGCCATCTGGATGACCCAAAGGCTTCCGCGGCTTCCACCATCTCCGATGACACATTGCGGATCGCGAGGTTGGTTAAACGAATCACAGGAGGAATAGCATAAATCAAGGTGGCAAAAATCGCAGGTACCTTCCCAAGTCCAAACAGGATCATGGCCGGAATGAGGTAAACAAAACTGGGCATCGTCTGCATCGCATCCAGCAACGGCTTCATAAATGTTTCGAAGCGTTTGCTGTAAGCCATATAAATGCCGATGGGAATCCCCAGAATCACAGATATGATCACGGACGTCACCACGATGGAGACGGTGTACATCAACAGATCCCACAGGCCGAAACTGCCGATAATAAGCAGCATCAACGCATAGGTAAGTCCAGCGATTAACGATTTAAAATAAGTGCCAAGAAAGAAAACAATGAGAATAAATGCCCACCAGGGCAGCCATTGCAAAAATTGATCAATGTGAATCAAAACCCATGTCAATCCGATAACAATAGAATCAAACAGGGGTTCGAAGTTTATTTGAAGCCACTTAATAAAATCTCGCACATAGATTCCTGCCTCTAATCTTAGTTGTTCAGGAAACTCAGTCATCTTGTCTGGTTGCAATTGCAACCATTCACCTCTCTCATTTCTTTTTGCCGCAAAACAGAACATCTCATCTGCTTCCAGTGAAAATCGAAACGTAGCCGATGAACCGGCTACGTTTTTTTCCTTACTCTAAAGATTCCTTCACTTTTGCCGCCACATCCTCGGGTAACCAGGAGATCCACAGATCTTCATGTTGCTTCATCCACCATACAGCCGCTTCTTCAGCTCTTGCGTCATTTTCCTGCATATAAGCCAGAGCTTCATTGGTCAGTTCGCTGGAAGTTTGATAGTTTTTAAGGAAATCCACTACTTCAGGGGCTGCATCCAACATGGATTTATTGACAGATACCATCACAGAGACCGAAGGGAATGCTGTCATAGCCGATTCTTGAAAAATTTCCGGATCATATTCCGGTTCTTTAAGCAAAGTCATATCATAGAGTCCCATGATCCAGGTCGGTTCCCAGTAGTACCCGACCCAGGGTTCCCCTTCATCATATGCCTTGATGATCGAAGTGGCGAGCGCCGTATCAGATCCCGGATGGAACAGATTATAGGTCTCCATTAACCCGTAACTTTCCATCTTATCTGTAATAGTTTTATCCACTGCCCAGCCGGTTGGAGCACCGTAAACGCGACCTTTGCCCGGATCTTCGGGGTCGGCAAAAACATCCGCGTATTTTTTTAAGTCTTCCACGCTTTTTAAATCGGGAGCAACCGGTTCAATACCCCTTTGCGGATCCCCTTTAATCACAAAAGTCGGAACATAAAGCCCCTGTCTGTTATCGTCAAAGTTAACAGATAAATCGACGATAGAACCTTCCTCTATCGCTTCTTCATATTGCTCCTTGATGTTATCGGTCCATACTTCCATGTAAACATCGATGTCCCCTTCTCTTAAACCGGTAAAAGTCGCCGGTGTTGAGCCCTGTGTGACAACCGTCTTATAACCAAAACCATTCTCGATAATGGTTTGAGCGACACTGTTATGAAAACGTATGCTGTCCCAGCCCGCATCTGCAAATACTATCGTTTCTTTTTTTGCAACTTCGGCATCACTGTTGCCTCCACATGCCGATAAAATAAACAACGCAAATACGGCCGTGAATAACAGGATTTTTTTAATCATTCTCTCCAAAAATTCCTCCCCCTTTGGTTGTATAAATCTGTAAACAATATAATGATACAATTAACGGCAATTTGACTCAAACACCGTGATAAGGGATGACCCGCCATATATCTGAATCTCATCCGATAAAACCGGATTAGAGTGAGTTCTCTTAGAATTACAGTCAAATTCCCCCAAACAAATATGATATAGTACATGATAAGAGGTGATTCGTTTGAACAAAAAATCGCATCTCTTGATTCTGCTCATACTGGGACTTATTCTCGTATCTGCTTTTACAATAGTCGCCATCCTGGTCAATCAGGAAAAAACGGTTTCCTTTGACGACCCGATCATGTCCGCAGTCTATCAATGGGAGTCTCCGATGATGACCCTCCTCATGGAGTTCATTTCATTTGTGGGGTCAGCCCCGGTGGTGATCATGTTATTGTTGACCGCAATGTTTATCTTTTACTTCGTGTTGCGGGAACGTGCTGCGGCAATCATCTTGTTCGTTGTCGTTGCAGGATCTCACACCTTAAATCAGTTACTAAAATCCGTTTTTGAACGCGCTCGTCCGGATCTGCACAGACTGGTGGATGAAGGCGGGTACAGTTTTCCCAGCGGACACGCCATGGCTGCAGTCTCCCTGTACGCCACCCTTACGATCCTTTTATGGCAGCATATCCCGACCCGCTTCGGAAAAATAGCCCTGCTTATTTTCAGCACGACCATGATCCTGCTCATGGGTCTGAGCCGCATATACCTTGGCGTTCATTACCCGAGTGATGTGGCGGGAGGTTATATCGCGAGTGCATCGTGGCTCGTGATGACAATTTTCGTCTACCGGATTTTTCAGAAGAAATGAATGTTGTTTGGAATTTGAGAGGGAAGGAGAACCTATGAAAAGATTATCTGTCTTATTACTGACTCTCTTTCTTTCCTTGACCGGGTTGACCGGTTGTTCATCCGATTTTCAACATACATATTTACAACAAAATATAAAACAAATGAGAATTGAGGAATCGGGCCCTCATCGCGAGATAAAGAAGGTCATCCCCAACTCCGACGACAAAAAGGCTGCGCAGTCAAACTTTAAGACGTATGAAGGGCCCATTGAGCATATTTTTTTCCATCCCCTGATCGCTTATCCTGAATTAGCATTTGACCATGATTCACTGGCAAAAGGGTACAACGATTATTTTGTCACCGTAAATGAATTCAGGAGGATACTGAACGAACTCTATCAAAATGACTATATTTTGATCGACATTCACTCCCTCTTTGAAGTCAGGGAAGATGAAACGATTGTCAGAAAGGAGTTAAAACTTCCGCAAGGTAAAAAACCGCTGATCCTATCCATCGATGATATGAATTATTATGATTATATGCGGGAGAACGGCAACGTCTACAAGTTAATTCTTGATGAAAAAGGGAATGTCGCTTCATATTCCGTAGCACCGGACGGCAAAGAGGTCACCTCATACGGGCAGGCAATTGTCCCCATCCTCGACCGATTCGTTGCGGATCACCCCGATTTTTCTTTTCAGGGAGCAAAAGGGTTGATCGCATTAACCGGATATCAGGGGGTATTAGGTTATCATACCAATGAGTCGGATGAACATGAAAAAGAAGAAGCGCTCAAAGTAATCAAGCGTTTAAAGGAGACCGGCTGGACTTTTGCCTCCCATGGCTACGGACATCTGGATGCGGCAAAGGTGAGTTATGAACGACTGGTCGCAGATACGACTCGATGGAAAGATGAAGTGGAACCGCTGGTCGGTACTACCCGGATATATGTTTATCCATACGGAAGCAGGGTTGAAACGGGAAGCGAAAAGTTTGATTACCTGATCAACTCCGGTTTTAAAGTCCTCTGCTCGATCGGGCCCAGGCCTTTTCTTGACGACCACAACCGTCAAGTGATGATGATGGATCGACGACATATTGACGGAATCTCCTTACAGACGCAACAGGAGCAATTGGCCACGCTCCTTGACGCCGACAACGTATTGGAGAAGGCAGTCAGACCGCCTCTTAAGTAAAACACCGCTACTCAGGTCAGGTCGATCCTGATCAGCGGTGTTTTTGTTGTCTTCATATGCGCGATGTAATATGTAAATAATTTCCTTCACAGTCTTCAAAATAGGCCATTCTTTCTCCCCAGGGCTTCGTTTCTAATTCCGTGATCTGTTTGACCCCCTTCTTAATTAGTTGGTCAACTACCGTTTCTATATCCTCCACATAAAGGCAAACCTCAAAATTTCTGTGGAAGTTGGCTCTTCCCGACGTTACAAGATCCATTTTTAAGTGCTCCCTGGCTGCTTCATATGTGGATATTCCGATGCCGGTATCGCCAACTTTTAAATAGGCGAACTGAGGAGTGCCGCTGTCCGGCCACTCATACACGCTGGAAAATCCCAATAGGTTACAATAGAAATCGAGTGCACGATCCATGTCCTGGAAGTATAAAATCGGAAATGATTCCTTAAACATGTTTGTTTTCCCCCCTACAGTTAATGAATGGTTGCGTTTCGCAGTTATGTGAAAAACGATGGGAATAAAGTAATGATGGAAATGCGGCCAGTTTTTAACGAACAAAAAGTTCTTTATTTACTTGATCGGACAGAAAAAGAAGAAAATAGAGGAACAAATGTTCCTTATTCGAGTGTCAATCATGAAATTCAAAGAGAAACAGGGCAAATAAAGGAGAAAATGTTCTCTATTTTCGACCAAAATAGGGATTTGAGCAAAATAAGGAACAAACGTTCCTCTATTTTGCGGACAAAAAACTAACTGACAGGTTTTCCGAATTTCTCCCTGTGCATCCTCCCCTCCTGTTGCCCGTTGATTATTCAATGATTTATACTTTTATCATCTATTAAAAAAGGAGAGTTTACAATGAGCCTGACTTTTGAAGAACTCACCTCCCGAAATGTATTTCACAATTCAACAAAAGAAACAGATGGGATTGAAGAAATCACAGGTGGCGAGAAATTTGAATGTAGGAATACAGTGGATAAATTCTGGAACATGTCCTGACGATTACAAGGCATTTATCGTGTCGCTGGAGACACGTTCCAAGAAACTGGATGCTCATGAATCGGAAATCGTCAGGTGGTTGCGGCTATACCCCGACCTGTCCGCAGCACAGGTCATGGATTGGTTAATAGAACGTTATCCGACCCTCGGCGTGGCGGAAAGTACGGTTCGCAACTATGTACGAGGATTACGCATAGAATACGCCATACCCAAGGTACTCCGCATGCGGGAGTATGAGGCGGTCGAAGAATTGCCGATGGGGCAACAAATGCAAGTGGATTTCGGAGAAGCCAAGCTCCGGTATCCTGACGGGCATCTCGTCAAGCTTTGGTTCATTACGTTTGTCCTATCCCGATCCCGACACAAATATGCATTGTGGCAGGATCGACCATTCACAACCGCAGATGTTGTTGATGCTCATGAACAAGCCCAGCGTTATCCGCGTTAAAAAACAGGCGGAAATCAAGAGATCAACCGCCTGTTTTCTACAACAATGTTTTTTTTACTAAGTAAATATAATTTGTCCTCCCGCAGACAACTTATAAAAATCGCCTACAGTTAATATTTCATCCAGTTGGTCAACAAAATCCTCTTTTTTCAGGTCAAACATCTCAACGGTTGCTAAACAAGCAAATATCTTACCTCCGGCGTCACTAATCATTTCGATAAATTCATCCACCGGGGGGATATCAAGTTCTTCCATCTTTTTCTTCATTTTGTTGGTCGCAAAAGAAGACATTCCCGGGAGCGCTCCAATTAACGTTGGAATACCCATTGCCGGGTTACCGACAGTTGCGACCTTTATGTTGTTCATCTTCTTTTTTGTTATAGCATCCATTCCAAAGAAGGTAAAAAACAAGTTAACTTCTATTCCCGACATCCTAGCACCGTTAGCCATAATAAGCCCCGGATAAATACCTTCTAACGATCCTTTAGAAATTATTATAGAGACCTTATTAATTTTTTCACCTTCTGACATAACATTCCCCCCTTTTTTATACACAACTTGCAGGTTTACTCAATCCCGCTATTTTTGCTGCTTTTCCTAAGGGACCATCCGGGAATAGATCATATAACTCTTTCGTGGGAATATTACCTGCTTTTTTTAATCTTCTGATCGTCGGCATCTTGCCATTTTCCTCAAAATCCTTTTGTAAAAAATCAATCACTTTCCAGTGATCCTCTGTTAATTCCTCAATGCCAACTTCTTTGGCTAATTCTACTGCAATTTCCTTATTCCATTGGGATCTATCTGTTAAATATCCCTCCTCAGTAACATCAACGGAATATCCAGCTATTACCTTCTCAGCCATGTTAATACCTCCTCATAGAATTTTATTATTTTATTGGTTATTATTAAAATATAAATAACCTAAACATCATTATTAATCGTTATATTTTCTTTCCGCTTTTTTTCATATGCGGAGGAACTGCTGGAATAGGCATCCCCTTTAACAACATATTCCAGTATATAAACTTAAACGCCATTTTTCCTAAATGATTTAGTCTGGTTTCTTTTAATAAGGAAAAAGGCCCGATACCGGCAATAGGAAACTCCCCCTCAACCGGCTCCACATCATAATTAAAATCTATTAAAAACGCTTTATTGTAACCGGACTCAATAAAACAGTTGGCATGACCGTCAAATTTGGCTTCCAGTGGTCGATTATTAATATAACTGATAATATTTTCAGTTAATATTTCTGCTTGAAAATGAGCAACCGATCCTGCCTTGGAAGCGGGAATATCCGCCGCATCACCAATTACAAAGATATTTTCATAATCTTTAGACTGCAAAGTATGTTTATCTGTCGGGATATAATTTAATTCATCTCCCATATCGGAACGTTCAATTAGTTCGTCTCCCATGTTTGTCGGAACAGATACCAATAGATCATATTCAACTTCTTTTCCATCCAGAGAGACAATTTTTTTGTTTTCAGCATCAACATGACTAATATTAAAATTAGGAACAATTTGAATATTTTTCTCAGTAAATAAGTTTCCTAATACCGCAGATGCCCTTGGTTTAGTAAACGCTCCATCAAGCGGTATAGCATAAGTAATCTCTACTTCTTTGCGAATTCCTTTTTTTGTGAAATACCAGTCAGCCAAGAAGATGAATTCAAGTGGAGCAACAGGACATTTAATCGGCAGTTCCGCAATGTTAACAACCAGTTTGCCGCCTTTCCATTCTTTAAGCTTGTCTCTTAAAGCAATTGAGCCTTCAATTGTATAGAAGTCGAAAATATCTACCCTCCAACCGTCCTCAAGACCTTCGATTTCATCAGGAACTATTTTACTTCCTGTTGCTACAATTAAGACGTCGTAATTTATGACTGTTTGATCCTCTAATTTTACGCGGTTATTTTCCGGTTCTATGATCTCGATCTTTTTTTGAATATATTCAACCCCTTCAGGCAAAAAATCTTGCTTTTTCTTTATAACATCCTTTTCCGAATAAATTTCAAAAGGGATAAAAAGAAAACCCGGCTGGTAATAATGTTTTTCATATTGGTCAACAATTGTGATTGACCATTCATTATTGTTTAATTTCTTACTCAGATGATTTGCCATCATTGTCCCGGCTGTACCTGCACCAAGTATTAATAGTTTCTTCATTTTAATCATCCTCCTTTACGAGAGTTGAAATTTTGTGATAAATTTCACATTTTACCCTGTACCTAATAATAATCTGGAGAATCTCTCTTATCCTGAATTGACTTTGTGATAAATTTCACATTCAATTTTGCGTATCGCCTCTTGATGTCTTATTCTCACTTTAATTTTACTCCATTTTTTAGAAATAGGAAAGCTATTTTTATTACTTTTTGTAATTTTTCGTCACAATACGGGAAAAGAGAGATGTTGGGATGAATTGCTTATATATGCGACTGAAATAAACCACAAGGGAACATGTGGAGATCCATATGCGACCATACGGCTTTTTAAAACGAGGTGACAACCACCTCTATTCCCGAGGTGATTATTGAAAAGCGGATAAGTTTTGTCTCCGTCAAACACGATCAGTTGCCACAAATGGCTGTCGTCCCATAAATATTGCCCCTTATGTTTTTCGTCCTTCACAGGCGGCGATCAATGTACATTTTGATGACCTCTTCCATACCATCACCATCGAGATCTTCTACAATATGCTCTGCCAAATAAGAATCTTCATATATCTGAACCCGTTCCGCTTTTATCTTGTTTCCTCAAACGCGTTCCCCGTTTCATCGGAGTGGGAACACCCGACATTAATTATCATTACTAACAATCGTGTATAATAATCGTATGCTCATTGAACACCTCCAGCTTATTTTTATGCCCCCAGTTTCATCATTGCACCGAAGTATTGTGAAGCGGTGGTAAAAGCAATAAACGCACACAGTTCACTTATTTCCTCTTCAGAGAACCATTCCCGCAATATATCAAAAACCGAATCTGATATATCCCCTCTCACCTTTAAAAACACTTCGGCAAAGCCCACCGCAACAGATATTTTTTCATCAAATTTTTCAGGGTCCGGCCTCCCTTTCGCTTTACAATACTCGCAACCGTTCCCCTGTGCTAAAGTTCTCCTCACCTGTTCCTTTAATTCAGAAGATAGTCGTCCATCTTGTTCCAATACCTCTCCAACCTGTGACCACCCCTCCAATACTTCTCTGTTGTGCCCCAACAGTCGTTGAAAAGGTGTTTCTCCAAAATTTGATTCAGCAATTCTTGCCATTTAACTCCCCTCCCTGTTACACTGATTATAAAAAATAAAATAGCTGAATCACATTAAATGTACGATATAATGGACACAAATTTTTTATACATTTAACGTAAATGGGAGTGATCACCTTAAAAATGAAATTAGACGAAATCGATAAAAAAATCATTGATGAGTTGCACAACGATAGCCGTTTGTCGATGAGTGAACTCGGACGAAGAGTCAATTTGTCTTCCCCGTCCGTAACGGAACGAGTCAGGCGCATGGAGTCATTTGGGGTCATTAAAAAATACACCGTAGAAGTTGACTATGAGAAATTAGGCATGCCGATCCAGTGCATCATTGAAGCAACAATAAAAAACGGCGACTACAGGACTTTTAAAAATTATATTAAGAAACTTCATAACGTAGATTTTTGTTATCGGATTGCCGGAAATGCCTGCTACATGCTTAAAATGCATTTTGAAACTTTTGCGGAGGCAGAGGAATTCATTAATGCCGTCAGTCCGCTTGCTCAGACGGTCACACATTTTATTTTTTCAGAAGTTGAAACGAGTACGAAGTTGGTCTCGGATTAATTCATTTTTACCGTCGACTCGATCGCTTCGTTTTTGACACCGATCAAACGGGAACCATGTTTCAACTGATTGGGCAAGTTTACATGATTAAAAAGATCATTAAAAACTTCTACAAACTCACTTTTCACAATATAATATTTTCTTCGGTAGAACATGAATACCCCTCCATCTATAGAATCTTTCTTCCCAAGATGGTAAATTCCTTTTTCCTAAAAAGTCACATTTCAACTCACTCTCCTGATACACTGATAATAACTGAAATAAAAACCGCAAAAAATATCAAAATAAATACTCCATTAAACGATACGATAGAAATAGATTTTGGAGGTAAGAGATGGCCATTGATTATCTTGCAAGAATTGAAAAAGCAATTGATTTCATCGAAGAAAATCTGCTTGAACCCATCACATTAAAAGAGGTCGCCGGGGAAGCAGGCTTTTCTCAGTATCACTTTCATCGTATCTTTCAATCGATCCTTGGGAGTTCCGTGACATTAGAAATAGGCGATTGACCCACGCTGCCCATGATTTGTATATGACGGATGAAAGGATTCTGGATATTTCTCTGAAATATCATTTTGAATCACAGGAGTCTTTTTCGAGGGCATTTAAAAAATTATACGGTGTAAACCCGGGGAATTTCAGAAAATACAAGAAAGAGTACCACACCCTGTATATGATTACCGAAAGAAAAAGGCTGGATCGAAAAAAAATATTACATTTTTACGAAGGAGGCGTTACGATGGAGCCTAAAATAATTACAAAAGAGGCGTTTAAAGCAGTCGGGCTAAAAAGCCGAAGTCCGCAACCGGGAGAAATCCCTGCTCTCTGGAATGAGTTTCGCAATCGTTTATCGGAACTAAATAACATTAAAAACCCTCATATCTTTTACGGGTTGATTGAACGACAGGGGGAGAAAGTTAGATCATTTAATTATTATCCTTCACAGGAAATCATGAACGGCGAAGATGTACCCGAAGGATTTGAGTGTATTCATGTGATGGAAAATCAATATGTAGTTTTTACCCATAAAGGATCTCTGGACAAACTTTCTGATACGTATCACTACATTTATGGTAACTGGTTTCCAAAATCAGGCTATGATTTTGCCGAAGGCTGTGAATTTGAATTGATGGATAGCACAAGGTTTTTTGGGCCGATGGACGAAAATTCAGAGATTGATATTTATATTCCGATAAAGTAGGGAGGGGATTGCCTCCCCCCTATTTTCTATCGTATCCAGGATATTTTTCTAAATCCCTTTATGAATATATCCATTTATTTGTTCAGTCACTACCAATAACATTTTTGGTTCTATCCCTTCATCATCGTAACAACCCCTAAACGAATCCCGTCCGGCTTATGTATCAATTCCTCTTTAACGATGCTGTATCCAAGAGATCGATATAAATGAATGTTCCTCGGTACAGTCATTCTTACCCTGCAATATATATAAGACAAAACGTTTGCCACTGCATAATCTTCCAGTGACTTTAACAGTTCTTTTGCAATCCCCAGTCCCCTTTTTTCCGGTATAACAGATAACCTGTAATAAATGACCGGGGCATCGGAGCCCTCCGCAAATTTCATTTTCAACATATTTAACACTCCTCAAGCTTCCCTCATCTCTATCTATATTCGCCCCCTATCTTCATTTCCCTCTCCAAAACAAGATTTCCAAAACATCCTACTTCCTCCTCCCGTCACAAATAAAAAAACCGGGACAACGCACCACCGATTCCGGTACGCCATCCCCCACATCACCACTCACTCAAACCCAACCTCAGGAACACTGCCAAATAAATGATCGATTCTGACAACCTTAACACCCTTTAACTCTTCCGCATCCACCGCGAACACAATCGTCCGGGGCGTTGCATCTTCCGTACACGGCCGCTCTTCCTCCACTTTAAGATGAATCCTCATCTCCGTTTTCCCTTCATTTACCGTAACCGACCCCAGTTCAACCGGACACGATCCCGATTCAATCACGCCCAGAAAAATGACTGCCTTCCCGCTCCAATCTATTGCCGGCAGTTCACCGCTTAACCCGTAATTCCCCCACTGCTCATTGAACTTCTCTTGATTCAACACCTTTCTAACCAGAACACCCTTGTCGGCAACATCATAAAAATCATCCGGCAGAGTTTTCTCCGACGCCACAAGTTCACTTTCCACCACCATGTGATCCGCCCGATCTTCTCCGCCTGCGGAATCCACCACCTCAATCCCGAACACATAAAAAGCATCCCCGCGTGATCCTTTCCCACCTTCATCCGACCACCAGGCGCCGTAGGAATAATAGTAAATCCCACCATCCAGTGGCGCAGTGATGGCATCATCAACAACTTCCACTTCCACGCCTGCGCGATCATTCTCCCTCATCATCTCCACATGAACCTCACTCGGTTCCAACCCGCCATCGATCACGAAAGAAATCTTTTCCCCCGGCCTGACCCGTATCGGATCTTTTCCTTCCAGCAGTTCCACCGGACCGACGGTATCCACACAGCGCCCTTCCCCGTCCCCGCTCCAGCAATAAGTACCGAGAACCGTTCCGTATTTTTCATCCCCAATCTCAACAAAAACGGTCGGAGGTTTGTCACGCGTGCCGGTGGAATCGCCCCCATTCTGACCACCCAATCCACACGCTGCCGCCACGAACAACATGCTCAACAACATCAGAACACTAATGATCCGCACAAGATCGCCCCCTTTATCTTACAGACGGAATCCGTCAATGTAACGTTGCATGGACGGATAAAGGGAACGCCATAAACTAATTAGTTTTTATATTAGGTTTTATAACAGAATCTCTTTCACTGTACTTAATGATTTCCACCAGTTGTTCCGCCATATAAGCCGAACTGTAATGAAACCCGCTGTTGACCCATTCCGTGATCATCCCTAAAATCGCGTAAGACCGGTAACTCGCGTGTAATTCCCGATCAATTTTCGGATTGGATACATATTCATTGAACTCCCGTAACGCCAGATCTCTCAAAATCTTGCCGATTCGATTTTGAAACCCGACCAGAACATTGGCATGGAAAATCAGCGAGTAAAAATTGGCGTACTTTTCCACATGATCAAATACCTTGACTGCAGAGGAGGTCAAATTCTTTATCTCCAAAATTTTCCAGTCTTTATAAGGTTCCCGATAGGAAGCAATTAAATCTGTAATCACTTCATCGATGATTTCCTCCAGCAAATCCTCTTTGTACTGATAATGTTTGTAAAACGTACCGCGATTCACTTCTGCTTCCCTGACAATCTCTGTAATCGAGATTTCTTTGAAGTCCTTCTCTTTCATCAATTGAATCAACGCTTCTTTTAGTGCTTTCTTTGACCTCTTAATTCTTCGATCAACACTTGCTGAGCTTTTACACATCAAAAAACCCCCAATCTTTCTCACGTTAAACATAATCAACAATCGTCAATCCATTTGTTGATTAATAAACAGAATAGTCTGAATTTGATGATTGATTGTCCCTGATCAGTACAAGTATACTATAGATAAGCCTAAGATAATCAACATTTGTTCAACAAAAAATGAAAACGGATACAAAATAAGGAGGGATTTGTAATGAGACTTGAAAATCAGGTTGCTGTGGTAACAGGGGCAGGATCCGGCATGGGAAAAGCGATTGCCACTCTTTATGCAAAAGAAGGAGCAAAAGTAGTCGTATCGGATATTAATGAAGCGACCGCAAAAGCAACGGTTGATGAAATCAAGTCCAATGGCGGAGAAGCGATTGCTGTAGTGGCCAATGTGGCAAAAGAAGACGACATTCAAAATCTGATTGATACGGTAGTAAGTACCTATGGCACACTGGACATTCTGGTCAATAATGCGGGAGTTATGGATAACTTTGAACCGGCAGCAGACATTACGGATGAACAATGGGAACGTGTTCTTTCCATCAATACAACCAGCGTGATGCGTGCTACCCGTAAAGCACTATCCATTTTTTTACCCAAACAAAAGGGTGTCATCATTAATATTGCTTCCATCGGAGGATTGTACGGCGCCCGCGCAGGTGCTGCGTATACCGCATCTAAGCACGCCGTAGTCGGATTTACCAAGAGTACCGGATTTATGTATGCCCAGCAGGGCATCCGATGTAATGCGATCGCCCCGGGTGGTGTTGAAACCAATATCGGTGCGTCCATGACCGGGATTAATGAGTTCGGGATGGGCCGTACACAACCGGGACTGGCAATCAATCCACGTACCGGAAAACCGGAAGAAATTGCAACCGTCGCTCTTTTCCTTGCTTCTGACGAATCCAGTTTTGTGAACGGAACCGTCATCACCGCCGACGCAGGTTGGACGGCATTTTAAACGAATCCTGACAAAAGCCACCAAACACTGCTTTGGTGGCTTTCTTTGTACGATCAGAGTTTAACACTATGAAGAGAGGAATGATTCATTTGACACAAACTAATGTTTATGCGATTACCGGTGGTTCCGGCGGAATGGGAATAGCCACCGCTAAAAGACTGGCTGGTAAAGGAACGCTGCTGCTCGCTGATATGTCAGCAGATCGTCTCGCTTCCGTAAAAACAGAACTTGAATCTGTTGGAGCAACGGTTCAAACCCTGGTATGTGATGTAACCAAAAAAGATGATGTACAGGCGCTGGCCGATATGGCGAAAAATCTCGGCAGATTAGCTGCAGTCATCCACACAGCCGGCCTGTCACCTGCCCTTGCTCCGGCTGATAAAATTATGGAAGTAAATGTCGTCGGAACTGCGTTAATATTGGATGCTTTCTTGGAAATTGCAGAAAAAGGAAGTGTAGCGCTGTGTGTTGCTTCGATGGCGGGACATTTGGCCCCTGTCAATGAAGAAGTCGATAAAATTATGGATCATCCATTAGATGAAAATTTTATGAATACGATACTTCAAATCATCAAAGATGACCGCGGTGCTTCGTATACTCTTTCAAAACGAGCAGTACTCCGCATGGTGGAACAGCGTGTGAGAGACTGGGGTAAAAAGGGGGCACGGATTGTTTCCATTTCTCCCGGGCTTATTACGACACCGATGGGGGCGGCGGAGTCCAAAGATCCGGAAACAGACCGTCAAATGAGAGAACTGAATCCCCTCGGCAGGTATGGAGAACCGGATGAAATCGCTGCATTGATTACACTTTTGTGCAGTTCGGAGGCTTCCTATATCACTGGAACAGACGTACGGATTGATGGCGGCGAAACCCCGGTTTTACAGGGGAAGGTTAAATCATAGTCCCCGCCCGATTTAACGTTAAAATTCACAAGGTTGTCCCAGAGTGAAACGTAACATATTGGGGCAACCTCTTTTTTAACATTAAAAAATTTCTTCAACCACCGCTTTTCTAATTCATTTATCTCTATTCTTCTCTCTTCTTCTCTCTTCGTCTTCTGATTTCTTTCAGTGTTAGATTCGATTCCTTTATCACTCTGTTTCCAATATTTAAAAATAACTTGAGGGTACTGATAAGGACTTTTCTGTTTTCAGGAGACATGTGGCTAAATGCCTTAACGATCTCACTCATCTTTTTCCACTTATCATGTGACAAATCGTCAAGAGTTTTCACGTCCGTTACGTCAAATACATAAAACATAGCGTCAACAAACTGTTCCCGCTGAGTATGATCCATCTGATTTATCCAGGCTTTCAGGGTTTTATCAAGCAGTTGGCTTTCTTTTGTTATGTGGCCAACATGTACAAACTGATTTCCGAGTACTTCCCATGACATCGCATCATGTTGCATGAAACCATTTTGACTGCTTTTTACAACAATATATTCCTCTTCGTGTTCTAAGAGCATTCCGACAACGGACGACTGGGGAACAATCGTTTTAATTCGCCCAAGCATCTCCTGGTATTCCTTACTTTCTATCATCTTTCTGTCAAATCCGGGTCCATCATTATTGTACACCTCAATGATGTTGGATTTAATCGACGAACTACACCTTACGGCTGCATAAACAGCCAAATTCCCACCTTTTGAATGACCGCCAACCCTCAATTTGATCCGCTTTTCCCCCACAGTTTCTTCTAAGTAACGTACAGATTCCAATTGCGCCGGAACAGGAGTTGTATAAGTCATATTAAAATTCTCTTTCCAACCAACAATTGTGTTATCTGTTCCTCTGTAGGCAACATAAAGGGTTCCATCTTCAAGGGTAAAATGAACAGCTGAAAACTGTTTCTGCTCATCGTTGTCAATCACATTGACGTATTTTGCAAGTCGTGTACGAGCAAAACGGTTGCTTTGTGCCATCTTTTTTAAAAGTGGGGCAGTCATTCTGACCAAGAATCCCTGTCTCTTGATTGTTTCTTCATCGTACATTGCAAAATAGAGGTCAGAGGCTTCTCTAATTGAAATACTTTCTACGCTCTCTATAGAAGGGATGATGTCTTCAAAATTTAAATATGCCAGCTGAGACAAAATCAGATTATCCACTTCATTAAAAGGGGATTGTGCCATCGACAGGTCTCCACGCCAATCCAAATAATCCATGATATTTGCCATCTCGTCCCTGCTCTCCTTCCTCTATTCAAAGCTGCACCGGAATGGATACCTTTCTTTTAATGCTTTGCCATAAAAAAAATAGTCTTTTTTTCAAGATACTTCTTTAACAACAACCGATTCCCCTGCATCCAGTGAGTCCACACCCACATTCTTTTAAAAATTTCGTGTATAATGTTCCTAACTCAACATAAAGGAGGGAATGGCTCATGGTTCCTTCGCTATTTGTTTGTCATGGATCGCCTGCTCTCGCCATGGAAAAAAACGACTATACCGATTTACTCGGGGAATTGGGGCGTCGTTTCCAACCGGCGTCCATCGTCATCTTTACAGCTCACTGGGAAAGTGACGTCACCACAATTTCCTTTCATGATGATGTGTACGAAACGATCTATGATTTCTATGGGTTTCCCGATGAGATGTACCGCATGAAATATCCGGCGAAAGGTTCCACCGCCGTCGCATCCCTGGTGGAACAAAAGTTGAACGCCCGCGGCATTCCATCCAGAAAGGATGAATCAAGGGGATTGGATCACGGTTCCTGGGTCGTCCTCAAACTGATGTACCCCGATGCCGATATCCCCGTCGTACAGGTTTCGGTTAATCCTTTTCTCCATCCCGAAAAACAGTTTGAAATCGGTGCAGCCCTGCGCGATCTGGGTCGCGAAAATATACTCATCATCGGCAGCGGCGGAACTTCCCACAATTTACGGATGGTAAACCGCACACAAACATCAGTCGAACCCTGGACCGAGGCATTTGATCAATGGTTAATCGACCATTTAATGAAAAGGGATCTGGATTCCTTATTTCAATACGAAAAAATGGCCCCCTACGCTGATCTCGCCGTCCCGAGGGCCGAACATTTCGTACCGCTTTTTATCGCGCTGGGAAGCGGGGATGAGACCCGTACTCCAAAGTTATTACATCGCAGTTACCGCTTCGGCACATTAAGCCATATCATTTTTCAATTTGGAAATTGAGTTGCCTCTGACTCAATTTCTTTTTTTGCGCCATTGAAGAAAAAGTACGGTCAGCACCACATAGATCAGAATCACGACTGCCAGCGTGAGCATTCTTTCCTGCGTCGAACCGTCCGCCATCAATACCGGCCCCAACCCAAAAAAAGTTACGGCGAGATACAACACGATAAACAGTAAATTGACCAGCCATTTCATTCAAAGTCTCCTCCTCGCAAGATATTTAGGATAACTTCTCTTTCGCCAGCCCGGTAATTCTATTGACCAATTCCGTTTTAGCTTCAGTATAGGCCTCACGATCGTATTTATAAGTTTGAGCCAATTTTATCTTTAGTCTCTCGTACTCCTTTGCAACGTCAGGATGTATCCGAAGATAATCTCTAAAACAGATACGATCCCATAAAAATTCCTGTTCCTTCGTTCCCATATGAATGTGGAACGATATTTTATCTAATCCTGTTGGCAAATATCCCTTCACGAACATCAAATGTTTCTTTTGCTCTTTCATGTGGATGTAGTTGTTTTCGTTCATTTTGCGAATGAGCAATGGTTCCAATCCGGTTTGATCCGCCGGAATCTCAACCAATATATCAATCGTCGGTTTCGCCGATAAACCCGGAACAGCCGTACTGCCGATATGTTCGACTCTTAAAGCACATTCTGAACCCAAGATACGGAGGAGATTCTCTTTTTCTTGTTCAAAATAGGATGGCCATCTCTCATCATAGGGCACAATTTGAATCGGATATAATCTGCCAAGTTCTTCTCTATTCATCAAGGTTCCTTCCTTCCAGGTGGTTATCCCATTTTTCCAGAAATCGTCTTGCTGCTGATGCAGCTTCCTCTAATTTCAAACGGTCTACTTGATTGATGTGGAATGAGACGTGAAAGTATCGCGGTTCTGCGTTGGTACTCGCTTCATCCGGGAGTGCTTGCAAGATCTTCGTAAAAAGTTGATCGATGTCTTCAAGTAATTCCAGTTGATCTTCCGTTAATGTCTCGTTTGCATTATTGCGATTGGTGATTTGACTGAATTGTTCAGATACGGAAAACATCGCCGTTTTGATCTGGTACCATTCTTCCCGATGTTCCGCGTCAAGATCCTGCATTTCATCAATCCACTTACGGACGATGAAAATACTTTGGTCGGACAAAATTGCGGCGTGTTCAAAATCACCGTTTTTAATATGCTCGTTCAAATTATTTAGGTATCCTAACTGTTCCTGGATGTTTATGATTGTTTTCCCCCGTGCATTTGCTTGATCGGCCTGCACATTTTTGTATTCAACCCACAGGTAACCTGAAGCGATCAGCAGAATAATCAGTACCAAATGGATGAAATAAAACCATGCCCTCACAATATCTACTCCTTTGGATGCCTGGTGCCTATTCTTCAACAAACTTCAATTGTTCCTCATCCCAGATATATCTTAATTGAGTCGTTTCCTTTTCTCTTGAAATGACTTGATCATTTGCACCTGCATCGATTCTCTCTAATGTTTGGTTCACTATAATATATGGACGTTGTACTTCCGTAAAACGTTGCTGATCAGCCGGCATGATCAAGTAGGTGCTGTATTGATGTAAGTATTCGAGGCTCCCCTCATCTTCTGCCAAATGCGAATCGTTACTAATCGTTTGATGTTGCCAGATTTCGTGAACATAATCCTCGTTTAACATCAATAAATCGACCCATTGACCTGAAAAAGAACCTGATGCTCCGTAGGAGGTCACTTCAATCAATCCTCTATCTAAAACATATTCACCAATATATTTTACGGTTTCAATTCGCTCCCTGAATGACCGGACATAAATAGGCTCTCTGTTTTTATTAAATACCGCCAGAATCGGCAGATCAGTTCCCGGTGCAGTATGTTCAGTCCACGTAATGTCAAATTGATCATTTACCTTTAAATGCTGAAGCCTAAGTTCATCGATGAGTGATTCATCCAACTGCGACTCGGGCTTGAACTGCTGAATTGCCTGAATAAATTCCTCTAAGGTAATGTTTTCACTTTGATGATCCCTTTCATCGCTACAGCCGATCAACGCAGAAAAAATCAGTGCTATCCATAATACTCGTTTCCATACGATATTCATTGAATTCATTCTGCCTCCCGGTGACCGTTTTTTTATTCTTATGATTATTCTTTTTCAGCACGTTCCACGATATATAAGTAATCGTATTGAAGTGCCAGTTCAACGAAAATAGCTCCACTACTCCACATGACAACAAATAGCCTATGGAATCGCTTTTCGCTAAATTTTATTTCGATGTTTTACAACTGCAGTTTTCATGGCAGGACCCCCTAACGAAAAAAAGCCTGGCTTTCGCCAAGCCCTTGGAATTAACTCAAAGAACATAACATCTGATTTAACTATTGATTTGTAGAGAATTTGAATGAATGCCTTGAATCGCTGACATTTGATTGAAGACAGATAATCGGATACATTAACCTGTTTGCCCGTCATATCCAGTAATTCAGTTCGGGAGATCATCCCCTGCCCGTTCTCAAAAAAAAGTGGATGTTTATTATTCCACATGCTCCCTCAATCCCTCAAAATACTCTTTCAATGTATGCCTGCCATATTCAGGAGCGATCATGTCATCCAACGCCAGCACCGTGAGAAAAAATTCGATCGGCCCATAGGTCTTACTGGTGGTAAATGTTCTCACCAGCTTCAATATGGTTTTCCTGACCCAATCCGGTATATGGGTGATTTTCGGTTTTTTGTTTAAGACATCAAAGGCAATATATGCGATTTCGTTTTGGGTTAAAGTTTGGGGGCCACCCACCTCTATGACTTTATCAGCCCTGTCGATGGCATCCACACAAACCTCTGCTAAATCCTTTCCGTGGATGGGATTTAGTTTAAATTCACCATTTCCAAATAAGTAAATCTGCCCTTTTTTTGCCATATTATAAAATTCTGTGATGTCCGAGAAAAATCCGTTAGGTCGGATGATTGAGTATTCCAATCCGGAATGCATCAACGCTTGAACGAATTTTTCTTTTGCATCGCATATCTTTAAGTCTGTAAGTTTGTCCCCTTTTAGCACGGACACATAAATAAACTTTTTGACCCGGCTTTTCTTTGCTTCCTCTAACAGGTTTAGATTCGCCTGATAATCTACATCCATGTAGGTTAGTCCGTCCCT
Source organism: Bacilli bacterium (assembly GCA_041686735.1). Classification (GTDB taxonomy): domain Bacteria; phylum Bacillota; class Bacilli; order JACDOE01; family JACDOE01; genus JAWLDF01. The sequence goes on from JAWLDF010000030.1 coordinate 21,291, forward strand.
TTGACGGGTAATTCCGACCGTTGAAATCACGACGTCCACATCTTCACAGCATCCTTTTATCTCTTCCGGTTTGGTGATTTCAGCCTGAACTACTTCAAATGACAAATTTTTTCCCTGTTTGAGCTTGGCAGGGTTTCGGACGATCACTTTCACTGAATAATCTTCTGCCAACAATTCCTCAAGAATATAGCCTCCCAGATACCCTGTTGCTCCTGCAAGTAATACTTTTCTCTTTTTATCCATAAATATTTTCATCTCCCGCTTCATCAGCTTCCATTTGACTATACTTTTAATAGAGATGATTGTATTGTACAAAATCGGCATCGTGCAAAATAGAATGCTCCACCATGCCTTTCCTCGCATCATAATAAGCTTTCGGTGACATCCCGGTAAATTTTTTAAATTCACGGATAAAATGAGCCTGGTCATAAAAGCCTGTTTCAGCAATCAGTTGATCCCACTGAGGAATAGATTCGTAATGGTTAAGTATCCGGGTAAAACGAATGATTTTACTATATTGTCGGGGTGTAAAACCGACAAGGCTTTTGAACTGACGTTCCATTTTAGAGACGGACATGCCAAAATCTCCGGCCATTTGGCTTACGGACAGGTTTCCATTAAGGGAGACCATATTCTGTAAAATGGCTTCGATGGGGATATCCCATTTTTCATTAAAAAATTGTTCCCGCATAAAAAACTGATTGGCTATCCGGACACGCTCTTCATTGTTGTGAGTCTGCAACAGCCGGCGGGATAATCGGTCTATCTTTTCTCCAAGCTGTGAAGTTGGAATGATTCTGTTTGCTAATTGATCAGCAGATAGATCTAAGATGGACGGCAATACATATGGTTGAAAAACGACAGAGAATAACCCCAATACACCATGATGATAAAAATACCTAGGTTGATCTTGTAACCCGGCGATGATGGAATCCGGCATTAAGTTGAGTTTATTGTTATCCACCTCAAAGTAACGGCCTTTATATGTGATGATTAACTCCGGCAACCCAAGAGGAAAATACTTTTCGTATACTCCCTGTTCCAGTATTTCCTGATTGACGGACTCTAAAGACCAGTAACAATATATATATTTTGATAGATTTGCATGCGGTGCATATTGTTTATACCTTATGCCGTTCATGGTTATTTTCTCCTTGATAGATTCGTGATATGGATGCCTTTGTTGCATATAATGGGTCCCATTTCATCAACGCCAGTGCATATATTCGGGTATTTTACCGGTGTAAAAAAGATCCATCATGGAGAAATATTTGGGTTGAATGAAGATACTGATTCATAGACGGAGACTTGTGTTATTAAACTTTTACTACTTCGGACGACAATTATCACATTTTTTGGCCCCAAACGTTTCTCTGCCTTCAACAAGATCATCAGTAAAGTAGTATCGGCCATATTTACTGGTATTGTTCAATACTTTCTCCCGAAAATTTGATATATCTACATTTGGGCAGTTCGTTGTATGTATTACATTTCTAGTTATATCGATAATCACAAAATAACCATCCCGGACAGCTTTAAAGTGCTTAAATTCTTCCTCAGTCTTAATTTCAAAAACCAACACTCTCACCTTCTTTAGAATTTTTATCAATATTTCAATTTGATACCAATTAGTATCTTATCAAGATTTTGAATATTGATCCAGATATGTATATGGCAAAATAAAAGTACAGAAAAAAGTAGCATAAAAACATGATAACTTCCATAAAAACAAACTGCGTGCTTGAGTTGATATTTCAGTCTGACCCAAAGCACGCAATTTATTAAACAACTTTTTAATTTGTACAACTACTGTACTGTGAAGATAAAGTATTAGACTGGAGATGTTGATTTGACACGGGTTTTCGAGTTGAAAAATAGCCAATTTTTGAAAAATAAGTTATAGACTGAATTGACTTATAAGAACTAAGTGCCGTAAGGTAAAAATTAAGTTATAGACTATGAAGACTTATTACTACAGTTTATTATTCATCCAATAATTCATTGACCTTTTGAAAAAGAAGTTCGAAACGATCAAGCGTTTGGGAATCAATTCTCCCTAGGGCTGATGGGTTTGACGCTAGGTGATTGGCAACAAAATAATGATTAAAACCCCCACTGGGTCTAAGCACTAATGCTTTACTTTTTAAATACCGATTTAACCTGTCGACAATTCTTTCTCCTTCGGGCAACTCGTCTTCCGTAATTTGAATTCCATTGAGTTCTTTACTATATGCAGAATTAAATAATGAAAGATAGAGTTTTGGTGAAAGTATCCTCCACATCACTACTCAACAAAGATGTATTCTTAGATTTTAGATTTCTAAAGCTGGCGTAGTTTAATATATACTTACTACTTATGATTTTATCTTTTATCAAAGACTCTAGCCGCGCATCAGGTTTGCTATTATAATCATGAAGTACCACAAGTTCAAGTTCATTTCCTCCCAATAACGCTATAAAAGTTGCCAATTTGTCCAAACCACCCGTTGGGATTACTGTGATCTCAGATGACAAATGGGTTCTATTTTTAGATTCGAGCAAGGCTGAAAAAAATTTCAGAAAAACTAAATCAGCAGGTCCTTCTACAAGTAGATTTTTCTTTGAAATAAACAAATTTTGTGCAATAGTATATCCAAGAGCAGCCTGTAGCGGAAATAAAGTTTTTGGATCCGAAGAAGAAAGGTTACTAGTAATCTTAGTTCCTTCCTTTTGTTTATCCTCTACCATTCGCACTTGATGTAACCGATTACTCGGTACCATAAATGGCGAATGGGTGGTGTAAATTATCTGATGATTTTCAGTTAGATCATCTATATATCTTAAGAAATCAGCCTGTGCAAGTGCATGAAGACTTAACCCGGGTTCGTCGAGAAGTAATATGATATCTTTTTTGGTACCCAGTTGTTCCTTAATACTATCAAACCATACTATGAAACTAAAAAACCATATGAACCCTTTACTTCTCTGGTTGAATGGAACAGTTACACGATGTCGACGATTCTTTATTCGGATGTATAAATTATTCCCGTTATTATACGGTGGATGGTCTTTAGGGTCTGTTCGGATATCAAATTCTACATCAAGCTCTTGATTTTGCAGCCAATACTGAAATACTTTGTCAGTAATTGAATTTGATATAGATTCTAACTTAGCCTTGATATCCTCATATCCTTCTGAATTATTAAGGTCATCGATCTCAACACCCGCCATTTTTAGCAGACTAAGTGCTGTTTTATCTTCATCTTTAAGAGCATCCGAGTTAGTTTTACTTGCTTCGATTCTCCTCTGCAATTCCAGAAGATTTATCTTCCCGGGCAACACACGATAATCATCAAAGTACAGGAATTCCGGAATATTAGGCTTTAGATGTTTTTTCCATATGTAATAAACTAATACACTGTTCCAATTCTCAATCTCAACAAATTGTGTCTTAATTGAATCAAGAAATTCTTGGCTCTTCATTGTTTAGATCAAGACCCTCAAGGATTTGGGTCATTTCTTTAATTGTCCCCGCATTTTTTATAGCTTCCTTAGTCTCTGTTGTAACCTTAGCCTGCTCAATCAAATGTGAAACATAGGACTTCTCAGGAACCGAAAGTGTTATGGTTTCCCCCCCGTCGTACCGATGGTTATGTGTAAATGACAAACTTCCCAACAAATTAAATCCAAGATCGGCATTTATTGCACTTATTTCTTGATCCGTTAATGTATAAGTTAACTCAGTTACTACAGCAGGGTTATTGGCGTGTTCCCTTTGGTATTGGTTTAAATCTTTTCTTGGGTAATCTTCAGTAATGTTAAAACTAACTCCAGATTCAACTGAAACCGACTTATGTAAGGCTTGGAGGAACGCTGTTTTCCCCGATTCATTTTGACCAACAAGTATTGTTACATTGCGGTCTATAGAAACCTCACTACTATCGTCAATAGACTTAAACGTAAGTACACGTGCTTTTGTTAGTATCATATTAAACTCCTTTCAGTTAGCAAAGTTATTAAAGAAATACGTTAGCGACGCCCCGATGTCAGTTAATATTTAAAAATCAACTTCTATTTTTATATTGTTTAATTGGGAGCAATACCTGGTTAAAGTTCTTTTTAATTTGCAACTCAACATCTACATAAGAACAATTCCAAAGCGAACTCAAGTATTCCAGAACAAGCGATATATCTTGAGAAGTAATTATCTTGCCTTCAATTTTGACAAAAGGTCCATCAGTTTCAGTTAATAGTCTGTCTTGCGGAATTTTTTGAATAATTTTACATCCATTAGACGATTGAACCATAGCAGGATTAATCGAGAAGTAATGACCTGCTTCAACAATTTCTTTGAGTAAGGACAATGAACCACTATACCAATGAAAAACAGCTCCCTTTATTGAAAACTCATTTAACATTTGCAGAACTGTAGATTCTGCCCTCCTTGAATGCAGTGTAATAAACCGAGGGCGATCATTGATATGACTCAATACATGACGCAAACTTTGGATTTGTTTTTTCTTTGTATTAATACCTTCACACGAGAAGTCCAACCCTATCTCGCCAATGTATGATGTCGTTTTCGCTAAATTTATAAATTTTTTCATTTCAGTAGGCGTGTGCTTATTTGCATATAGCGGGTGTAAACCTAGCGCCACTCGAATATATTTGAAACTTTTCAGATGAATATACCCCATTTCAAAGTGACTCGGTAAATTTGTAACTGCGATAGTTGAAATACCTTTTTTCTCATTTTCATTCGCTACCACATAAGGGTTTTTGTACAAATCTATGTGGCAATGAACATCGATCATATTATTTCACATCCTTAAGTAAGACCGATTAATCGTTTAATACCAGTTGTCCCTTTATCATTAATAAGTTGCTTTACCTCGTCCATCGCTCGAACAACAAGGTTTGAGTATTCTTCAATTTCTTCGATAGACACGCCACTTGTAAGCAATAATCTTTTTATTTCCTCAGTTTTATAGTTATGCCCCAGAAACGCCAACACAGCCCTACAATCATTAGCAGAGGCTTTGTTACTCTTCAAATCAACTTCATCACTACAAATATCGATCCCATAAATTTCAGTGTCTGCATTGATGACATGCAATGATGCTCTTCTAAAAATACAGGGAACGCATCTCCCACAACCTTTTGCATCTCTTCTAATCCAGCTGGATTTATGTCCACTTTTTCCACAGGACACTGAATCAGGAATAGCATTTTGGAGGACCTGTTGATTTTTGCACTGTCTAATTGCCTCTCCTTTTGTTTTCATGCCCAACGGATTTAATATTGGATTAGATATTCCAACACTTTGTAGAATATTACTTAGCATACGCAAATAGTTCGGATGGGCAGTTCTCGTACTACAAGTTCCTCTTCGAGAAGGTGTAAGAGGTATATTCAAAGCAATTGTACCATTCTCCGGTATTAACAATGGTATATCCTCACCAATACTCGCAGCTGCGTAGATGCCGATGGCGAGAAACAAAATGGAACGGCTTCTGAAAGTTGTTTCCTTACCTGAAGGTTTCTGACCTGCCCTAACTTGTAATGAATCGATTCTAGTTGTGTATTGTTGTTTCAAATGATTGAAAAGATTGCTCTGATCTGTCTTAGGTCCACTTACTTGCCCATCATAATGACCTACCAATAAAATATTTCCTTTTGGATTGCTTTCCAACCAGTCGATAGCACCAACTAATGAATCTAATCCACCCGAGAATAAGCAAACCAAGTCTGCTTGCACACGTGGCAAGACTTGCCTTGGCGGACGTCTTCTTTCAGTTGGTCTATGTAAAGAAGAGGTATTAGGATAAAACTCAATATCCCAAATGTCTCCAGTCAAAAATGACATGCACTTATCCAAATTTTCTTTTGCAGTTTGCCACTTCGCCAACTCATAAACAGGGATATTAATCTTAATATCACGGGTCCATTTATCATCTGTTGTTTTTCTTCTAACAAATTTATCTGTGGCATAGAAAACAGAAGCAATAAACAAGAAATCTAAAACAGTAAAGTTTGGAATACCACATCTTTGGTATACTGTTTTAAAATCAAAATCGAGATTACAGATTTCCTCAGTATCGGTATTATGAATGGATACCTTCGCTAGTTCTAACCTGGTTTTTTCCATTTCGCTTACAGTTACGTTTATCATAGCTACCCCCCGAACACATCTAGTGTTTTTTCTAACACTTGAGCACAAATTTCTTCGCCTTCTTGGCCATTCCAATCGACCTGAGTAATGTCTCTATCAAGGGCTAAAACTGTGATTTCAGATTTAATATAATCCAATATATCATTAAGAAATGATTCAGCTTGGGTATTACCAACTTTGGATGCTAACCTCTCATAAAAAGATCGACAAAATTGTTGATACACATAATAACCAAAAAATTTCTTCAGTATCTCGGTCAATTTATCTGGATTTGCACTTCCTTCTAATACTTGACCAATATCATCCATCCCCTCGGCTTCCTCAAACAATTCGTCCATGAGTTGGGAGAGAGCATTTCTAGCATCTACTTGATCAATAGTACTAGCATCTTCCCCAAAATAGTCAATAAGCGATAGAACAATATCAGATGTCGTCCTATCCTTCAGATGTTCTAGTCCTGCCTGTTTCAATGCTTCGTCAAAACCAATACGGTTAACTAAGGAAAGAAAAAAACCTAAGTTTTTTGCGATAGCCTGTGCGCTTTTCGCACCCATACCTCCATTTCTCGCTACACCTTGTGAGCCGCCGTTAGCACGAATAAACCGTTCCACTAATTGCTTGGAGTTATCTATGCCGAGAGGTCCTTTTTTTGCCAACCTCGAGACTTTCCCCTTCAAATCTCCCCATTGAGGAGTGGTAGGGGCATCATAACCTTTAGATGTGCCCATTAAATATCTACCTCCGTTTTTCGATAGAACTTAAAGCTCGTCCAACCTTTGTCTCGGTTGACATCAATTGTTTTATTACGGGTCCAAAATACTTTTTCAGTTCTTCTTTACTTCTCTGTAAGACAGTCAAATCATTACCAACCGCTGGCGGGATTGCATCAGCAGGAACATTTAATAATGTACGTGTAAGAACTTCTATACTCTCAGTAATATCTTTTTCTATTAGTCTTCTTAATGCATCGTAACCAACTTTCTGATCTGGGTTCCGTCGGATATGTTTTTCAATCTGATTCAGCAGAAGAATACGCTCATCAGCGCTTAGTTTTAGTGTGGAATCAACTGCACGTCCCATCCTTCCTGCATTAGAGGACAGAATGTCTTCAAGTATGGTCCTTACAAATGGTGGAATCATAGATACCCCGGATAAAGTGGAACTCAGCTTATCCCTCGCTATCCAAAAATAATCCCTCAAATCTATTTCACTCAATAACGGTTCCATTACGATCCATCGGCGCATAAAAGAAGAGGACCATTCCGGATCAATTTTTTTAGCCTCTTCTTCATTATCGATACTACCATCAGGTGGTATCAAAACCACTTCAAGCTTTTTTAACTCGCTAGGCCTCCCTTCTTGTTTAGCTTGCCACTCGAATAAATCCATAAATTGCTTAGAGTGTCCGTATTCAAGAACCATCAATTTTACCAGAACGTCATCCCGGATACTTTGTAGTCCTGCAACTTTTGCTAATTCCTTTCTTAGAAAATAGGCATTTAAAAATCGTTTAACTTGCCTTGGATTCCCCTTAAGCCCTTCTGTAATGAGCGGAGCAATACTGGAACTGAAAATCAAACTTTCACTCAACGTATTCGGAAGTTCGGCCTCGCCATAAGCTTCTTTCACGGCAGCGTAACCGAATACAGAATAGCGATTCGCACACCTCTGTTCCTCGCAAGCCTTGTACACCTTTCCAAGTAAGGTTTCATCTTCTATATCCCTAGCACAGAATAACAGGGACATATAGGTTTCCACCTCTGCCGGTGATAGTTTTGGTAGTCTATACGGAACTTGTATTAATTTTTCTAAGTAATCGGTTACAAGTCTCTCTGAAGCCTCGACAGGGTCTCGCTCATCCTTGAATTTCATTTGAGCGTACCTAACCTCAATTGCATGGCGTACTATACGAGGGTCTGCTCCTATAACAAATGCTGTTCTTTCAACATTTAAAAATAATTTGATTGCTTCTAAATTTTCTATTATGCGTTCGTTCGAGCACCTGTCTAAATCATCGATTAATACGACCAAGGATTCAATATTTGTTTCTTTAAGTAGATTTTCGAAGTCCTGACGAAAAGTTCGTACATCCATGGCGCTTGCTTCACTTTTATCTTCCTTTATCATTTCCTCCCAATTAATCTCGGATTTTGACCCTCCTTTTTCTCCTGCCTCTTCATCGTCTATTTTCGGCAGAATTGAATCCAATACTTTTTTACCAGAGCCCATTAAACTTGGCACAATACTTGCTCCGCCCGTTATATACGCTGCCAATGCAGACATACCAATTTCTCTCACACCAAATTTTGCTACTCTCATCCAATTCACAGACTTTAAGAGCCCAGCGACTTTTTCTTTAATCCTTGGACCAAATCGTTTATGCTCACCGAGTTGCAAAAGGATCGAGCTAAGTAGCGCTGACTTGGCATCATCATAACCCTCGAAGAGCCAGCCATTGAAATATAAAACTGCTATTTTTTCGTATTTTTCTCTTTCAGGCGAACCTGTCGGATAATTCTCGGGTTCTAAATCGTACTCCAACATTTTCATGATGCTTGTTTTTCCGCTACCCCAGTCTCCAAAAATCCCTAATGTAACAGGTAGTAGTTTGGGATTAGTAACAACCGACCTTATTAAGTCGGCATGGACTTTAAAACCCAATAAATCCCGAGAAGTTTCATTATCAGACCACATTGCAGTGCACCTCTCTATATTTATTAGTATTGAGCGTCCTGTAAGATCTTGATAGTATAATTCTTTATTCGTTAGCGAATCTCACAACCACCGTAATGGTTGTAAGATTTATTACTATATTCTGAACTTTAAAACTGTAGCAATATTACCACCTAAATTGATACTTTCTTCAAAAAAATATGCGTTGGGCTTGAGATTATTAACCACAAAAGCCAAGCTATACTTTGCCCGAGTGACACCGACAAAATATTTATCAGGAGCCCTCAATCGAATACTGGGATCTAACAAGAATGAATAAAGTGGTTTATTAGGGAAGATTAAAACACGTTCAAAAGTCATCCCCTTGCTAACACCAAAATTTAGGGATGAATACCCTAAGGTTGGGGTCTTGACATCGTATTTCAAGATAGTAGGTTTGAAATAAACCTCTTAGAAACGTTATTTTTAACAATGTTAATACGATGTGAAACTCTGCAAGTCTCAAGATAGCTGAAAACATGCATACCACCTTTTTTTCTATCAGCTCTTGGATTATGAGTCTTTAAGGGCCGAGTTGCAAAATTCGGTGTGAAAGAAATCTATTCCAAATACAGGAAGATGAGATAACTTTATACCTTGGTCATCAATAATATTCAATACACCGGCAGTAATCGTAATTGGATAATTAGTTGTGTTAGACAATAAAACTTCGATTGATGTACACCCATCTGAATCATGAACACCATGAAACAGACCTTCATTCAATTTCCATATTTTCATTAAGCATATACGGTTTATTGTCTGTATTATAAATTTTAAAAACTCCTAGTAATGTTCCTTGATATTCATATTTCTGGCTCAATATTATTTTAAAACCACTTGGGTGTAGTTAGATGAATCTACAAATTCTCCAGGATTAATTCCTTTTATTTCTTTTCCTTCTGGCTTATCCTTAATGCCAATAATGATGTATTTAATCTCCTTTATAGCGAGAATTAGCCATTGCCATTATGTCAGCAATAAGATCTATATGCTTTTCTTTTGAATATTGTTTTTCTTTATATTCGAGATATTCACATTCATAACCAAATTGTATTAAGTCAAGAATCTTATCCATGTTTTACTCTCCTTGCGTCCGAGCATTCAAAAAATACATTATTACTCAGTTCGACATCTCACATCAAATTTCCTACTATTCCCTCGATATCTGAAGTTGACGATAACTTAAACCATATAGCCCTGTATTTTCAATTCGTTTTTAATTGCTTCTTTTACCTTATCAGAGCAATTCCAGTACAAAGGTCTATTCAAAACTCGCTCCAATGTAATGTTCTTTTTCCTTCTCGCTTTAATTGCTGTATTCTTTTAGGGTAGTGTCTTAATTATTTATAGGATCCCTTAATAAAAAAACCTTCGGTTTTCACCAAAGGCCATCTATATTTTTAGTCTGTTAATGCGTTTGGTCATTGTGACATTAATGTAAATTTTTTCATTAAACAGTTACAGGATCTTTAGGTTTATCTTGTACTTGACTAATAATGACCATTCCAAGAGCATTTAATATTCGATTGGCTCGTTCAACTGTAATGCCATGATATTCATTTTTCTCATCTCGAGAGACAAGGGATTCTGAAACCCCCAACCGATCGGCTAATTCCTTTTGTGATATGCCCTGTGAAATACGCATTGCAATTATTAATCTGCCTAACCCTTCAAAATTTGTAATCGCTTCAAACTCTCCACGCTTAATCTTTTCGTAATAAGCAACTTCTTCCTTTAATTGTTCATGAAACGAATATGAAGGCTCCATAGCACGTTGTATTTGCTCCTCTGTTAAACCCATTTCCTTCAAACCTTTGTATTGCTCCTCCAAAAATTTTTTATCCTGTTCCAGGCGTCGGACCATTTCTTGATATTCACGTTCATTTTTTATCATCATGAATCCCTCACTTTATCACTTTAATAATCCCTTTTTGTTCAAATGAATCACGAGTCAGTCGAAATGCGGAAGGGAATTGCAACTGATTTCCGAACTTATCTGTGATTCCTGAGGGCTGCCCAATATGCGGGTATAACTCAACTCGATATCTATGCCACATAGGAAGTTGTTTTTTTGTATGTCCACGATAAGACTTTCGACTGGCAGGATCCCAGGTCCATATTTTATATGGATCCAGTTTATTGAGCTCTCTTTGTAAATCACCGGTTGCCAATGAAATGAGATCGCAATGAAAATAACCGTCAATATCATTTGGGTGGCTTTTTCTCAACAAATGATCCGTCAATAAATATTTCTGATATCCCTACCTGCCATAACTGCTTAACCAAAATAGAAAGTTGATCCACTAAATAGTGTCGCCAATCAACATCCCAATTGATTTCCCCATTACCTTTTACAAGAATCGAATTTTTTATATCCTCTAATGTCATCGGGTAATCATTAGGTGGCAGCAATCCTTTATCGTTAAAAGTTAACATAGAAAGGCCCCTTTGTTATCATATTATGCATCAATACCATTTAGTTGTATACATATACGTTAACTTAACCCATATGTTAAGTCAAGTAAGCTTTGGTTATATATTAAGTCCTGAATATACAAATATTCCCTCAAAAAAATGCGTGTCTGAGTAGGTAATTCCTCTTTACTCAGACACGCATTTATATACTTACTTGTTTTTCTTCAAGATGTAGAGAGCTGTATACGAATAAAAAAGTTGTTTAAAACTAATCCTTCAGGTACACATTCCACCGTTCCAAATTGACGGAACGGTGGAAATAAAGTTGTTAAAATCTAATATTTTTTCATGATTGAATCAATTTCATAATTCCCTTTTTTAAAAATGCTCGCAAGAGCAGAATTTCAAAGAACATCTTAAAAAAACTTTATGCAGCGATATGTTGTGCGTC
>JAWLDF010000031.1:0-32042 GCA_041686735.1 Bacilli bacterium
CCATGAATCATTTTTTGAATCAAGCCCCAATTTTTCACCATGCCATATACGCCTACATACAATACAACAAACATTACAGTAGCCTGTACTGGGAAAGGGGATGCCCATGAGTACCGTTTGCCATAGCATTCAGGTTGATCCGGTCGATAAATTCACTCAACAAGCGGATCTTGTTCTTCATCGTGCCGCCGCACTAAAATTGCAACTTCCGGCTACAGTTGTCCGAATCAATCTGTCATTCGGAAGTTGTGAGCAGAAGGTTAATGTCAGAGTGGTTGCAGGAGATACTCCGTTAATTCGTCTTTCCCGCTCCGTTGCACAGCAACTTGCAATTCCCGACGGCGTCCGGCTTCATCTCCACTACGACCGTGCGAGTAAAACGCTGGTTCTCGGACCATTACTGGCGATTCTTGTGTCCAGGCGTCAGCAGGGAAAAGAAATGTTCGGACAACTCACCCCCTTTTGCAGAGAAGTGATCCAGACTGCAAGAATGAAAGGGGCATATGCCTATGTTATGTCTGTACAGGATGTTCAATTAAATCAAGAAAAGATCAGGGGATGGGTGTACCGCAATCACAGCTGGATATCCTCCAATTTTCCCTTTCCCCATGCGATTTATAATCGATTGGGCTCACGCAGTCAGGAAAAAAGAGAGAATATACAGGAAATTATGGGGGGGTTAAAAGGAAAAGGCTGCAAAATATTTAATGAGCAATTTTTAAATAAATGGCAGGTCTATCAGGCACTCTCCTCCATCCCTTCCGTTTCCTACTATCTTCCTGAAACCGTCGTATATCATGGTTATCAATCCCTGAAGCAGATGCTCGACAAACATGCCATTATTTACGTCAAACCTACGGACGGCAGCATGGGAAGAGGAATTTATCGCATTCGGCGCCACCCCCGCGGATATCTCTGTCAACACTCGACCTTGACCGGCTCCGTATCCCGAATCTATAAAAATATCAATGCTCTTTATCAGGGGATGTCTCCACGCATTTCAAAAATCCCCTATCTAGTTCAACAGGGAATCCGTTTAATCAGTCAGGGGGGAAATCCCATTGACATTCGTGTTCTCATTCAGAAGAACCGCCAGGGAAAATGGGGTATTACCTCGATGGTTGCACGTACCGGAAGCAATCGAAACATCGTATCCAATATCGCACGCGGAGGAAATATCGGATCGGTGAAACAGACCCTGCGTCGGCTTCCCGGACCGAAACCTTCCATCACACAGGTGAGATCTGCAGCACTGCAAATAGGCAATGCCCTCGAAAAGTCAATGGCGGGGCACTATGCCGAACTGGGCATTGATTTGTGCGTAGACACCTCGGGAAAACTGTGGCTGTTGGAAATCAACTCAAAACCGTCCAAAACGGAGGACACATTGCATCCGGCTCACCACGGACCACGCCCATCCGTTGTCAGAATGGTAGACTATACCTTCCACCTCGCCGGTTTTCCAATCGACACGACTATTCCCGGCAAAAAAAGAGTGCGAAAATCTAAAAGAAACATGCTGAAGAAAAAAAGGAGGAACTGATATGAACCGTCAATCACTTGGGATCATGACCATGCCATACCCTCCTTCTCCTCCTTTTGCAGAAAAAAATAATTTCAAACTACTGTGCATGGCCGGAGAAAAAATGGGGATCGAAGTGTTTGTGTTTTTTCCCCGGGATGTCGATTTTCATTCCAGATCGATTAATGGTTACATCTATCAACCTGCTGCCGCATCGTGGATAAAACGTCGCTTTCCATTTCCGTCATTCATTTACGACAGATTTTTTTATACCGGAAGGGAATCAAAGCATACGATAAGCGTCATTCAACGCTTAAAAAAGGAGCCTAAGGTTCGTTTTCTCGGTATGGGGCTGGCCGGTAAATGGCAAACCTACCGTCTGCTTTCACAACATCCGTTGTTTTCACGTTTTATTCCGCCGTCGGAAATTGTTTCCTCTCCGGCAGTTGTTGAGCAGTGGTTACAGAAATACCGAGACATCGTCATTAAACCGGTCGGGGGATCACTGGGAAGAGGAATCGTACGGATCTGTTTAACCGAAGGCGGGGTGCTTTTAATTGGGAGAAACATGCGCAACATGCCAATCAAAAAATTTTTTTCCAGTTATCCATCCTGTAAATCTTATCTCAAACAATATCATCTTAACAGACATACCCTGGTGCAACCCTACCTGTCATTATCAACACCCGATAGGGAACCTTTCGATGTTCGTGTTTTGATACAAAAAAACGCGAGCGGCACTTGGGCATGCACCGGGATGGGCGTACGTAAAGGAAAACCGGGCAGTTTAACATCCAACCTTCACGGCGGAGGACGGACCTGCGCGGTTGAACCGTTTTTAAAAAAATATTTCGACGAACCACAAATACGGCAAATATTTGCTGACATCACTTTTATGACCGAAAACGTTCCGCAATATCTCGAGTCCCGCCACGGTCCCCTGGTCGAACTGGGGATGGACGTGGGCGTAGATCGTAAGGGAAAGGTGTGGTTGATTGAAATTAATTCCAAACCCGGCCGGAAAATATTTTATGAATTAAAGGAACCGATCTTGAGAAAGCAATCCGTTTTGAATCCCATTTTATACGCGCGGCATATGATGCAAAGTGAAAGTAACTCGGGAGGGTAGGCGCAGATGAATTCCACACTGATAAAGTTAACCTGTATCAAAAACTCCGCTGATGGGATTATGGTGTCTCAACCGCTGATGGATGCATTACAATTACGTCCCAGACAGAAAGTGAACATCCATCTGGGTGAACGGCAGGCTGCCACAAAAGTGATCCCGTCGAATCGAAAAGGGAAAGAAATCATGGTACCGGACATCGTACGGCAAAAACTATTAATCCCTTTTTCCGGTTCCATTTATGTCCGGGCAAATCAAGGAGAATTATTTCTCGGTCCTGTCGTCGGCATTCTGACAACCGGGATTGGAAGAGGAACAAAACAACCGATGACGCCGAGAGCGGGTTTTTTTAAACAACTCCTGTTAGCTCAATATGGAGAAGGAGCCTATTATTTTTTATTTTCACCCCATGATGTCAACTGGAAAAGCAAGAGCGTCAACGGATTTTTTCTTGTTCGCGGCAATAATAACTTGCAATGGAAACGATTCGTCATACCGTTTCCCAACGTGATTTACAACCGCATTCCCAATCGGAGCAGTGAAGCGGCTGCAACCATACGGCAGTTTAAAAAATACGTTTCCCTCTATACGGGAGCCCGCATGTTTAATCCCAATTTTTTTGACAAGTGGACCATTCATGAAAAACTGAGCAAGATTCCCCAGGCCAATCAACACATCCCTGAAACTTATATCGCTCCGAGTATCCAGACGGTTGATCAAATGTTAAAAAAACATGGCGTTGTTTATCTTAAACCGGTGGGCGGGAGCCTCGGTATGGGGATCATCAGAGTCACACTCCACTCCGGCCATGGGTATCTGTGCCGCTACCATCGATCCGGAGGAAATGTTTTAAGACGTTTCAACAACCTGACCTCGTTGTGGCGACATATTTTCAACAGTAATCGAAAATTGAAAAAATATCTGGTTCAACAGGGCATATCTCTGATGAAAATCCAGGGACGTCCCGTAGATTTTCGTGTTCACCTGTACAAAAACCGGAATAATCAATGGCTGGTAACAGCAATCGCGGCCAAAGCCGCCGGAAACGGCAGTGTCACCACACACGTTCGTACAGGTGGCAAGGTCCTTTCTTCCATGGAAGCCCTGCGCCGGGGATTCGGGGGAAGGGCAACGGAAGTTCATCGAGAAATGGTGCAAACGGCAATTAAACTGGCCCAGTATATCGAAAATTCAATCGGTCAGGATCTCGGGGAACTTGGTTTTGATATCGGAGTAGACAGACAGGGACGAATTTGGATGTTTGAGGCAAATTCCAAGCCGGGAAGATCGATTTTTAAACATCCCAGCCTGAAAAAAGCAAATCGCGAATCCATCCGGAACATTTTGGAATATAGTTTTTACTTGTCACAATTTTAGCTGTGGTGAGGATTTGATTGCCAAGGATGAAAAGGATGTGATGGAATGAAGCGTTTGAAGAAAGCGGATAATGCTTCCTCTCCCAAAATCGGTATTTTAACGGTCAGAGGAAAGTCCGGTTTTCGAGGGGACCGCAAAAATTATATCGATTTGATCCGTACCGGCAAAAAAATGGGTGTACTCGTATATGTGGTCACATGTGAAGACATTGATTTTGAAATACAAGCCGTGACGGGCTACCTCTATGATGTTAAGCGAAAACAGTGGCTGAAAAAAATGATGCCGATTCCGGATGTATTCTATAATCGGATTCCCTATCGACATTTTGAACAACGGAGCGATGTCAAAAAAGTCCTTCATTCCATCGCTTCTTCTCCACACATTCACATGTTTAACCAGCGTTTTTTTGATAAGTGGGGATTATATCAGATGATGCAACAACATCCCGACCTGTCCCGTATACTCCCTGAGACCAGGTTGCTGACATCAAAACATGTTTTATATCAAATGATCAAAACTTATCCCACTGTCTATCTCAAACCGGTTGAAGGAAAAGCAGGCAAAGGGATTTTGCGCATCACCGGCAGAAGCGACGGGTACCAGGCGTCCCGGCAACAAAATCAGCGCATGATTCACAGGACCTTTAAACAGCTCGACGCCCTGTGGCGATATATTCATTCTCACATTTCAAATCAGACCTATCTGATTCAACAGGGAATTGATCTCGTAAAATACCGCAACGCTCCTTTTGACATCCGGGTGCTGGCTCAAAAAAACGGCAAAGGTTCATGGGAAATATCCGGCATCGGTGCCAGGGTTGCAGGTCAGGACCGCATCACCACCCATGTACCGAGAGGGGGCAAAATCGCCTCTCCCGGTGTTGTATTGAGAGATAATTTTTCAAAAGACAGGACCGCCTCTCTCCTGGCAAAAATAAGTAACCGGGCTCTCAAGATTGCCGAACATCTGGAACATTCCACCGGGCTGATGGGCGAAACGTCAATGGACATCGGCATCGATCGTAAGGGAAACCTGTGGTTTTTTGAGGCCAACGCCAAGCCGATGAAATTTGATGAACCCCACATTCGCAAAAAATCGTTACAGAATATTATTGCCTACTGTCTGTTTCTGTCCGGTTCTCAACGCTCCTGACATCCGGTCTGGTCCTAAAGTCCGCTCTACAGAAAAATATCCGGGGAGGAATGATTACATCATGAATATTCGCATGCTCGATCCACAACTGTTTGCCCGTACCCGCAATAACCTGATAAAATTTTTGTATCTTCACGGGGATCGCAGAATTACAAAAAAGGGCATTCAGTGGTTAAAAACCGCCGATCCCGGGGAACTTGAAAGAGAAGGAAACGTGATTCTGGTAGCGGTGAAGGATCAAAAAATGAAAGGGATTCTGGCAGTCTCCGATTATGGGCGCAAAGAATCTTTTGTAGCGGTGCACCGCAACGAACGGCAACGGGGAATCGGCGTCATGCTGATCGATCACCTGTTGCAACATGTGGATAAGGTGTATGGGCGGGTCGCCCTTGATAATATCCCCAGCTTAAAAATGTGTCTTGCCATCGGGATGGTCGGTTTTGATATAACAAATGGCCCCACCGGGAAACCCACGTTATGGCTTGGTGCAGGGAACTGGAGTAAGGAAGATATTCAGCATTCGTATTCCTAAAGAAAAAATCGGGCAAACGCCCGATTTTCCTCTTTATTAGAGTGTTGAGTTTTAAGTCTATTTAATCACTCTGCGCGCCGTAATATAATGAGAATCCCACCATTTGCTATCCAATGAACTGTAAGTGACTCCGGGTTTTCCGTAAGTATGAAGAAATTTTCCGTCTCCTACATAGACACCGACATGGGCGATTTTTCCGTCGGAATAGGAGGTGGAAAAGAAGACGAGATCTCCTTTTTCCAGCTTGCTGCGCGATACATAGGTTCCAACCTGGGATTGCTGACGGGAGGAGCGGGGAAGCTTAATCCCGTTCTTATCGAAGATCCACTGGGTAAAACTTGAGCAGTCGAACTTGCCGCTGGTCGGATACTCGGCACCGTATTTATAGGGAGTTCCCCAGTATTTCAAACCGGTGGCAATGATTTTATCCGCCAGTTCCTCGCGGCGGTCAACTGTCTGTTCACTGCCCCCGACCATGCGTTTTGCTCCCAGATAGTAACGGTCATAGACACCGCCCAGGTCTCTTACCACAACCTGTCCGATCTCCTGGGACGCAATGGCAATCTTATTATCTCCCACATAGATTGCCGCAGACAAGAGATTGGACTGACTCGTTCCGAAGAAGATGACGTCTCCCAGTTTTAATTGATCGCGGCTGACGCTTGTCCCTTTTTTCGCCATTTCAGAAAGGGTAGAAGGCATCGATACCCCATTTTGTTCATAGGCATATTCGACAAGCCCAGGGCCGTCAAAATAAATGGGACCTGCTTCTCCTTTGCCGTAAGGCTTACCCAGTACAGCATCAATCGTGTTCATAAACCTTTTCTCAACCGTGGACAGTCCCTCTGATCCGGGGAGTTGACCGATTTCAATCTCAGTCTGTCTGTCAGTCAAAATACGACGGGCCGTGGAGAATCTTTCTTTTAAAACCTCTTTTTCAAAGGTATGTACCCTTACCCCATCCGTTCCCGGTGCAGAGACGATAAACTCGTTGTTTCCCACATAGATGCCGACATGCTCCAGTTGACTGCTGTTCTTCTCGGATAAAAATACGAGATCGCCCATCCTCAGTTGAGAGAATGTAACTGCCTGTCCACTGCGGGAAAGTTGGTCGATCGTGGCGGGAAGTGAAACCCCGTATTGCTTGTACACATACTGTACAAATCCCGGACCGCTGAATCCCTGCGGAGATGCACCATCCTTCAGGTAAGGCTTTCCTTTCAATGAGAGGGCAAAAGACGCGATTTGATCTTCAAGAGTGACACTGGCCGTCGTAGCTGCAGCAACTCCTGAAGTGCCGACTCCTCCTCCCGTTACAAACACCGGGGTTAACAGGGTTGTAGATAAAATCACCTTAGTGGCCGCAGACAACACACGTTTCTTCATGCTCTTTTCCATTTCCAAGTTTTCTCCTCCTGTTGTTTGTTCTTGCTGTATGAAGTTGTCGATTAAACCTGGCAATAGAACCATCAAACTGGTTAGATTATGTCATAGATGGCAACTTTATAAGTCTACTGGTCGCACTGTATGATCGATGGTATCAATGATAGATTAGTGGGTCTGTTGTCTGATCAATGGCATTGATGGTTCCTGTAACCATCTTAACATGCAGGCCTAACCAATTTCCTATGTAATTGTTGGCAACAGGACCAGTACAATGGGAATGAAGGAAAAGAAAAAGACCAGGATTTCCCTGGTCTTTCATTATTTTTATATCGAATATGTTGAACGGTTTTGATAGAATAATCGGCTAGTTTACGGATTCAAAATAGCCAGCTTGATTTCGGTCATTTCTTCTACAGCATATTTAATTCCTTCACGTCCCGTTCCGCTTTCCTTCACTCCGCCATAAGGCATGTGATCGACCCTAAAGGTGGGGATATCATTGATGATCACTCCGCCGACTTCAAGCTTTCGTATCGCCTTCATCGCTTCCGCAATGCTTCTGGTAAACACCCCGGCCTGCAAACCGTATTGTGAATCATTCACCCGTTCGATCGCCTCATTCATGGAAGAGACTGGGTTGATGTTGACGATCGGTGCAAAAGCTTCCTGGCAGGAAATTTTAGCATCTGCCGTCGTGTGTAACACCACTGTCGGTTCTACCAGATTATCCTTGCTCACTCCACCGCAGGCTACCGTCGCCCCCTTTTCCTTCGCCTCTTCAAGCCAGGACGTGATCCGCTCCACATCCTTTTCACTGATCATGGCTGAGATATCCGTCCGTTCATCCAGCGGATCTCCAATTACCAGTTTTCCGGCGGCTTCAACAAATCGTTCGGCAAAGGCGTCAAAGATCTCTTCATGAACATAAATACGTTGCAGCGAGATACACACCTGCCCGGAAAAGGAGAATGCCCCCGTCACACACCGCGGAATACATTTGTCAAGATCAACATCCTTATCAATGATCACCGCCGAGTTCGACCCGAGTTCCAGTGTGGTTTTCTTCAATCCCGCTTTCTCGCGGATCGCTTTTCCCACGGGCACACTTCCCGTAAAAGTCACCATTTGAATGCGCGGATCGGTAACCAAGGCATCCCCGAGTGAGCCGCCCCGCCCTGTAATGACGTTGACTACCCCCGCCGGAACCCCGGCTTCCTCAATGATTTCTGCCAGAAGCAACGCGGATAACGGCGTTTGAAAAGCCGGTTTTAATACGACCGGATTTCCCACCGCTAGCGCGGGACCCACTTTATGTGCCACCAGATTAAAGGGAAAATTGAAGGGGGTGATGGCCGCCACGGGACCGATCGGTTCGCGGAACGTCATCGCCATTTTTCCTTCACCGCCTTTTGCGGCATCCAGCGGGATGGTTTCCCCGTAAATTCTTTTGGCTTCTTCGGCTGCAAACTTGTAAGTCTGTATGGTTCGATTGATTTCCACACGGGAGGTGGTGATCGGTTTGGCTGTTTCCAGCGAAATGGTACGGGCACAATCTTCCGCCCGCTCCTCAATTATCCGGGCAATGTTTTCCAGCCACTGTGAGCGAACATGGGCCGGCGTTTCCTTCAGGATGGAAAAAGAATCGACCGCTGCCGCAATCGCCAGATCAACATCCTTTTTATCGGCAAGGGGGATGCGGGCAAGCAAGTCATGATTATAGGGTGAGCGCAACTCGTAATATTTCTTGCCTTCCACCCACTGCCCGTTTATATACATTTTTTTATCCATCGATCTCCACCTCCGATTTTTTAGATTAAATATTATGCTCTTGCATGAACGACATTTCCCAGGGATTTTCCGATGGTCTCAAGTCCTTCCTGTAACTGCTCATCGGTAATCACAAGCGGAACGAGGAAACGAAGCACATTGCTGTATACACCCGCGCCCATGGTGACGACTCCGTTGCGGTAACATTCTTTTTGCAGGGCGGCTGTTAATTCTTTGGCAGGTTCCTTTGTTTCCGGATCCTCCACCAGTTCAATCGCCATCATCGCACCGAGACGACGGACATCGCCGATCACCGGATACTCTTTTTGCAATTCTTTAAAATAAGTTTCCATCTGCGCACCGATTTGCTCGGCCCGTTCCGGAAGTTTATCCTGTTGCATCGCTTCGATCACGGCAAGGGAAGCCACACATCCGAGGGGACTTCCGCCGTATGTGCCTCCGATTTCTCCCGGATTGGCAGCATCCATGATCTCCGTACGACCAACCACCGCACTGATCGGCAATCCGCCACCCATCGACTTGGACAGTGTAATAAGATCCGGGCTGACACCGAAATGTTCCATGGCAAATAGTTTTCCCGTCCGGCCGAATCCCGTCTGGATTTCGTCAGCGATCAACAGAATTCCGTGTTTCTTACATAATTCATGTAAGCGGACGATGAACGCCTTCGGAGGAACGATGAATCCTCCTTCACCCTGTACCGGTTCAAAAATGACAGCAGCAATATTTTCTACCGGAGCTTCGGAGATGAAAAAGTCTTCCATGCTGGCGATGCAGTGATCCACATATTCTTCTTCCGTCATCGAAGCCGGTTTGCGATAGGGATAAGGATAGGGCGCCTTATATACATCGGGGGCAAACGGTCCAAATCCGAATTTATAGGGCTTTACTTTACTGGTTAAGGACATTCCCATCAATGTACGTCCATGAAATCCATGGTGGAAGGAGACGATTCCCGTTTTCCCCGTAAATTTTCGGGCGATTTTTACCGCATTTTCAACCGCTTCCGCACCGCTGTTGAGGAAAATGGCTTTTTTGTCAAAGTCTCCGGGTGTAATTTCAGCCAGTTTTTCGGCAAGGGCGACGTAAGGTTCATACATCATCACGTGAAAACAGGTGTGAATGTATTTTTTGACCTGTTCTTCTACTGCTTCTACTACGCGCGGCGCACAGTGCCCGACATTGATCGTTCCGATGGCGCCGGAAAAATCGATAAAGGTATTGCCGTCCACATCGGTAAGTAACGCCCCTTTCGCGTCGGCAACAAAAACCTCTCCCGCATTGCCCACTCCTCTGGGGACATACTTTTTCCGTTTCTCCAGCAGTTCCTGTGATTTCGGTCCGGGAATACTGGTCACCTGTTGAATAAATTTACCCATTTGCTTTTCCTCCTTCAGATATTTTCAAGGTGACGGCTGGTTTCAGCCGATGATGATATCGATATCATTGTGAATGGGATCATCATGTTTTAACCGATGTCCCTTGCAAAAAACCGCCTGTTCCATTTCACCGCGATGTTCACTCAATCCGGGATACAATGAACAAAGCAAACTGATCAACTCACGCACGCTGATGGGACGATTGAGTTGAAGTTCAAATTGTTCCGAATGAAAAATTTGAGCCAGTTTATGCGAAACTTTGATTTTCATGCCATGGGCCTCCCTCCTTCTTATGATGATAGAATTCTTTAAATGATATTTATGCAAAAACGATGCCAAAAAGGAAAAATAAAAAGCTTGATTTGATTTGCCTTTCCCTCACTTCGTTCGGCCGGTCAGCATCAAATCAAGCTTTTTATTTTTTGGATTTATCGTGGGAAGTTTTCTACATCAAGATGTAGCATTCACCATGTGTGACATGTAAATTGGTGGATCACCTCAGATGTGCGCCGAGAAAAATTACATATAACTAAAAAAACAATCTGGATTTGATGCAGACCGGCCGAACTTAGTGAGGGAAAGGCAAATCAAATTCAGATTGTTTTTTTATATATTTGAAATCTTTATGTTAATGCACTTATGCATTACACCCGAATGCAAAGTAGCATTAATAATGCGTTTTAGCATCAAAATTAATGGCAAGCCGAACTTATATGTCCAGTTTTTTCATTTTACGTACGATGGTGGACTGGTTCACCCCAAGCAATCGAGCAACCTCATACGTACTTTCTCCCTGGCGGTAGGCCATCGAAATCAACTGCCGTTCCACCTGTTCAACCGCTTCCTTTAGAGGAATCAAATGATTGACCGTCACCGATGCAGGCAGAGATTCGTCAGCTGGTTGCAAGCTGAATCGACCGGATTCCTCCCCGCAGGAGGGCATTTCAATCGGCAAAACGCCCAGGATATGATCACGGCCGATTTCCGCTTCATCCGTCATCACGACCAGTCTTTCCAGGGTATTATGCAATTCACGCACATTTCCCGGCCACTCATATTGTTGCATCAATTCAATTGCTTCATAAGAAATGTTTTTATTGCGATCATATTTCATGCGAAAACGTTGCAGAAAAAATTCGCTGAGAATGGGGATGTCATCCGGTCGCTCACGCAAAGGCGGGATATGAATCGAAAAAACGTTGAGACGATAGTACAAATCATCCCTGAATTTTTTCTGCTGAATCAAGGATTTGAGATCACGGTTGGTGGCGGCGATCACTCTGACATCTACATGGTGTGTGCGGGTACCGCCCACTTTTTTAAACTTGCCGTCCTGGAGGACCTGCAGGAGTTTGGCCTGTGATGCATACGGAAGTTCACCGATTTCATCAAGAAAAAGCGTTCCTCCATCCGCCTCATCAAACACCCCTTTTTTCCCGCTCGTTTCCGCACCGGTAAACGCGCCTTTTTCATAGCCGAACAGCTCCGACTCCACCAGCGCATCGGGGATTGCTCCACAATTGAGTTTTACCAGTGGCCGGTCGGCCCGGTCACTGCACTGGTGAATGTAATGCACCATCACTTCTTTGCCTGCACCCGATTCACCTGTTACCAGAATGGGCGCCGTACTTGCCGCCATTCTTTTGGCTGTATCGATCAACTGTTTCATCGTTTCATTCTGTGTGACGGGCATGTTCATTTCCATCCGCTTAAGCCTTGATAACTCCCGCTTATAGCGCTGCACTTCTTTTTCTGCGGCAAATAATTGTTGCTGGATGCGGGAAAGTTCTGTCAAATCTTTGGCTGTACAGATAACCCGCGTCACTTCACCTTTTTCGTTCAACACAGGGTTGGCAGTCACCACCAGCCGCCCGCCTTCACGTGTATCCTGAATCAGCGTGACCCGTTCCTTCAATTCAATCGCCTTCATTGCGGCGGACGGATTGAAAAATCCTTTGTTCTCCAGATCACGTACCGAGGTCCCGATCAATTCGCATGCTTCGATTCCGTATAACCGTTCACAGGCTTTATTGACCCGGAGCGTGACCCCGCGCCCGTCCGTGACAAAGATTTCGTCAAAGGACGCGTCCAGAATCGCTTCCAGTTCTTGATTCAAAAGTTCCAGTTCTTCCACGGTATGACGTTTTTTATCGTCCATTGCCCCATCCCCCGCCAGGAAATCGTTTGCGATATTGTTCTTTTCATTATATCAACAATCCCGCGTCAGTCATAATGGAAAAAACATCACAGACATTGAGAGTCAGCCTGCTGCGTCAGGCATTTTTCTTTTCCCACCGCCGGACAAACCTTTTAATTCAGTCACATAGATTCCCATCAGAATCATCACAACCCCAGCGATAATCCAAGATGTGACCGGTTCACCCCATATCAGCCAGGAGAAGACAAAAGCAAACACCGATTCAAGGGATAAAATCAGGGTAACATGGATCGGGGGGGATATTTGTTGTGCCCTCAGTTGTACGATATAAGCAAGCAGGGTACCCAGAAACAAATCGAATGAATAGGCAAACCACCCGTATGGTGACAGGGGTGCCGGCACCGGTTCGACGATGATTGCAAGAATCGTATCCAGTACTCCGACCACAATCAACTGAATCATCGCAAACAAAATGGGATCGAAATGTTCTCTGTTGCGATAAGTTTGGTCCACCATCACCACGTGTACTGCGAAAAACACAGCACACAGGAACACAAGAAAGTCACCGAAATTTAGGGCATCCAGTGCACCGCCCCCATTCCATGACAACAAACTCAACCCGAGAAAAGCCATGATACTTCCGATGACAGGCGCTTTTTGAACCGGCATTTTCGACCAGAAAAAGTAGAGAAAGGGAACGATGATAACAGCCAGACCGGTAAGCACTCCAGCTTTTCCCGGCGTTGTCAGGTTAACACCGAACGCCTGCAGGGTATAGGCCATTCCCAGTGCAAGTCCGCAGGCAATCCCCACCTTCCAGTAGTCCCATGTGATCAGCTTTAATTTTTTGTACTGAAAGGCGGCAATGATGAGCCCGGCCAGTAGAAATCGTGTGCCTGTCAGGTAAAGCGGGGTCATTTCGTCCAGTAAATCTTTCATCAGGACAAAGGTATATCCCCAGGCTATTGCGATTCCGAGCAGGGATAAATCTGCCAGCAATAAACGCTTATTGATTGTCAAGATATCTCTCCTCTTAAACAGCGATGGTTTGATTTGTATGCAAAGAAAGAGAGAGGAAATGATCCCTCTCCCTTTCCTGATTGTTGTGCTGATGACGGTATTTATTGCTTGATTTCCGACCAGATTCGATCGTATTCGCGGATTGCTTCTCCGACATCGATCAAGAATTCACCCTTTTCAATTTCTTCCGTCGGAGGATAAACGGCAGGATCTTTCAAAATCTCTTCATCGATGAATTCATGTGCCGCTACATTGGGATTTGCATAAGGGAATTCCTTTGAAATTTCCGCACTGATTTCAGGTTCCAGCAAGAAGTTGATAAACGCTTCAGCTGTTGCCTGGTTTGGTGCGCCTTTCGGAATGATGAAGTTATCCTGCCAAAGTTGAACGCCTTCCTCAGGATATACGGTCTTGATTGCCGGGTTTTCCATTCTTGCCAGAGAAGCCTCCGCTCCCCATACAATACCGGCTTTTGCTTCACCGTTGATCAACATGGTCTTCGGACTGTCGGAATCGAATGCTTTAATATTTGGCAACAAATCCACCAACAATTGTTTTGATTTTTCAAGGACTGCGGAATCGGTGGAATTCATGGATGCTCCCTGCATCTTATTGGCAATACCGATCAGCGTGCGCTGGTCATCCAGAACAACCAGAGAATTTGCAAACTCGGGATCCCACAGATCTTCATACTTCGTAACTTCCTTTGAAACCTTGTCTTCATTCACAGCAATAACGACTTTACCCCACATGTAAGGTACGGAGTATTTGTTGCCGGGATCAAAAGACAGATCCATAAACTCGTCTCCGATGTTGGATAAATTGGGGATATTATCTTTGTTAATCGGAAGTAACAGATCTTGTTTCACCATGACTTCCACCATGTAATCACTGGCGACTGCCACATCAAATCCCACTGCTCCCGCGGAGATCTTGGCCAGCATTTCTTCGTTGGAAGAATAAGTATTGTAGTTTACTTTGACTCCATATTTTTCTTCAAACTTGTCAATCACACTCTGCGGAAGGTACTCGGACCAGTTAAATACATTTAACTCGTCAGCAAGTTCGCCTCCCTGCTCAGATCCTCCATTATTTCCTGAGTTCCCGCCGTTGTTAGCATTTCCGGAAGAATCGTTTCCTCCACCACAGGCACTGACAAATACGCTGAGAACGACGGCCATCACCAAAACCAGCAACAGGCTCTTCTTCTTCAAAACTATGACCTCCCTTTTTTAATAAAAAAAGATTATATGACAGGATAATCGACGGATCAATCACCCTGTAAACCTGTCTTCCCTCAATTTGTTAAACCTGTTCCCGAAGAATGATCAAAATCATTCCCGGAATCACTTCATCACCCGGTTGTACTTCAATGTGAGTGATATATCCACTGGTTGCGGAACGGACGATTTGCACCGTCTCATCACTCTGGATGGAAAATAACAGGTCACCCTGCTGTACAAAATCGCCTTCCATGGCATGAATATGTTCAATTATCCCTTCAATGGGACAGATAACTTCATAAGATAGGATCACGATTTCACCCTCAATCAGATGTGGCGTGCAAGCGCTCTTGAATTCTTTGATATTTACGGCTGATGGTTGACTGGCTCACCCCGAGTATCCTCGCCGCCATCGTCGTGGTCTTGTACCGTTCCATGGCCATCAGGATCAACTGCTCTTCTACCGCATCCATCGCATCTTTCAACGGCAAAATATTGGTGATCAGCGGTTTTGCCCGGGTATGGGCCTTTTTCCAGTGTAACAACCTGGTAATTTGAACGGCACTGACTTGCTCCTCGTCTGAAGTAACCACCAGTCGCTCAATCACATTTTGCAATTCTCGTACATTTCCCGGCCACGGATAAACCTCAAGGACATCCAGTGCATCCTGTGAAATCTGTACGGCCCGTTCGTACTTTGCATTAAATTTTTGCAAAAAATGATAGGCCAGAAGGGCAATATCTTCAATGCGTTCACGTAACGGCGGGATATGAATCGGAATCACATTGAGCCGATAATACAGATCTTCACGAAACTCACCCTTCTCCACAAGAGCGTCCAGATCACGGTTGGTTGCGGCAACGATCTGGACATCCACCGGGATGACCCGGGTTCCTCCAACAGGTATAATCTCCCTTTCCTGCAATACCCTCAACAGCTTCACCTGAAGATTGAAAGGCAATTCGGAAATTTCATCGAGGAACAAAATTCCTTTGTCCGCCTGTTGAAAAAATCCCTGTTTCCCCTGGGGATCGGCTCCGGTAAAAGCGCCTTTTTCATAACCGAATAGTTCACTTTCCAGCAGGTTTTCCGGTATTGCACCGCAATTCACTTTGACAAAAGGCTTGTCGGATCGCTGCCCCATTTCGTGAATGGCACGGGCAACCACTTCTTTTCCCACTCCGGATTCTCCGATTAGAAGTACCGTGGACGATACTTTCGCCACTTTTTCCACATCTCTTACGACTCGAAACATTTTTTCGCTTGCATAAATCATCTGGGTTTCGCGGGATACCTTGCCGCGTAACGTATCCAGTTCCTGCTTATATTGCTGGGACAATTTTTTTATCTCACGAAGTTCATTTTTCAATTGATAGGTTTCGGTGATGTCACGGGATGCGATCACAATGCGGTCCAGATTTCCGTTTTCATCAAAGACGGGATTTCCCACTGCCAGCACGCGCCGGCCACTGCGGCTTTCCTGAATGACGGAAACCTTTCGTTTCTTTTCAATGACCAGCCGCGTCACCGAGGGCTTAAACAATCCCTTCTTTTCCAGTTCCACAAGATTTTGACCGATCATTTCCTTCGGATTCAGTTCCCAGAAATCGGTGAGCAAATTGTCACTGTAACGAATTAGTTCTCCCTTTGCGTTCACGACCAGAATCTCGTCGTAAATGGTGGACAGAATGGCACGCAGATCTTTGTTCAGATCTTTTACATTTCCCAGTTCCATCGCCATCTGTTCGATCACCGGCAAATCCTGGACAATGATGATCAGTCCTTCAATCTCCCCGTCATCTGATCGTACCGGACTGAAGTCGGCAAGGATGCTCATACGGTCATTCACGATAATCTGGTTGAGCAGCGCCTCACCGGATGCCATCACCCGATTAAAATAGGATTGATCAAACAGATCCTGAACACGCATTTGTTTGATCCCGGTTTCATCCAGCTTGGTCATGATAATCGCTTCATCATTCCAGTTGAGCAGATGACCTTCCCGGTCGACGACAAAAAGACCGAAGGGGACCGAACACAAAATGGTGCGGATCCATTCCATATATGCGTCTCCCTGACGCATAATTTCAATCAAAAAATCCTCCCGGGTAATGTATCCCATCAGTTGCTGATTCTGGTCCTCAATCAGGATGACTTCTTCTCCGACCATTTTGAAAAAATCAAGAACAGATGTTCTATTCTGAATCTTTAGAAGTTTGTATCGATAGTTTAACTGATCCAATGTTTTATGGTGGCGGTCATTCTGTGGAACAGCCAGCAATTCAAAACTTCGCAGGTAACCGATCAAATTCCCGTCCCTTCGGATAAAAATATTTTGCTCTTTTTCCCGATTGAGCTCATCGAGCGCCTCCTGAACGGTAGCATCGATCTCTACATACACCAGCGGCTTCATTATGTGTTGGAAGTAATGCACAGAATCCCCTCCGAAAAAGTATGTTTATATGAAGATTCTATGCATTACTGAATAATCCTGCACGATTTTTAATAAAAAAACAGTTTTCTTTTTGGTAATTGACACCGGTTCAACCATTTATGCAGGAACAGTTATACCGGCCAATACTTTCCCCAGTGTTTCCACAACATAATCGATCTGTTGCTTTTCGATTGTGAGCGGCGGTTCTACACGGATAGTCTTGGCATTGACCAGTGTTCCCGCCACAAGCACTCCGTTGTCGAATAATCCTTTCGAGACTTCATATCCGATTTCATCACTGACAAATTCTATTCCGATCAACAGACCTTTTCCGCGCACTTCCATCACTTTATCTGTATGATCTTTGACTACTTTTCTCAGACCTTCCATCAGATAATTTCCCATTTCCTCAGCGCGATCGGGCAATTTTTCCTCGATCAGCACGTTGATGGATGCAATGGCAGCCGCACAGGCCAGCGGATTTCCACCGAATGTCGTGGTATGGACGAACGGGTTGGGGAAGAATTTCTCAAACACTTCTTCCTTCGCGACCACCGCTCCGGCGGGCATTATGCCTCCACCGAATGCTTTGGCCAGACACATAATGTCGGGAACAACATCGTAATGTTCCGCACAGAACATTTTTCCTGTTCGTCCCATTCCCGTCTGAACTTCATCGAAAATCAAGAGGGCACCATACTCGTCACACAACTCTCTCAATTTGCTTAAATATCCGTCCGGCGGGAGAATCACTCCTCCTTCTCCCTGGATCGGTTCCACAATCACCGCAGCCACATCTTCGCCCACCATGGCACATGCATGCATGGTTTTATGCATCATATCGATATCCCCGAAGGGCACATGACGAAATCCGGGGATTAACGGGAGAAACGGCTTGCGAAAATCTGCTTTGGCCGTACCCGAAAGGGAACCGAGACTTTTACCGTGGAAAGCCCGCGTTGTAGCAATAAAAGTTGTGCGGCCACTGTGCATTTTGGCCAGTTTGAGGGCTGCTTCCACAGATTCCGTCCCGCTGTTGGTAAAAAAGGAATATTTGAGGGAACCCGGCGTAATTTCCGCAAGAATTTTTGCCAGCATCGCCCGCAACGGATCAAGCAAATCCTGACTGTGCAGGGCCTGACGATCGAGCTGATTTTTTACGGCTTCAACCACCTTCGGATGTCGATGTCCCACGTTGTAAATTCCGAATCCGCCGAGACAGTCGATGTACTCTTTCCCGTTGACGTCGAGAAAAGAGTTGGGACCGGCATCTTTCCATTCAACAGAGGCATATTGCCCGCCGAGAGTTACCGATTTTCGATACTCAAGAAACCCGGGATTTACATTTTCTCTGAATCCACTGACGGTTTCCTCGGTAATCCACGCCGACTCCTCTTTATTGACATCCTCTTTTTTCAACAAATCAAGTATTTTACTGGTATATTCATAGACGTTGTCGTAATTTTTCATGATAACCTCCTCATCTAATATCCCGAAAAACCTATTTTTCAGCCAGATGCCACCAGCAACTTACAATCGCTTCGCGAATCATCTTGGCAGCCAAGACCTCGGTAATTCCGGCCGGATCCATTTGCGGCGCTACCTCGACCAGATCCATCCCCACCACATTTAAATCTTTTAAAAGGTGGATGGCTTCCAAAGCCTCTTTGGCAGTGATTCCGCCCGGTTCCTGCGTACCGGTTCCCGGACAATACGCCGGATCAATACAGTCGATATCAAAGGTGACATATACAGGCTTACCCTTTAAACCGGGCAGATCCTGTTGTAACCCGTTGACCACCTCGTATCGGCGCATATACGTCATTTCTTCTGCATACTGGAACTCATCCTGTTCTCCGGAACGAATGCCGTATTGATAAACCCTTTTCGGTCCGAGTAGTTCCACAGCCCGACGGATGACGGTGGCGTGCGAATTCTTCTCACCATAAAATGTATCGCGCAGGTCCGTATGGGCATCAAATTGAAGAACCACCAGATCGGGGTATTTTTCCGCAACCGCCCGAATCACCGGGAAAGAAATTAAATGTTCCCCACCCAGCACGAAAGGAATTTTGTCGTCGGCCAGTACTTTTTTTACTGCCTCATGAATGATCTCCAGGGATTTCGGGACATTGCCCACCTGCATCATGAGATCTCCCTGATCTATAAACGGAATCTTTGACACATGCCGGTCAAGGTAAGGGCTGTAATCCTCCATTCCGTAAGAAGCCTGTCGAATCGCCTGAGGACCGAAACGGCTTCCCGGTTTGAAGCTGACGGTATAATCCATCGGTGCCCCCATTAGTACAATTTTTGCTTCTTCATAACTTTCACGGCTAAAGTTATAAATTCCAGGATATTCATAGATATGACCATTCATGTAAACATCCCTCCTAATCGTTTTTTAATCTGATACGTTCTGCGATTACTACAATGGTCAGTGTCAATATTAACATAATGGTCGACAGGGCGTTGATCTCCGGCGTTACCCCGAACTTTACCATTGAAAAGATTTTTAAAGGCAATGTCGTACTGCCGGGACCTGCAACAAAGAAACTGACGATGACATCATCGATGGATAAGGTAAATGCCAGCAATGCACTGGCTACGATCCCAGGCATGATGATCGGCAGGGTGATCCTGCGAAAAGTTTCCCATTCATTGGCCCCCAGATCAAGCGCCGCTTCCTCGATCGATGGATCAAACCCTTCCAGCCTTGCTCTGACAACAACAAAGACATAAGGGACACAGAAGGTCACATGTGCCAGTACCAGCGTCATGATCCCCAGAGGAATTTTCAGCATGGAAAACATGGCCAAAAGGGATATCCCCATGACAATTTCAGGGATGACGAGCGGAATATACAGCAGTCCGTCGAGAACCGATTTCCCGCGGAACTTGTACCTGTACATCCCGACTGCGGCAAGGGTTCCGATCATCGTAGATACTATCGTGGAGATGATCGCTACAATGATACTGTTTTTGGCCGCTTCAAGAACATCACCGTTATGCATGAGTCGACCGTACCATTCAAATGTAAATCCGGTCCAGACAGCATTCAATTTCGACTGGTTGAACGAAAAGATGATCAACACCAGAATCGGAACGTAAAGAAAGCTGTAGATCAATGTTCCATAAATAACAGAAGACCATTTACTGAATACCCTGCTCAACTAAATCACCTCGGTTCCTTTCTTCGAACCGGTCACTCGCACGTATAATCCGATGAGAACCAGCGTCAGAATAATCAGGATGATCGAAGCGGCCGACCCGAAAGGCCAATCTCTTGCTGTGAGGAACTGATTCTTGATCAGATTTCCGATCAACATGGTTTTGGACCCGCCCATTAAATCGGGGATGAAGAACAGCCCGAGGGTCGGAATAAACACCAGCAACGACCCTGCAATAATCCCGGGTGTCGTCAAAGGCAACGTTACCTTCAAAAAAGCTTGCCAGGGCTTTGCCCCCAGGTCACTTGCAGCCTCCAGATAGGACTTATCCAATTTTTCGATGGAGGCGTACAATGGCAACACCATAAAAGGAAACAGGGTATACGTCAGTCCGATTAAAACCGCCGTTTCGTTATACATCATGGTAAGCGGTTCGGAAATCAAACCGATTTTAAGTAAAAAGGTGTTGATTACGCCCTCCGTTCGCAAAAGCATGATCCAAGCGTATGTGCGAACGAGCGAATTGGTCCAAAAAGGCACGATAATCATCATCAACAGGATATTTCGGTACTTTTTGGGTGATCTCGCAACGATATACGCAAAAGGATAACCGAATATCAAACAGAGAAGAGTAGTAATAAAAGCAATAACGAGCGATGCCCACAGAATCTTCAAATACAACGGATCGAAAAACCGCACATAATTTTCGAGGGTGAACGTGTACTCCAATCCGCCATAAAGCCCCCGCAGCATAAAGCTCACGATCAAAACCAGGAATAACGGGATAACCAGAAACGCAATCAGCCAGAGAATAACCGGAGAAAGCGTCCAGATCGGCCCGGTTTTTACGGGTTGCTTAACGGGTTTCATCGGTTGTTTGATGGTTTGATTTACCGTTTGATTATTCATCCCTTCATAACCACCGCTTTCTCAGGTTGCCAGCTGATGTAGACGTCCTGTCCCGGTGACATATCGACCATTTCATCGTATTCACTGATGACGACACTTTGATCATTGATCGATATAATGGTTTTGGTAACTGACCCCACATACACCCGTTCCACGAACTTACCCTTTAACTCTGCCTCGTGGTTTCCAGGTTGAACCGAGATGCGGATACGCTCCGGACGAACAGCCAGATAAACCCGGTCCTGTACGCGGCAATCTTCCTGTTTAGGTACGGGAATTTTGCAACCTGATATTTCAACATAACTGCTGTGATCAGTCGTTTCCAGGATCACACCCTCAAACAAATTGGTTTCACCGATAAAATCCGCCACGAAGCGGGAAGCCGGGCGTTCGTAGATTTCATCGGGGGTTCCGATTTGTTCAATTACTCCCTTATTCATGACCGCGATTCGATCCGACATCGTGAGTGCTTCTTCCTGGTCATGGGTGACATAGATGAATGTAATCCCCAATTGTTGCTGCAAATGCTTCAATTCAAGCTGCATCTGCTTACGCAGTTTTAAGTCGAGGGCACCGAGCGGTTCGTCAAGCAACAATACCTTGGGATTATTTACGATAGCCCGTGCAATGGCAATCCGCTGTTTTTGTCCTCCGCTTAACTGGTCAGGTTTCCGATTGGCATAGTCCTGCAGTTGAACCATTTTCAGAGCGTCATGAACACGCTGCTCGATTTCGTTTTTAGGGACTTTTTTCATTTTAAGTCCAAAGGCAACGTTATCGGCCACATTCATATGCGGAAAAAGCGCATAGCTCTGAAACACCGTGTTGACGTCCCGCTCATAAGGCGGGACTCCCTCCACATGTTGTCCATTGATGATAATTTCGCCTTCATTCGGCTGTTCAAAACCGGCAATCATACGCAGGGTCGTGGTCTTACCACATCCGGAAGGTCCGAGGAGGGTAAGAAATTCTCCGCGTTTAATATTGATATTTACATTGTCAACAGCGACGAAGTCTCCAAATCTTTTGGATACGTCGTTTAGTTGGACCATATGATTGCTCAACAAAATCCCTCCAGTCGTTCGATCTTTCTTTTACTCAGAAAACCATCCGATCGGTTCCACTTGAAGATTGATATTGATCTGCTTCACTTCGGTGTACTCTTCAAATCCGAAGGTTCCCAGTTCACGGCCGATTCCGCTCTGCTTATAACCGCCCCAGGGCGCTTCATTATATGTGGGATGGTAAGTGTTGATCCATGTGATTCCCGCTCTCAATTGACGAATAACGCGCTGAGCTTTTGCCCCGTCACCGGTGAACACGGCTCCGGCCAGACCGTAAATGGTATCATTGGCGAGACGAACCGCTTCTTCTTCATCTTTAAATTTTTGTACGACCAGTACCGGTCCGAAAATCTCTTCCTGGACGATGCGCATATCCGGTTTCGTATCAATGAAGATTGTCGGTTCGACGAAAAATCCCTTGTCAAGTCCGTTACTCATGATGCGATTACCGCCGCATACCAGTTTTGCCCCTTCTTCCTGACCCAGTTTAATATAGCCCAGCACTTTTTCCATATGTTGTTGCGAGACGAGCGGGCCCATTTCCGTACCCGGTTCCATTCCCGGTCCGACTTTAATCTTTTTCGCCCGTTCCACCATTCTCTCAATAAATTTATCATGAATGCTTTCTTCGAGCAGCAATCGCGATCCGGCTGAACATACCTGACCCTGTCCGGCATAAATGGCAAACAGGGCATAATCCACTGCCGTTTCAAAATCGGCATCGGCAAACACAATGTTGGGAGATTTTCCGCCCAACTCAAGGGAAATCTTTTTCAAGTTTCCGGTGGCTGCCTGCATGATGCTCCGTCCCGTTTTTGTTCCGCCGGTAAAAGCCACTTTATCGACAAGATGGCTGGAGGCAATTTCGTGTCCCACCACGGGGCCCGCTCCCAGTACCAGATTACATACGCCCTTCGGGAATCCCACTTCTTCAAAAATCTCAAACAGTTTAATCGGAGAGAGCGGAGTGATTTCCGACGGTTTAAATACGACGGTGTTTCCGGCCGCGAGGGCGGGTGCCAGTTTCCAGACCGACATTAACAACGGATAGTTCCAGGGAGTGATCTGCCCGCATACCCCGATCGGTTCGCGTACCACCATCGACTGCATCGGATCGGCCACATCATAGGTCTGACCGTGCGGTTTCGTAGTCAGACCTGCATAGTAACGAAAACAGGCGACCGCATCCGCTACATCAAATTCGGCTTCACGAAGAGGTTTCCCGTTGTCGAGCGTGTCCGTTCGCGCGAATTCTTCTGCTCTTTCTTCTAATTTATCAGCCACTTTAAACAGTAAATTGGCACGATCATAAGCGGAAATGTTTCTCCATTCCCCCTCATCAAATGCCTTTCTGGCAGCTTCGATGGCCCGTTTCGCATCATTGACTGTCCCTTCGGTCACCGTCGCGATCACTTCACCATTGGCCGGATTAATGACATCGCGGGTTTCACCTGATTCGGACTCGACCCATTCCCCATCAATATACATCTTCAGTACATTTGACATAAAGCAAGAACGCCCTCCTTTGATGAACGATTTTTATGAATTGATAATTTTCATTCTGTTATTTATATTCTTGCAATTTCTGTGCCACATTTTGTTCACATTTTGAAAATTTCCCGATAATCAAATTTTGACCGGTATGCAAGGCAAATAAAAAGTATTCCCCCGACATGATGATGTCACCTCTGATATTCTTATCAAAATAAATTATTCAATATTGCATAAATCAAAAATACATATCTCAAATATACCTTCAATTTGGATTATGGTAAACTAAAAAATGATTCTATCCATTTCGGGAGGCGAAAAAAATGAACATTGATTTTGCCGCAATTCTGGAGAAAAACAGGGATATCCACCTGCAGGAATTAAAAGAATGGCTGTCCATTCCCAGCATCAGCGCACTTTCCGAACACAGAAATGATATTAAACACGCTGCTCAATGGGCTGCCGATGCCCTCAAAAATGCCGGTCTGGAAAATATTCGGATCATGGAAACCGGCGGTCATCCCGTTGTTTACGGGGACTGGTTGAAGGCGGAAGGAAAACCGACCGTTTTAATTTACGGACATTACGACGTGCAGCCGGTCGACCCCATTGAATTATGGGACACGCCCCCGTTTGAACCCGATATTCGCGACGGGAAAATTTTTGCACGCGGTTCTAGTGATGACAAGGGGCAAACATTTTTACATATCAAAGCGATTGAAACCATTCTCAAAGAAACGGGTTCCCTTCCCGTTAATATCAAGTTTTGCATAGAAGGGGAAGAGGAGATCGGAAGCCCCAACCTGGACGCCTTTGTAGAAGACCATCGTGACCTTCTCGCCGCCGATGTGCTGGTCATTTCCGACACGCCGATGCTGGAGAAAGGGAAGCCGGCTATCTGCTACGGATTGCGCGGTCTGTGCGGATTACAAATCGATGTGAAAGGACCGAAAGGCGATCTCCACTCCGGATTATACGGCGGAGCCGTGCAAAATCCGATTCATGCACTGGTGCATATCCTGAAGTCGATGCGGGATGATGAAGGAAAAATTCTCGTTGACGGGTTTTATGACCGGGTCATCCCCCTGTCGGAAAAAGAACGGGAAGAATTTGCCCGACTGGGACAAATGGACGAGAATATCCGTACCGAATTGAATGTACCCGCATTATTCGGAGAAAAAGGATACAGTGCCCTTGAACGCACTTGGGCCCGTCCCACCCTTGAAGTGAACGGAATCTACGGAGGTTTTCAGGGAGAAGGAATCAAAACCGTCATTCCTTCCGAAGCCCATGCCAAAATCACCTGCCGGCTCGTGCCCGATCAGGACCCGGAAGAGATTGCCGCACTCATTCAGCAACATGTGAAAAAACATATGCCTCCTGGCGTCACAGTCAGTTTCCAACTTTTTGATAAAGGAAAGCCGTTTATGACTCCGCCGGATCACCCGTCCATTCAGGCGGCTGCCCATGCATACGAAAAGGCATACGGCGTATCTCCCGCCTATACCCGGATGGGAGGATCGATTCCGATTGTGGAAACCTTCGTCACCGTGTTGAATGTTCCTGCGGTCTTGATGGGCTTTGGCCTGCCCGATGAAAATTTCCATGCTCCCAATGAGCACTTTAATCTGGAGAACTTTGACAAGGGGCTTCTGACCCTCTGTCATTACTGGTTCGAACTGGAGAAATCTTTAAGCAACTGATACAAATAGTCAACGGAATGGAAAGCATAGATCTTTTGCTTGACTTCCCCGTCACGTATGAGAAGAAGGCAGGGCACACTTTCCACCCTCCACTCCTCGGCGAGGCGGGGAATAAAATTGACATTGGTTTTTCCCGCTTTAATATGTTGCAGGGCATGTAATGTTACTGTCAGCATTTTTTCTGCCAGCCCGCATGTTCCGCACATCGGTGTGTAGAGATACAGCACCTGCAAAGGTTCGGACAAGAGTTTTTTTTCAATGTCAGCCCGGTTCCATTCGGGTAAGCGGAAGTCATTATCCATATATCGAGTCCTCCCCAGCTTGTTACTTCATGAATACCGTATCAGCATTTTAATAGAAAAGAACTTAAATGTAAAACGGAGTGGAGCAACCGACATGAATAAGATGATGGATATTTTTCAAACCGCTTTTCGCCTCGGGCTTACTTCCTTCGGTGGCCCGACGGCACATCTCGGTTATTTTCGCGAGGAATATGTGAGTCGTAAAAAATGGCTGGATGACCAACGGTACGCCGATCTGATCTCCCTCTGCCAGTTTCTGCCCGGTCCGGCCAGCAGCCAGGTGGGAATGGCCATCGGCATGATGAGGGGCGGATTCTGGGGCGGCGTCTTTTCCTGGCTCGGCTTTACCCTCCCGTCAGTGTTATTGATGGCTGTATTCGCATATGTTGTGCAAATCGGTGCCGTGTACGGAACAGATTGGATTCACGGCTTAAAACTGGCCGCGATCGTCATTGTTGCCCAGGCCATCTGGGGAATGGGGCGCAGCCTTGCCCCCGATAAAATCCGGGCGACCATCGCCATATCGGCGGCGGCTATTACGTTAATATGGCCTTCTTTTCTTACACCGATCCTGTTAATTATTCTTTCGGGCATAATCGGATCATGGCTGCGTTTGTCCCGGACCGACTCTCCTTCCTCCGAAAAATCGATCCCTGTTTCTGCTACAGTGCGAGCAGAGGAAAATGTATCCTCCCCCCGCCTCGCGATATGGTCGTGGGTGATTCTCGCGGGTCTGCTCGCCTTGTTGCCGGTTGTGCGCCATCTGTTCCCATTACACTGGCTCGCCGTATTCGACAGTTTTTTTCGAACGGGAGCCCTCGTCTTCGGCGGAGGACATGTGGTTTTGCCGCTGCTTGAAAAGGAAGTGGTGGCTTCCGGATGGATTTCGGAGATGACTTTCTTTGCCGGGTACGGGGCGGCACAGGCAGTTCCGGGACCCTTATTCACATTTGCATCCTATCTCGGGGCCGTCATGGGAGGGTGGAGTGGTGCCATCCTTGCCACCCTGGCCATATTCCTGCCTTCTTTTCTTATGGTCTCCGGGGCCCTTCCATTCTGGCACCGCTGGCGTGACCGACCGGTCTGGCAATCCATCCTTGCAGGAGTCAATGCTGCCGTCGTCGGCGTTTTACTCGCCACATTTTACGATCCGTTATGGACAGGTACGGTGCTGAATGCCATCGATTTTTCCCTGGTTGCCATGCTGTTTCTGCTGCGCGTATACTGGAAATGGTCACCGTGGTTGATCGTGCTCGTGGCGGCGGTCAGCGGCTGGATTATTTACTAAAAAGGAGTTTTCATATACATGTTCATTCTGGATAAACCCTATGTATCTCAGTTGTTGGAACGAACCTTGATCGATCATCAAATCCCGGTACTCATTCGCGAGCCCGCTCTCATCCGCTCCGATCTTTCGCGGTTGAACCATCTCGATCTCCCGCTCTTCTTTGAGCGGTTAAACCAGAAGTCTGACCCGCTCCTTTATACCAATTCAGAAAATGCGGTTTCCCTCATCTACGATCATGCCCCCGATTCAAGACTGGCAAAAGTCACGCGACAATTGAAAGATAAAGCTTTTTTTCGCGAAAAAACGCAGGCGCTTTATCCCGGGTTGCAATATATGCGCGTAACAAGATCGGAATTATCCCGTTTGCAGGAAAAGGATCTTACTTTTCCGCTGATCCTCAAGCCTGCCGTCGGATTTTTCAGCATGGGTGTTTACCGGGTGGACCATTATGATGAATGGTCTGCCACCCTGCAGGATCTTGAAGCGGAGCTCACCCGCGTTTCTTCCCTGTATCCGCAACACGTGCTGGACACAGAGGGATTTCTTATCGAAAGTTATATTGAAGGGCGTGAATATGCCGTCGATGCCTATTATGATGATGCAGGTGAACCGGTTATCCTCAATATTCTTGAACATCTGTTTGCTTCTGAAAGGGATACCGGAGACCGATGTTATTATACCGGGGGAAAGGTGATTGAACAGTTACACCGCTTATTTACGGATGAATTGCGAAAAATCGGTTCGTTGTTTGATCTGCGGCGCTATCCGGTACACGTTGAGTTTCGCGTCCAGTCCGATTCACAGGAAAAGCGGGCCTTCCCGATCGAGGTCAACCCGCTTCGTTTTGCCGGCTGGTGTTCAACCGACCTTGCCTACTATGCCTATGGAATCAATCCATATCAGTATTTTTTTCAACAACAAAAACCGGACTGGGCACAAATTATACAGGAAAAAGGCGATCGGTACTTCGGAATCACCGTGGCGGAAATTCCTCCCCACATCGATCGGGAGCAGATCGATCATATTGACTACGGACACTTTGAACAGATGTTTTCGCATATTCTCGACATACGTAAAATCGACTATCGGATGTATCCCGTTTTTGCCTTCGTATTTAGCGAAACAAAGGAAATGTCAGAGCTTAAACGTCTGTTACATCTCGATTTAACGGAATTTATTCATTTGAGCAAAAGTGCATTCCCGCTATGAAGCGGCGATGTGAATCAAGATCAGCAGGCCGGCGCTCAGTAACAGACCGATGTGAATGTTACGGACCCGTCGCGCCTGTTTTTTTCTTGTCAGATATGCACCGAACAGGCCAGCCAGGATCATTAGGATTAAACCAGCAAGTCCTAATATTCCCTCACCTTCCAGTTCCCCTTCTGCCAGAAACATGGTGATTCCATGGACGGAAGCGATCATTAATGCCAGTATTCCCGCAGGCACATGCCATTTTGCCACCCACTTGAGCAGCATGGACAACCTCTTTTTCAACTGTTTATCTGTAATGAATTTGACGATTCTCGGATACCCGCGACGCAACGGAAATAATAACCCTGCTCCCCCGGCAAAAGCAATCGCACCCCAGCCGAGTGTTTCCCCGGCCTCTTCCGTCCATTCTTCCTCTTCGTGTTCTCTGTACCTGTCATGATCATCATCGTCGGCGAAAACAACATAGCCGGAAAACAGGCTGAGAAAGATCAAAAACAGGATCATAAGCAGCTTTCTTTTCATCAGTTCATCAACTCTCCTTTTTCGTTCACCAGCGGTATACGAACAACAAATTTACTTCCCTCTCCCGGCTTGCTTTCCACCTGTATCATCCCACGGTGAGCTTCAACAATCCAACTGGCGATAGACAATCCAAGTCCGGTCCCCCCCAGTTCTCTCGAGCGGGCTTTGTCCACCCGGTAAAACCGTTTGAAAATTTGCGACTGTTCTTCTTCCGGGATACCGATCCCCGTGTCGGCTACACTCATTTCCAGCACCTTTTTACCACGATCATCATTGTTCACCCTGATTTCGATGCTCACTTCTCCTCCCTCAGGTGTATATTTTACAGCGTTATCCAGCAAAATGTAGAGCAACTGGGTGATCCGTTCCCTGTCGGCATACACCGGCAACGTTTCATCCGCAATGTCGGAATGAAAGACGATCCTTTTTTTGTCGGCAAGACTTCCTGCTTTGCGCAGCAAATTATGAACCACGGGAATCAGATCGAAGCGTTCCCGGTTGATTTCCAGTGCCCCGGAATCCATGCGTGCCAGGGTTAGAAGATGTTGAACCAACCGTGTCATTCGCCTGGTTTCATCCTTCATATCCTCGAGAACCTGTTGAGAAAAGGGGGTCAGTTGATTCTCCTCTTCCTTTTGCAGAACTTCAAGGGAAGCCTGCATCACACTCAACGGTGTCCGTAATTCATGGGAGGCATCGGCCACAAACTGACGCTGACGCTGAAATGACTTTTTGATAGGAATCATGGCTTTACCGGCCATGTAATTTCCCGCAGCTGCTGCAATCATAACAAATAATAGGGAAAGCGCGATCATGATCCACTTCAACAGGGTAAGAAACGATTCGATTTCTGTAACATCATTACCCGCGTAAATGTACCCCTCCATTTTCCCGTCGTGGATCCTCGGTGCGGCAGCCATGAGCAAATACACTTCGTCTTCTCCCCTGATGTGAATGGACTCTTTTTTATACTCGGTCTCATGCGGACGCCAGTTCTGTATCTTTTCCCGGATTTCACGGGATATTGCGGGCTCCGGTTCCTTGCCTGTGATAGGAGAACCTTTCCCCTGTGTCAGGTATAAAAAGACGATTTGATCCCTTAGTAAGTCGGACTGATTGTCCCGTTTTTCTTTAAAATACTCATTCTCGTCGTGGTCATCGTCATCTTCATTTTCGTCATCTTCATACTCTTCTAAAAACCTTGTATCTCTTGATTTCAAGACTTCTTCAGGATGATCGAGGACGTAACGCAACTGCTCCTCTTTTACTTGATAGATCATGGAAGAGAGAGCATAATAACTGATGAACATGGCGACCGCCAAAAAAATCATCATCAAAATGGTATAGAGAAGCGTCAGCCGAAAACGAATCTGCTTAAAAAGATCATGGTTCAAGGCGATACCCCACTCCCCGTACGTTTTTGAGGTAACGATGCTCATCCCTATCTTCGATTTTTTTGCGTAAAAGACGGATATAGGCATCGAGGGTGTTACTGTTTACTTCCCCATCTATCCCCCAGATCCGGTCCAGGATCAAATCTCTGGGAAGAACCTGTCCGGGATTAACCATGAACAATTCCATTAAACGGAATTCGCGCGAAGTTAATGGGATTTCCCTGCCATTTTTCATTAAAATATGGTTATTCCGATCCAG
The DNA here is from genome assembly GCA_041686735.1 of Bacilli bacterium. Taxonomy (GTDB): domain Bacteria; phylum Bacillota; class Bacilli; order JACDOE01; family JACDOE01; genus JAWLDF01. The sequence goes on from JAWLDF010000031.1 coordinate 30,413, forward strand.
GGTAAGAGCCCCCGCAGTAATCGTATCGCGAACGATCGGTTTATCTTTTCTTCTCAGAAGGGCACGAATCCGCGCAAACAATTCTTCGAATTCGAAGGGTTTGACCAAATAATCGTCTGCACCGGCATCCAGTCCCATCACCCGATTATCCAGTTCATCCTTTGCCGTCAGCATCAAGATGGCTCCGTCATATTGATCCTCCCGCAATCGGCGGCAGACCTCTATCCCTTCCATACCGGGCAACATCCAGTCCAACAAAATCAAATCATATTCCGTCGATATGGCATGGTGATAAGCATCTTCCCCGTTAACCACCCAGTCGACCGTAAACCCCTCTTTTTCAAGGAGATAACTCAGCAATTTACCCAATTTTTTATCATCTTCCGCAAGCAAAATGTACATAAATTGAACCTGCCCTCCGAATACATGTAGATAAAAGCTTTATTTTGTTATATCACAAATGTAGCCATAAAATCTGAAAAATAAATGAAAAAGGACGAAACGTTTCATTTTTCTTTCAGATTGAGCGGTTACAATGACATGTAAATTCAGTTTTTATTTAGGGGTGATCATATTGCGTACTGGAATGAAAAAAACCGTTTTGATGTTGATGGCACTGTTACTTCTTTCTGCTTCCTTTATTGTTCCGGCTTTTGCCGACGATGACGATGAGTATGAGTACCGCCACCATGATGACGATGATGATGACGACGATGATGAGTATGAATACCATCGCGACGATGATGACAACGATGATGATGACGATGATGATGAACATGAATATTACGAACACGAAGATGATGACGAAGAGTATGAAGATGACAAATATGAAAGTTATGTACCTGTTCAAGTCGTTCAACCCGTTGTTCAGTCCGATACCTTTGTCTGGGATCGTACAACTCTTCCTTTGCCGATTGTCGCGGGATCCTATCAACCGCTCACATTGCAGATGACGAAAGCGGGTGATCCGCAGAGCAAACTTGACATCTCCCTGCTCTACCATGAACAAGCGACTTTGACACCGCTGAACGACACCGCCGGAAAACTGGGAGCGGAGGTTCTCTGGCATCCGCAATATCAGATTATTGAGGTCAAAGGAAACGACAATCAATTGTTATTCAAATTAAATAAAGCGATCTGTTATGAAAACGGAAAAAAACTTCCGATGACGGTTCCCACCCTGCTGATTAACGGGACGGTTTATGTGCCGGCTGATGTTCTGCTCGACGGTCTTGGCTGGAACGCGACACAGGACAATAATCTCAATCAATGGGCACTGGAAAGGAGATGAGATGATGAAAAAACAAAAATGGATCAAATGGGTGGTCGGCGCAGTCAGTGTGACTTCTTTTACAGGATTGATCGGTTACCTGAACCAGCAGGACAAAGAAAAACCTGTCGATCTTTTGACAGATCAGTTTGAAACAGGTCTGCAGAGCACCTCGTGGGATCAACCGCAAATTGTGGAAGCGAGTGACCCTTTACCCGATCTTGACTGGGAAACAGGTTCATTTGATTCCCCCGAAGAGGAGAGTCCACAAATCATCACACTGGACGATACAGCCGTCCCGTTTAACGAGGAAGTACTGACGGATGTAACTGACGCCGGTTCCGCCATTGAGATCGTGGC
>JAWLDF010000032.1:0-31459 GCA_041686735.1 Bacilli bacterium
AACTTCCCTGGCGATGACCACTCGTTGTACTTCACTTGTTCCTTCAAAAATTCTGTTGATTCGGGCGTCCCTCAGCATTCTTTCGATCGGAAAATCTTTAATGTAGCCGTTTCCACCAAGCACTTGCATCGATTCATTTATTATCCAGTCTGCTTTCTCAGATGCGTAGGCCTTGACAATCGAAGCTTCCATATTGAAAGGTTTGCACTGTTCAAGCAGATCGATCGTTCGATATAGCATCGATTCCATCGCGTAGATTTCCATTTTCATCTCCGCTATTTTGCTTTGTATCATTTGAAAATCGGCGATGGGTCTTCCGAATTGCTTTCTTTCTTTTGCATAATTGACAGCCAGTTCAAATGCACCCTTCGCCATCCCAAGAGCGCCCGCTGCAATCGACAACCGCCCATTTTGCATCACACGCATGGCTGTTTTGAATCCCTGCCCCAACTCTCCGAGGATTTGACTTTCATGAACCTTCACATCCTCTAAAATCACTTCACTTGTTTCCGAACCGCGGATCCCAAACTTTTCTTCAACTTTTCCGATCGAGAGCCCTGGGGTGTCTTTTTCAACAATAAATGCCGTAATCCCTCCCCGTGCCCCTTTTGTTAAATCATTGGCCGCAAAAACAACGATTACCCCTGCAGAGGGCGCATTGGTGATAAAACATTTTACTCCATTAAGAATCCAGTACTCGCCATCCTTTTCCGCACGGGTTCTCAGTCCGGCTGCATCTGAACCTGCTCCTGGTTCTGTAATGGCAAAAGATCCAAGATACTGGCCTTCTGCCAGAGGTTTCAAATATTTTTTCTTTTGCTCTTCAGTACCTGAAACATTTATACTATTAGCAGCAATCGTTGTATGGGCTCCTATGACAGATGGCAGAGAACCTTCTACCCTTGCCATTTCTTCAATCATCATGTAATAGGCTCTCCACCCGAAACCGCTTCCCCAGTATTCCTCCGAAAACGGTACGCCGAATAACCCCATTTGCGCCACTTCTTTCATCAGATCTTCCGGGATTTTATGGTTTCGGTCGATCGCATCGGCTACAGGTGCTATTCTTTCTCTGGCGAAACGTTCTATCGTCTCTTTAAATATTTGCATTTCTTGATTCATTGTTTCCCACCTTCTAAGGTATTTTAAATGTTTATGATATTTGATTCATAAAATAACGATATCATCCTAAAATCTTATAAATTTAATCGAATATTTTATCTATCAATCCTCCTATATGATTAAACGTTCATATTTTCGATAACTCCATGATAAATAATGCTATAAAATCCGTTAATATAGGGATGAATGGTTATTCATTTATTTTATTAAATCATATTAATAATCTTAATTTTTGTCAATATTTAATTGCTAGTTGAAATGTTGAGTATTTTTTGATAATTTTATATTAAGGCTATAAATGAATCATTATTCACTTTTTCAAGGGGGAGAACAAATGAATTTCGCTGATACAATTGCCCGGATCGCGATTGATAAACCTGACAAGCCCGCTGTAGAAACACCGGATATCCAACTTTCATACCGGGAATTGGAGGAAAAAATCAATCAAACTGCAAACGCTTTCGCAACGATCGGATTAAAAAAAGGTGAACGAGTCCTCATCCAGATATCAAACCGCCCGGAATTTATGTATTGCTATTTTGCCGCAATGAAGATGGGCAGTATCATCGTGCCGGTAAACCCGCTGTATACACCGTCTGAGATCTCTTACATCGCGGAAAACAGCGAACCTTCCATTTACGTTTGTGAAAAAAATAGTCAGGGTAATATAAAAACCGTTGAAGAAAAATCCCCTGCACTTATAAAGAGCCTCGTACTGGATCATGAAGATAAAGAAATGAGTTTTCATCACTGGATCAATCAACAGGAACCGGCCTATACCCGTGCTGATTTTGACGAACATGATGTGTGTCAGATCCTTTACACATCCGGAACAACAGGGAATCCTAAAGGCGCCATGTTAACACATCACGGGTTATATACCAATGCAGCCACTTACAAAAAAACCATGCAATGCGTGGAAAGCGACAAATCGTTAATCGTAGCCCCGTTATACCACGCGGCAGCCCAGACAAACTGTATGAACACCATGATTCTATCAGGCGCCACCAACTATTTGTTGCCCAAATTTGATCCGAAAACCATTTTAAAAACGATGGAAGAGGAACAGATTACGTATTTTTTCGGACCGCCGACCATGTATACTTTAATCCTCAATAATCCTGACATTCATCAATATCAATTGAATCTCAGAATCGCTTTTACCGGCGCTTCACCCCTGCCCGTCGAAGTATTTAACAAATGGAAAAGCATTTTTGGATTTGAGATTCTGGAGGGATATGGTCTGTCGGAATGTTCTCCTGTTGTGACCATGCATACGCCGGACGGAATGAAAAAACCCGGTTCCATCGGCCCGGTCATCGAGGGAGTCCAGGTCAAGATCGTCAACGAAAAAGGGGAAGAATTACCCCGGGGAGAAATCGGCGAACTGATTGTGAAAGGTCCCAATGTGATGAAAGGATACTGGAGACGTCCGGAAGACACGGAAAGAGCGATTAAAAACGGATGGTTCCATACAGGCGATATCGGTTATGAGGACGATGATCATTATTTCTATATCGTCGATCGTAAAAAGGATATGATTAATCGAGGAGGCTTGAAGGTATATCCTCGTGAAGTGGAAGAGGTTTTATATCAGCATCCTCAAGTCCTGGAAGTCAGCGTGATCGGCATTCCCGACCCTGTCATGGGAGAAGAAGTTAAAGCATTCATCACCCTTCGCAATCCCGACGAATCCATTGATTTTGATGAATTATCCGATTTTTGCAAGAAGCAACTTGCACCTTATAAAGTTCCCCGACTCTTCGAAGTATTGGATGAGATGCCAAAAACACTGAGCGGAAAAATTAAAAAGACAAATCTCCGTAAGATGCACCAGAAAACCGAATAATCTAACCTTAATTAAATTAAAAACAACTACCCCCATCGATGAGGGGTAGTTTTTTTATTGACCTTGTTTACTACTGTTTTTCCGCCATATGGATTGGATCACATTTTCGATCGGTTGCAACAATCAGTGCCTGGATAAACAATTTATACGCCGGTTCCACCATTTTAATTAATGGGTAATCCTTTTGTGAAAGGACCCACGATGTCACCATTTCGTCCAGTGTCCCAAAAATCATCTTTCGAATATTGCGGCTGGATACATCTTTTCGAAAGTATCCCTGCTCCTGACCTCTGTCAACAACCGATTCGATGATTCGAAAATAATTTTGAATCCCCGGTTTCATGCCTTCACGAACATTCTTTTCCGATTGACGGGACTCAATCTGAATCACACGGGATAAATAGATATCCTCGCCAAAAAATTGAAAATGATTGCGAACAAGTTCCATCAAGGCCAGTCTGGCGTCATCATAATAGTGAATCGCCTGTTCCACCTGCTCCGTAAACTTATTGTGAATCGTATCATGAAACAATGTAATTAATATATCTTCTTTATTTTTAAAATAAAGATAAACGGTACCGTCACCTATTCCGGCATTTTTGGCAATTTTAGAAATAGAAGCACCGTGATATCCCGATTCCGCAAATACGTATTTTGCAGCCTCAAGGATGATTTCTTTCTTGTCACCATTTCTTTTGGACATAATCGTTTCCTCTCATACAAAATCATTGAAATTATTTACTACCATCATACCGTGAAAAATGGAATAATTCAAAATTTCACTTTTGATAATCATAAAACCCTTTCCCTGTTTTAACTCCGAGACGTCCTTCTGATACCATCTTTTTTAATAGATTACAGGGCTTTAACGATTCCTTCCCCGTCTCAACATAGGCTGATTCCATAAAATAAAGCAGTGTATCTAATCCAATATAATCTGACAATTCCAGAGGGCCCATCGGATGACGCATGGATAGTTTAATTGCTTCATCTATATCTTCTCTGCTGGCAATTCCCGCTTCAAGCATATGCATGGCTTCATTTAACATCGGCGTTATAATACGGTTCACAACAAATCCGGGAACATCTTTCACCCTGACCGCCTTTTTATCTAAACTCTCTACAAACGAAAGTACATTTTTCATCGTCTCTTCATCCGTGCTCTGACCCTGGATCACTTCGACGAGGGGCATGACCGGTGCCGGGTTAAAAAAATGGGTGCCGACAACACGGTTGGGATGAACACATGCCGATGCAATTTCGGTAACCGATATGCCAGAGGTATTCGAAGCCAGTATAGCATCGGGAGTCACGACTTTTTCCAGCTCGGAAAACAGGGATTGTTTCACATGTAAACGTTCTGTGACCGCTTCAATCACAATATCCGAGTCTCTAAGATCGTCCAGAGATACGCCCACGATTAAATTGTTTGTTAAGTTCTCTAACTGCTCAACCCGGTTATATTTATTACACCACTTTTCAATATTCGAAATGATTTTATAATAAGAACGATTGAGATTGTCCGTATCAATGTCATGGATCACCACGCGATACCCTGATTGCACACAGACCTGCGCAATCCCCGAACCCATAATACCAGAACCGACCACTCCAACTTGTTTCACTGTATGCTCTCTATTTGCTGGTGTCATAATACCTCCATGTCTGTCTTATTTCTTTTATTTCTGCGATCGATTAGCGGATTAGCGGTTCAGATTCTCAATCACGACGGCGCCACCCAATCCTCCGCCAATACACAATGTCGCAACACCATATCGTTTTTTCCTTAATTCAAGGGCATTCATCAAGGATATCAACAACCGGACCCCGGTAGCACCAACGGGATGCCCGATGGAAATGGCCCCGCCATGTATGTTGACCTTTTCCAGATCGAGATCTAATTGTTTCATGCAAGCCAGCGCCTGTGCTGCAAAGGCTTCATTCAGTTCAAATAAATTGATATCATCCATTTTCAGGCCGGCTTTTTCAAGGGCCTTCGGAACGGCATAGACAGGTCCCAACCCCATCCTTTCAGGTTCCAGTCCGGCAAAAGCATAGGATACAATCCTGGCGCGCGGTTGATATCCCAGTTCTTTCACCTTCCGCTCACTCATTAAAAGCATCGCTGCTGCTGCATCATTCAAACCACAGGCATTTCCGGAAGTGACCGTTCCATCTTTTTCAAATACCGGTCTCATTTTCGATAACCGCTCCAGCGAAAGGGTTTCATCGGGGCCGTCATCTTTTTCAATCCGGTATTCTTTCCCCTTTTTATCCCTGTATGGTACAGGAACAATTTCACTGTCAAAAACCCCTTGCTCCCGAGCTGCACAGGCACGTTGATGACTCAACAAAGCAAATTCATCCTGCTCCTCCCTGGAAACTCCCACTTCTCTTGCCACAACTTCAGCCGTTTGACCCATCATCAAGTTGACGTTGGGGTCATTCAGCATTTCCCAGAGACTGTCGATCATCATCTCGTGTCTCATACCGAGTCCTTCCCGCACTCCTCTGATGATATAAGGAATTTGACTCATGTTTTCTGTCCCCACCACCAGATTCACATCGGTATCTCCCGCTTTGATCGATTGATAACTGCTGACCACCGCCTGCATTCCTGAAGCACAATTCCGATTGACCACATAACCCGGAATTTCTTTGGGAAAACCCAGTTCCAGAGCTGCCGTCCGGCCGATATTCGGAGAATTTGTAGGCTGAGCCGCACATCCGGCGATAATTTCATCAATGATTGAAACATCCAAATGAGTACGATTCACAATTTCAGCCATGACTGTTTTTGCGAGATCTTTGGCGGATACATCTTTTAACGAACCTAAAAAATTGCCGACCGGCGTTCTCACGCCATCAAGAATATAGACCGCTTCCATAAGTCGTTCCTCCTGAAAAAAGTATATTTACTTCCTTTGTAAAAACTTTTGAACTCGTTCTTTTTTATCTTCTGTTTCAAAACAACGCCCAAACGATTCTGCCTCGACTCTATAACCCTCTTTCGATGAGCCGAACCACCCCGTATTTATTGCCCGCAATGCATATGAAATGGATTGGGATCCATGTTGAGCAATCTGATTTGCAAGCTTTTTCCCTTCTTCCAAAAGTTGATCTTCCGGGTATACACCATCGAGAATTCCCAGTTGTTCGGCCCTTTCGGGACCCATACGTTCACCGGTCAAAATCATCCGTTTTGCCTTGGATAAACCAACGACCTTCGGAAGCCTTTGTGTCCCTCCTGCCCCCGGGATGAGTCCCAGTGTGATTTCCGGAAAACCATAGATGCTGTTCGCGGAGCCCAAACGTATATGACAGGCCAAAGCCAGTTCCAGCCCTCCGCCGAGACAGGCTCCTTCAATCAACGCAATCACCGGTTTTGAGAACGATTCGATCTTATCCATCAACTGATAACCAAGATATGATGCTTCCGTGGCTTTGTCCCTTTCTTCAATTTCATGGAACTCCTTTAACTCGGCACCTGCCATAAAATGGCCATTGCTTCCCCTGAGGAGGACGACTTTGACTTGCTGATTTTTTTCAACCGCTGTAAAAGCTTCTTTTAAGTCCTGCATGGTCGGGGTACTTAAGGTATTTACCGGCGGATTTTTGATTGTTAATACTGCGATACTCCCGTTTATATCAATGTCTACTTTTTTATCTACACGAAGATTATTTGTCATCATTTATTCCTCCTGAATCAAAATCTCATCATTTTTATCCACCCAGATACAGTTCACGAACACGGTCGTTATCTTTCAAGTCTCCCGATTTGCCTTCAAGAGCAATTTCACCATTTTCCAGTACATAGGCATAATCTGAAATTTCCAGTGCTTTTCTCGCATTTTGCTCTACCAACAAAATGGTAATTCCTTCTTGATTAATGGATTGAATAATGTTAAAAATTTCTTTAACCAGAAGGGGGGCGATTCCGAGTGAAGGTTCATCCAACAGCAGAACCTGCGGTTTCCCCATTAAGGAGCGGCCGATGGCCAGCATTTGTTGTTCACCGCCACTGAGTGTTCCTGCTTTTTGATGAAGACGCTCTTTTAATCTGGGAAAATAATGAAAAACCCTTTCCATCCCCTGTTTGATATGATCCCGATCCTTCACCTGGTAAGCGCCTATCCGTAAATTTTCTTCAACGGTAAGCAGCGGGAAAACCCTGCGTCCCTCCGGGCAATGAATGATTCCATTTTTCACAACATCACTGGGCGATTTTTTTAACATGGAAGTCTGCTGGAACTCATACTCTCCCTGAAGTGGATTAATCAGCCTTGAAATCACCTTTAGAGTTGTTGATTTTCCTGCCCCGTTTGCTCCTAAAAGCGAAACAATCGATCCTTTTTTCAGTTCTAGAGAAATCCCCCGTAAAGCATGGACATGACCGTAATAGCTGTGGATATTAGTCAGCTTTAACATCGGAATCCAACTCCCCTAAATAGGCTTCAATCACAACCGGATTATTTTGCACTTCACCGGGAGTGCCTTCTGCAATTTTTTGACCGAAATTCATCACCGTTACGTCATCTGACACTTTCATGACCAGCGACATGTCATGTTCGATCAAGAGAATCGTATAGTTCATCTCGTTTTTTAACCGAAGAATCAATTCACTAATCTGGTCCGTTTCAACGGGATTCATTCCTGCGACCGGTTCATCAAGTAATAATAGTTTTGGGTTTACCATCATCGCCCGGCCAATATCGACCATTTTTTGATAACCGAAAGAAAGATTAGAGACCTTTTCATTAGCCAGGTGCCGCACTCCCAATAACTCCATGACCTCATAAGCTTTTTTTCGCGATTCCGCCTCGGATCGTCGAACGGACGGTAAATTCAAGGAGATGAAAAAGATGTTGCGTTTTAAAATGGGATGCAATCCCGTCAGAAGATTATCCATCACCGTCATTTTTGAAAAAAGCTCTACATTTTGGAAACTGCGGGCGATTCCTTCACGGATCACTTGATGAGGCTTAAGCTTCAACAAATCCTTTCCGGAAAAAGTAATCGATCCTTGATTCGGTGTGTAAAAGCGGCTGATACAGTTGAATACGGTTGTTTTCCCGGCACCATTCGGACCAATAATAGAGTGTATTTTTCCTTCAGAAACATCAAATGATAAATCATTAATCGCTGTCAGACCGGCAAATTGAACAACAACATTTTCAAAATTCAGCATCGTTAAACGCCTCCTTTAACCTGGTCATCTTGTTCAGGAGACTTGAGGCGATCCAGGAAGGAAACGATCCCTTCGGAACGATACATGATGATCAGAATAATGGCGATCCCGATAATAATGTTGGTCATCCCGATAAACTTATCTGTAAAATGGGGGATCAAGGTAAACAAAACCGCTCCAATAACCGCTCCGGGAATGGACGCCAACCCTCCCACAACGACCATACCGAGGATCAGAAGAGAGGTAAGAATGTTAAAATCCTGCGGACTCACATATCCGAACCAATAGGCATAAAGCCCGCCCGCAATTCCTGTGAAAAACGCACTGATGACAAACATCATGGTTTTGTAAAAGGCAACATGTATTCCGGTTGACTGCGCAGCAATTTCACTATCCCGTATCGCCACAAAAGCTCTGCCCATCCCGCTTTTTACAATGTTGGAGATGATCCAGGCAATCACCAGAGTCGTTCCTACGATGACATAGAAAAAAGCTAAATCTCCGGATAACCATTGGGGACGCATGACAGATATCCCGTTGTATCCTCTGGTCAAACTTTCCCAGTTCAAAGCAATTTGTGGGATGGATAACCCAAATCCCATGGTCGCAACAGCGAGGAAATGCCCTCTCAGACGAACAGCCGGTAAGCCGATCACTAAACTGATGATTCCCGTGATCACCCCTGCTAGAGGAAGTAATATCCAGATCGGCAGGCCGAACTTATGAGAAAGGATCGCGACCGCATAGCCACCGGCCGACAAAAATCCTGCCTGTCCCACTGAGATTTGACCCCCGTAACCAACCAGCAAGTTTAAAGCCATCGCTGAAATGATGAAGATACATGCCGTTACGAACAGAGACATGAAATATCCCGAATTCCCGACAAGAAAAGGGAAAACCAACATAAACAATATGATCAGGAGCTGGTACAGCTTTTTATTTTCCAGGATTTTCTTCAAGCCATATCACACCTTTTTGACAAATTTCGGACCACCCAATATTCCCTGAGGACGAACATAAAGGATAACAATAATTAAAATAAATGTGTAAACCATTTTAAGTTCCGGTGCGATATAATAACTGACCAGATTTTCATAAACTCCGACGATCACTCCACCGATGACAGCCCCCGGCAAACTGACAAAGCCCCCGATTACCGCCCCGGCAAATGCAAGGATTAAAACATCCATCATCATCGTCGTATTTAAAAATATGAACGGTGCGGTCATGATTCCGGCAACCCCGCCCAAAACGGATCCAATGGCCCACGCCGACATAAAAACATGCGACACTTTAATTCCCATCAACTCTGCCGCCACCGTGTCCTGTGACGATGCCCGCATGGCGAGACCGATTTTGGCATAACGAAAATTCAGGAAAAAAAACAACATTAGAATAAACGTTAACCCGACCATGAATATCTCGTTTAAGGTAATGAATACCGTTCCGATTTGATAAGGGTCGCCTGCTATGGCTTCCGGATAACTTCTCGGATGATACCCCCAGATTAAACCGGCAATTCCGTTAATGACTAAAAACAGACCAAGGGTGAGGACCATCTGGTTAAGCGGAGGGGAATCCTGTACCCTTTTCATAATCATCTGGTAGACGGCGATGCCAAACAGAGAGGCAAAGATTAACGCCAATAAAAAGGAAACGAAATAAGGCATACCCAGTTGCGTCAGGAAAACAAAACTCATAAATGTGGTCACCATCGCCATTTCGCCCTGTGCGAAGTTAACGATGTCGGTCGTTTTATAAATTAAAACAAGTCCCAGAGCTGCCAGACCATAGACAAACCCGATAATCAAACCACTGACAATGATTTGCATAGTGGATCCCTACCCTCAATCGATAGTTGAAAAACCTCCGGAAAAATGAACACGTGCTTCTTTTTAAAAAGAGAAAGACAGATATCAAAAGGTCTATATCTGTCTTTCTTTTGATCAACTACTAATAAGAAATTTCACCGGTTTCCGGATTAAATTGAATGGTATCTGAAATCGGTACAATTTCGCCATCAATTGCCTTTGTCATAAACAAAGAGGTTAAACCGAAGTGATTTTTCTCTGAAAAAGTTACCCCGACATACATGGAGCCATCCCAATTATCAAACGTATAGAAGGCGTTGAGGAAATTTTCCCAATTTAAATCTCCCTCCGTACGTTTCAGAGCTTCTACAAATATTTCTGCAGATGCCCAACCAGATTGCCCGACCCCAATCAAAGGATCGTTCGGATAATCTTTGCTAAATCTCTCAACATAGAGTTTGGCACTCTCATCATCTGATTGTTCCGGCATCGGAAGCGTAGCACCGGAAATTGTTCCGTTCCAGACGTCTTCACCTGCTAATTTAAACAGATTGGGATCGTTTGCTCCTACTGAGTTATTGATATAAGGCACATCTTTGAGTCCGATTTTATGCATGGCCTTTTTTAAGTTCGCTGACGTCGCCGGTGTTCCGAAGTTCATGATGACATCCGGATTGGCATTTTTAAGTTTTTGCGCCTGTGAACTGAAGTCTGCATCAGAAGCCAGATAATTGACTTCTTCTACAATTTCGACACCTTCATATTGACTTGATCTCTCTTTAACAGCATTTAGTCCCTCTTTACCGAGATCATCATTCTGATAAGCGACCGCGATTTTTTTCGCTCCCAGTTCATTTACCGCATAATCAAGGAATACCTTCGCTTCAGCACTATAGTTAATTACACTTTCCCCAATGATGTTTTTGACAGGCGGATCAACCAGTTTTCCCTGTCCGGTTCCCATCATCACGACAGGAATGCCACTTTGCTTGTAGTAATCCAGTGCTGCGAGATTGGGAGCAGAACCAACCGGACTCAGCAACGCAAACACCTTATCTTCTTCTACCAATCGCTTGACTAATTGAACGGTTTTTGCAGGTTGGTACTGGTCATCATAAGCGATCAAAGTGATTTTTTTGCCATTCACTCCACCGTTCTCATTTACATAGTCAAGGTACGCTTGAACCCCTTTTCTAGAAGAGTCGTAGAACGCTGCCGGACCGGTTTGAGGTCCCACCAGACCCACCAGGATTTCATCATCTGTTATTCCCTGAACGGTATTTGTGTCATCGGGTTGATTGTTTGATCCTTGAGATCCATTATTGGTGGAAGATGGTTGTCCTCCACACGCCGCTAACATGACAACAATGAGTAAACTAAGAAATCCGATGATTATTTTTCTTGTATTCGCTTTCATAAATGCACCCCGTTTACGTTTTTTGTTCTCTCTTCAACCCCACGTGCAGCTGAACCTTATTTAAAAATAGCCACCCCCTTTACAAATGATGAATGATTTGTTTTGCAAGTAAAATCCAATTGTTTAATTTGTTATTTGAGATTGTTTATTAGCTGATAGTTTAATAAATGAGTGCTAATTCATTATTGTATATCTGTTTAATATTAAGGATATATAATAATTGTTGTCTTTGTACATATTGACTTAATGAGGTTTTGTTCAATTTTAATTTATAATAATGGAACTATACAAAATAGTCAATCAATTTTTTATATTAAATTATTAAATTCTGAGCAGTTATTCATTTCGTTGGTGAAATCAAGCCAAAAATAACAGTGTAAGTATTAGGATCTCCTATTGAATGATTCATCATTTGTTTTGGTCTGAAAGTTTTTAAAGGAAAATAAGGCTACCTGAAGAATTTACAAAGAGGTTCGGAATTCTATTGAATTTGACGGGAGGCGAAACATGGACTATCACATGGAAATTTCACTGGAATCAAATGAGGAATTCTCCGATTTCTTAATGAACAGAATCAAAGAATATAATAATCAGCACTCGATCCATCACAGAGAAATCAGAAAAGAAGGGGCGGTACTTCCGTTAAGTATCATCGTTTCTGATGATGAGCAGCAATGGATTGGCGGGATTGCTGCATCGGTGTATTGGAACTGGCTTGAGATTGATTACATCTGGTTTCATGAAGAATTCCGCAATCAGGGGCTGGGGCGGACTTTAATTGCCAAAATCGAAGAAATGGCAAAGGAAAAGGGGGCAACCCGGGCGATGTTAACCACTTTTGAGTTTCAAGCACGCTTGTTTTATGAAAAGTTGGGGTATGAGGTTGTTGGTGAGGTTAAAGATTATCCACCCGGAAGCAGTTATTATACGATGGTGAAGGCGCTTTCTTAAGTGTTTAAACTTCCATTCATTATCCAATGATTGTTTTAATACGTTCTTGTTCTTTACTCTTATCCAAGTATTCAAAAAATCCAAGCCGATTTCCCCAGGGGTCCGTGAAAGTTCCCCATTTCACTGGAACTTCTGGTCTTGAATGTATTTCAAAACGATCAATCTTTAGCTCTTTTACAAGTCTATCCCTTTCAGCTTCAATGTCAGTAACTCCTAAACGTAATGGTCCGTTACCCTCGGTAAGAGTTCCTTCTGCAACCTGCAACCAACAACCGGGAATGAGTTCCCATTCTACAAATCCCTCATGTGGAATAAAATCAGGCTTCTTATTTAGCAGTGTTTCATACCACTTTTGACCTTCTTTAATGATGGAAACCCGAACTTGAGTAGTTATTTCAAAAATCATTTGTATTCCTCCTAAGTATCATCGAACCTTCAACCGTATCGATTTATCCAACCTGTGCGGATAGTCATTCAGTGTAAACGTGAGCGGGTTCGTAAATTCCCCATCCGCCAGGACGAGACCGATTTGCTTCAGATTGCTCTCCTCTCCCTCGCTTCCAAAATCGTCGTAGTTTGTGGCAAAGGCTGAATTGCTCTCCAATTCATTGCCGTCGGCGTCCCGGTATTTATGCTCAAATATATTCAGATACATATGTTCATCCCGATCATCCATCTTCACAAAAAAGCTGAGACCCATCCCCGTGTTGGCCACTTTTTTGATTCTTCCATCTTTGGGCGCCTTCAGAATCCGTTCATTTTCTACGTCAACCACCACCTGCAATTGATCCTTAGGCAGAGCGCGCACGGAACTGAACTGCAGGTAAAGCGATTCAGGCCGGGAAAAATAATTACTCTCAAAATAAATGATCCATTCATTTTCGCCGGGCATGGTGGCGGTGACTCCATTGACAATCGTTCCCCACTTTTCCCCTTTATCATCGACCAGTTCAAGATCATCAAATCCAAAAATCCGATGCGTGTTTTCCTCTGCAAACTTCACATGAATCCCGATACGCGTCGGGAAAACCTCCATGCGACTGAACGTGATTTTTTGCCTCTCGATGGTGACCGTTTCATTTAATTCGTACGTTTCCTTCATACCCGCAAACTTTGATGTATCGATCTGAATGGGGATAATCCATGTTGAATCAAAAAACTCCCTCTCAATCCCCGGCTGGGGGTCGTGTTTTTGCACCCAGATCTGCAGCGTATATTGCCCGGAATCCAGTGCTTCATGAAAATAAAAACGCATCTCGTTGACCCATTTTCCTTTTTTTCTTTCCTCATCGGGGACGGGAGAGCTAAATTGCATACTTGCCATCACCGATTCCCCATGCTCATCCAGCAATTGCACCTTGCCAACTTCCAGTTGATCAAACCTCGTTTCTGCCGTCCGCTCCGCTTCAAATGACGACCGCTCCATATCCTGTATCACTCTGTCCCGCAGTTCATCCGACAATTCCATCGTGTAAAAAAGCACCATCTGTTGCTCATCCACGATCGCCGAATCGATTGTAATTTTGATGCCCTCATGCTCATCGAAGACCCCGACCGGCTGCATAAACTCATTTTCGATGGCGGAGGTTAGCCCCTTATCAAACCGCACCAGTTCCACAAACTTTTCCAGTCCCGGAATGTAGCTGACATAGGAAGCAAACACGGGGGATACCCGGATCATCATCACAAAAATAAGGATCATTGCCGCCACCACCGTGCTGGTCCATTTCAAATTAAATCGGATCCGGCGCGAAGAGAAGGATCGTCGCAGTCGTCTCTGGGCAGATGCCTGTTCCATTCCTTTTTTTATGGCGTCATCGATGGCAGCGTCCGGAATATCCATGCGTTGATAATGCTCTTTTACCTTTTGCAGTTTTTCCTCTTCACGCATTCCGTTCTCCCCCTTTCTCACCCAGTGCCCGGCGCAACAACCGCAACCCCTTATTGAGCCGGGTCTTCACCGTTCCTTCCGGCTGATTCAAAGCCTGTGCGATATCCTTAATCTTTAAATCCTCAAAATACTTGAGGATAATCACCTGCCGGTATTTTTCATTCAGTTGATCGACCGCCTGCTCAACTTCGATCATTTGATAGCGGTCCCGATCCGTTACTGGTTGGAGATCGCTCACTTCTGCATGAATTTGAACCCTTCGTCTTTTACGACGTTCATCAGCACAATAGTTGATCATGATGCGGGTCAGCCAGGTGGCGGCGAATTGAGGCTGCTTCAGTTTGTGGATATGATGATACGCCCTGCAGGTGACCTCCTGGATCGCCTCCAAAGCGTCCTGTTCGTTCTTGAAATAGGCATATGCGATGCGATACAACGATGCTTTATGGTTTTGGATGAATTCGTAAAAGGCATCGTCATCACCGTTTTTTGCCTGAATGACAAGCTGTTCATCGTGCACACGGATCCTCTCCCAACTCTTTCTACACCTATTAGACAGCGCAGCGATGAAAAAAGTTTTAACGAATTTTTGGGGATGTATAGAATATAGTGGTTTGAAAGGGGGATGTTGATGGTTTCCAAGAAATTTGATTAGGTTTAGCGAACAAAAAGTTCGTTATTTGTGGAATTTGGATTTTTGAGGGGAAAATAGCGAACATATTTTCCTTTATTTATACCTTTTTTGTGTTATACGAAGCATTCATATCATATTAACGAACAATATGTCCGCTATATTTCCCGATCACATCAAATTTCAACTAATAGCGGACAAAATTTCCCTTAAAAAAGAGAAACACTTATTGTACAACGACAGCATTTTCCTTATATAGTATAATATTATAAAATTTAGTCGCGAGGTGAGATCATGTCGATCTTTAACTTTTCTATGCTAGACTTCACCCATCCCGCCGGATAAAAACACCCCATCCCTACACCTCCACCCCGAACCTCACCTTCAACCGTCTCCGCACCTGTTCCACATAGGTTTCACTGCACACCGTGGCCGCACCGCGTACAATTTCCGTGGCATATACCAGCGGCGGGGCGATTTCCTCCTGCTTATTTTTAACCACCACCGTAAACACATTCTGGCGTTTGCCGTTCAATTCAACATTAACAAAAGAAGGGCGGTAAGCATTCACCTTCAGCCCTTCCCGCCATTCCAAGTATTTTAAGGCTTCATGGGAAATGCGATAAACCTTCCCTTCCACATACCCGCCTTCTTCCTCCACAATGTCGGCCCGCCCCATCCCGTCAGACGCAGCATATGTAAACCGAAGCGAATAGTTGCGAAGGATCCCTTTTCCGACCACATCTTGAAAAAGCTGATCAACATTTTTCTGTTTCATGCGCTCGTCATCCATGCAGGAACCGTATGCAAAATATAAATAGTCCGGCTTCTTTTTCATCTGCTCGTACTTCCAATCGCCACCTTCAATCACACTTTTTAAAAAATCGGCCCTGCCCCTGTCCGCAACATAGACCAGCGCTTCCACTTTGCCGCGGTCCGTCCATACTTCCGTCGTGATACGATCATAATCATTATCCGTCCCGCCATCCCGGTATCCCTCCAATTCATCCAACCGCGCCAGCGTTTTACGATCCACCTCATACAATTCACCGTACACAAATTCAGATGAACCCTCTTCATCAACCAGCACCATCGCAGGATAATGATAACCCGTGTCGTAAAGGCGGCCCCGCACCCAGGCCTGTTCGGACACGCATTTGTTCCCCTTAAGATAATGACTGTAATATTCTCCTTTTCTCAACGTCCCATAAACAAAAACAAGTTTTTTCATCGTAACACCTCATCGACACTGCCATAATCTTGAATCAAGCCCTGGTTAATCACTTCCCACAGATATAACGAAGCAATCGTTTTATAAGGTGACCAGGCTTCAACCATGGGCAGATGCTCAACTTCCCCACCGTACAACCAGCCGATGGCCCGTTGCAATCCCACATCCGCCTCCGAAAACACGTCCAGTCTTCCCAGCGAAAAAATCAAAAACATCTCCACAGTCCAGCGACCAATTCCTTTCACCCCGGTTAGTACACGGACCACTTCCTCATCTTCCATCCTATGCAACGAATCAAGGTTCAGATCACCAGACACCACTTTTCCCGTCAGATCGCGGATATATGAGATTTTGGCTTTCGACACCCCGGCGCTACGAAAATCATCATCACTGACCGCCTGCACGGACTCGGGATCACAGGCAGAAAAGAGGGTGGATACCCGCCCCCAGATCGTCCCCGCCGCCTTGACCGACAACTGCTGACCGATGATTTTTTTGACAAGTGCTTCATAAAAATTGCGTTGCAGTTGAAGCGAAAACGGACCGATGACCCCGATCAACTTTTCCAGTCGCGGATCGGAAGCACAGAGCGCACATACCCGTTCGTCTTCAGGGTGAAAAGAAAAAATATCCTGATCCATGAGCGTTTCCCCTTTTTATCCTTGTGATTACTAACATTATACTTGTTTTCACCTGGTGATGAGAAACTAAAAATTGACATTCCCCTTCACACACGTATATAATATAAATCAAACGTTTGTTTTAATCAAACATTTGATTTATCAAACAAATTAGCAGGAGGGAAATCCAATGAAAAATACACTGATCGCTTTTTTGCGCAGGCCGACCACCATTACCGGAATCGTGATGGCCGTGATGTTTCAACTGATATTCAGTATCGTCTGGATGACCGGATATGCCGGAGTTACAGAGAAAATCGGCAACCTCAAAGTCATGGTCGTCAATGAAGACGCTTTTATCGGAAATGAAATCGCCAGCAACATAAGCGAACAATTGCCGTTTGAAACAGAATCGGCAGACACGCTGGATGAAGCACGGCAGGAACTGATTGAACGACGGGCTTACCTCGTCATCCACATCCCCGCCGATTTTTCACAACAATTACAAACTCCCGGGGAAAAAGGGCAAATTCATTATCTGACCAATGAATCCAACCCGTCCCTCATCAAAAATATGATGGGGAACATGACGGAAAATATCACCTCAAAAATCAATCAGGAAGTGATTAAATTTGCGGCCCGTCAGATGGTTGTGAATCTGTCACTGCCTGCTCCTCAGACTGAAGCCGTCATCGAAAGCCTGTCCGATCAGGTGGTATCGGATGTAGAGGTGCTGCACCCCGTTCCTTCCATGGCAGACCAAATGGTTCCGATGATGCTGGTGCTCGCTTCGTATGTGGGAGGAATGATCATGGCCCTCAATCTCGAACAAACGTCGATGGCCCTCGCCACTACGTACAACAAATGGAAACGGTTTGTAGCCAGAGTGTTGATCCATGGTGCAGCCGGAATCGTAGTCGCACTGGTGGGAACGTCCCTGGTTCTCCTTTTTGGCGCCGAAGCACAGCAAGGCTTTATGGCACTGTGGGGATTCATGTCCCTGTTCGTCGTCACCTTCATGCTGATGGCTCAATTGTTCCTCCTTTTTTTCGGACCGGCGGGGATGATCTTCAACATTATCATGCTGTCGGTACAGTTAGTTTCCTCCGGAGCCATGTTGCCGCGGGACCTGTTGCCCGGATTTTATCAGGGACTCAGCAATATTCTTCCCGCCACCTATGCCGTCGACGGTACTATGAACCTTCTCTTCGGCGGACCTTCCGTCGCTTCTGAAACATGGGCGTTACTCGCTATTTTGTTCGCTACACTGTTGATCGGGCTCGCCGCTGTAGCCATCCGAAAAAGTGGCGGTGTAAAGCAACAAAATGAGGTTGCGACGGATACGGGAAAAAGGGGATAATATGATTAGTACAAATACAAATATCGAGAGATTTTGAGGGGATTGCCATGTCACAGTCTGAGATGGACGCCAAAATGAGAATCTTGTTGGCCGCCAAACAATTGTTTGCCGAACAGGGATTTGACGGGACTTCCGTGCGGCAGATCTGTGAAAAAGCGGGGGCCAATTCATCGCTTATTTCTTACTATTTCGGCGGAAAAGAGAATGTCTTTTTTGCACTGCTCGATCAATTTTATCCGACAAACAAATTAGGGGATCCTGAAAATATTGAGATTTTGAAACATCCGGTGGAAGGGGTCAAGTTGTTCATTCGGGAAGTTCTCCGCTTCAAGTTAACCGATCCGGAAATGCATATCATGATTCATCAGGAAATTGCCATTCGCAGCCCTCGCATCGAAGGGCTGAAGCCCTACCTCATTCCTTATTGGGAAGCATTAAAAGGGTTACTCGAACGGGGGAAAAAAGAGGGAATCTTTCAATTCGACTCCATGGACACCGCCCTCTCCTTTGTGATGGGCACCGTTATTTTCCCGAAGAGCAATTTCCTCGAAACGGTCTATGAACATGACCAGACCTCCATGGAGGGGATCATTGAAGAGACGACCCGCTTTGTTTTAAGAGGACTTGGGGTAAAAGAGGTTTAATGCCTCACCCTGCGCACCATCTGGTTCAACACTTCCGAAAACACCAGACCCACGGCAATCGCTCCCGAAATCATCAGCACTTTTGCCGCCAGCTGAAGCGCCATGTTGTAGTCGTTCATGACAAAATGGCGCATGGTGTTATACGCCAGTCCGCCGGGAACCAGCGGGATGATGCCGGATACGCTGAACACCGTCATCGGCGTCTTATCGATGCGCGCAAAAATCTGGCTCAGATAGGCGACAAAAAAGGCTGCCACCAGCGTTGCCGGAACCGGGTCCAGTTCTCGTCCGACAAGAAATATGTATATCAGCCAGCCGGCCATGCCGGCGATTCCGCACTTGACCAGTGATTTTTTGGGGACCTGAAAGATCATGCCGAACGCCGCCGATGCAATGAAACTGGTCAACAGATGCTGGATGATGGTCACGCTCATTCTCCTCCGTCCTTAAAAAATAGAAATGGTTACAGCGATGCCGGTGCCGATGGCGGAAGCGGTGAGAAAGGCCTCCGCTCCTTTGGAAAGGCCGGCCACCAGGTGCCCCGCCATCAGGTCGCGCACAGCATTGGTGATCATTAATCCGGGAACGAGGGGCATCACCGATCCGATGATGATTTTGTCCAGTTCATTGCCGATTCCGCTCATGACAAAAATCAGCGACATCATCCCGATCACAAAGGAAGCAAGAAACTCGGCAAAAAATTTGATTTCCACCAGCCGTTGAAAATAAAGAAGAATGGAAAACCCAACCCCACTTGTCACCAGCGCTGGAATGACGTCCGACCAACTTCCCGTAAGCATGACCAGAAAACCTGCGCTCGCCACCGACGCCGCAGCGATTTGCAGCGGAACAGGATAGGTCGGCCCCTCCGCTTCTACCTCTTTTAGACGACGAAACGCTTCTTCCACCGTCAGTTCGCCCCGGCTGATTTGGCGGGAGATGCTGTTGACCGTGGTCACTTTTTGTAAATCAGTGGAGCGATCCAGGATGCGGACCAGTCGCGTCGGCATCGTACCATCAAGGGAAAACATGATTCCCGTCGGGGTCACAAAACTCTGGGATTCCTTCATCCCGTAAGATGCCGCAATCCGCACCATTGTGTCTTCCACCCGGTACGTTTCCGCCCCGTTTTGCAACATGATTTTTCCCGCCAGAAGGCACACTTCCATGATCGTACTGTTATCCCTTTTTTCATTACCCATTCCCTGCATCGCTCCCCTGTTCCGCCCAACTCTGCTTTACATACAGTAAATCATAAACTTCGGCTTCGGAAAACCTTTTTATTCTTCCTGTACGCAGATTCCTTTCCGCTTGATACCCAGTCCCGTTTTGCCGATGAGAATGGCAATGATTGCGCTCAATATGATCAGGAGAACGATCCCGAGGATCCTTAGTCCGGTCAGTTCCAAATAGTGATACATACTCATCGTGGCAATCGTGATGGCAGCCGTGGGAAATGAGTAAGCCCACCAGGAAAGGGCGAATTGCAGCCGGGTAAAGAGAAGGAATTGGGTGGCAAGCATCAGCGCCATAAACAAGCCAAAATAATAAAGAATTCGAGCTACCCCGTCCACCTCACCACCCGTTAAGTGTACATAGGAAATATATCCGATGGTCGGCGGTGCAATCAAAATAAAAAAGGTCGGCACCAGTTTGGGCGGGATCGGATGATGAAAGATGACGCGGTAAAAGACGATCGCCTTCAGCACCAGCCAGAAGATTAACCCGATGCTGAAGAAAAACCAGGAGATTTCAACAAAGCCGTGCGGCACTCCGCCGATGGGAACGAGTATGTTTCCGACCAGCGGGATAAACCACGCCGGATTCATATGTTCGATTTTAAAATATTGCTGCTGGATCCACACGCTGATCACGTACAGCGTGAGAATCAGGTGCAGCCCCGTTCCGGTGACCCAGAGAAAGTATGACAACCCCTCAAACGCAGGTAAAAAGGCAATGGACAACAGGATCAGACTGATCGATATGGCAGGGAAAAAATTGATTTTTACTGGATGACGCAGTTCCGCCAGCACCGCCTGCGGAAAACGAATCAATTTTACCGTATAGGTTGCCAGAATCAAGAGAAACACCAGAACCGTAAGTCCCAGGAAAAAAAGACTGACAGGTGTCGAGATACCATAAATGACCTCTGCCCGTTGCCAGGCGATGGTGTATCCGGTCAAACCCATGACGATGGCAAAAAAGGAGATCGGAAAATATTTGACTCTTGGCTCATGCTGGTTCATTTTTGTCAGGTCCTCCTTGTTGTTGAGTGAATATGCTGATTGTTTCATTAGTATACACGAGTAGGCCGGATCGTAAATGGGGGAATTCCGTTAATGTTTCAGAAAACACTTTTGCTGTTGACTTGAGAATTATTATCAGTACAATTGTAATTGATAACAATTTTCATTATCAACATCTAGGAGAGGAATGGGAACCATATGCGCAAACAAACTAATTTTTCAAAAATACTTATTTTTATGTTGCTGGCGTTGGCTGTCGCACTGACGGGATGCGGCAACGTACAAAATTCTGATTCAAATAACGACGTTGCCAACAGCGCACAAGCGGGAGATCAGGTGGTGAATCTCTACACCAGCCGCCACTATGATACAGATGAAGCATTATACCAGAAGTTCACCGAAGCTACCGGAATCAAAGTGAACGTGATTAAAGGCGGCGAGGATGAGCTGATCGAGCGGATCAAGCGGGAAGGGGAATCTACCACGGCCGATTTGTTTTTCACCGCCGATGCCGGACGTCTCCATCGTGCAAAAGAAGCGGGACTTCTGCAGCCGGTTGAAAGTGACGTGCTGAATCAAAATATTCCTGAAAACCTGCGTGACAAGGATAACACCTGGTTCGGACTCACCAAACGGGCACGGGTACTGGTTTATGCCAGAGATCGGGTCGTTCCTTCCGAACTTTCTACGTATGAAGCCCTGACGGAACCGGAGTGGCAGGGTCGCGTGCTGGTTCGCTCTTCATCCAATATCTATAATCAATCCCTGCTGGCTTCTTTCATCGAAATCCACGGTGCGGAAACTGCTGAAGAATGGGCACAGGGACTGGTTAACAATATGGCCCGAGAACCCAAAGGAAATGACCGCGACCAAGCCAAAGCTGTCGTTGCCGGAGAGGGCGATGTTGCGATCATGAATACCTATTATGTCGGTAAAATGCTCAACTCTTCCGACCCGGAAGAAGTGAAAGTGGCCAAACAAGTAGCCGTCTTCTTCCCCAATCAGGAAACCACCGGTACCCACATTAACGTCAGTGGAATCGGCCTGGTGAAGCATGCGAAACACGCAGACAATGCAATCAAGTTCATGGAATTCCTGTCGGGTGAAGAGGCTCAGTCCCAGTTTGCCGAAGCCAATTACGAGTATCCGGTCAACCCCAATGTGGAGCCTTCCGAGTTACTCAAATCCTGGGGAGAATTTAAGGAACAGGATATCAACCTGACTGCGCTGGGTGAAAACAACGCGCTGGCCATTCAAATTTATAATAAAGTGGGCTGGAAATAAACTTGAATATCAACCGGTTACGAAACATCAAATCAAACATGAATATCTGGACAGCCGGCAGCCTTATTTTTATCATCTTAATCTTATTGCCGAACCTATCGATTCTGATTGAATTTTTCTCTGAACCGAATGAAAACTGGTACCATATTCAAGAATACTTGTTAATGGATATCATTCAAAATTCGCTGTTGATCATCGTCTTTACGGCACTGTTGACGATCCTGATCGGAACAAGCCTGGCCTGGCTGGTCTCGGCGTATGATTTTCCGCTAAAGTCTTTTTTGACATGGGGATTGATCCTGCCGCTGGCGATTCCGCCTTATATCGGAGCCTATACGTATCACGGCATTCTTAATTATACGGGGATCATCCAGACCAGCCTGCGCCGGACCTTTCAGACCGATCTCAATCAGCAATATTTTGATATCATGAATATCCCGGGCGCCATCTTTATTTTTACCGTGTTTCTTTATCCTTATGTTTATACGATTACGCGCGCATTTCTCTCGAGACAGGCGGCTTCGCTCATTGAAAATGCACGCCTGCTCGGTCGCGGATCCTTTGAGATCTTCTGGACGATCGTGCTTCCGATCTCTAGAGCAGCCATGATCGGCGGGGTCAGTCTCGTCATCCTGGAAGTGCTTAACGATTATGGTGTCGTCAAATACTTCGGGATTCAGACGTTCACCACGGCGATTTTTCAAACCTGGTTCGGTATGGGCGATATTGACTCGGCCATAAAGTTATCGGGCACCTTAATGATTGTCGTTCTTACTATATTATTATTGGAACGTTTTCTGCGGGGGCGGAAACGGTTCAGTTACACCACATCGCGGGTGATGCCGCTCAAACCGACAAGACTGACGGGAAAAAAAGCGTTTATGGCCGGCGCCTATGCTTTGTTGATTTTTGCACTGGGTTTTCTTATTCCCTTTATCCAACTTGTGGACTGGATGTTACTCACATTTGATACTATCGCCAGCCCGCAATTTCTGGAATATATCCGGAACTCACTGCTTGTGGCGATGATTGCGGCAGGTGTGATCGTCACCGTGTCTCTGGTGATCGCCAACTTCACCCGCCTTTACCGGGGAATGTTGTCCACTTTCGTGTCGAGAGTAACCGTACTCGGCTACTCTATCCCCGGCGCAGTCATCGCCATCGGCGTGATCATCCTGTTTATCGCACTCGATCGAAAATTGTCGGGGTTATTGCCGATCGTTTTGAGCACAAGCTTGATCATGCTGATCTTCGCTTATGTGGTGCGCTTTCTCGCCATCGGATATCAATCGATTGAAGCCGGTTTTGAAAAAGTGGGCAACCGCTTCACCGAGGCGTCACGCACGCTGGGCGTCGGCCTGATTCGTACTTTTTTTAGAGTGGATGTGAAATTGATCCGCACTGCCATATTCGGCGGATTCATTCTATCTTTTATAGACATCTTAAAAGAACTGCCGCTCACGCTGATTCTGCGGCCGTTTAATTTCGATACCCTGGCCACACGCGCTTTTCAATATGCCAATGATGAAATGATCCATGAAGCAGCGCTCGCCTCGATCCTGATCATTGTCGTCAGCGGGCTTGCCATTTTTGTCTTTCAAAAAATCCTGGAGGAGGACGTAACTTGATGTTTGTTGAGATCAAAAACCTGCGTTTCCGTTATAATAATGCCAGCCAAGCGACGATCGACGATTTCCATTTGTCGATGGACCGAGGGGAGATTACGGCAATTCTGGGGCCGAGCGGCAGCGGTAAAAGTACGGTTCTCCGCCTGATCGCCGGACTGGAGATCCCGGAAGACGGCTCCATTGTGATCGGCGATCGTATTTTGACCGATCAGCGCCATTTCGTGCAGCCGGAAAAACGCGGCATCGGGATGGTATTCCAGGATTATGCCCTTTTCCCGCATATGACCGTGGCCGACAATATCAAGTTTGGTCTGAAGAATCGGGGGCGTCGCGAAAAGCAGCAACGTGTGGAGGAAGTACTGGAACTGGTGAATTTATCGGTGAGCGATTATGCGAAGCGCTATCCGTATGAGTTAAGCGGCGGCCAGCAACAACGGGTTGCCCTGGCCCGCGCCCTGGCACCCAACCCGTCCGTGTTGCTGCTGGATGAACCTTTCAGTAACCTTGACTCCGACCTACACATCAAGATTCGCGAAGAGCTTCGCGATATTCTGAAGCAGGCCGGTATCACATCGATCTTCGTTACCCATGATCAATCGGATGCTGAGTCCCTTGCTGACCGCATCGTTGTTTTAAAAAACGGCAAAGTGGTGGAGCCGAAGTCCGGTGAGCCGGTGCCGGTGATGGTGTAATACGTACGTGTTCTTTTTTCTGTTCATAATGAATAAGTCATAGTTTGCCGTTCAACCTTTAGCCACCAAATCCCGGCACATTCAGGAACATTGACAAGATTTTGTTTCATCACCCGATCTGCCAGTTCGTCACCAAAGAAAAATCGAGTTAAAGTTTCTGCTTCCTTGTTATTGTTAAAAGAATAATCTAATCGAAAATGTGATCCTAGTTTTTCTATTAATTGGCTCTCTTAATTTCAACACATCTTCCAGCAACCGGAAACAGTTTGTCTGGATTACACAAGTTATCCCGATTAAAAACCTCCCGAATATCGATTTGTGCCTGAAGTTCATCATCATTAAACAAATAGCGCATCTCTTCCTTTTTCTCGATCCCTACTCCGTGCTCGCCTGTAATGGAGCCACCGACATCGGTACAAACTTTCAAAACCTGTGAACCGACACGGGACGCTTTTTCCGTTTCGCCGGACTTGCGTGAATCAAAAAGAATCAGGGGATGCAAATTTCCGTCACCCGCATGAAAAACATTGGCGATTCTTAACCCCGACTCCTGACTGATCTGTTCGATCCGACCCAGCACTTCTGGGAGTCTGCTTCGCGGAATCACTCCGTCTTGAACAAGGTAATCGGGAGAAATGGTTCCCATGGCCCCGAATGCCGTTTTCCGATTGGCCCACCAGAGAGCACGTTCCGCTTCGCTCTGTGCCGCTTTTACTTCCCTGACACCATTCTTTTGACAGACCCCGATAATCTGTTTGATCTGGTCGTCAAGCCCTTCTTCAATACCATCCACTTCTACAATCAAAACGGCCGCCAGTCCTTGCGGATAACCAACCGGATAATTGCCGGCCTCCACCCCTTCAATGGCGGTATGATCCATCATTTCCAGTGTTGCCGGCAGGATTCCTGCAGCAATGATGTCAGAGACGGTACGACTTGCTCCCTCCACGTCATCAAAGAGGGCCAGTACCGTTTTCTTCCCCTGGGGCAGTTTGAGAATGCGGACCGTAATTTTAGTGACAATGCCCATTGTTCCTTCGGAACCAGTCAGCAGACCCGGCAAATCATAACCCGGCATATCCGTGACTCCGCCTATTTCAATGATTTCCCCGTCAGGCAGGACCAGTTCAAGTCCCAGCACATGATTGGTGGTAACACCGTATTTAAGACAGTGGGCACCCCCTGCATTTTCAGCCACATTTCCCCCTATGGTACAGGCCTGCTGACTGGATGGATCAGGAGCATAATAATAACCTTTGTGTGCAATCGAATTACTTAATTTAAGATTAATGTATCCCGGTTGAACCACGGCTTTGCGGTTGGGAAAATCCACTTCCAGCAATTTGTTCATCCTGACCAGACTGATGATCACTTCACCCCCTGTGGGAATGGCACCTCCGCTTAAACCGGTACCGGCTCCCCGGGGAAGGAAAGGGACCTTGTTTTGATGTAAAAAGCGTACCACTTTCGATACTTCTTCTGTATCAGCCGGAAAGACCACGGCACGCGGTAATCCTTTATGAATGGTATATCCGTCACAATCGTAGGCCAGCAAATCTTCGTATTTGTGCAAAACCGAATTGGCACCGACAATCGCGATCAATTCCCGAATCAGGGAATCCGTACCGGCAACCGCGTTATCTTTCTTCATCCGTGTCACTCCCTTCCCTGACTGAAGCAGCCTGCATTAACCTTTCTTCCAGTTGCTTCCGCTCGTTTTGATAAGCCATGTCCAGAATCTGAATTGTATGGAGAACCTGTTCTTTTCTTTGATGACGGTGAATTCCGAGTGCAATCTGCATCATGCACCCTGGATTTCCCATAGCAACAACCTCCGCCTCTTCGGGTATATCCGCTACTTTTCGATCCAGCAGGCGACCGGCCATTTCAGGATGTGTGATATTGTAAATACCGGCACTTCCGCAACACCGGTCGGAATCAGGTAAATCCACCAGTTCCACTCCGTCTATGTTCCCCAGCAATTTTCTCGGTTCCAGACGGACGCCCTGTGCATGAGCCAGATGGCAGGCATCATGATAGGTGACGCGTATCTTCACTTTTCCTTTCGGCTTTCGAATTCCAAGATCAACCAGGAACTTGGAGACATCCTCCACTTTTTCAGAAAAAACTTCCGCTTTCTCACGATATTCCGGATCATGTTTCAATAGTTCCCCGTACTCTTTCAATGTTGCGCCACAACCGGCGGCATTCACAATGATCTTATCCACACCCGCTTCCAGAAAAACATCGATATTGTGTCGTGCCAACTTTTTCGCCGTTCCCCTGTCCCCGGCATGGAGCTGAAGGGCACCGCAGCATTCCTGCTTTTTGGGGATGACCACTTCACAGCCGTTTGTAACCAGGGAACGAACAGTTGCTTCATTCACTTCGCTAAACATAATATCCATCACACATCCGGTCAACATTGCGACACGTGCCCTTTTTTCTCCTTCCGCCTCCACCACTTCGGGCATCGATGCTTTCACGGGCATCCCGACCTCGGGCAAAACCTGTTCCATTTCCTTCAAGTGTGATGGCAGAATATTGAACAGACCTGTTTTTCTTATTACGTGCTGTGCACCGGATTTTTGGTAAAATCGTGTCACCCTGCCCAGTTTGTGTAATCTTGAGGTATGCGGAAAAATTCCTCTTAAAAAAAACTTGCTGATCGCCCCTTTTGCTCCCCGGGGCGGATCGGCTTGATGTATCTGACCACGGGCTTCTTCGATCAATGTGCCAACCTGTACGCCGGACGGACAGGCGGTTTCACAGGCACGGCAATCGAGACATTGAAAAATCGGATCTTTAAACGATTCATTAATATTCATCCGGCCTTCCGCTACGGCCTTGATTAAGTACACCCGTCCCCTCGGCGACTGGTGTTCCAGTCCGGTTTCCTGATATGTCGGGCAAGAATCAAGACACATTCCACAGTGGACACAGACGGAATATTTATCTTCATCCGGCGCGTCTTCCCATATAAAATTGCTTTTCTGTCCACACGGCAATGATTCGGATTGATACTGACCCTCTTTTTTCGTTGTTTGTTCCATCTAAATTCCTCCCAGAAAGCGACCGGGGCAAAGAATCCCCTGCGGATCGATCTTTCTTTTAATACCTTCCATCAGACGAAAAGACGGCCCCGGATCTCCCCAGACATCTAATTTTTTTCGACAAGACAGAGAAGCATGTTCAACAACGACATATCCGTTTTTTCCTTTTGCCGTGCATCGCATTTCTTCCAGCCATTTAGAAACGGAGGGAATTCTCTCTTCCGTCACATCGTTTATATAAAAATGGACGAGGCCCGTACCACAGCTTCCATGACCGCTTATATCGAGACCATACCGTTCAGCAAGGGTGGTTCCGTCTTCCAAAAGAGGGCCGACATCGGCCAGCCAGACCCCGGCCTTGACCGCCACAACTTCGGGGTCCTCCCGGGGCGGTAACTGCCGAAACCGGTGCCACCATGCTGACACTTCATCCGATGCTACAACCTGTATGGCCAGGCCTATTGATTTTGCCAGTTTCAGCACGCTGTTTTCCTGATACCGCACCGATTTTTCCACATCTTCAAAAGAGACAACCAGCGCGGGGCAGTCGGTTCCCGTTAACTTTTGATTGAGAGGTGCCGTCAACAGTTCGAGAGAGACCGGTTCCATGTAACTGTTCATAATTTCCCGGGACATATCCGCCAGGGCATCCATCCCCTGTTCAGAATGAACCAGAATCACACTTTCAAAAAGAGGTCTGGGACGCAACTTCACCGTGACTTCCGTGATCACTCCCAGCGTGCCCATAGAGCCGATAAACAGTTTGTTCATATCATACCCGGCCACATTTTTCACCACTTTGGCCCCGGTGCGAATCACGGTCCCATCAGGATAAACCACCCGCATCGCAATCACCATGTCGCGTGCCGACCCGTATCGGACGCGTTTCGGTCCGCTGGCATTGGCCGCAATCACCCCTGCTATCGTTGATCGATCCGGACACGGAGCATCCAGCGGCAAAAGTTGTCCCTTTTCTTTTAAATGATCTTCAATCTCTGCCAGGGTTGTGCCCGGCAATACAGTCATCGTCAAATCCCCCACGGAATGCTCGACGATGCCTCTCATTTTTTTAAAAGAGATTTGTATATCCGCTTGATCCAGCGTTCCGCCAAACCCTGATTTAGTAGAACCTCCGCAGGGAATTACACTTAATTTTTGTTGAGATGCCGTCTTCATCACTCCGATGACATCCTGTTCACTTTCGGGATAAACGGTTACCAGACCACCGTTTCCCATGTCGGATGGCAGCGGCATGGTATCGATTTTTTCTGCAGCCACAATCGTTAATAGTTTTTGTTTGAGATCTTCCAAACGTAATGAAAGAGACCTGCTCAATCCACTCCCCCCTTTGTCGTTTCGTAATAAGCAACAAGGTTTCGTTTTTATATATTATATTATTATTTCACTGGCATAATTTATTTTCAATAAATAATTTTCTAACAATTTCATCAATTATTTTCTATAAAAAAACACTCCCGTATGACCCAGAACCAAAGCGGAACTGATCACGGGAATGTTCAATTAATAATCCTTCAAAGTATTTCTGTTAAGATTTTGACCCCGGCCACAGCCAGCCGATGTCATCAAGCAACACTTTTCCCGGGCCGCTCGTAAAATGCAGGGTAATTCGCGTGATAGACTGCGGGTCGAGTTCCTTGCTTTCATCTTCCTCCGTATCAACTTCTTCAAATGCGTCCAGAGGAACAGCATAGGTCTGAAAAACGGGTTCAACCGCTTCTTTGTATTTTCCTTCTTTCATAATCGGATCCAATATTGATATTTTTGCATACTGTGTTTGAATAGGGGAAACAACCGGCACCATCTGATCTTGCGGGAGATGAAGAGTTTCCCCGGCCACGGTTTCGATCTCGATCTCCACCTGCGGATTTTCTTGCGGGACATCGCTGTCAGTTAGGTCCATATCCAGATTGGCGACAGAGAAAGTCAGATAGGCATCGCTTTCAGTCCGCAGATCCTGACGGTAACTCTCGGAGACATAGGCTGTATAGGACCCCTGATCATCCCATTCGAGCATGGCCGCCTCGCTCCCTTTATTATTTTTCAGCCTGTCCTTCACTTCTTTTATTTCCCAATCGGTAAAACCTTCTGTTTTCACGGTGATATCAAAATCCTGCAAACGGTCAAAATCGGCTAAAGGCCGGTATAATCCGTTTTGAAAACGGCTGACGTACTGTGTGTTGGGAAGCCATTCTTTCCCGTGACGGACATCGCGAAACAAATCGATATATTCTTTCTTCCCTTGCAATGCCGCCTCTAGAAATGCCGTTACGAACACACGTGCAATCTGTCGCTGGGATGAGCCTTCCATCGTATCCCGTTGATTTAAGAAAATTCCCCCGGGAAGGCTCATGTCCATTGTTCCCCAGTCCGTATTAAACTGGCTGTGATTGGCCTCAGCGATATATATGGCAGATTTGAACCTCTCGGAATCTTCATCAAAGTAAGTCCGGTTGAACTGGTGGTCTCCGTAAAAACTATTGACATCGGCATCCCGGGCTCCATGCAGGACAAGGTAATAAATATTATTGAGGGAAGCCTTTTTCTCATCAATCCGTTTATCCGTAGGCGCCAGCCCAACCACCGCCTGAATTCCCATATTTTCCATTCCCTCCAGGGAATCATCCTGATCAAACCAGCGGGTGTAATCGGCAGCCATTGCCACGGCTTGGCCTCCCCTGGAATGGCCGATCAGGGCAATGTTTTGCAGATCAACTTTTTGGTAAAAAGGGGTTTGGGGATCTTCTTGAAAACGTTGGATCTGTAAAAGATGATGCATTAAACCCCATGCACGTAATTTCATATCTTCTTTGGGGATCCCCGACCAACTGGAATAGTTGAAAAAATTCTGATCGACGGAAACAGTAATGAAACCGTGACTGGCCAAAAGTTCCCCCAGATACCCGTATCCGTTATCCGAAAAGTCTTCCATACTATGGTTGCCGTGTACCAAGATGACCAGCGGAAATGGTCCCTCTCCCTCCGGCATCCACACGCGGCCGTTTAAAGGCAGTTCTTTTTCGTCAAATCCCCAGAACCATTCACGCAACCATGGCCAATTTTCAATATAGGCGGATGCATCCACGGTGTCGGACAGCAGATCCACCCCGGAGGCAAATTCATCCCGGTGCCGGTCGCGACCACTTCCATATGTGAAATAATGAAACCGATACTTACCCGGTTCAGCAGGATCTTCTATTTGCAGAGGTTCTGCCGGATCCCCTTCCGCAAAAGTAGGCTGTACCTCATATTCATTATCTGACCCGATCAAAGTAAAAGAAAGCAGGGGCAGTCCAAGCAACAGCAAACTTATTTTGACTCTTGTTGCGGCATTGAGTTGATGATGAGTCAGCGTTGCCAGAATCAAACCAAGAATGAGTCCGGCAGCTGTATAGACCATGGCTGTTACCAGGGAAAACCACGTCCCCAGATTGTCACCCTCCAGTATAAAAAAAACGAGGCCTTCCGTATAAAGTAAACTCCCCGTAAACAGTCTCGGTACAGGTAATTGTAAAAAAGAAGCCGTCACAGCCAAAAGAGGAACCGCCAGACCAAACACGATCTGATGCGCAAAGAAAAAGATGAGAATGTCCGGGATGGTCCCGAGTCCTGTCGGATTTCCCAGTCCGGTAATCATCACCGCTATACCTGCCGCCAGCCACAACCCCATGGCGGCCTTCAGCCAAAAGCCTGTATCATAATCGAGTGTTTGAAGGATTCTATCTTTTACCCATGATCGGACACGGCTAGTTTTTTGCTCATTAATCGATAATTCCGTCATGACTTATACACCCACAATGCAAAAAATAATATATAGCTAATT
>JAWLDF010000033.1:0-30338 GCA_041686735.1 Bacilli bacterium
ACGATGTTTGTTTTACCGTCTGTGAAGAATATGGTACGCTGGTATCACCGATTCCTGCCCATACCAGTACGGCCTATATGAGTGCCATGGTTTTCGGAAAGATCGAGCCGGTCACTGACCTGGAAGAAGCAACGTTGGCCATGCAAAAAATGCTGGATAAATATGTACCCGGTTATCACAGTTCCCCCCTGGCTAAAAACCACGTGAAAAATTATCGTTCTTCACTGGGGAGTAAAACGGTTGTTTATCGAATTACCGCAAGCCAGGTTACGGTAAAGGAAGAAAAGTCGGACGAAGAAAAACTATTTTACGAGGGAAGAAGTGTAGAAGATGACGTCTAAGAACTTCACCGAAACTTTAAAGTTCTTCCTGCGTAAGAACGTAATAAAGCCGCAGGAAAGGAATTGAGATAGCAAATGATTCCCGATCATATTGAATTGCAACTTCACCAGTATAAGGATGTTTACACCCAATTAAAGGGCGCGCTGAAGTGGAAAGTGGCTGACCCGCGCACACTGATGATGGTCGCGTCCATGTATGTCATAAACAAAAAACCGTTTCATCTTAATGAATTTGTCGATCTAAGCAAGTACATCAATAAAAACGTCGGGATCTTCTCCACCCTGATATCGAGTCAGCGCTTCACAACGGCAGCCATGTTACATGTCAAATTTGATGATCCCGTACAGAAATTCCATGAACTGATGGATTTATATGAAAAATTTGTTCACTCCGGCTTCTCCAGGGGATCGTTTACTTACATTTCTGCACTGATCATGCTGTCCCATGATTCCGATGAAAAAAAGATTCAAGAAAAAATCTATCGCACTTTGGAAGTTTATAAGGGAATGAAATCGAAGCATTTCTTTTTAACATCACAGACTGATTATCCCCTCGCCGTTTTACTTGCGGAACTGGACGGTGGCATAAGTGAACTGATCGACCACATCGAAATCTTTTATGACGAACTCGGCCGGCAGGGGTTTAAAAAAGGGAATCACCTGCAGTTTTTGAGTCACATTATCTCACTTGACCGTACAACGGAACCGAACCGTCTCGTTGAACGGTCTGTTCAACTTTTTGATGCGTTTCGCAGATCGGAAATCAAAGTGAAGACGATGCACTATCCCGAGATCGGATTACTCGCCTTACTTGATGATTCATCCGATCATGTACGAACCATGATCGAGATCGCGAACTTCCTGAACGCAGATAAGCTGTTTAAAAGGTATAAGGATATTAATTTTACGATGGCAGTCAACTTTTTTGTGAGCAACAATTTAGAAAATCTCAGACTACTGGAAACCGGTATTTATACAACTATCGAATCCATTATTCAGGCACAACAGGCAGCCATGATTGCAGCTATTTCCGGTGCTGCAGCGGCGTCTGCTGCAAATTCGGGGAATAATTAAGTGAAATATGGAGGTTTGGTGTGATTGTACTATTTGTTATATTGATCGTCAGCCTACTTATTAGCTTTCTAATAAGGAATATGCTCAAATTTTTCTTTATCACGGCTTCACTTGTTTTATCCATTGGAATAGCATTATTTATTGTTCAAGGATTGTCAAATGATGTTTGGATTTCATCTCAAAATCAAGGCTATGAACTTCTTAAATATACAGTCTTTGTGTTTCTTGTGTTCCTTGTTTTCTATGGGATTGAACAGTTTTGTTATGCTAAACAAATTGAGATCCCCCTATGGCTAAAAATAGGGAAAAAGCCTCCTTCGACTCGTCTGGAGGTTACAATTTATATCCTTATCGTAATTTTGATCTGGTTAGTTTATCAACTGGGAGACCTGTATAATATTTATTAGTATCACAGTTATCGCAAAAACTACGATTAACCAGCTTGTTCCAACAGATAAAGGTTTTGCTTGTTTGAAAACGTACCATCCCTTGACTGGAGAACATTCCTGTAGATAACAAATACAAGAAGGAAATTTGCCAAAAAGAGAGCAACGTAATGGTATTCATCTAATGGAACCTTTATTAATATTGATTCCAAATAGAATAGAATCCCACATTCAATGATCATGATGAATATCGACCGAACAAACTCGAGGATCATACGAAAAATCTGCAACTTATTCCCTCCAAGTCATCATTTCCATTTATTTTTTTCCTTATCAATTGTTGATTTATTCACCTTTAGTGTATTTCATTACCACACATGATGTAAATATCTTCCGTTTAGTTATTCACATAGACAACTGGATGATCAGTTGGAGAATCAGACAAAAATAAAGCACCGACAATTTTCTCAAAAACATCAAAGAAAAATTAACAGGCTGTGAGAATTCTTTGCTCACAGCCTGCGCCCTCTTAATGATCATGATCTTATTGTTGATACTTCCAATCTAACATTCTTTGAATAAGGCTGGCTACTTCTTCCCGGGTTGCTGATTGATTAGCACCAAACGTGCCGTCAGGATAACCCGACATCATTCCATTGCTCGACAGTGCTTTAATGGCCTCAACAGCATATGCCGGAAATTCCCCCACATCGCGATAATGAACAACATTGCTTTCATTCACATGGATCTCATCCTTCAAAATACGGTACATCAATGTAGCGATTTCTGCCCGGGTAATCTCTTGGGTGGGCTTGAGATAGAAGTCACCATTTTCCTGATAACCATAGAGCCATTCTTTACTGAGAGCGGTGCTAAAGTAAGGTTTTGCCCATTCTCCCACCCTGTTTGCATCCTTATAGATATTTGGAATGGATGGATCGCTGACTGATTCTTCCGTCGCCCCGACCAGTATCTTTAAAAATTCTTGACGAGTAATCTTTTGCGACGGTTTAAACATCATTTTTCCATTCTCTTGATATCCATGAATGATATCCATTGAACTCAGGCGATACACAGAATTCGCTGACCATCTGTTTTCCATATCTTCAAACACTTGAAAATCCGGATTATACAGCAAAGCGTATTTACTAAAGTGTGGCAATGCAGATGATATCGTATTGTTGTCCCGATCATAGTCGCCACCTATAAACTCCCAGCGATTTTTCTGCTCATTATACCAGTAGATATGCAGCTTAGAGATATCCTTAGGATAATCTGAAGATAATTTAAATGTAAGAATCGGCTTCTGCTCAAATTGTACTTTTTCACTCATTTTCATTTCAAAAATGTCGCCGATGAACTCCATGGCACCGGTTAAATATTTCTCCGGATTGATGACGCGTCCGACACCAACACCTAAACCATTCCATATGCTGTCCCCCGGGAACCATAAATACGCTGTATCACCCAGTTGCATCATTGTTCCTTGATGATCGGAAAGTTGTTGAAAACCAATAAACTCTATATCTCCCTCACTTTCTAAGAGTTGTCTTAACATTTGTTCCATGATCTCATCTTCATCATTCACAGAATCATCACGCTTGCCACCTTTATCTTCATCCGGATCAGTCGTGGAAACCTGTCCGTTTACGTCTACAATCATCGCATCCTCTAGTGCATAGGAATCGCTAACCGAATAAGATGCCTTGACCACAAGCTTACCTTTACTTACGGCGGAAAGTTCAGCCTCATCTGAGATTTGACCCAGTCCGTGCCCGGAAAGAATCTCCCAGTCAACATTCATGGTGTCAATCACATATTCCGACCCATCATCAGCCACACCATACACCAGGAAGGTCTCAGATTCGCCCGCCTTCATTTCGATTAAACCACTTTCTTTTTCCTCTTTGCTTGAAGCCCGAAGCTTAATTCGTTCGAAGGCAGGTAATTGTTGATTAAACACTTCCAAACTTTTCACCGTTTGATTACCAAAAAGATCAACAACACGCACGTCAATATTTTTAGACATATGATTTTCCATATCGATCGATGTTGAGAATGATCCATCCGGTTCAAGAGGGGTAACAGCACCATCCACATATAAGGTGCTACCCATTTCTGCCACTCCAAACACTTCAACATGACCATCATCAACGGACTTCGAATCCAGTTTTAAGTCAGGAGCAACCGTGTCCAGGCTAAGTCGAATACTTTCAACTGTCATATCCCCCTGTTCATTGACGGCCCGCACCTCCAGTATGTGTTCCCCGTCACTTTCAAGCTCGATCACATATGAAAAACTTTCTCCTTTATGTGTAGATAAAAATTTGCTGTTTAGATAAAGATCTGCTGTGACCATTTGATCGGAGGACACGCTGACTGTTAATCGGTTCTCCGTTGTCTGATAAACAACTTTTCTATCCATATCAAGCGCTCGAACGGTCCCATCAACCTCAATATCGATTTGCGGTGACTGGATCACGGGAACCTCGACAACACTTGAAATGACAGGCTGACTGTATATTTTCCCTTTTTCCCATTGCCGATAGCTGGATACGGCTACTTTATACTTCTCACCCGGCAAAATACCAAGTTTCTCTCCTGTTTCAGCGTTTGTAAATACTCCTCCAATATTTCCGGACTTTTTTGAGGCGTCTTGAACGAAAACTGCTCCCGTATCTGGAAGGTGATTTCCATTCTCGTCCAATACCTCAATTATAAAACCATCGATCTCATCTTCTGATCCGGTCGTCCAATCCACTTGAACAAATCCGTTTCCGATAGCATCCGCAGTAACCGATAACGGTCTATCCGGCTCCAGTTCATTCGTGATTTTAAGCGGATGGGAACTAAATGAATGATGAAGGTTCGTATCATTTTCTACCAGGACTGTTTTCACATAGTAGTTGCCGGATGGAAGTGTTTCCGGTACTGTAAACGTCGCCGTCCCATCACTGGCTTTTATTCCCGTTGAAGGCGTTATGACGAGCACATCATGACTCGGTGCCTTAACCGGGTCAGCTTCATCCCCCCGCGGCACATTGTTATCCTCTGTAAGATAAATGGCCACTCCCATATGATCTTCCACATTTTCCGTATCCCAATGAACCGTCACTTCATCCGAAGACAGGGTTTCATTTACATTTTGTATGGTTGGCAGCCCTTCCACCTCATATAGTTTGGGCACACTTTTCAAAGGCCTGTCTGTATGAATTTCCCATGTACCCCCTTCAGGACCAGTCACGGTGACATACATCGAAAATTCTTCTTCTCCGGATTGACTGACATCAGCCGGAATTCTTTGAATACGATAATTGCCATGTGCACCATCAAACTCTGACAGTGTATAGGGGTTTCCTGACGGATCGATGATTGACGGATTCGGATTTTCCATACTGGTTAATGGCAGTTCAAAAATGAGATGATCCAAATGAGCCGGAACATCTATGATATAAGAGCCGCCACTTGCCATCGATACACTTAATTTAGATTTATCGACGATTGCCAGCGGCTTTGTTTCAATGGGGTGAATATTGGTTCCAATTCTCATGGTTCCTGCATAATCACCTGTGTTCACGTTGTATACCGGTTGTGCCATCAAAGTGGATTTACTGCCCGAACCTGCTTCCAATTGAACGGAACCTCCCCATTCATAGCTCACAGCTACCGGGATTTCTAGCAGGGCCATACGAGCATATAACTTTTCTGTGCTCAGCTCTGCAGCTACACTTGCAGCCTCTATCCCTCCAATGATCGGAATCTCACTGGGGATGACTACAGCGACATAGCCGCTGCCTGCTAGGTACACCGGCCCAAAAATGCCGTTCCTTGTCTCATCGTAGGAAAAAGTAGCTTCTGCCTGACCTTTGATAACCTCTAATACAGCAAGCTTTGCACCGATATTGACATCGACTGCGAGTTGAGCAGAATCTTTGACAATCACGTTGCCATATACATTTTTTAAGATGGGGATTTTTGCAATGTCAAATGATCCTGTAAAAGAGGTACCCTGTAATGACATCGCCAGTTCCATATCACTTGCTTCCACAACTTTGGCCAAATCCATGTCACCGATTAAAATCAATTTCAAAGGCGGAAGCACTTCGTAATTCCCCATAATCGTGTCATACAGGTTTTCAAAGCCACCACCTGCTTTGGTTACATAGCCGACAACAGTGGGTGGAACTAATGGAATTCCCGGTTCCGATCCAACTGCGAAGACTAATTTATCAATCACAGGAATATTTGTATCCGTCAGACGTAACATCAACGAACCATTTAATTCGACCAATTCAAAATCCACCGAAACATCCAGCCCGTACTCGTGAATAAATGTATTAAACGTCAACCCTCCCTCGGCACCAAATGTCATACCCGGAATAAAATCCTCCGGCATGGCCACCTCTCCGCCGGCATTTAAACCGAGTAGTCCAAACTGACCATTTTGACTGCCAAATCGGGCTTCAAATAATTCTGCACTAATGCCTGCTTCGTCACCTGTCGCTGTTGGCGGAGAATCGGCTCCAACCGCTTTCTGCTGTCCGCCGAGGTTGAGCGAAATTTTACCACCAAATGAAACCGTATCTTTCCCATCTTTTTTTCCGATTTTTGCACTTGTGATTTTGACGGGCATCGAATTCATATTTTGCTGCGATTCTGCCCAACTCATCATTGGCCATGTAATTTCAAGCTTTGCATCGTCCCCTTCAGGGTCTAAGGTATAACTTGTCCCGTTTTCTAAATCGAGGGAAAATTCACCGAATGCAAATGGAAAGCTGGGGATCGATAACACACCCACACCGTCGACGGATACACCATCTTTTGTTGCTTCCACAATGATTTTTTGATCTAATCCAAGCCAGTCAGCAACAGCAGCATCCCTTTCAAATTTAACGACCGAGTTGATCGTGGCTCCCTTCCCAATCTCATACCATGTTCGATAATCATCCTTTCGCTCATTCACATCTCCCCGGAAAATCAGTAATTTATCATCACCATTTTTTTGTAGATTCTCTTCATTTTCAAATGCCTTCAAGTTGTATTGAGTGCCATTTCTCACAACAGCCAGCAAACCATATTGTAATGATTGATATGCTTCATCCGTCGTGTATTCAAATTTTTTTTCAAAAGTGCCATAATCCCTGGTCTCCACTTTCAATGTATATAAACCTGCCTCTGCTGTGCCTGTTTCCCATAGTCCGTCCAGGTTCACCGTCATCTGATCTCCATTAATCGCAATGGCCGAACTTAAAATCGTATATACGTGTTGATCATGGTCACGGACTAAACGGTAGGAAACATTGGGATTATCCTGAAGCAAGGAAAGATTCTTCCCTCTGACCGTAAGATCGTGCGTCGGATCGGCCACATATTTTTTATTGGGTGAAACATCTAACATTTGTACCACTGGCGGTGCCCCGTTAGTTGAAGGCAATAAAACAAAATTGGCTTTAATCACTTCCTCTATTCCTTTGGCTTTGACACGAACGGCATATCGGGCAGAAGTATAGCTTGCCTGAGAAATGGCCTTCACCTTCCATGTCGCTGTTTTTATACTGTTTACTGCAATCGATGAAAAAGTTTGACTCTTTTTGGATCCCTCGCTGAATTGAAGCTGCGGAGGTAAAATGAGATCGATCTCCACATCCTGTAGTTCTTCAGCAGTTGTATAAGTGTTATCAATTTGTACGTGAATATCAAAGGTTTCTTCCAGATAACCGTCCTTACTTGCATTGACTGTTAACATGCGCGGCCCTGTTACAACGGTATCAAAATTGGCCGCATCTTCACTAGATTGAAGATCCCCCAGCCCGTAATAAGTTTCATAAAAACGTTTTTCCCCTGCAGCAAGGGTTGCTGGGTCCCAATAAATGGCTACCGCACTATCTGCTGAACCATATGGATTGCGGGTTGTAGTAAAATTTAAAGCCGGATTCACCTCATAATCCCATTTTGTTTCGGACAGACCTTCCCAGTGTCCCACGATGAAGCGATCCGGCTCGAGATGACCCCAACCCCTTAAAAAACCGTAAGACATGACTTCCGGAGCAAGGGTATCATTGGCTGCACGCCAGTATTGAGGCAAATCGGATGTCAATTCTGTTTCGGTTTGAATGTAGGTTGAATCTCCTTCTAGTGCAATCGGTGATGCATCATTACTGCCCAGTTTGGTATCTAACAATATACGACTTCCAATTTCCATGGATTTGTTTGCTTTATTTTCGACGAGATAACTTATTTTCACATTTCCGGCATTTTCATTGGCCTCATCATCAATCAGCGTGATC
Organism: Bacilli bacterium; assembly: GCA_041686735.1. Classification (GTDB taxonomy): domain Bacteria; phylum Bacillota; class Bacilli; order JACDOE01; family JACDOE01; genus JAWLDF01. The sequence continues at coordinate 8,089 of JAWLDF010000033.1, forward strand.
GTTTGCGTAATATGAAGTCCATTGATCGTCCATGTCGTCTGATTAACATTGCCGTAAGAAGTGGATGGAGAGATGAAACTGCTCTCCATCCCCAAAAAACCATAGTGATTTCCAAAAATATAATCTTCTCCGTCTATCCTGAAACTTGAGAAAGACGTTTTGGGATTGGCTTCCCCAAACAACAGCTCTTTATTTGCATCATTTTCTCTTCTCGGATTTCCCTGATCGGTTTGAATCATAAATCGCCCTGTTTGCGGATCAACATATACATCAACGAATCCATTCCCGATATGTTTTATCGAGGTGTCGACAGCGTAAACAGGAAGTGAAGAACTGACCGGTGACGCCATAACGATGATGACAAGGACAACCATGGTTATTTTTCTTATCCAATTCATTCAAAGATCCCCTTTCCTTTTTTCTTACGGAATAACGTAAACCTGAACTAATTTGTAATGTCGTTCCTGATCCTGAACCAGGAATGTATAATATCCCTGTCGGTCAATCGTTAGCTCACCTTCATATACATGCTTGTCTCCTGTTTTAAAATCACCTTTAAGCCATTTCCCGTACTTCCACCAGATTGTATATTCCCCTTTGGTGCCAAACGTTTGAATCGCAAGCTTGTTCCCTCGAATCATATCTACTTCTTCAGCCAATTGGTTGTTGATATACACAGACAATTGATCAGAATCAATTACCATGGCTTTACGTACCGCCGTTGCTGTATTACCGGCTGTATCTGTGACTTCATATTCGACCGCATACTCCCCGGGAACAGAAGTATCTATTGTGCTGTTGATCACCTGAACCTCATCGCTCAAATTACCATCGAGATTATCATCGACAGTTACACCATCCAGTGCGTTTACTGTGCCATTAACCGGGATCAACAGATCGCCCGCAAATAAAATTTCAGGTGCTTTCTTATCAATATTTGAAACACGCACTTCGATCAAATAGCGGTTGTCTAATTCATCTTTTGCTTCCAACCAGCGAACGCCATTTTGTTGAAAAGTGATTGTCGGCAATGATGAACCATCCAATCGTGTCAGGCCGCGACCGGGAGTAACCACATGAATCGTTACCGTGACATCGTTTTTCGTTGGTGCAGTTTCATCATAATGCAATTCATATTCCACCTTGGATTTATCAATCCAATCGACGGAAGCAACGATTTCTGCTACATTTCCAGCCTCATCTTCCACGACAAAGGTAAACACACCGTTTTCACGAAAGGTATGCTGGGTACGGCCTCCATTATTCAATACACGGATCTTTTCATTCGCTGATACGGTTGCAATCACATTATCCTTTGTCAGGGTCTCTGTTGAATAAGAAACAACAGGGACGGGTGCATCACGATCAATGGAATAAACAGATCCGTTAATCATCTTTGTATTGCCTGATCGATCTTCTACGATAAAATCGATATTCGCGTTTTTCGTAACGTCATACGTTTGCGTACGACTAAATTGATCAGATATCATTGGATTGATGATTCGGACAGGTTCACTTGCATGGATCGTAATCCGGACATCCCCATTGGTTGGCATTTGTACATATTCGTAGATCCCGTCATGATCCGAATCAACCGCTTTTTGATTGGAGTAGGTGATTTCCAGATCAGGCCCTTCCTTATCGATATCCGTTGCTTCAGCAATCACATAATTCATGTTTCCTGCTGCATCCCTAAAATAAAAGGTATGCTGCCCGTTTTCATAGAAGGTGAAGGTTTCCCCGTTTTCAACAGGAATGCCGTCAGCATCCGTTACGATAGGCGTTTCACCCGAATTATCGGACATAATCAGTGTTGCAATCACATTTCCTTCATCATCTCTTGAATATTCCACGGTTCCCAGCGGAGCGATTTTATCAATCCAATCCACCGTAACGGTCAACGAAAGATGATTTCCGCCCTGATCCTGGTATTGAATCGTTCTCGAACCATTTTCTTCAAACTCCATCTCTGTGGTAGAAATCCATCCCGTTGTACCTACTAATTGGATTTGGCGTCCTGTATCGTCGTAATCAAAATTGATCGTTGCTGTGACGGATTGATTCGTCCATGAAGGCGGATCAAAAGTCACGATCGGCTCATCGGCACCATCTTTTATAATGCGGTCGATGGTCACCGGAACTTCAACGGTATTTCCCGCTTCATCTTGAAAAATAAATGTGTGGGTCCCATTCTGTGTAAATGTATGCACGGCCCCGCCTTGGCTGATAAAGGTGACCCTTCCCTCCTGGTCCTCAGGCATGACCCGAACCGTTACATCCCGATTCGTATAAAAGGATGGATACTTGGGAATTTCCGTTTCAGAAAGCTCCGGCAGACTATATAACACCTGATAGTCAGGCGGTGACTGATCTAAATTTTGCACTTCATACTCATACATGCCATATAAATTCAATTCATAATCAACAAAATAATTGATGTACCCTCTATAATCCTCCGACGCAAACCGGAATGTGATTTCTGCTAAATCCGTTGCAAACAAATCAACATCCTGTAATAACAGGGGATCCTCAATTGTCGTTCCGTCTTTTAACACAACTTTAATCAGTTCACCGTCAGATTCGATTTGCTTTAATGACGTGGTTACTCTATCCGTTGAATCTACTGAAACGGTAACATCGACAAATTGATTGGTCGGGGTGGAAGGGTTTTCTGTCACATGAATCTTGGGAAAAGCGGGATCAATCACCGATATGGGTCGGGTATCCACCGTCGATACATTACCGGCAGAATCCACCGTATAAAAGCGATAAATTTGATCCGTATTTTCTGCAAAAACGATCGAAGATGGACATCCGTCCCCTTCTAAGTAATCCGGACAATTTTCCCCTCCATAAAGGGGTGTTTCAGATCCATCCAACTCCACTTTTACAATATGGGTTACCACAAAATCTTTACCGAATGTATAATCGAATACCTTACCGTCATAATAAATAAAATCGTTATTTGCTTTCACTGTTGCCATAATCGGTCCGGCTGTGGTCAGCGGCATTTGTTGTTGACTATCTAGATTGAAAGAATAGGAAATATAAGCTTCCGGACCAATGTTATCTAATAGAAATGCATCACTTCTCTCGATCGTTTCATTTCCACTATCATCCTTTGCCTTCACAAACAAGTACCATGTTCCACTCACTTCCGAGAGACTTAACGTATCTCCATTCGTAAATGGCTGCCACCCTATTTCGCCTGCGTTGGGTAGCATGTATTCATCCAGCCATACATAGCTTAAACTGGTTTGATCCAGTCCGTCTTCCTCATCAGAAACCATGACCACTGCTTCGGCAAATCGTGCCGGAGTCATATTTCCTCTTTGTGAAAAAGTGACGGCAGGACCGTTACGATCAATGCTGTCTACCACAATGGTATATGGTGTGCGATTCCCCGCATCATCGGATAAATCAACCTCCAATGATCCATTCTCCGTAAATGTTCTCGTGATCAAGCCGTTTAATGGCGAAACATCATCAGAATAATATACCGATGCAGTAACAGTGCCCGAATCATCCGACGTATATTCAATGCGATCAAAGGTTGGTGGTGTAATATCGTACGTAATCGTATCGGTGACAGTAGAGCCACTTTGATTACCCGCTGCATCGAGGAATTCCACATAAATGGTATAGGATTGTTCAAGAACCTCCCCGCTTGTCTGATCCACCGGCAAGTCAATCATCTGCGAAGCGCCATTGATAAACGTTGCATATTCCGTAAAATTTGTGCCATCAAAGGAGTAACGCATCTCAACCGCGTCTTCGGCTGCATTCACTTGTAATTCTACCGGCGTCATATTGGTATATTTTTTTGTAAAGGCCACCGTGCCTTCAGGGGTTCCAACATCAAACGTATAGCCATTTGTTAAAAACATTTTTGCGTTTCCGACCGGATCGGTGATTTTAAACAGGATATATAATTCTCCATGTGCACCGGATATGTCTAATTGCCCATAATCCACCTGTTTCCATCCAGTAGCAGGATACACATTGGTGTAAGCCATTTTGGGTTTGCTCGTTAAGTAATATTCAATATAGTAATCTGCCAGTTCCACACCTGTTTTTCCGTCTACCTGCAAATCAATTTGCAGCCCGTTAATCGGAGTGGGATCGATGACAGCTTCTCCACATTCCACGCTAATTGTTCTTTCATACACCTGCGAACAGGCGATATTAACCATCTCTAATTCGGGTGCAACATTGTCAAAAGTAAAACCGTCACCATTGGTATAAATTCCTTCATTTCCTACCTTGTCGACAATCTTTATATGAAGATAAACCTCTCCATTGATGTCGGGTGGTGATGTTGCCAATAAGCTGCTATCCAGTTGTTCCCAACCCGGATCTGCTGAATGAGGCTTTATAGCAGAATGATTCCATAGTTGATAGATTTCGTAAGAGTCCCCTGACAAAGTTTCATTTTCTATGACCAGCGGGATTTCCAGTGAACGAAATACCTGATTCAGATCAATCTGCGACAATTCTCCTGTAACAGTCGGCACCGATCGATCACGAATAAACGTATACGCGGCATTGGATTGATTAGTGGATGAATCTGTTGATGTAATATACAGATCATATTCTCCTTCACCATCGGGTAATCCCTGGCCGATCGTCCATGTTCCAGGCCCACTTTCATAAGCAACGGCTTCTGCAGCAATCCCTGACCATTCGTATGTGACTGAAGTGACCGTCTCTTCTGTCTGAACGATAAAAAAAGGATTATCGGCACCATTAAATCTGGAATAATTGTCATAGGCCATGCCGGATTCATCGATCAGACGAATGGATGGTTCACTAATATCAAAATTGTACGGGCCAAATCGTTCAATCCTCGTGTTACCCGCGCTATCCACTGCACGAACATACAAATTATAATTCCCGTCTTCAACAATATCCTGTTCAGTAATGGGAACAGGTTGTCCACTTGCGATTCCATTCGTATTTCCGACATGAATGAAATAATTATCTTCAAAAGAACCCTCCAAGGCCCAGCGATAATATAGCAGAGCATCGGTGGCATCAGCACCCGATGGATCGGATACATCAACAATCACTTGACGATCTCGATTCGCCGGATTTGTATCACTGGCTGGACTTGCAGAGATATCATAGGATTGAGAATCAACTAAAATATTGAGATTACGAATTTGGGTCTGTACTTCCGCAGGGAGTTCAAGCACAAAATCACTCCCATTGTGATTTGACTCTCGTAACCTAATGACCCCCTCAATGGTTAATCCATCAATTTTTGTGTTTTGCGGTACGATATAACGAAATTCATACAGGTATCGTTTTAGATCAATGCCATTGCGTGTTTCACCAAGGGGAATCGCTTGATTAAACTGTGCCCATTGACCATCGGCATTCAGCATCAATTCAATATTCTCTCCAAAATAGTCAGCTGTCTGATCCCCAATATTCATCGTGAAAAGCTGAAATTTTACCATTTGTCCCTGTCTTGCCACGTTATTTTCTGCCGATACGATTTCATCACCAATGAAAACCTTTGGCGTCCACTCCAATTCAATCGTATCGATCGAAAGGTTATCCATCGTTGAATCCGCTATAATCGAATCTTTCGAGTCGTCGTAATAAGCCGATCCATCTTCTAATAAAGCTATCCCTTCCAATTTCGTAATTTCAACTTTTCCAGATTTCATGTCCGGGTTAATTAAGACCGAAGCGTTGTAAAGCTGCTTGTATTCTCCTTCAGCCGCTCCATCCACCTGGATTTGCAACGCTTCATCATAACCATTTACCCTGGCATGAATCACACCTGCTGACAAATGCACTCTTTCATTAAATTGAATTTTCAGTTCCAGTGTTTCACCAATATAATAATTCGTTGGTGCACCATCCGGTAAAGCAACGGTGACGACTGTCTCAGCCAGAACCGTTTTCGTTATTATCACAATGCTGGTAATTAGAAATGCCGCGATCAAGAAATAATTTCTCATTCTCTTTTCCACCCATTTCCCCTCACTCTCTGCATACCTCGGCATATTTTTACTAATTCTAGCATTTGCAATTGGCAGAAATGGTTAAAGGATGGTTAAAGGATTCACCTGTCCCGTATTTTTTAAGTAAAACGTTGGAGTATAATAGAGAAAATGCGGGGGAAGAGGGGAGTATGTGTGGAAGCTTTAAATATATTGGTTGCAGATAATGAAAAAGAGATTCGTGACATCATTCGACTTCACTTGTTAAATGCCGGCATGAATGTGTTAGAAGCCGATTCCGGCAAAAAAACGATCGAGATATTGAAACAACATCCCATCGACTTACTTGTACTGGATTTAATGATGGAAAATATGAATGGCTGGGACGTGTTGCATTATATCAAAGATCAGCAGATGGATACTCCGATGATCATCGTGAGCGCACGTCAATTAGAGTCTGATAAAATAGAAACATTAGGTTTAGGAGCAGACGACTATGTGACCAAGCCCTTCAGTCCGGGGGAACTGGTCGCCCGGATCCAGGCCACTTTAAGACGCTACAAACCTCAAATCAAATCGGACATATTAAACTATCATCATTTCCGCTATGATCGAAAAAGCCAACAATTACACAAGCCCTCCGGTACAGTTTCATTATCTCCCATCGAAGCGGTCATGTTGGAGCTTTTCCTGGAAAATCCCGGTCGCGTTTTTACTCATAAAGAAATTTACTCTCACATATGGAAATTAGATCAATATGACTACAATTCTGTTAAGGTTTATATTAATTATTTGCGAAAAAAAATTGAGGATGATCCCGGCAACCCCAAATATATTCAAACCATTAGAGGGATTGGCTATCGTTTATTGGAGGAAAATTGATGACATTAAGAAGGAAATTATGGATACTCATACTTGCAAGCTCGATTACCGGATTTATTCTCCTTTTTGGGATTGCTGCATTGATTGGATCCCTTTTTAATCAAGGATATACCCACGAAAGCATAAAACAGATTGGCGAACAGTTGTTAGCGGATATAGAAAGCAGCGGAAATCCCGAAGAGATCACCGCCCACTTTTCAGATTTTGTAGCATCACACCCCGCCTTTAAACTATACTGGTTTGATCAAAACGGAGATGTGAACTATGCTTCTGACAGTCGTCAGCAGTCTTTTGAGATGGATGAAATTCTCAGCCATTTTTCAAACATGCCGGAAAGTCTCTGGGAAGCAGAACAAGACTCATCGTTCGTATTTCCCTGGAATGCCGGTGGAAAACCACAATACTTATTGATGGTCGTTCCAAGTGAAGCCATGCAGGGAAGTCAAATTTTCTTCTATGTACAGGATAATCAAGAATTCATTCAACTGTTGATTCCGGTTGCCTTATTTTTCATCACCCCGTATATCTTTGCCCTGTTCTTTTTCTCCCGACTGAATCGACGGTTAAAAAGACTGAATCAAGCGATGAAAGAATTTGATACAGAGGGTTCGATGACGCAAATCGAAGATCATTCCAGAGATGAAATCGGTCAGCTTAATCGAAATTTTAATGAAATGGCGGATCGGATCAAAAGTAACGTCATTCAAATCCAGGAACTGGAATCCAAAAGAAAGTCTCTGATTGCCAACATTTCTCATGATTTACGAACCCCGATGACGATGATTATCGGGTACATTGAGACGTTGCAATCCAATATTGTAAAGAATGAAGAGGAAAAAAAGGAGTATTTCGATATTATTTTACGACGTTCAAAATATATGGATCAATTGTTGGAGAAACTGTTGGAAATTTCTCAACTGGACACATACAAGTCAAGAATCCGATTAAAGGAGCTGGACATCGGGGAACAATTACGTGTCATTGCTGCCGACTATTTTCATGTGATCGAAGCGAAACAGATTTTTTTCGATGTCCAAATCACAGAAGAACCGGTGATTGTCTCCATTGACCCGCAGTTAGTGGAACGCGCCATACGAAATCTGATGGAGAATGCGATCCAATATGGCGGGGATGGAAAATATTTGGGTTTATCATTGCGAGAAACAACGGATGAGATCATTGTAGCCATTTCAGACTACGGCAAAGGAATCCCTGAAGAGATGCAGAATCAAATTTTTGAAAGATTTTATCGGGGATCTAAAGCACGCACGGGAGACGGCCTCGGGCTCGGATTATCGATTGTTCAAGAAGTCGCAGCAGCACATCACGGCAGAGTAGAGGTGGAAAGCATACCTGACCAGAAAACCTGCTTCAGGTTTATTGTGCCTAAATAAGTTCAGGAGTTACAAACTATAAAGTTCTTGAAGGACGAAATGCAATTGTGATCGGAAAGGTTGATCCGGAATCCGAATGTTGCAAATCTTTGACAAGCAGTGACATAATTCCTTCCTGGTAGCCTATCGACCTTCACAGTTCCCCTTTTTTATGTAAGAATCAATTATCTCACATAACTTCGTCACACCGATTTTTAACTGTTCATCACTTAAATATGAGAAGCTTAATCTGATATGATTATATGCCGGCTGACTGGTATAACAGGCAGAACCGGGCAAAAAGCTAACATTTTTTCTCCTGGCCTCTGGTAACAATTTATCTGCAATCATCCAATCGGGAAGTGTCAGCCAGATGTTCAGACCTCCCATGGGTTTTTGCCATGTCACTTTTTCACCAAGGTGTTGTGTTAATAATGCCATCGCAATATCTCTCTTTATTTGTAAAGCAAGCCTGATTTTTAGTAAATGTTGATTGAGTTCATTGGATTGCAAGAAGGATAATATAACTTTCTGAGTAATGGTAGGGCAACCAAGGTCAGCGATCGATTTGGCGGCAAGCAGTTTGTCGAAAATTAACCCGTTAGCCATAACAGTAGCTACTCTCGAGCCCGGAGACAAAGTCTTGCTAAATCCTTTCAGATAAATGACACGGCCCTCTTCGTCCATACTTTTAATCGGAGCAGGAGGAGACTTCTCTTCAAAATAAATATCACTCCAGGGATCGTCTTCAACGATCATACTGTTTGTCATTTGCGCAATTTCCAAAAGCTTTCGCCTGCGGTCAGGAGCAAGAACAGTACCTGTCGGATTATGAAAAGCAGGTACGGTATAAATCATCTTGGGCGTCCATTTTTTACAGTATTCTCTTAAAATATCCACTCTCATCCCTTCAGTATCTATTGGGATTCCTATCACCTTTGCGCCGCGTGCCCGGAATATATCAATAGCCCCGGTATATGTAGGGGCTTCAGTAACAATAACGTCTCCCGGACCAATAAAGCTCCTGGCTATCAGGTCTATCCCCTGGTGTACACCATTCACGATTAATAAATGATCCGGATCAGAGGTAATCCTTTTTGTATTCGTTAAGTAATCAGCCATCACTTTTCGCAGCTCATAATCTCCCTGTATTGTTCCATAATCGGAAATAATTGCAGAATCACTGGATAGCATGTTATTTAGTGCTTGTTTAAAAGTGTTGTTAGGTAACAATCTGGGGTATAATTTTGCTTCAGACAGACTAAATGTTTCCGTATCCTTATAATGTTTCAGTATCTGTGTTCTCGGGAGATAATCTTTTAAAGATAATTGCCAGGCATAGGATGTCGTTGGTTTGTCCCCTTTATCTTGCGGTGCAAAATTGCGTACAAAGGTTCCTTTTCCTTGAATACATATAATCAACCCTTCGTCTACCAACATTTCATATGCCCGGCTAATCGTCACCATACTGACTTTAAGCTGTTTTGCCAACTGGCGAATGGAGGGAAGCCGGCTTCCCTGAGGGAAAATTTGAGAGCGAATTCTGTCTGAAATGGCTTCACAAATTTGTTCAACTAACAAAACATCAGATTTTCGGTTTAATTCAATTTGCACGGTAATAACTCCTTTTAGCCATTTTCTCTTAAAAAGAATATATAGTCTGTTGATACCCCCTCATGCCCGGATTCCCTGATGAGAGAAGCAATATTTCCCCTGTGATAAGTTCCGTGATTTACCATATGCTGCACAATTTGATAAATGGGATTTTGAAATGGAACACCTTTGGTATTTTGATAAGTCACGATTTTTTCAACGTCAACATCATTTAAAAATGACTGAATTTCACTCTGTTGGCTGGCAAATAACTTTTTCATTTCTGTTAAATCATCAAATATTTTTGTACTAAATTGTGATGGGGATTTCCCCTGTATTCGTTGAAACCAGGCGCTGTCAACAGAATACATATGCCCAAAGGTTTCTCCAATACTTGAAAAAACACTGTTAAATTTGCGGGAAAGAAGTCCTTCCGATAGTGATTCAATGTGGTTGATTAATTTTTGATTGGCCCACACATGATAGCTGTAAAGATTTAAAGTAAATTCTTTCATTTCCTTCACCCCCTCTTAGTGTTTTTGACTTTTATAAGCATCTGCTGCAATCATTAGCCTGCGCATTCCCAGCTTGATCTTCTCTTCATCATTATAAGAAAAATTTAAACGCAAAAAATTCTTTTGCGGAGACTCCGCATAAAATTCTGCACCGGGAACAAACGCCACTCCCTGTTGAACGGCATGGTTCAATAATTTCTCAGTATTCCATTCTTCCGGAAGCTCTACCCACAAAAACATTCCACCTTCAGGCATCGTCCATTTAACCGGCACATGAAATTGGTCCAACAATTCCGTCATAACATGCACTCTATTTTCATATTCCACGCGCAGCTTTTTTATATGTGCCTCTAAATCAAAATCAGTGAGCAAATGGTATAACGCCTGCTGATCAATCGAGCTTGAATGTAAATCGGAGGCCTGCTTGATACGTTTCATGGCATCAATAATCCTACTGTCCCCTATGACCCATCCTGTTCGCAGAGCTGGTGCCACTATTTTTGAAAATGTGCTTGTATAGATGACGTGTGAATTTTCATCATCCAGGGAAAAAATAGCTGGGTATGGCGCTTTATTATGAAAAAAAAGCTCTCCATATGGGTCATCTTCCAGAATTAACACATCATTTGAGCGACATATATCCAATACAGAAGTCCGTCTGTCTAGACTCCACACTCTTCCTGTCGGATTGGAAAAGTTAGGGTTAACATAAATGAATTTCGGGTTGTATTGATCCACTTTATTACGTAAATCTTCTATATCCATTCCAAATTCATCACTATCAACAGGGATCACTCTGGCGTTTTGCAAATGGAACGCCTTTAATGCAGCGAGGTAGGTTGGCGTTTCTACTAATATCACATCATGATCATCAATAAAAGTGCGGGCCATCAAATCGATAGATTGTTGTGATCCGGTGGTTAACAGGATGTTATCAAGAGTTAGTTGATTTCCTTTTTTTGGCATGGGTTCAAGAATATATTGACGCAGTGGGCTATACCCTTCTGTTAAACCGTACTGCAGTGATTTGGGCCCACTGTTAATCGCCGATTCAAAGGCCTTCCCAATCATTTCCACAGGCAGAAATTCTTCTGCAGGTAATCCTCCTGCAAATGATATAGTGGAAGAATTCTGTGTCAATTTAAGAATTTCTCTGACTGATGAAGTTCCGAGGCTTGCAATTTGTTTTCTAAAGGCAATCTCCACGGGTAACCCTCCATAAATTTTTATTCTAATAAAGGGCTGCCGATGTCATCTTTGACAATCTTATGTAACCCTTACAGCTCCTTTATCCAATTTTTCGGTTTTATATCTTTCAGCATCCATTCTTTGTCAGGTGCTTTGTAGGCAGTGGAAGCCACCAAAACACCGTCCGACCAAATAGCTGCCCCTGATCGGATCATTTCATCAAGAAGCGGCCGGATAAATTCTTCGGGTGTAAGCTGAAATGTGTAACGTGCAAAATCACAAAACCATCCGCAGGAGATGAGGTAATCCTTAATTTTTTGCTCAGGCAAACCATCATATAGCATTAAAGAATAAGCAAAGATCCTTTTACATGCATGCCACGAAATTTTCTCCGGTTTGTTCAGCCATTTTTCATATTTCTTCCTTGCAGAATCCATTGATTCCATCGGGTTTTCCATTTCAGGTCCATGTCCGGAATAAGCATGTTGAACTGAAAGCTTGCTTAATTGTTCCAGACTCTCCATAGATCTTTGAACAGCTGCGATCCCTTCGCGAAATATATTCAGCCAACCTACATCCTGTTTGTGAAACAAATCCCCGCAAATCAACACTTTTTCATCTGGTTCATATAAGGATATGTGCCCAAGTGTATGTCCCGGTGTATGTATGACTTGAAACACCCGATTTCCGGTATCTATTTCATCACCATCCGTTACCTTCATTTGTACCTGATAGGGTTCAACAGGTTGATCCAGCCACTCGGCACTGCAAACCTCCGGATCCCTTGAATTAATTAAATCAGCGTCCCATTTATGGGCAGCAATGTTGACTCCATATTTCTTTTGTAGGTGATGGTTCCCTCCTACATGATCACTATGATAATGGGTATTTATTATCAGCTTTAACTCTTCGGGGAGAGTTCCTGTTTGTTTAATCAACTCTTCTGTATCACGGATATCACTGCCAAATCCAGTGTCAATGAGGAGAGGTAGATTATCCTTTACAAAAACCATATTGGCACTGGGAAAAGTACGTTGAAAGAAATAAATACCTGTCGTCTTCTTCACAAGTTATCATCCCTTCTCCCGGTCTACTTTTTGAATCCCTTCCTTGCTTTAGGTAACAATACCTCCTGAAATGCCCGGTCATGTTCAACATCAAATGATTCATCAAAGCCCATTTTTATATGTCCAGTAAAAAATGACTTTGCATATTGAAGCGTATCACGGGGAGCTTCCAGTATGGAACTGCCTATTTCGATGGCACGCGTCAGGGCTTTATCTCCTTCAACTACTTCACTTACCAATCCGATTCGAAAGGCCACTTGAGCATCAATTCGACGGCCTGTTAAGCACAAATCCCTTGCCATTCCATCGCCGACAATCCATCTTAACGGGGTATAAATGGGGGGTGCTCCGAATTTAACCTCCGGATGCCCGAAGACTGCAGAATCAGAACAAATCCGTATATCACAAAGCGTCGCCAGATCAAAGCCTCCACCCATGGCCGGACCGTCAATAGCTGCAATAACCGGTTTGGGAAAATGCCATACATCCCTGTGATACCTTGATGATGATTCGAGAAGTTCATCAAACTGATCCGGATTTTCAAAATCCTTCAGATCAAAACCGGCCGAAAATGTAGCTTCCGCACCGGTGATAATGACTAATCCGACATCATCCCGATCTTTCCATATGTTTAAACATTCTGATATTTCATGACGCATTCGAATGTTAATCGCATTTTTCTTTTTGGGTCGGTTCAATGTCATGATGGCAATTCCATCCGTTCTGATATCAACTGCAATTTCTTGAAACTCCATGATCTTCTCCTCCTGTTTTTAATGCTGAAGCTTTATCCATTTTCAACAGCTAATAAAATCAAACTGACTAAAGCGATGGCACACAATTTTTCTTCGTTGTTATGAACAACAAACACTTTGGCTAAGCTGGTTGTCAATGTTCGCCCTGCTTTAATGACCTTTCCCCTCGCCAAAAGTGCATCCCCCTTACCCGGAGCCAGCAAGTTTATTTTATATTCTGTTGTTAATACTCCACTATCCGGCGGCATAAGAGAAAAGGCGGCAAACCCTCCGGCATTGTCTGCCAGTGAACCGATTAAAGCCCCGTGAAAATAGCCATGATGTTGAGACAATTCCTGTTTGTAAGGCAAATAAATCTCACAGTAGCCCGGTTCAACCCTGATCATTTCTGCCCCGATGTAGTTCATAAATGCCTGATTGGAAAAGCTGTCTCTCACTTTAGATTCATATTTGTCATCCAAAGGACTGAACATTTCAGCTTCACATCCTGATCCATTTTTCGGTTGTCTTTATTTTATGACAATTGTGACTATAACAGTCAAGTCGACAGTAGAACAGTTCATCGTTATATTTTTAAAACTTTCAACAGTAAACAATTCATTTCATCTACCGTTCGTTGAATTGATAAAACATGAAGAGTATGATGTGGTCGTAGTGGGTAGTGGCGTCGGCGGGCTGGTGGCTGCCCATCACGGTTTGAATGCTGTCATTATTGAAAAAGCGAATGTGTGGGGCGGTTCCTCGGATCTTTCCGGCGGTGGATTCCGAGAGCTTTTACAAGTCGTCGGAATGAATTTAACCGGGTTTAAATATAATCCATCGGCGCAGGCCACGTCAGTCGCTTGTTAAAAATTTCACTCGAGACTGGAAGGACCTTAGATCTCAAGCCTATTACATTGTTGGAAATTCTCGTTCATAAGTTTTATACAAAATATATTTTTGTAAACCTTTTGCATTATCTAATGCATGCTTTGCGAAATACATTGCCTTATCAAGGTCATTTAATTTATATTCTAACTCAGAAAGAAGTGCACTCTTCATCCAAGGTATTGATATATGTTCAATTAATTGCCTTGCTTCATTTAAATTTCCTTCTTCCATCAAAACTGCGGATTTATAATAATACTTGAAATTATCCGACTTAATATTATCAACTTCCTGTTTCGCAGCCAATATATCTTTGCAATATAAAGCATAAATCACTTTATATAATGCTTGCTTATGCCTAGCTTTATGCTTTTTTAGTAATTGATCAATAGCATCTTTCACTTCTTCATCCAACTTATTTGCTAGAGCATAAAAAAGTTGATAGATAGGATTCCCTTTTTCCTTGATTAGGAACTTTTCTATTTTATTTATATCTTTTTCCCAAAAAACTGTATATAAGTATGGTAAAATCATTAAGAACAGTAACATAAAGCCGATCGCAAAGATAATAAAAATGTTTATTTTTAAAATAGTCATTACAATACTAACTATAAATACGATTACATAGAACACAATCTTTTTTATAGAACTCATAAATTTGCTCCTAATTTAACAAAGGATTAGTATAAATCATTCATATTCAACAAGAACAAACAAAAATTCTGCCAAAACAACAAAACACAATATTTAAACCCTTAACGAGCCGCGGAACCCTCTTGCTGCATAGTAGGAATCTGCTCCATTGTGGTACACGAAGACTGTGTCGTAGCGACGGTCACAAAAGATAGCCCCGCCAAGCTTTCTAATATTATCAGGTGTTTTCACCCAGCTCGAAGTTTTCAAATCGAACTTTCCAAGTTTCTGCAGCTCCCGGTACTGTTCTTCCGTTAAGATCTCAATACCCATGTCATCTGCCATGTCAATCGCATTATTTTGGGGTTTATGTTTTTTCCTTGACTCCAAAGCTTCACGGTCGTAACAAACACTTCTGCGGCCTTCGGGACTTTCCGCCGAACAATCAAAAAAAATGTATTCTCCCGTCTGATCATCTTGACCAACAACATCCGGTTCGCCGCCGGTTCTTTCCATCTCATGAAGCGACCACAGTTTGTCATCATGAGTTTCAAGCTTTGCTTGTACGTCAGACCATTCCAGACCTTGATGGCGATTCATGTTTTCTTCAAAACGGGCTTGCAATGTTTTGAGCAGAGCCTCACGTTGTTCTGACGACAACTTCTTTTGATTTCTGTTTTCACCACTCTTTGTCATGTTCATTTCTCCTTTCCAATTCTGCTTTCTAACGAGCTACACAAATCTCAATTTTAAAAATTCTCCAAACAAGGGGCAAGTCCTTTTTTGATGGCTGACAAAATAATGGACCTTCACAACCGTCTGGAAGAACAGGTGTGCACAACACTTTTTTGTCTTTTGGTAGCGAAGACACCAGGATGCCCGCTCCACGACATTATTTCGAACGGTGTGCGGCAGGTGGCTGCGGCGGTGCCCGAGGTTAAGTGACGATGTTGAACTGGTCTGGGACCCCGCCTGGACACCTGAAAGGATAACGGATGAAGGACGGCGGAAGCTGGGGTGGATGTAAGAAGGAGTGTAAATTCACAGCTTTCTGTGAGAGGGCAGGAAGTGGTGTTTGTGGGAAGGGATCGCCTGTTTTAGTTGGTGATCCCTTTTATACTTTGGCTAGATCCAAAATTATATTTCTTTTTCAACCACGGCCAGAGGATGACCAAAAAAATTGAGTAAATGTAGACGATATACACGGAGAACGAGGGATCAAATTGTCCCGCCAGTTCCGAATTGAATACAGGAGGGGCATAATCAATTAATCCATGTATTCCTACCACGAGGAATAAATTGTTTGTCCTAAGGTATGCAAAAACAAAAAAAATCCCCGTTCCAACCACAGCCAATGTCTGATTCAACATGAATACCCATTCAACACCTTTAACGATATCCCTCGGAATATGAACTAAACCAAAAATCAGTTGAGAAACGATTACAGCAGCCATGAATCTCGTTCCTGTTGACTTGACAAATTTTTCAGGAATCAGCAAAAACAATTGAACAAACAAAAATCCGCGAAATACCACTTCTTCATACAATCCAACGCCGAATATATAACCGATGTGAATTCCAATCCACTCTGTAATGGGTATGTCACCGGTATCAAATGAAAGATCAACTTTTCCGTTAGTCAGCCACCCCATAACAAAATAGGTTAGCTGAACACAGATCAATATCAACAAAGTCGCAGCCATTCCAGGGATAAATGCATTTTTGTTCAATCCAACATCCCGTAGTCTTAACTTTCCGGCCCCCTTCGTGATTGCGAGCATAACCAGTAATAAGGTCAAATTGATGATCAAATTAAAATGAATCAATCCACGACTACCTGATACAATGGGTTCTAAAAGATCGCCCAACCACGTATAGCCACCCATCCATATAAGAACATTCGATGCAATAATCCACAACAAAACAAAAATATAAGTTCCGGGTCTTGCTCCACTAACCCTCTTCACTTCAGGTTGTGCTTTGGACAGGATGAGTAAAAAGAGGACGATTTCTAAAATGTGCGGTAAGAGCAATTTCATTATCGATCATACTCCTATGATAAAGGTGAATTTGTTTAGGAAAAATCTTTGTTCATATTTACTTTATCTGCATTTACCATTGGATTTTCAGAATTTATATAATGATCTTCTGCTTTCCAGTATCTTCTTTTATACTTATTAAGCCTTGCGTTCAGATCACCGAGATACGAATCACGATTTAACACTCTCTCAAACCTGAGTTCACGAGGACAGTCTAAAAATATTATGTAGTCAAAAAAATCTCTCCATTCTTTTCTTTGCAGGAATATGCCTTCTATAAGTACGGTACTTGCTGGACTCACATTGATTTTTTTCGTTGAAGTGGTATCTGTGGACTGGTCGTAGAAAGGTAAAGTTAAGATTTTTGGATTCTGGTGGAGTTTCGCAAAAAGTTGATTTGTTAACATGTCAATGTTCCATTGTAGATAATAATATTCATACCATTCCTCATGTCCTGTATCGTAGCGCTTGTTCCTCTCAACAATGTGATCATCCATATGGATGACAACTACTTCAAAATCCCGGCATTCTAAATAATCTTTAAGTTTTTTTGTTAATGTTGTTTTTCCAGCTCCACTCAGTCCATCAATGGCGACGATGAATGGACGATCATGATAAGTTCGTTTTGAAAATTGATGTAATAAATCGTTTAAGATCTCTGTAGTGGTCAACAATTTACCACCTCTTGCTCTTAATAAGTTTATGTGGCTCAGGTCCTTAGAGTTTCAACGTCAACCTTAAAACCATTATTTAATCCATCTCTCTAAAGAATTTTTGTAAACGTTCAGCAGCCAATCGATACGCTTTATCCTTATCACGAGGACCAATTGCAATAACTTCCATTCGTATCGGTTGACCTTCAATCGGACGATAAATAATCCTAATATTTAATGAATTTGATTTAATTTTTGCAAAGCCATGCAAGCCACCATGTAATGATTCAGCCACACCATCCGGCTTAAATAGAGGCCCTTGTTTTGCCCTTCTTAATATTTCTAACAAAACTGTTTGTCTATGTCCTTTGTTAATTGCTTTAATATCTTGTTTTACATCTTCAACAAATCTTAGATCGATATTATATTTTTCTAAAACCAGCGCCTGCAAATCTTCAACAGTTTTCACATCAATCTTCCTCTAGTAATTTGATTAATTCATTTACATTAATATCTTCTTCATCAAATATATCTGATAAAGCCTGATTTGCAGGTTTATTTTTACGAGCATAAGCCTCTTCGATAACAATTTTATCAAGCGCATCCTCTATAACTTCTTTCATTTGAAGCAGTTGTTCAAAATAATCTATATCAACGACTACAGCTTGCGCATCTTTCTTTTTTGCATTTTGAATAACAAATACTTCATCTGAGATTCCATTTGAAAAACGATCAAGTATTTCAGATAATTTGTTCGTCCTAGAAATATCCGTAACACTTAAAACGTTTGTTTTGAGAAAATTCAAGGTATTCGTGTTGGCTACAGGATGTTTTTCTTTTTTCAATGTATAAACCTCCACCTTTCATCCTCCTTTTCCATTAGTATATGCATTTTTATTTATATTATACACATTATTCTACACGAAAAACAACACATATGACATTAACCTATATTCCATTGTAACTGTTAAGAACTTTGTATAAAGTCTTAAGATTAACCTCAGATTTCGATTAATTCGATATCATTCCTTTTATCTATGTTTCTAATATGACACTCATATTCAGATAAGAAAAACTTGGCTATCGCCAAGTATTTTCGCAGCAACAACCTATAAAGTTTGTGGATCCTGAGGTGCTGATGGATGCGTTTTTACACTGTGAATCGCGTAAAGTGGACAAGTCTGGATGCATCCGTTTTAAATTTTCAGTTTTTAATGATTGAATGGATTGTAATAATTTTGGAAGGTAGTGATCGTACATTCTGGCTTTTGAAATTTTAATAAATAGTTCCAGTTTCATGTGCCATTTACTCACTTCCTTATTTCAGGTTTTACTTCGTCTAAACAATATACAATCCGTCCTGACCTTCCCGTTGTTGTAACTGCCTGAAAAAGTGAATTCAGGATCGCTTCTTCAGTAGCCTCAGCTGCCGAAACAAATAGTTGATTCATGATCGGATGATCTTCGCGAAGCTGAATTCGTGTTTCCAGGCTGTCGCCCGAGAAATGTGCATGTTTTTGCACTATAGAAAAAGCAATGACAATGTCCCCGCTGCCATGACTGAAATTACTCCCCGTTCGTCCCAGGCCTATTCCACATCGTTTGGCCACCCGCCTTAACTGTCGGTCATTCAACGTTGCATCATCGATTTCACTGGAAAAAGTCGAATCGAATTTAAATAGCTGTCATTGCATTCACCAACAACAATATTTATGGTTCCTGTTGTCTCACCGATTTCCGGATTATTTTCCAGTATGTACTCTAATGTTCCTTGTGTCACAGCAGGCACGGCAAATGTATTGGTTAACATGATCGGCGATTCAAGTACACCTAATTCATTCAGTTGCACAAGTCCAGTCGTTTTGCCAAACCCGTTGATTACATAACTCGCAGCCGTAACTTTTTCTTTGAACAAATTCCCTTCATGCGGTAAAATCGCCGTAACTCCGGTACATGCATACTCATTTCCAGTCTGATCCAGCGGGTAATCCAGCGTCACATGACCAATCATGACACCATCCACATCCGTAATACAGTTTTTTTCACCGGTTGGCAACTTCCCTACGATGATTCCTTTTTCACGGGCTTTCATCGCTGAACCTCCTTTTGGATAAACAAAACCATTTATTCTATAACTGTAGGACGCTTGACAATGTCGTAGCCCGGAAGAAGGAGGATGAATTGTGAGGCACGATCTTTTTTTCTTATTGCAACCTGAAATGCCCTGACCGACTCGCTGAAATTTGTATAGGGTGTAATTAATATTATTATATTGAAGCTTCCACCCATTTGGAAACAATTTCTTGTACCATGGCGCTATTTTGTTCAATATCATCCATTTTTTTAAATGTAGCAACAGCTCTATCGTTTTCTTTCCATGTCAAAATGTTATACTCGCCCTTTAATAACCTCTCATTTGGTTGTTGTTTTACCTTGGCCCCACAATGAAAGATAACCTGAATCTGCTTTTGAGGGTTTATCCTCATAGTAATTCGATCTTGATTATTGATACTGTAATTAGGGCCATTCCATTTAATTCCCTCTGTAAATTCTTTATCTGTGCTCATAATTATTTTACGTAAATACTCAATCTCATTTCTTAATGGATGATTCAAAGAATCGAGGAATTCAGTCACTTCCGCATTTAATTCGTAAGTATCCATCGCTTAATCCTCCTTTACAAAAAAATCTCTCAATTTTTCTTTGCTTTCCATTTAAGATAAATAGCACCAATCATTGTGATTACGAATGAAATAGCTATAGAATACACACTAACTATCCATACCATGATTGCAAGAGGAGCCCGTTCAGTACTGTTAATTTCACCAATATTTGATCTTTCTATTATGATGGCATCAGGATAAAAATATGTGACAATAAAAGTAAACCCTAATACTACTAATGATGTAAGGAAGGAATATATAAAGAACTTTAATGGGTTTCTAATGTATCTTATCCAGGAAAATCCCGCTACCAAGGATATTATAGCTATCGGATAAATACCATATATGACCCATGAATGATAAAACTCGTTTTCAGCTGAAATATTTCCTAATAAAGCTCCCACTATAAGATATAACAAGAGACTAAGAAATGATATCCTTACCATTAATGGGAGGGAATTCATTTTTTTAACTCCTTTTATTTGTCATCAAACCTTTGAAATCATCTGAGAAATTCACCTGGATTTTTATTTATGTCCTTTCGAAACCAGGACATGTTTATATTTTCTTTTACCTAAAAAATAACAGGTGCCCCATGTTGAAAGTATGGCTGCGACAACAATAATCACCCATTCTAGATGAACGTCAATAAATGCGGGTGTCCATAAGAGATAATGACGCATTAGATCAAGCGGATAAAATAATGGATTTAAGGAAGCGATTTCTTTGAGAGGCGAAGGGAAAATCCGGATCGGGTACAGGTATCCGCTTAAAAATAGAAGAATACTGAAAACATAAAAAACGATTCGGATATTATTAAATTTCAACACAAAGTAGGCAATCATACTGCCTGCATTAATTGAAATAATAATTTCAAAAATAATCAGGCCTATAACGAAATAAATATGTTCGGTATTCCATTGAAAGTCATGAAACAAAGAAAGCGTTACAAACGCGGCAATCGTTCCGATTAACGAAACAATGACCCATGCCAGTAAATTCCCCAGTATGACCTGATACAATGATATATCAGAAAAATAGTAATACAGACTTCTTTTATGGGTGATATCGTCGTAAACAGCCAAACTCGCCATAATAACGATATTTCCTACAAATAACATAAGCAAAAAAGAGATAACAATGAACTCTGATGTCAGGTTTTGATGATGTTTAATAAAATATTGACTAAAAAGGATATAAGGGATGAGTGTGACAAGCGGACGCAACTGTATGGAGATTGAATCAACAAAATTTATTTTGTAAATCTTTAATTTCAGTCTGGCAATTTCAATGATATATGACATATTAACTTTCTCCCTTTTTTTACCGTAAGAAAATATCCGCTAAATAAAAGGACAAGCCCACAAACCCAATAAACATATTGATAATCCGTCAGTTCCCCCTGCAATAAATATTGAAAGGGTACTGTAAAGGGGAGGAAATATAAAATATCTTCCCATTTGCCAAAAACAGCAGTGGGATATAACACACCCGTACACAAATATAAAAAGTCCAAAATTAAATTCATAAAGTTAAACAAAAGGTGATTTGGGAACTGAATGATTACAAAAGCTAAAAGGATGTTGATCACAGTATTGGCTGTAAATATGAATAACAAACTGAGAAAAAAATGACAGTCAAACAGAAATGTGCCATCAAATATGAAAAAAACAGAATAGGTGAACAAGGCAATCGTATGTATGAAGTATAAGAAAGCCGTTAAAATACTGATCAATATCGAATAATAAGTGCTGACACGGATGCCCGAAAGTTTTAAGTAAAACAATGTTTTTTTGTCGACCTCTGACTTTGTAAAAATATAGACTTCAACCAGACTTAACGAAACAAGGGACCAGAGGAATGCAGACAGTAACAAAGTATTTCGATTGCCATCCGGGATATCTGAATAAACAAAAAAGAAGTACAGGGGAAAAATTAAAGATAACGGTAATCGTATAAGGGTATGTACATGAATCAATTTCATAAATCTAAGCCCAACGGGCACAAGGTTTTGAAGCCATGAAAAAAGGAGTACCTCCCCAAATCTCGAAATAGTTAGGTAGGCAAC
>JAWLDF010000034.1:0-30009 GCA_041686735.1 Bacilli bacterium
CTCTCCATAAAATATTTTGAGTTCTTTCCTTGACTTTCTTCAAATCAACTTGTGCTCGCACAAAGCTGGACGTTTCTTCTGTTCAGTTTTCAAGGAACGACCGCACCGAGCAATGCTTCATTGAAACACTGCGAGGTCGGCATCGGAACCTTCCATAGCGTTCTGCTCCTTTGAGCAACTTCTGTGTCAATTAAATTAAGGTTCCGCATACTTGGCGCTTTAGCGCCTTAGCGTTACCTGTGCACTTTGTGTGCAAGGAACATATCGATGCCCGCAACCGGGCTGTTTCACTTTTCGAAAAAGCGGCTGACATCACGTCACTACCAGCTTTTTCAAGCTTCTCGATCCTATCAAATTCCTTGACAGTCACGAAGAATAATATATCATACTTTCTTGATCTCTGCAAGGCCTAATTTTAACCAATTAGCATTCTTTTTTCGCTTTCTTTGGCTTTCAAACCTTTATAATCAGAGATCAAAAATGAACCTGCCGCAATTAGCGACAGGCATAAATTTAACACACCTTTTGAGAGGTTGTCAAGACTATTTCGTAATCCAAATTAATGTAACTGTCTCGTGCGCATATATTGGGAAATTTCCTGGGGAGTTGCAACACGGGCGAAAATTTTAAAAATCACGTGATACCGCTCTTCCATTGCCCGTTTTACCACATCACTGATCCGCGAATCCTCTAGGTCAAGCAACATCTCTTCCATCTCTTTTCGAAGCACGTAATTTAACTCCCTACATTCTTTTTGTGAAAGTAAAAATCCCATCATGGAACTCATGGAACGCAAGAGCCTCCTAACTGCTTCTCCATCCTTTTGGATTCAACCCGCAACCTGCAACCCGCCCTTTATCCGGGTGATTGATGATTCTTTTTTGCCGAGACGTCCGAGAGCAGCGAGGGAGAAGCGAAAGCAAATAAGAATCATCAAGCACCCTTAGCTTCCCTATGTTCTCCGCTCCTTATTCAAGCAAATTCATTTCATCACCCAGCATCGTATTAATCAAAAGAGGAGTCACCGAACTCTCAATGACTGCTGCGACAAACAGCAAAACAATAATCAATATCACCATGTAGGGCAAATCATTCACGTGTTGCGCAAATTCACGGCCGGCCAGCCGTCGTCGCTGTCTTTGGAACAGTCCGCTCAACAGACGAAAACTGAGCACACCCAGTTTAATTCCGATCATGGTAGAAAAAAGGATCGCCGTCAGTTCCACAATCCCGTGAGGGAGGATGCCGAACACAAGTAATTTTCCCGCATTGACTCCACTCGCCTGTGCGGTCACCAATAGATAACCGATCAGCGCTCCGTTCATAAACAACGCCATTACCGGGTAAATGGCAAAAAAGACGCCCAGACCCATCATGATCATCGCGGCAAGCACATTATTTTTAAAAATAACCCAGAACATATTGAAAGGACTCGGGTTTTCCTGTATTTCTTCTACCTTATTCATCAGGTGTTCTAAACTTTCTTTTACAATCGTCTGTATGGCCTCGGATTGAAAATATCCGAACAGAGCTCCTCCCAACAGCATCGCCGCACTGAAAATAAAATAAGCGCGGTACCTCGGAAAGATCGTCAAAAATTTTTTTAATACCATGTCTAATCCCCCTTACAGTCAACCAGGCCATTTTTTGTACAAACCTTTCAGTTTGTCGGTATATCCCTGTCTCACTTGCATACATATGTATTGGACAAATTCAGAGTTGGAGATGATGGGCATGAAATTTTTTTGGGTGATCAACGGCAATCAACTGAAAAAATACATTGTGATCGCAGCGGCGCTTTTGTTTGCCATCGGCATTACATTCGCGGAAAGAGAAAACATCAATGTTTTCGCCCCCGTTGCCAAAGAGCCTCCGGCCGCGATATACAAAGTCAACACAAAAGATAAAGTAATCGCCCTTACCTTTGATATCAGCTGGGGCAGCCACCGCGCAGAACCCATTTTAGACATTTTAAAAGAAAAAAAAGTGGAAGCCGCCACGTTTTTTGTATCATCCCAGTGGGCACAGGATCATCCGGAAATCGCCAAACGCATCGTGGAGGATGGTTATGAAATCGGCTCTCACGGGTACGAACATGTCTATTACAGCCGTCTGACCGATGACGAAATCAAAAAGCAACTATCAAAAGCTCACCATACGTTAATACAGGTTACCGGTAAAACCCCGTCGTTTCTTCGCCCGCCCAACGGCGATTTTGATCAGCGCGTTCTGAATATCGCGGAAAGCCTCGGTTACCGGGTAGTGCTGTGGGATACCGACTCCGAGGACTGGCTAAATCCCGGTGTCGAACAAATCGTTGAAAATGTCCTGGGCCACGCCCATCCCGGCGACATTGTATTATTGCATGCCAGCGATTCGATTAAACAGACGCACCTCGCCCTTCCCACAATCATTGATCAACTGCGTTCCCAGGGCTATCGTTTTGTCACCGTTTCGGAGTTGCTGGCTGGAACGAAAACCGAATCCAAAGAAGTGGAATAAGCTAAGCTTCCTTTTTTCCAGAACCGGCAGGTACTGAAGGCGTGCCGGTTAATTTGTGCAATTGCATCAGTTGCCATGTGTTACAGGCAAGCAACGGCACCAGCATAAAAATCATGGAGTTAATGTTGTTTTCCCGCAGGGCCGGCACCCATTCAATGATCGTCACCACAAAAATAAAAAAGGTTGCCGGGATAAAGGCCGTCGCGTTGGTCGCCTTCATTTTAAAATATGCAACAATCAACGCAATGATCAAAAGAATTGCGGGCCATCCCAGGAAAGGAAGCCAGTTCCCCTCTTCGCCAAAAACCAGGTATCGCAAATAAACCATATAGAAAAAAGTGAACATGATTAAGCCGATCTGGACAAGTTGCCATGTTTCTTTTTTGCGAAAAATACCGAGAGCAAACATATTCACCGTCAGATACGCAAACAGACCCATCTGGCTGATTGCACTATACATCAACCCGATCCACAGGTTGGCAATCAAACCGGCAAAAAAATTGCCCACACCCGACGACAGCATCACATCCCCCTGCATAAACAACCCGGTGATGACCGCTGCCACTCCGCCGACTGCCAGCGTGGTAAAAAACAAGTAGAGCCATTTTTTCAACGTCATAAATCGTCATTCCTCCCGAATGTTGCTTTTTTGATTTTACCAGTCCCGCAGCATAAATACCAGTTTCAGCTTCTATTCGGCATAATTTTTCACGAATGATTGCATATTAAGGGTAGACTCCATTCACACAACCAGAATCGGGAGGAGTGAATCACTCTTGCATACATTCACGAAAAATTTTTTAATTCTGTTTGCAATTTTTTTCGTGTTCTTCACCGCAGGCTGTGGCGGGCAACAACAGCAACAAGTTGATTATCAGGAAACCAAACAGGTCGTCCTCGATATATTACAAACGGAAGACGGGAAAAAAGCGGTCATGGAAGTGATGTCCGATCAGGAAGTGAAGCAACGTGTCATGATCGATGAACAGACCGTGAAACAAACGATTGAACAATCCCTCAGTGACCCCAAGAATCAAAAAAACATGCAAAAAATGTTTGAGGACCCCAAGGTCGCCGGAGCAATGGCGAAGGCAGCAGAGGACCAACACAAAAAATTGTTTAAGGATTTAATGAAAGATCCCGAATATCAAAAGATGTTGATCGAAGTGATGAAAGATCCGGAATTTGAGAAGAATTTGCTCGATATCATGAAAAGCAGTGCCTACCGTCAACAAACGATGACGATCATGAAAGAAGCTCTTCAGAGCCCGGCATTTCAACTGGAAATGGTCGAGTTAATGATGAAAGCCAATGAGGAGATGGCCAAGCCCAAGCAACAACAACAGGGCGGGGGCGGTCAACAGGGAGGCGGCCAATCGGGCGGGGGAGGTGGAGGAGGTGGAGGAGGAGGTTCCTGATCGCTCGCAGCAATTTACCGATCAGGCCTCTCCCCCCTCCGTTCCTTACACCTTATTACTGATCCGTAGCGGAAACAAGCGGGAAGCCGAATCCGGAAGCAATATCATCCCCCGTACCCGCATAAAGTCCACCGAGGATATCGTTATTTTGTGCTCGTTGTTGCAACTCCTGTCTTACATTTTCATTTGTCCAGGAAGGATTGGAAGCCCAGATTTTCGCTGCCAGACCGGAGATGTGCGGAGTAGCCATCGATGTTCCACTGATTGTATTATATCCGCCATCATTCCATGTCGATTCGATAGCAGCACCGGGAGCGGACACTTCGACGTCACGTTCCTGAATGAGGTAATCTCCGACAGTAGCAGGATTTCCACGGGATGAAAAATCGGCTGCACGGTAAGTTCCGTTTTCCTGTACATTTTCAAGGGCGGCTACACCGACAGCGTTAGCCAGTCCTCCCGGGAATCCGATCGTGTCGGGATCAGGTCCGGAGTTGCCTGCCGCTGCTACCACCAGCACGCCTTTTGCCACAGCATAGTCCACCGCATCGGAGATGAGAGTGTCTTTGGTGCTGGAACCCAGTGACATGGAGATAACGACATGTACACCCAGCCTTTCTCCTTCATCGGCAACATGGCGGATGGCAGCTGCAATATCATCGGAATACCCGAATCCGCTGTTACCCAGAACCTTGTAGGACCAGAGTTTTGCTTCAGGAGCAACACCCCAGACTCCCTGTCCGTCGGCGCCTCCATTGGCAAGAATCGTTCCGGATACATGGGTTCCATGCCCATTTCTGTCAGTACAACTTCCATCAATGATCGGAGCCCGGTTCTGACTGAAGTCTTTACATTGTTCGGCATTTTGAATAAGGTCGGGATGGTCCTGGTATGTCCCCGTGTCCAACACGGCAACGCGAACTTGATTTCCTCCACTGGTCTGTGTAATGGAGGAATCATGATAGATCGCTTCGATTCCCCACGGTGTACCATCGGACGGGACCGAACGGGTCGCATTTTTCTTTACCGCTAGATCGGTGGCCATTAGATGGGCCTGTCCCACTTTCGACACTTGCACTCCCGGCATCTTTTCCAGGGCATTCAGTTGTTGTGCCGTCACATTGGTCGTAAATCCATCTGTTCCGAAATCCCAGCGCATGCCAAAATTCCCTTTCAATTCAGCCATCCTGCTCAGTTGATCCGCCTTGATTTGTACACGAATCAGATTGTCCGCTGCTTTTGCAGCACCTGAAGCACCCACACCTGACACAAAAATGCTCATCAAAAGTGTGAGTGCCAGCAACAAACTTCCCATTTTTTTCATGCCAAACCTCTCCCTTCATTGTTTTCGATGAGCCCGGCATGAGGCTCTGTCCTCTTTTTTCCATAGACAGCTTTCTCTTCCCTGTCCCGACCCGAACGTAAAAAAAGGGGCGTAAAAATTAAAAAAATAAAAAGCTGAATTTGATTTGCCTTTCCCTCACTGCGTTCGGCCGGTCTGCATCAAATTCAGTTTTTATTTTTTTAGATGCTTCACAGGAAGTTTAACGTCAAAAGTTATTTTGTAGCCAATTGCGAGAATGTCAATCATTAGATTCACTTTATCTTTCTAAGGTAATGACACACCCCTAAAACATGTTGTTTTTTCTTTTTCGGATAAATTGCTGGAATCACGTCAAATGTGCGGAAATAATATTATGGATTTGATGCAGACCGGCCGAACGCAGTGAGGGAAAGGCAAATCAAATTCATAATATTATTTCCATATAAAAACCCCGGCATTTTTACCGGGGTTCATTAATATACGTGTCAACAATTGGATAAAATTTCAAGTATAAAATTTTATCAGGAGGCCGTTTTGCTTCGGGCTGACTCCACTTTACGGGCCAGATCCATATATATCTCGCCGATCACTGTATTTTCATCATAAACCGAAGGCGCGAAATCAGGGTCTTCAGGAGAAACGTCCGGTAAACCGAGGGGAATCTGAGCAAGTAACTTCGTCTTTAATTCCTCGGCCAGTTTATATCCGCCACCGCTGCCAAAAATGAAATCCTTGTTGCCGCAGGACGAACACTGGTAGTAGGACATATTTTCGACAACACCGATGATTTCATGGTTCGTCTGGATCGCCATGCTGCCGGCACGTGCCGCAACGAAAGCCGCCGTCGCATGGGGAGTGGTCACAATGATTTCTTTGCTACGCGGAATCAGCTGGTGAACATCCAGTGCTACATCTCCCGTTCCCGGAGGCAGGTCGAGAATGAGGTAGTCCAGTTCACCCCAGTGTACTTCGGAAAGGAAGTTGCGCAACATTTTACCCAGCATCGGTCCGCGCCAGATGACCGGGGCGTTGTTTTCCACAAAAAAGCCCATTGACATCACTTTAACACCTTTTCGCTCCACCGGAATAATCATGTTGTCAATTACCACCGGACGGCGATCCACCCCGATCATGTCCGGAATGCTGAAACCGTAGATGTCGGCGTCAATAATGCCCACTTTATGTCCCAGTCTGGCCAGTGAAACTGCCAGATTGACCGAAACCGTCGACTTTCCCACACCGCCTTTTCCACTGGTTACGGCGATAATTTCCGTGTTTGAATCCGGGGCCAAAAGCGGCGAAAGTTGCTGCGGTGCTCCCGCCTGACCGGGCTGTCCCGCCCCTCCCTGATCGCCACGCAATTGAGCGGCCAGTTGCTGCCGTTCCCAGTCCGTCATGGATCCGAACTTCAAATTCACTTTTGAGGCACCCAGTTCTTTGACCGCTATGATGACGTCTTCTTCGATCTTGGCTTTTAAAGGACAGCCCTGAACGGTGAGAACCACTTCCAAACTCACCTGATCCCGTTTAATTTTGATATTTCGGATCATGTTTAATTCGACCAGGCTGCGGTTCAATTCAGGGTCTTTCACATCTTTGAGCGCTTCAAGCACCTGTTCTTCTGTAATCATATTAAACACCTCAGTATGATTATTAAAAATTTATTGTATCATTCTCATGTCAAAAAAATTATAACATAGTTTGCCGTGACAGATTAGTTTTCGGGTGCACTTTGAGCGCTTTCCCCTGCATAATATCGTAAAATCCCCTGATAAATCGCGGTCGCCATCTGTTTCTGGTACTTTTCACTGGATAAAAGGGAGGCTTCTTCCGGATTGGATAAAAATCCAACCTCCACCATCACCGAGGGCATGTCTGCATTTTTCAACAGGTAAACCGTCCCGTTTTTCTTCGGTTGTCTGCTGGTGTTTTCCAGGGTCCGGCGTATTTCCTCCTGGATCAGCATCGCCATGTCCCCGTTTTCTTTTCTGCCAGGATAATAGAAGGTCTGAGCTCCCGACCACTTGCCGGATGGAAAGGAGTTTAAATGAATACTGATCAAAAAATCGGCTCCACTCTCATTGACTAACCGCGCCCGCCGATGCAGATCTTCCGTTTTACGGCGGCTGTACCCTTTTGTCCCCGGATCAGCCAGATCCTTATCGGTTTCTCTCGTCATGATCACGAGTGCCCCCGCTTCCTGTAAAAAATCCCGCAGATAGAGCGAGATATTGAGGGCAATGTCTTTTTCCACGGCCGATTCATATTCTCCTTTGCCGGTTGCCCCTCCGTCCACTCCCCCATGCCCGGGATCAAGGGCGATGATCGTTCCCGACAGGGGCAGAGACCATGCCGACCAGGACTCGTCCGTGGGTAATTCATAGTTAAATACGATGATCAGCAAAAGAAGGGAAAGCAGCCAGACCATGGCTTTTCGTATCATGGTTCAACACCAACCTTTGTCCCGCTTCTAATTCATGATATGGGAGGTCCCTTCCTTTTATGCCAGTTACAATAATTTCAATTTGCGCTGCTTGATCCCGTAGTGAAGACCTTTTATGAACCACCGGTCCGCCATGTCATCCGCCAGAATCAGCACCGATTCTAGGTCCCAGTCACCGATGTATTGATGGATCAAATGTCTTGACGACAATTTGTTTACCCGGCACATCCGCTCATTCCTGCTCCCCTCGATCATCTCTTCCGGCTCACAACCGCTTTGCACACAGAATTTGCTCATTTCCACCCCGAATGAAAACAACTCTTCCACGACGGCGTACAGATATTCCTCCACCAGATAGCGCTGTAAAAATGAAAGGTGGTGGACGGTGGTCTTGATCATTTCCTCGTAGTATTCATGGAGTTCATGGGCATCAATTCCCTGGATTGCTTTTTCACGAAACTTTCGGCGTCGAATTTCCGCTTTTTCCGTTAATGAAATGATGTTATGTTGCATTTTCCACGATTCACCCTCTGATTGAATTGATCGTTTTCTTGTTATTTTTTCTAAAGGCGGGGTGAAGCATGCACATCTCATCAAAATAAAAAGCTGGATTTGATGCAGACCGGCCGAACGCAGTGAGGGAAAGGCAAATCAAATCCAGAATATTAATTTTGAATTTCGTTCGTAATCTCACGGTACATAAAGCCTTAGTTGCATTAATCTATCTACCTTAAAAGATATAGTTTCTGATAATGAAAAAGCCCCAAACCATAAAAGGCTTGAGGCCAAAACCGTTCAAATTGAAACAATTAACGCTTCGAGAACTGCGGTGCGCGGCGAGCGGCTTTGAGTCCGTACTTCTTCCGCTCCTTCATGCGAGGATCGCGTGTCAGCATTCCTTCTTTTTTCAGTGCCGGGCGCAATTCGGGATCTGCCTGCAATAATGCGCGCGCAATCCCGTGACGGATTGCTCCCGCCTGTCCGGTAAATCCGCCGCCGTCGACATTTACCAGTACATCGTATTTACCCAGTGTATCCGTAAGTACCAGCGGTTGCTTGGAAATCAATTTTAATGTTTCAAGTCCAAAATAATCGTCCATATCACGGTTGTTGATGATGAACTTGCCATCACCGGGAACAAGACGAACACGTGCGACAGAAGACTTCCGACGTCCTGTACCGTAGTATTGTACCTGTGCCACGAGTTAACCTCCTTTTCCTTATCCTTTAAGTTCCAGAACTTCAGGTTGTTGCGCTTCGTGAGGATGCTCAGTGCCTGCATACACTTTCAACTTCTTGCCCTGTTTCCGTCCAAGGCTGTTTTTCGGCAACATCCCTTTAATCGCCAGTTCAATCATTCTAACCGGTTTCTTATCGAGCATTTGAGCAGCCGTCGCTTTCTTCAATCCGCCCGGATATCCGGAGTGACGGTAATACATCTTTTGGCTCAACTTGTTCCCGGTCAGGTGAATTTTCTCGGCGTTAATTACGATCACAAAATCGCCTGTATCCACATGGGGTGTATATTCCGGTTTATGTTTACCACGTAAAATCGCTGCAACCTGGCTTGCCAGACGTCCCAGGGTCTGTCCTTCGGCGTCAACCAGATACCATTTACGTTCCACATCATTCGGCTTCGCCATATAGGTGGTCCGCATTTTTTTCCCTCCTCATGAAAAAAACAATATCCTTTTTATGTGACATTCGAACATCAAAATCTTGAAAAACAATTCAATCAAACAAAAAAACTTGGGGCAAGTGGGAAATAAAAATACCAAAGAATATAATACTATACCGCCCCCACAGAGTCAAGAAATTGTTTTTGAGAATATTCAATCCTCATAATCCACAGACCAAAGGTAGAGTCCCTGCGGCGGAGCGGTGATTCCGGTCAACGTTCGATCCTTCGCCTCGATCAAATGAGGGATCTCTGCGACATCCCTTTTACCCGCGCCCACTTCCACCAGCGTTCCCGTCATAATACGCACCATATTATAAAGGAACCCGTTCCCCATAAAAGTGAGCCAGATGCGATTCCCATCCTTCTCAATATCCACGCGCGTAATCGTGCGCACCCGGTTTCCCACGTCTGCTTTCGCCGAGCAAAAAGCGGTGAAATCATGGGTGCCCACAAATGCCGTCGCCGCCGTTACCATCGATTCCAGATCAAGCGGCCGGGATATGTGCCAGGCCCTGTTTCGCAAAAACACATCCCTCACCCGTCCGTGGTCGATCAAATAACGATAGGTTTTGGATTTCACGTCGTATCGGGCATGAAAAGAGGAACTCACCTGTTCACTCTGTCGAACCACGATGTCATCCGGTAAAACACTGTTTAAAGCGGCTCCCCATCGTTCAGGAGGAATGGCAGCTTCGGTGTCAAAATGGACCACCTGTCCCCGTGCATGCACTCCGGCATCAGTCCGTCCCGAACCGACAATACGCACCGGTTCTCCCTGCAACTGCTCAATCGCTTTTTCCAGCGACTCCTGAACCGTGATTCCCGTCGGCTGTCGCTGAAACCCGTGGTACCTGGTTCCCTCATAACTCACCGTCAGTTTGATTCTTTTGCCACCCATCCCTTTTCACATCCTTACAAAAACCCAAACATCTATACGATCAGATCGCCAGCAACACCGCGCTGACAAGTACCGCCACCACCGCGGACCACACATCGGCAGTCGTAAATCGGAGCTGCCTTCTTTTCGTGCGTCCTTCCGCACCCCGGTAACCCCTTGCCTCCATCGCCACCGCCAGTTCCTCCGCTCTGCGGAAGGTTGCCACCAGCAAAGGAA
Source organism: Bacilli bacterium (assembly GCA_041686735.1). Classification (GTDB taxonomy): domain Bacteria; phylum Bacillota; class Bacilli; order JACDOE01; family JACDOE01; genus JAWLDF01. The sequence goes on from JAWLDF010000034.1 coordinate 10,483, forward strand.
CAAAGACAGGAACCAGGTTGCGCAATCGCCGCAGCACGGAACCTTCGTAAAAACGGGCTCCCCTCGCAGCCTGCGCTTTCATGATTTTTTCCGTTTCATCTCCCAATGTGGGGATGAAACGGAGTGCCATGGACATCATCAAGGCAATTTCATGTACCGGCACTCCAATCCGACGCAGCGGAGAGAGCATACGCTCCACCCCGTCCGTCAAATCGAGGGGAGATGTGGTCAGCGTCACCACAGAGGCCATCATGACCAGTAACAACAGCCGTAAAGACAGATAGAATCCCTGATAGACCCCCTGTTCGTGGATCTCAAACACCGACCATGTCCACCACACCTCTCCCCCTTTTGTGGTAAATACGTGCAGCAGCATGGTAAACAGCAGGATCCATAAAAACGGCTTTAATCCATCGAGCAGATAACGCACGGAGATTTTGCTCAAACTGATCACAGCCACCACAATAAACGTGAGAATCATATAATCAAACCATTTCTCTCCCGTGGTGAAAACCAGCACCATATACCACAACAGCATCAACATCTTGCTGCGCGGATCCAATCGATGAATGACCGATTCCCCCGGTACATACTGCCCGATCGGCATCTTTTGCAGAAGGTTCACGCGTCCTCATCCCCCTCTTTTTTACGCCGGTCCAGTTCCGCTACCAGCTCTTCCATCGTCAGAATCGTGTCGGGAAGCGGCCGCTTCAAAACCTGATTGAAACGGTGTACCCAGCGAATCACCGGAGGAAGATCGAGTCCGTACTCTTGCAGATTTTCATGTTGTGAAAAAACCTGACGGGGTGTGCCCTGCATCACTACGGTTCCCTTATGCATGACCAACACCAGATCTGCATAACAGGCCACGTCCTCCATATGGTGGGTCACAAGAACAGTGGTCCGCTGACTGCGACCGTGCATAGCAGCAATCAGCCCGAGGATTTCCTTTTTTCCCCCTGGATCCAGTCCGGCGGAAGGCTCGTCCAGAATCAATACATCGGGATCGGAGGCAAGCACCCCGGCGATCGCCACCCGTCTCATCTGCCCCCCGCTCAACGCAAAAGGGGAACGTGCGCTGATCTCATCCCCGTCGAGCCCCACATCCTGCAGAGCGGCAAGAGCCTTCTGCTTAGCCTGTTTCGGAACCATCCCAAATTGAAGCGGTCCGTACATTACATCCTGCAAGACCGTTGCTTCGAACAATTGTGTTTCAGGGTACTGAAACACCATCCCTACCCTTTGGCGCAGGGAGGCCACTTCGGAGGGCTTCGTCTTCGGCGTCATCCGGATATCTCCTACGCGTACCATTCCTTCGGACGGAAGCAAAAGGCCGTTGATATGTTGAATCAATGTGGATTTACCTGAACCTGTGGCCCCGATCACGCATGCGAATGTACCGGACGGAATGTGTACGTTGACATCATGCAGGGCTTTTTTTGCAAAAGGAGTTCCATGTCCATACACGAAGCTCAGCTTTTCGATAATAATGTCCATATTTCCTCCGCTAATTCATCCTCATCGATTCCACTCGAACTTAAAGGCCATCCCCTTTGTTGCAATTCGCGGCGCAGACGGACGGGGAAAGGAAGATCGAGACCGGCATTCAGCAGTCTTTCGGGATGCTGAAAAACCTCCCGGGTTGTTCCCTGCATGACGATACGTCCGTCCTGCATGATGATCACCGTATCGCCATACAGGGCTTCTTCCATATGGTGTGTGATTTGAATGACCGTCAAACCGTGACGACGATGAAGATCCCCGATCACCTTCATCACTTCCCGCCTTCCCGCAGGATCGAGCATCGACGTTGCTTCATCCATTACCAGGATTTGTGGTTGCATGGCGATGATCCCCGCCAGCGACACCCGTTGTTTTTCTCCCCCCGATAATTGATGGGGCGGCTGTTTACGAAGCCTGTCCACTCCGGTGTCTCGCATGGCCTCATCCATTCGTTGCTCAATGTCCCGTGGAGGCAAACCCAGATTTTCAAGACCGAAAGCGACATCATCCTCCACCGTCGGAGCTACCAACTGATTATCCGGATTTTGAAAAACCATGCCGGCATGTCGGCGAATCTCCCACACCTGCTCCTCATGTGATGTATCGATGCCGCAGACGATCACCTTTCCCTTCACAGGAGTCAACAATGCATTGATATGCCTGGCAAGCGTCGACTTCCCCGATCCGTTGGCTCCGAGGATCGACACAAAAGATCCCTCCGGGATGGTGATGGAAATATCCTTGAGTGACGGCTCATTCTCTTGACCAGGATAGGTATAAATCACCTGTTGAAACTCGATCATCTAACCGCTCCCCTTCCCGCTCTCCAAAAACAAAAAGGGCACAGAATCAGAATCCGGCAGTGCCAAATTCAATCCTCACCCTTTTGTTCCGTCCCTTATATGGCCTTCTTTAAGGATTAATCTACGAGTTCCAGATAAACCATCGGTGCGCCGTCTCCACGGCGAGGACCTAATTTTAAAATGCGGGTATATCCTCCCTGGCGTTCCTCGTAGCGCGGTGCGATATCATCAAACAACTTTTGAATGACATCCTGCCCTGTAGATTCGTCGGCTACCTGTTTGCGAACGTAGGCTGCCACCTGACGACGAGCATGAAGATCACCGCGCTTTGCCAGCGTAATCATTTTTTCAGCAATCGCTCTTACTTCTTTTGCTTTGGATTCCGTTGTTTCAATGCGCTCATGGATGAACAGCTTGGTTACCAGATCGCGAAACATTGCTTTTCGCGCGCTGCTGTCACGTCCTAATTTTGCATAAGCCATGTCCTGTTCCCTCCTTTTTCACGTTTTTCAATCAGTCATCTTTACGAAGAGACAGACCTAATTCCGCTAATTTTTCCTGTACTTCTTCCAGAGACTTGCGTCCCAGGTTGCGTACTTTCATCATATCTTCTTCCGTTTTTTGCGTTAATTCTTGTACCGTATTAATTCCGGCACGCTTGAGACAATTATAAGAACGAACAGAAAGATCCAGTTCCTCGATCGTCATTTCAAGGACTTTTTCTTTCTTGTCTTCCTCTTTTTCCACCATGATTTCGGCATCCCTGGCTTCTTCAGTCAAACCGATAAACAGGTTCAAGTGTTCGTTCATGATTTTTGCACCAAGGCTGACTGCTTCGTCCGGCCGAATACTACCGTCGGCCCAGACTTCGAGGGTTAGTTTATCATAGTTGGTGACCTGACCTACCCGGGTATTCTCCACTTTATAGTTTACCCGTTGAATTGGGGTATAGATGGAGTCCACAGGAATCACGCCAATCGGCTGATCATCATGTTTGTTTTGCTCTGCAGGTACATAGCCGCGACCGCGATTTGCCGTAATCCTCATATAGAGGCGGGCATTGTCGCTCAGTGTCGCAATGTGCAGATCAGGATTTAAAATCTCTACATCACTGTCGGCCCGGATATCTCCTGCAGTGACATCTCCGGCGCCTTCCGCTTCGATTTCCAGCACCTTCTCTTCATCGGAATGGATTCTTAGCGATAATTGTTTCAAGTTAAGGATGATCTGCGTTGTATCCTCAACGACACCTTCTATGGTCGAGAATTCATGAAGAACCCCGTCGATTTGTACACTGGTAACCGCAGCTCCGGGAAGTGAGGATAACAGGATACGACGAAGGGAATTTCCCAGAGTCGTACCATACCCACGCTCCAGCGGTTCTACGACAAATTTGCCATATGTGGCATCATCGCTAATTTCCACAATCTCAATTTTCGGCTTTTCTATTTCAATCATTTAACCAAACCCTCCTTCAAAACGTCGAATCCTGGCCGGATCAGGTAACGGATCATGGTGCATAAAACCAGAATTCTTTCAGCGGTTACCGATCGTTGCTTCACTATCATACGTGACTTCTTACTATGAAAAAACGTTCACTCATCTAGTATTACACATGTCGGCAAATTTAAAACCTTTATTCTGCTCCATTTCCGCTTCGATTATACACGACGACGTTTTGGTGGACGGCATCCGTTATGGGGAATAGGTGTAACGTCTTTGATCAAGCTGACTTCAAGACCCGCTGCCTGCAATGAACGGATCGCAGCTTCACGTCCGGCGCCGGGTCCTTTAACCGTAACTTCCACCGTTTTCATGCCATGTTCCATTGCAGTTTTTGCTGCCTGTTCAGCTGCCATTTGTGCTGCAAAAGGAGTGCTCTTTCTTGAACCTTTAAATCCGAGCGCTCCTGCGCTGGCCCAGGAAATTGCATTGCCATGCGGATCCGTAATGGTTACGATCGTATTGTTAAAAGTGGATTTAATATGAGCGACACCGCTCTCCACGTTTTTACGGTCACGACGACGAGTACGAGTTGCAGTCCCTTTCTTTTTGGCCATGTTCGCTTACCCTCCTTTACTTCTTCTTGTTAGCTACTGTACGACGAGGACCTTTACGGGTTCTCGCATTGTTTTTCGTGTTTTGTCCGCGCACGGGAAGTCCGCGGCGATGACGGATTCCACGATAAGAACCGATCTCGATCAAACGCTTGATGTTCAAAGAGATTTCGCGACGAAGATCCCCTTCAACCTTCACGTTTTTATCGATGTATTCGCGCAGTTTGGCGACCTCATCTTCCGTCAAATCACGAACGCGAGTATCCGGGTTAATGCCGGTCTCTGCCAGGATTTGATTCGACTTGGGACGACCAATACCAAAAATGTAAGTCAAAGCGATTTCGACCCGTTTTTCACGGGGCAAGTCTACACCTGCAATACGTGCCATACCGTTTAGCACACCTCCTGATCTTGGAATGTATTTCTGCCAGTTGTTGGATTAACCTTGCTTTTGTTTGTGTTTCGGATTTTCGCAGATAACCATTACGGTTCCTTTACGGCGAATAATCTTACATTTTTCACAAATGGGTTTTACAGATGGTCTAACTTTCACCGTATGAACCTCCTTCACTTCATAATAGATAAAAATAGAACGAAAAAACAAGCACTTGCTCTTTTCTTCGGAAATCGGTTTATTTATATCGATACGTAATGCGCCCGCGTGTCAAATCATACGGCGACAGTTCAACCGTTACCTTATCTCCGGGTAAAATCCGAATAAAGTGCATGCGAATTTTACCGGATACGTGGGCAAGTACTTTATGACCATTTTCGAGTTCTACCCGAAACATGGCGTTAGGAAGCGGCTCAATTACCGTACCTTCCACCTCAATTACATCTTCTTTGGCCATAGTTCACTCTCCTTTACGTTGTACTTCAGTCTGTTGCTCAATATATTTGCCGAGATGATATCGAAGCTTTCCATTGGTTAATCGGCCATTATTCGATTGAGGTTTAATAACATCCGTTACTGTATAGTCCGTTACGTCCAGATGAACAATGTTTTTCCGTTTGGGCCGATCTAGCTTTCGTTTGTCTCCATCGGCTATTGCGACATACTTATCATCCAGTTGCTGCACCACAATGGCAAATTTGCCGGCATCCCGACCACGCGTTATACGAACGACTTTACCCAACAACGGTTTCGATGATTCTGAATCACTCACATCCATCACCTTCATCAATCTGTTTCCGTTAAAATTTCGTACCCTTCGTCCGTAATCGCTATGGTGTGTTCATAATGGGCACACATGGAACCGTCTACCGTAACCACCGTCCATTGATCATCCAGTGTTCGAACGTGCCTGTCTCCAACATTCACCATGGGTTCAATCGCCAGAGCCATACCCGGTTTTAAACGGGGTCCCCGTCCCGGTGGCCCAAAATTGGGAATCTGCGGGTCCTCATGAAGGTTACGGCCAATCCCGTGTCCGACATATTCCCGCACGATGGAAAAACCTTCCGCTTCAACATGGGTTTGAATCGCATGTGAAATGTCGGACAATCGTGCACCCGGTTTTGCCTGTTCCAACCCTTTAAAAAGGGATTCTTCCGTTACTTTCATCAGTTTCTTCGTAACGGGGTCAATCTCCCCCACGGCGTATGTCCATGCAGAGTCACCGTGATAGCCGTCAATTTCCACGCCGATATCAATACTGATGATATCGCCGTCCTGCAACTTGCGTTTTCCCGGTATGCCGTGAACAAGTTCCTCATTCACTGAAGTACAGATGCTTCCCGAAAAGCCTCCATAGCCTTTAAAAGATGGTTTGCCGCCATGTTTGCGAATAAATGTTTCTGCGATGTGATCGAGTTCTCCGGTTGTGATTCCTGCCTGAATATACCGGGACAGTTCTCTGTGAGTTAAAGCCACCAGTTTCCCGGCCTCTCGCATAATCTCCAATTCACGTTGAGATTTGCAGATAATCATTAATAATGACCTCGCAATATTTTAGAAATCTGTTCAAACACAACGTTGATATCCTGATCCCCATTGATATTGCGCAGTTTACTCTGTTGATTATAGTAAGCGATCAGTGGTTCAGATTGTTCAATGTTTACTTTGAGTCTTGTAGAGACGGTTTCTTCATTGTCATCATCACGTTGATACAACTCACCGCCGCACTTGTCACAAACACCTTCCTGTTTCGGCGGATTAAACACCACATGATAGGTGGATCCGCACGTTTTACAGATGCGACGTCCGGTCAAACGTTCCAACAAGATTTCCATCGGCACTTCAATGTTAATCACATGGTCGATAGTACGTCCGCTTTCTTCCATGATTCGATCAAGCGCTTCTGCCTGTGGTACCGTGCGCGGGAATCCGTCCAGCAAAAAGCCGTTTTTACAATCATCTTTGCCCAAACGTTCCTGCACAATACCGATCACGATATCATCGGGGACCAACTGTCCCTGGTCCATATAGGACTTTGCCTTGAGTCCGAGTGACGTTTCTTCTTTTACAGCCGCCCGAAATGCATCCCCGGTGGAGATATGCGGAAGTTGGAACGCTTCTACTATCTTTTCTGCCTGCGTTCCTTTTCCCGCTCCGGGCAGACCCATTAAGATAATATTCAAAACAATCCCTCCACTTAATTACTGGTCTTGCTTGACACAGGCCCAAGTTCCAGTAATCTCTCCCATCACCTTACTCTACTTGATAAAACCTTTGTAATGACGCTTAACCAGTTGGGTTTCGATTTGTTTCATGGTATCCAGGGCCACACCGACCACGATTAACAACGCCGTTCCCCCGATCTGTACCGTCTGAGGCAGATTGGCCATTGCGGAGAAAAATACGGGAAGGATCGATACACCCGCAAGGAATACCGCACCTACCAGCGTGATTCGATTCAAAATCCTGGTCAGATAAATTTCAGTCGATTTACCCGGTCGGATTCCCGGAATATAACTTCCGTTCTTCTTTAGGTTTTCCGCCATTTGCGGAGGTTGAATCTGAACGAAGGTGTAAAAATAAGTGAATCCGATGATTAACAGTACATACAGTACCATTCCGAGCGGAGCACGGTAGTCAAAATTCATCCGGATCCAGTCAGCTACTGTATTTCCGGCAAAGAAGTTTGCCAGTGTCTGCGGGAAAATCACGATCGACAGAGCAAAAATGACTGGAATAACTCCGGCTGCATTGACTTTAATCGGCAAATGTGTCGTTTGACCGCCGTACATTTTACGTCCAACAACACGCTTCGCATGCTGCACGGGGATCTTACGAATACCCTGCTGGACAAAAATAACTCCGGCAATAATCGCGATCACTACGAGTAAAATAACAACGACTTTTACTACACTTAAGAAAATTTGATCTGCTGCATTTAAGAACTGAGTCGCATAAATATCCCGGATACCTCCCGGGATTCCAGCCACAATTCCGGCAAAGATGATAATGGAAATTCCGTTCCCGATTCCTTTTTCGGTGATTTGTTCACCCAGCCACATTAAGAATGTGGTTCCTGCAGTCAGCGTCAGGGCAATCAATGCAAATGACGTAAAAGACGGATTTGTTACCAGTCCGGGAATCAGATTGTTAAATCCGACGGCCATTCCCGTGCTCTGAATCAGAGCAAGAACAACCGTTCCGTAACGGGTAAACTGCGCAATTTTGCGACGACCGGATTCCCCTTCTCTCGCCCATTGCGCAAATTTCGGTACGACATCCATTGAGAGCAATTGCATAATGATCGAAGCCGTAATGTAAGGCATGATCCCCATCGCGAAAATGGAAAATTGATTCAATGCCCCCCCGGTAAACGTGTCAAAAAATCCAAATATGTTGTTACCCTGGGCATAAGCTTGTAGAGCTGCTACATCAACGTTGGGTACGGGTACAAAGCTTCCAATGCGAAAGACGACCAGCATCAGTAAAGTAAAAATGATTTTACTTCGCAAATCGCCTACTTTAAAAATATTGGAGATTGTTTGGAACAAATTAAATCACCTCAGTTTTCCCACCTGCAGCCTCTATTTTCTCTACCGCGGATTGAGAGAATTTATTAGCCTTCACTGTTAACTTCACTTTTAATTCGCCGTCTCCCAAAACTTTTACGCCATCTTTCAAGTTTTTGATGACCCCTGTTTCAATCAATGTTTCGGGTGTCACTACACTGTCGGCATCAAAACGATTCAATGTTTCAAGGTTGACAATGGCATATTCTTTCCGGTTGGGGTTGGTAAAACCGCGCTTCGGTAACCGGCGGTAAATGGGGTTTTGTCCCCCTTCAAATCCGGGTCTTACTCCGCCTCCGGAGCGAGCATTCTGACCTTTATGTCCTTTTCCCGCTGTCTTACCGTTACCGGTGCCGATCCCACGTCCCACACGCTTTCTGTTTTTACGAGAACCTTCTGCAGGTTTGAGTTCATGCAGTTTCATGGTAACACCTCCTGTTCTGGTCAATATTACGAGTCAATTTCCTTTACTTCTACCAGATGTGATACTTTTGTAATCATACCGCGAATTGCGGAATTGTCGTTTTGCTCAACGGTTTGATGGAGTTTGCGCAACCCCAGTGCCTCAATTGTCTTACGCTGGGGCTCAGGACGACCGATCAAACTGCGCTTTAAAGTAATTTGAAGTTTTTTCGCCACGGTCTATCCCTCCTTTATCCTAACAATTCTTCTACAGATTTGCCACGAAGTTTGGCGACTTCTTCAGCACGCTTCAATCTGCTCAAACCTTCCAGAGTTGCATTCACCATATTGAGCGGATTGTTGGATCCCAGAGATTTGCTTAACACATCACCAACTCCGGCTAATTCCAGTACGGCACGAACAGGTCCGCCGGCAATAATTCCGGTACCTTCCGCTGCGGGCTTGATCAATACCCGTCCTGCTCCAAAATGTCCGGTCACTTGATGAGGAACGGTCGATCCGACGATCGGAACCTGAATCAGGTTTTTCTTGGCATCGTCGATTCCCTTGCGGATTGCGTCCGGTACTTCCGAAGCTTTACCCATTCCCACACCTACATGACCATTTTTATCTCCAACTACAACCAGTGCGCTGAAGCTGAAGCGGCGTCCGCCCTTTACTACTTTGGCCACACGGTTGATTGAAACCACTTTTTCTTCTAGCTCTAAGCTGTTCGGGTCAATGCGCATGAATTTCCCTCCTTTTAAAATTCGAGTCCGCCTTCTCGGGCAGCGTCAGCCAGTGCTTTTACACGTCCATGATACAGATAACCGCCACGATCAAAAACAACGTTGCTAATGCCTTTATCTTTCGCGCGTTTAGCGATTAATTCCCCAACTTTTGTAGCCGCTTCGATATTGCCGCCGTTCTTGATTTCGTCCTTCAATTCAGGATCAAGAGTGGAAGCGGCTGCGAGGGTTTTGCCCTCCATATCATCAATTAACTGAACGTAGATATGTTTGCTTGAACGATAAACATTTAAGCGGGGACGCTCAGCCGTTCCAAATAATCTTCTGCGGATACGTAAATGTCTTTTCTTTCTTACTTTATTTTTATCCGGCTTTGTGATCATCGTTGTGTCACTCCCTTCTTAACTTGCTTTATTTACCTGTTTTCCCTTCTTTACGACGTACATATTCGCCCTGATAGCGAATCCCTTTCCCTTTATAAGGTTCCGGTTTGCGTACGGAACGAATTTCGGCAGCAACCTGTCCGACCCGTTCCTTATCGATTCCTCTAACCACGATACTGGTCTGAGAAGGTACATCCAGTTCGATTCCATTGATCGGTTCGATTTCAACAGGGTGGGAGTACCCTACATTCAGTACCACTTTGTTACCGGATTTATTGGCACGATATCCAACACCGACCAATTCAAGTCCTTTTTCAAAACCTTTGCTGACACCTTCCACCATGTTGGATACAATGCTGCGGGTTGTGCCGTGTAATGCGCGATGTTCTTTATTGTCAGTCGGACGCTCGACGACGATTTCGTTGTCTGCAATGGTAACTTTCATATCCGGGTGAATTTCCTTTTCCAGAGTTCCTTTAGGTCCCTTCACCGTCAGTTTTGTTCCGTCCAATTTCACTTCAACGCCTGACGGAATGGCAATTGGTTTCTTTCCTACTCGTGACATAATCACACCTCCAATCGTTGTTGACTATCTTACCAGATGTAAGCCAAAACTTCTCCGCCCACTTGTTCTTTGCGTGCCTGTTTGTCGGTCATAACGCCTTTGGATGTGGACAATACGGCAATACCCAGTCCACCCAGTACACGAGGAATTTCTTCTTTCTTCGTATACACACGAAGACCCGGCTTGCTAATCCGCTTCAAACCGGTGATGACACGTTCGTTATCCGCTCCGTACTTCAGGTAGATGCGAATAATTCCCTGTTTGTTATCATCTATATACTCGACGTCACGGACAAATCCTTCTTCTTGTAAGATGCGGGCGATCTCTTTTTTTGTTTTGGATGCCGGCACTTCAACCGTCTCATGACGAACCATATTGGCATTACGAATTCGGGTAAGCATATCTGCAATAGGATCAGTCATTACCATATCTGTACTACCTCCTTCCCGTTCCAGGGGATTTACCAGCTTGCTTTTTTAACGCCAGGAATCTGACCTTTGTATGCTAATTCACGGAAACAAATCCGGCATAAGCGGAACTTCCGCAATACGGAATGAGGGCGGCCACAACGTTCGCAACGTGTGTACTCGCGCACTTTAAACTTCTGTTTCCGCTGTTGCTTGATGATCATTGATTTTTTTGCCACGTTTTTCCCTCCTTACTTTTTAGGAGTTACTTGCGAAAAGGCATTCCCATTTGTTCGAGCAATTCCCGTGCCTCTTCATCAGTCTTCGCCGTTGTTACAATAATGATGTCCATTCCACGGACTTTATCGACCTTATCGTATTCGATCTCCGGGAAAATTAATTGTTCTTTGATTCCGAGCGTGTAGTTTCCACGTCCGTCAAAAGCATTGGCAGACACACCACGGAAATCACGTACACGAGGCAGTGCCACGTTAAATAATTTATCTAAAAAGTGATACATGCGATCTCCGCGCAGGGTTACTTTCGCTCCGATCGGCATACCTTCACGCAAACGGAAACCGGCGATCGATTTCTTTGCACGGGTAACGACCGGCTTCTGTCCGGAAATCAGAGTGAGATCTTCAACTGCATTATCGAGAACCTTGGGGTTTGCCACAGCTTCTCCAACCCCCATGTTGATGATCACTTTTTCGATTTTCGGTACTTGCATTACAGAATCATAATTAAACTTTTTCATTAAATTCGGTGTGATTTCATTGCGATATTTTTCAACTAAACGTGCAGGCATTCGCGTTAAACCTCCTTTCCCGCTGATTACTTGTCAATCACTTCTCCTGATTTCTTTGCAACACGAACTTTCTTACCGTTATCCAAAAATTTATATCCCACGCGAGTCGGTTCACCGGTTTTGGGATCAACCAGCATCACATTGGAAACATGAATCGGAGCTTCCTGGTTCACAATTCCACCCTGCTGGTTTTTCGGATTGGGCCGTACGTGTTTTTTTACCATATTGATTCCTTCAACCAGCACCTTATCCTTCTTGGGATAAGCCTGCAATACGCGTCCTTTTTTTCCTTTATCTTTACCGGAAATGACAATGACCGTATCTTCTTTCTTGATATGCATGACTGTCGAGCACCTCCTCTTAAAAGACACTTTCAGCATCTTAATACACGAACATTGAATTTCTTTTCCCGTTAAATAACCTCGGGCGCAAGGGAAACGATTTTCATATAATCCTTCTCACGCAATTCGCGGGCAACAGGACCGAAAATACGTGTTCCGCGGGGGCTCTTGTCATCACGGACAATAACCGCTGCGTTTTCATCAAAACGGATATATGAACCGTCTTCACGACGACTTCCACGCTTAGAACGTACGATTACCGCCTTCACAACGTCCCCTTTTTTGACAACGCCTCCGGGTGTTGCTTCTTTAACGGAACAAACAATTACATCTCCAATATTGGCGAACTTCCGCTTCGAACCGCCAAGAACTTTAATACACATTAATTCTTTGGCACCGGAGTTATCTGCCACCTTCAAACGTGTTTGAGGTTGAATCATGGTATGTTCCCTCCCTTCAATCGATTCCCGTTAAATAATCACTGCTTCTTCCACAATCTCAACTAAACGCCAGCGCTTATCCTTGGACAACGGACGCGTCTCCATGATACGAACGATATCGCCGACTTTAGCCTGATTCAATTCATCGTGAGCTTTGAACTTTTTGGAATACTTGACACGCTTGTGGTACAACTTGTGTTTTTTATGGGTTTCAACCATGACAACAATGGTTTTGTCCATCTTGTCGCTGACGACTTTTCCGATCAACTCTTTGCGAGCTTTGCGTTCTTCTGCCACGTGAGTACCTCCTTTCAACTTCAGCGAAGTATTGATTTAATTTAGCTGATTCCCCGTTGACGCTCCGTTAAAACGGTTTTGGCACGTGCAATATCTTTGCGCACCTGACTGATGCGGGCTGTATTGTCCAGCTGTCCGGTGGCCAGTTGAAAACGGAGATTGAATAGTTCTTCCTTTAAACCAACCAGCTTTTGTTCAATTTCTGCTGTTGTTAAGTTGCGTAATTCTTTAGCTTTCATCTGCGTCACCACCCAATTCTTCCCGTTTTACAAACTTGGTCTTAACGGGCAGTTTGTGCGATGCAAGACGCAACGCTTCACGGGCAACTTCCTCAGAAACGCCGGCAATTTCAAACATGATCTTACCGGGTTTAACTACGGCTACCCAGTGTTCAGGTGAACCTTTACCACTACCCATCCGAACTTCAAGCGGCTTTTGTGTAACGGGTTTATCCGGGAAAATTTTAATCCAAACCTTTCCTCCACGTTTCATATAACGGGTCATCGCAATACGAGCCGCTTCGATCTGGCGGTTGGTTACCCAGGACGGCTCAAGTGCCTGCAAACCGTACTCACCGAAAGCAATTTCCGTACCGCCTTTGGCGCGGCCTGTCATACGTCCGCGATGGACTTTACGATGTTTTACGCGTTTTGGCATTAACATGTTTACTTTCCTCCTTCCCCGGCCTGGCCTGTTTTCGCTTTGGGAAGTACTTCACCACGATAAATCCATACCTTCACTCCAATACGTCCGTAAGTGGTATGGGCTTCTGCTGTTCCATAGTCAATGTCGGCACGCAGGGTATGAAGAGGTACCGTACCTTCGCTGTATCCTTCCGAACGTGCGATGTCGGCTCCACCCAGACGACCGCTCACCAGTGTTTTAATTCCTTTCGCTCCGGCGCGCATTGTACGCTGGATTGCCTGCTTTTGTGCACGACGGAAAGAAATGCGGTTTTCCAGCTGGCGCGCAATGTTTTCTGCTACCAGCGATGCATCCAGATCCGGGTTCTTAATCTCATTGATATTGATGTGTACTTTTTTGTTTGTCATTTTGGAAAGTTGTTCGCGCAGAGCTTCAACTTCCGTACCACCCTTACCGATGACCATTCCGGGTTTGGCGGTATGAATGGTAATATTGACGCGGTTGGCCGCACGTTCAATTTCAATCGAGGCTACCGCAGCATCTTTTAAACGATCTTTGATATATTCACGCAGTTTAATGTCTTCATGGAGCAAATCAGCAAAATCTTTTCCTGCGTACCATTTGGATTCCCAGTCACGGATAATCCCTACACGCATCCCTACCGGGTTAACCTTTTGACCCACATAGATCCCTCCTTTTATTTTTCTTTTACGACCACCGTAATATGGCTGGTACGTTTGTTAATTCGACTGGCCCGTCCCTGTGCACGGGGGCGAAATCTCTTTAAAGTCGGTCCTTCATCAACAAACGCCTCACTGATGACCAGTTTATTAACATCCAATTCGTTGTTGTGTTCGGCATTGGCAACAGCAGACCGAACGACTTTTTCAATGATCGGGGAAGCAGCTCTCGGTGTGTGCTGTAAAATAGCCAGCGCCTCACCTACCTGCTTGCCGCGAATCAAATCAATTACAAGGCGCGCCTTACGAGGAGCTATACGAACATATCTCGCTTTCGCTTTGGCTTCCATTCTATTGTACCTCCTCTCTTTCCTTCAGCATCATCAATTATCGTTTCGTTTTCTTATCGTCATCGGTATGACCTTTAAACGTCCGTGTCATAGCGAATTCTCCAAGCTTGTGACCTACCATATCCTCGGATATATATACAGGCACATGTTTGCGCCCATCATATACTGCAATGGTATGTCCTACGAATTCAGGAAAAATAGTAGAACGACGAGACCAAGTTTTGATGACTTTCTTTTCGTTTTTCTCATTCATTTCTTCGATTTTGTTCATGAGATGGTCATCAACAAAAGGTCCTTTTTTCAAACTACGTCCCATAAATGTACCTCCCTTCGCAAATCATGTTAATGGTCGTTGTTTGCCAGTCATCCGCCAGATTACTTCTTACGACGACGGATGATATATTTATCGGAATCCTTGTTTTTCTTCCTTGTCTTGTATCCGAGAGTCGGTTTACCCCAGGGTGTTACAGGGGACTTACGACCGATCGGAGCACGACCTTCACCACCACCGTGAGGATGGTCAACCGGGTTCATAACAGATCCGCGAACGGTCGGGCGCTTGCCTAACCAGCGAGAGCGTCCCGCTTTACCGATGTTGATCAACTCGTGATCCAGATTTCCAACCTGACCGATGGTTGCGCGGCATTCTTTACGAATCATGCGAACTTCACCTGAAGTTAAACGAATGATTGCGTATTCTCCTTCTTTACCGAGCAATTGAGCTTCCGCACCTGCCGCACGAACCAGCTGACCGCCTTTGCCCGGCTTCATTTCGATGTTATGAATGACTGTACCCACAGGAATATTTACAAGCGGAAGGGCATTCCCTACCTTGATGTCCGCATCAGGTCCGGACATGATCTGGTCTCCCACTTTCAATCCTTTGGGTGCGAGGATATAACGTTTTTCCCCGTCTGCATAGTGAATCAATGCAATATTTGCAGAACGATTGGGATCATACTCAATCGTGGCAACGGTACCTGGTATACCATCTTTGTTCCGTTTAAAGTCAATAATACGATACTTCCGTTTGTGACCGCCGCCCTGGTGCCGTACAGTCAATCGACCCTGATTGTTGCGTCCCGCCTTTTTTGTCAGGGGGGCAAGCAGGGATTTTTCCGGTTTATCGGTTGTAATTTCTTCAAATGTAGAAACCGTCATTTGACGACGACCCGGGGATGTCGGCTTAAATTTTTTCAAACCCATGGAAGTTCCCTCCTTCTCTGATTACTCAATACCTTATACGCCTTCAAAATATTCAAGCGCTTTGCTGTCTTCCGTTAATTTAACAATGGCTTTTTTCCAGTCCGGACGGCGCCCTTCATGACGTCCCATGCGCTTCTTTTTCCCTTTGACACGCATGGTGTTCACCCGTTCAACCTTCACATCGAAAATCTCTTCGATCGCTTGTTTGATCTGGGTCTTATTTGCCTTGAGGCTGACCTCGAACACATATTCATTGTTCGCCATTAAATCCGTGGAACTCTCAGTGATAATCGGGCGCTTGATGATATCGCGTGGATCTTTCATTAACCAAGCACCTCCTCTACTTTAGCAACTGCATCTTTGGTGATGACCAGTTTATCATGTTTCAGAATATCCAGCACATTGATTCCGGAAGCATCAACCAGAGTCACACCCGGGATATTGCGGGCGGATAATGCCACAGTCTCGTTATATTCACCGGTAACAACCAGTGCTTTCCCTCCGGCATTCAGGTTGTTAAGAATATTCACCATATCCTTTGTCTTCGGTGTTTCAATTTGCAGATCTTCCAGAACAACGATGTCATCGTTCTTCACTTTGGAAGAAAGTGCAGATTTTAATGCCAGACGACGAACTTTTTTCGGTAATTTATAGGCATAGCTGCGAGGAGTCGGTCCGAACACAACACCTCCGCCTACCCATTGCGGAGAACGGATGCTTCCCTGACGGGCACGTCCCGTTCCTTTTTGACGCCACGGTTTACGTCCACCGCCGCTTACTTCCGAACGATTCTTAACATCATGTGTTCCCTGACGCTGAGATGCCTGCTGCATCACAACCGCATCATGAAGCACATGTTGATTGGGTTCGATACCAAATACCGCATCGGATAATTCGATTTCTCCTGCTTGAGTTCCGTTTTGGTTATATACTGCTACCTTCGGCATGTCTGATCCTCCTTTCTCTATCAGCTACGGGCTTTAACCGCACTTTTAATGGTGACGTAACCGTTTCTCGGTCCCGGCACCGCTCCTTTAATCAACAACAAATTATTTTCCACATCAACTTTTACTACTTCAAGATTTTGGGTTGTGACTTTTTCCCCACCCATACGTCCCGGAAGGGTCTGTCCTTTAAATACACGGTTGGGATCGATCGGTCCCAGAGAACCCGGTCCGCGATGGTAATGAGAACCGTGTCCCATCGGTCCGCGTGCCTGATTATGACGCTTGATGGCACCGGCAAATCCCTTACCTTTGGATGTACCTGTTACATCCACGATTTCTCCTTCCGCAAACGTATCAACTTTAATTTCCTGACCTACTTCGTATTCATCGAGGATAACTCCCCGAACTTCACGAATGAAGCGCTTAGGTGCCGTATCAGCTTTCTTTGCATGGCCGATTTCCGGCTTGATGGCACGCTGTTCTTTCTTGTCTTGAAAACCAATCTGAATTGCTTCATAACCATCATTTTCAATGGTTTTCTTTTGCAATACGACACACGGTCCTGCCTGAATCACAGTAACCGGAACAGCAACGCCCTCCTCAGTGAAGATTTGCGTCATCCCCACTTTTTTTCCTAAGATTCCTTTGGTCATGTTTGCCACCTCCTGTGTTCCTCTTCATTAAAAATGTATATTCCAACGAACATCTACTCAAACGACATCAAATTACAGCTTGATCTCAATGTCCACGCCGGACGGCAAATCTAAACGCATCAACGCATCTACCGTTTGCGGCGTCGGGTTCACAATGTCGATTAAACGCTTGTGTGTACGCATTTCAAACTGCTCCCGAGAATCTTTGTACTTATGCACCGCACGTAAAATCGTGTACACGTTTTTTTCCGTCGGCAGCGGAATCGGTCCCGATACGCTTGCTCCGGAACGTTTTGCAGTGTCAACAATCTTCTCGGCAGATTGATCCAAAATGCTGTGATCATACGCCTTCAAACGAATACGAATCTTTTGCTTTGCCATTCAAGTCCCTCCTTTATCGCCCATTTTTTATAAACAGACTTCTCCGCGGAAATTACCCGATACACCGACCATGGCAAAGGGGCCGGGTGTGTCGGCAACCTTCCACTTCATCGCGCCTATTGACCAACGTTCACTATTATATATAAATCGTCAAGTATATGCAAGTTATTTCTTTCATCTTGCGGAAAATAAGTGCTCGGCGATTTTTGCCAGCGCCTCTTTTCCATAAATATCGTAAGGCATCATCGGAACATACACCAGTTCCTGTCCTTTGAACATCGTCTTCATCTCATGCAGGTAACGGCTTTCCTGCTCCTTTCTCTGTTGAAAAAAAGGATCATTCACCTTCTCCGGCAGGATGCGGTTGACGATGATTGTTTCGATCGGGATATCGTGTTTCTTTAAAATGGCGATCGCCTTTTTCGTTTCCACCATGGGAAGCCGTTCCGGGATCATCACAAAAATAAAAGAGGTTCGCGCAGCATCAAGCAGAATTTTGCGTGCCTCGGCAAATTTGTTTTTTCTCTTTCGCAGGATTTGAAAAATGGGATCCTGCGGTTGTTCTTCCCCGTCACTCAACAGTGCGTGCATTTCATTGGTCTTTTGTCGCCGCTGCAGCATGCCGTCCACCCACACACCCATCAATTCAGGCAATGACAGCAGGCGAATCGTATGCCCGGTGGGTGCGGTATCAAAAACGAGCAGATCGTAACGCTCCTGCCCTTCCAGAATCAACTCCACCAGCCGGTCAAATAAAGCGGCTTCTTCAGCACCGGGCGATACACTGGCAGTGTCGATCTGCCGGTTAATCTCTTCCAGCATGCGTGAGCTTACGACTTGGCGGATGTTATCCTTGACCTGTGAAATATACCGGTGGGATTCTTTATGGGGATCGACTTCCAGCGCCCATAAGTTTTCGCTGATCTTTTTTTCCACATCTCCGATCGGTTGATCAAAAATATCTCCGGTATTGTGAGCAGGGTCGGTAGAGACCAGTAACGTCTTTTTCCCCCGTTGCGCAGCTCCCACGGCAAAGGCGGATGCCGATGTCGTTTTGCCCACGCCACCTTTTCCGCCAAAAAAAAGAACCTTCTTATTTAAATATGTCTTCATTTGTGATCGCTTCCTTTATCCACTGATAATATGTCAACAGCATCGAATTCCGTCCAGAGGGGATTTTTCCATGCCCATGCGCTGATGCCATTCATGAAAACGTTCATATACGACAGGATATAGTTCCAGTGTGTAATAAGAGACCGGATTGGGTAAACCCATCATTTCCGAAAAAATTAATAGTAAGAACAGATCTTCCTCGTCGCGTATCTCCCTTTTCACCGCCGAACGGTACGGGACCATAAACATCTCTTCATAAAACTCCATCATTTTTTGCCACTGTTCCTTGATCCCCACTCTGCTCACCCGCTTTCTTTCTGATGCAAAATTTGATCGATTCTTTCTCTGACCATGTCCACATTGGGCACCTTTCCCGTAGCCACCGGTTCCCCTTCCACAAAAACGGCAATGGTGTTGAACCCTTTAATCATGGAACGGATCGCTTTCTTCCACCCCATTCTGTTCCGATAGGCCCTCCCGGCCAGGATGGAAAAATAAGAAACAGCATTGCGCGGATCGATCACATCAATCTGGATCCGATCGGAGTAAACCTCCCTTAATTTACGATACAGATATCCCATCTGAAGCATGATGGTGCGCTGTTCAGAATACAATGTACGATCGTGAAAGGTGAAACCTTCACCTCCTGACATACGACCGCATCAGCCGCTGCTCGTCAGTTGTCCGTCCACCTCTCTTACCAGTAAAACATGTACGGTTTGCACCTGCCTGTCACCTCCACAGATTATAATCCGAATTTTGCGCACTTTCTTTTCTTCTATTATAAAGGAAAGAATAGGATCGGGTCATATTCCCCGATCCTATTTTTTA
>JAWLDF010000035.1:0-29662 GCA_041686735.1 Bacilli bacterium
ATGGTAGCCTAGAGGACTGGCCTCCCCAGACATATCTCCAGTTATGCTTATCTGGGGAGATCCAACCCGAAAAAATTGCGCTTTAATGAGAATAAGTGATCTTTGATGTGGTTGGTGTCCAAAATTAGGGGGTCAGGCCGAAAAATCGCCTTAAACCTGAAATTTAAAGCAAAAGTGAAAAAATAGGGTGAAAAAATCGTCTTATATTGTTATTGTGATTCCCTGGGAGGAGTTTAAATGGCAAATAAGACGATTTATTCGTCTTATTTACCGCCCGCCGAACCGTCCGAACCGCCGAACCGTCCGAACCGCCGAACCGGGTACGTTCAAAATAAAAAGGAAGAATCGGGCGTTAGCCCGATCCTCATCCTTACCATGGGGCACCACCGCCACCTTACACCATCAAGAACGCTGCATCATCTTTTGCTGGCGCTCCCGCTCGTTCTTCTTCAAATATTTTTTGCGCAGTCGGACCGATTGCGGAGTAACCTCACAGTACTCATCATCATTCAGAAACTCGAGGGCTTCTTCCAGCGACATCCGCCGGGGAGCCTTCAATTTTTGCGTTTCTTCCTTCGTGGCCGAGCGAACGTTGGTGGCGTGCTTCTCCTTACACACATTGACGACGAGATCGTTGTCCCGTGAATGTTCGCCCACAATCATTCCTTCATATACTTCCGTCCCTGGAGTGATAAACATGACACCGCGGTCCTCCACTGACATGATGCCGTACGTGGTCGCCGTTCCGGTCTCGTGAGAAATCAGGGCTCCCGATTTGCGTCCGCCGATATTCCCGGAAAGAAGAGGCCGGTAACTGTCAAAAGAGTGATTCATAATACCGTAGCCGCGGGTCATCGTCAAAAATTCATTGCGGTAGCCAATCAATCCCCGTGCAGGGATGATAAATTCGATGCGCACGTTGCCAAAGCCGTTATTGGACATATCGATCATCTCTGCTTTGCGGGTCCCGAGGGACTCCATTACTGCCCCTGTATATTCTTCCGGAATATCAATCGTCAATCGTTCAAACGGTTCCATTTTTACCCCGTCGATTTCACGGATAATGACCTGCGGCTTGGAAACCTGCAGTTCGTATCCTTCGCGGCGCATATTTTCAATCAGGATGGAAAGATGCAATTCCCCGCGGCCCGACACGATAAAGGCTTCCCCGCTTTCCGTGTCTTCCACGCGAAGACTGACATCCCGTTCCAATTCCTCCATCAAACGGTCGCGCAAATTGCGGGAGGTCACGTACTTCCCTTCTCTGCCCGCAAAAGGACTGTTATTAATCAAAAAAGTCATTTTCAGCGTGGGCTCATCGATTTTGAGCAGGGGAAGGGCTTCGGGATGTTCAACATCGGCAATGGTTTCCCCGACGTTCAATTCTTCCAGGCCGGGAACAGCAATGATATCGCCGGCACGGGCTTCATCGATCTCCACACGCTGCAATCCGGAAAAACCGAACATCTTGGCGATGCGGACGTGTTTGATCGTGCCGTCCCGTTGGATATGAGCGATACGCTGACCCGTTTTCACCGTGCCGCGGTGCACACGCCCGATTCCGATTCGCCCGAGGTAATCATTATAATCAAGCATGGTCACCTGCATTTGAAAAGGAGATTCCGGATCGGCGTCAGGGGACGGAATGTGATCGATGATCGCATCGAACAGCGCTTTCATGTTTTCACCCTGCTGTCCGTGGTCCGTGCTGGCCGTTCCTTTAATTGCCGAACAGTAAATCACGGGAAAATCGAGCTGGTCCTCGTCAGCATCCAGATCGATAAACAAGTCGTAGACTTCATCAACCACTTCCATCGGGCGGGCGTTTTCCCGGTCCATCTTGTTGATGACCAGGATCGGGGTCAATTTCTGCTCAAGCGCTTTTTTTAACACAAAACGGGTTTGCGGCATACAGCCTTCGTAGGCATCGACAACTAGCAGCACCCCGTCCACCATTTTTAAAATCCGTTCCACTTCCCCGCCGAAGTCGGCGTGTCCGGGAGTATCCAGAATATTAATCGTGTAGTCCATGTATGGAATCGAGGTATTTTTAGCGAGAATGGTGATACCCCGTTCTCTCTCCAGATCATTGGAATCGAGTGCCCTTTCCTGAACCTGTTGATTGGCGCGAAACACACCGGACTGGTGAAGCAACTGATCGACCAGCGTGGTTTTGCCGTGGTCAACGTGGGCAATAATAGCAATATTACGAAGGTCCTTGCGTTTACTCATTATTACTCTCCTCATGTTAAAAAATACGTACAATCCATCATATCATCTTCGATTGCAAAAAGTCCAGAAGTCATTTGAAAGGGAATGAAAGGATGGCACGGTCCACGGACCGAAAATCCCAAATCAGGAGTGGTGATTGAAACCATGTGTGGAATCTGTGGAGTGATCAACTTCAGGGGGAATATGCCGGATGAAAAAGCTGTAAGAGAAATGCTCGTCGCACTGCAAAAGCGGGGGCCTGATGATGAAGGGCTGCTGATTGAACCGCAGATTGCCCTGGGACATCGTCGCCTCAGTATAATCGACCTTTCCAAAAACGGTCACCAGCCCATGACCGACCGTAAGCTGGGGCTGACCATCACTTATAACGGGGAAATTTATAATCATCGTCAGCTAAAAGCGGAACTCCTGTTGAAAGGCTATTCCTTTTTTTCCACCAGTGATACCGAGGTTCTGCTGAAGGCTTACCATGCCTGGGGGGACGATTTCGTCAGGCGATTGCACGGAATGTTTGCCTTTTGCATCTATGATCGCCGTGGCGAACGCTTTGTACTGGGGCGGGACCGCCTCGGCATCAAGCCCCTCTATTATGTCGATGATGGAGATCAGTTCACATTTGCCTCCAATATTCAGGCGTTAAAAAAGGGAGGTGTTTTACGTTCGCAGCTTTCCCGGGAAGCCCTGCACTATTATCTCACCTTCCATTCCGTGGTACCGGCACCCCATACCATTTTTGAACATGTCAAGAAACTGGAGCCGGGCATGTTGCTCATCCTCGACAAAAACGGCAAGAAGGAGAAAAAGAAATACTGGGACGTCTCTTTTCAGCGCCACGATCAATACCGCGACTTCAGGGAAGAAGAGTGGGCGGAACATCTGCTAACACTTCTTAAAAAAAGTGTGAAGCGCCGCATGGTCAGTGATGTGCCGGTCGGTGCCCTGCTGAGCGGAGGACTGGATTCCAGTCTGATTGTCGCTTTGATGGCGGAACTGGAATCCCCGTCTTTACATACCTACTCCATCGGTTTTGAAAATGTGGGGATGGTAGAAGGGAACGAATTCGCGTACAGTGACCTGATTGCAGAACTATTTGAGACCATTCATCACAAGATTTTTATCGATTCAAACCGGCTTCTTCCCGCTGTCCAAAATTGTGTCACCGAGATGGCCGAACCGATGGTAAGCCACGACGCCGTCGGATTTTACCTGTTGTCGCAGGAAGTGAGCAAAGAGATCAAAGTGGTGTTATGCGGACAGGGAGCGGATGAAATTTTCGCCGGCTATCACTGGTACCCGAAAATCATGAACGGCCACGGCGATTCCGTGGCCCTCTATCAGCAGGCTTTTTTTGACCGCAGGCATGAGGAAGTGCTGGAAGCCCTGCAACCCCGCTATCATACCGATAATGTTTCTCTGCGGTTTGTACAGAATCATTTTGAGCGGCCGGGGGCGGAGGAGGCTGTGGATAAAGCCCTGCGGCTGGATACGACAGTGATGTTGATCGATGATCCGGTAAAAAGAGTGGACAATATGACGATGGCCTGGGGACTGGAGGCACGTGTGCCATTTCTCGATCATGAGCTGGTTGAAGCCGCCGCTGCCATTCCACCGCAATTAAAAGTAGGAAACGGCGGCAAATATATTCTCAAAAAAGCGGCGGAGCGTGTCCTTCCCCATGAAGTCATTTATCGGAAAAAAGGCTATTTTCCCGTGCCGGCCCTCAAATATCTGCGCGGATCTTATTATCGTTTTGCAAAAGAAGTGTTGTTATCGGACCGGGCGAGACAACGCGCTATCTTTAAACCGGATTATGTTGAAAAATTACTGTCAGCTCCGGAACAAAACATTACCGTACTGGGCGGAAGCAAGCTGTGGCAGCTGACCCTGCTCGAATACTGGTTGCAGCAATTGGAGGTCTAAGCCATATTCTCAATCTGCAGTTTTTTTTCGATGGTCTGGGGACGATAGGCCCACCCGGTATAGGACTGAAGAATGTTCAGATTTTCATCCATGCAGACCAAGGCTACAAAACGATAATGGGAGCGCGTGCGATAGCGAAGATCAAACCAGCGCACCTCGTAACCGAAATCCCTTTCCCTAACCTGAACATGGGCAAAATCAGTGAAATACAGGAAAGCGGCAACCTTTTCGTCTTCTTTTGATTTGCGGATGATTTCATTTTCCGCAACCTTCTCAAAGTGATCATGCCATTCCAGTTTTTTATCCTTCCAGTCCCCCACATGCCATGCGTCTTCCGTTTCAACGACCACACCCCACTGGGACAGGGATACCGTGGGAAGAATCGTGTAGTTTCCTTTCAATCCGGCGACCTGCTGCACCTTTTTATGGATGGAATTACGGATGAGAATGCGCAACAACAGGTATAGAACGATGGACCCGTAAATAGCGGCAAACAGCGGCCCCGGAGAGATACCCGATGCCCACAGGATAAAACCGATCATGTGTGAAATGAAAATATAGGGGTCGAATATATGAATGACATGAAAGGCGATCCATTTTTCAGAGATCGGGCGTAACATTTGTGTTCCGTATGAATTGAACAGATCAATGGAAACGTGGATCACCACCGACAGGAATGTCCAGAATAACAGATGGCCCCAGGAGACGGCGGGGAAAAAGAGTGCAAGCAATGCGGTGATTCCGCCTCCCCATAATAAAACAGCAGGGAAGGAATGGGAGAGACCGCGGTGATTTTTTATATACCTGGCATTTCCCTTGAGACGAAATAAGCCGTCAAAGTCCGGTGCATTTGATCCGATAACGGCACCTAATAACACGGCGGAAGCCAGGACAGGATCCTGTTGCACGGCAGGGTCAAGATGAGCCAGCCCGGCAAGGCCGAATCCCATGGTAATGTGTGTACCCGTATCCATTGAAAGCAGACCTCCTTCAAAACGTTTTTTTTTAACATTTGACCCGTTCGTCATTCTATGTTAACAAAAAGAAGTGGGATGCAAAAGTCGACTGGATCGGAGCGATAACGGATATGGAGACAAAAAAACAGAATCGATCTCAACATAGCGAAGGATTACACCCGATTCCTTCAGATTTTGATATCACCGGTTTTCGCATACGTCTGCTAAACTGGTTCGAACAAAATTTACGTCCTCTGCCCTGGCGTGAAGATAAAGATCCTTATAAAATCTGGGTGTCGGAAATGATGCTGCAACAAACCCGGGTAGACACGGTGATCCCCTATTTTGAACGGTTTATGGAGCGGTTTCCGACGCTGGATGAACTGGCGCGGGCCGGCGAGGATGAAGTTTTGAAATACTGGGAAGGGCTGGGCTACTATTCCCGTGCGCGCAACCTTCATCAAGCGGTTCGAGAGGTAAAAGAGAAATATGACGGTAAAGTCCCGGACGACCCTGAACGAATTTCTGAATTAAAAGGGGTCGGACCCTATACGGCGGGGGCCATTCTCAGCATTGCCTATAACCGTCCCGAACCGGCAGTGGACGGAAATGTGATGCGTGTGTTATCACGACTGCTTCTTATAGAGGAAGACATTCAACGTATTCCCGTCCGAAAATTATTTGAGCAGGCGGTTCGAATTCTCATTGATGAGAAAAATCCTTCGTATTTCAATCAGGCGTTGATGGAACTGGGTGCACTGATCTGTATGCCGCGTTCTCCGCAATGTTTGACTTGTCCGGTAATGGAAGATTGTCACGCTTTTGAACAGGGAAAACAGACGGAATTACCGGTTAAAGGGAAATCGAAACGCCCACGGGATGTCAATGTTACCGCAGGCGTAGTGATCGATGACGGAAAATTGTTGATTCAAAAACGACCCAGCGAAGGTTTGCTTGCCGGACTGTGGCAACTTCCCGCTGTGGAACATGGGGAGGAACACAGCCCGGAAAAAGTGAGCCGTCATCTCTATGCATCTTATGGGATTCGGGCGGAAAGCGTGAACGCAGGTTTTGCGGCCGGTTCCGACCCGGAAGATGAAAGTTGGATGAGCGTCCTTCATACATTCTCTCATCTACGCTGGCATATGAAGATCTATCAAATGCATATCGTATCCCGGGAAGAAGAACATCTTCCACCCGGGGCTGAGTGGGCAGATATGCAGAGGATTGGTGATTATACTTTTCCTGTTCCGTATGGAAAGGTG
Source organism: Bacilli bacterium (assembly GCA_041686735.1). GTDB lineage: Bacteria > Bacillota > Bacilli > JACDOE01 > JACDOE01 > JAWLDF01. The sequence goes on from JAWLDF010000035.1 coordinate 6,374, forward strand.
ATCAACCGCCTGCTGGAAAACGGATATTAAAACTGTTGATCCGGATGCAGATTGTTTTGCATGTTTTGTTGAACCTGAGCGATGTCTTCGATGGTAGCGGGCGGAATCCGGTACCATCCTTCATTGTGCATGATTGAAAAGATCTGCTGTTGATTTTCATAGGCGTTATTCAAGCATTCCTGATAAACGCGGCGAAGCACGGGGTGTTCCGTTTCAAGCATCGTATTACTGAGACTGCGGCATCTTCCTTTTTCCAGTTCAAGGGCCAGCTGCATGATTTCCCGTTCCGTCAACCCCCGTTCATCCATATTGTTCGGCATACAAAATCCTCCTTTTAATGATGATTGGCAGTGGTGCGGTTGAAATATTGTGACAGATCTGCGATTTTTCGCTGATGTGATTCGGCGATCTGTTCCAGCCGGGATCGCAACTCGGGTTCTTCACATGATGCTGCCATCCAGTTCAGTGTTTTGGCCGTGATCTCTTCGGCACGGATTTCATCTTCGATGAACATCAGTTCACGGCGGTTTAATGAATGTTGTTGTGCCATGACTTGTCCCTCCTTTCTTTGATAGCCAAACCGTTTAATCATAGATAGTGTGCGAACTGTGGTCCCATGCCCCGCGGTCACGGGGCAGGCCCCCCCTTCGTTCGATTTCTTTGATAATGTCGTTGTGTACGGCGACCCCTTCCTGATTTAAAAAGGGGATCAATTGGGACATGATATGATGAAAATAGGCTAATTCTTTCATTTCCCAGCCGGACAAAGGGACATCTTCCAGTTGTTCCATCGGTCGCCCGACATACAAGGCCGCTCCCTCCTCTTTTTATTTTAGGATAGGTCATTTCGGGCAGTTTCATTCATCTGTGGTATAATTGAGTCTATATCAGCAACGTAATAGGAAGGTGAATGAACTTGTCGCTTAAAAATAAAGTAGCGCTGGTTACCGGCGGTTCCCGGGGGATCGGAAGAATCATTGCCGAACGGCTGGCAGACCAGGGCTGTGATATCGTCATCAATTATTTACGTAACCGCAGTGCGGCGGAGGAAACTGCAAAGGAACTGCAACAAAAAGGGGTGAAGGTGCTCTCCGTTCGCGCCAACGTGGGAGACCCCGAAAAAATCAAAGAAATGTTTGCGGAGATCGATCAACGCTTCGGTCGGCTGGATATCCTGATAAACAATGCCGCATCAGGAGTTCTTCGTCCACTGATGGAATTGGAGGAGAGCCACTGGGACTGGACGATGAATATCAACTCAAAGGCACTGTTGTTTCTGGCTCAGGAAGCAGCGCGGAGAATGGAGAAAAACGGGGGCGGAAAAATCGTCAGCCTGTCCAGTCTCGGTTCGCAGCGGGTGATTCCCAATTATACAACTGTCGGGGTATCCAAGGCTGCAGTCGAATCATTGACCCGATATCTGGCGGTGGAACTGGCTCCGATGAACATTGCGGTGAACGCGGTGTCCGGAGGGGTCGTCGATACGGATGCGCTCAAACATTTCCCCAACCGTGATGAGTTGCTGCAGGATTCAGCGCGGCGTACACCGGCGGGTCGTCTTGTTCAAAAAGAGGATCTGGCTTCCGCAGTCATGTTTCTTTTATCTGATCAGGCGGACATGATTCGCGGTCAAACGATTATTGTGGACGGGGGATATTCTCTAATCACTTGAACAGATCGTGTGGAACGGGGACCTGTGTATACTTGCTTGCCGGAAGAGGCAAAGTGTACAATAGACAAAGGATAAGGATTGGGGAGGAAATACTGTTGGAAATCAGATCGTTTCGGCTGGGAGATTATGCTGCAATTACGGATATCTGGCGTTTAACGGGACTCGAACAAACAGAAACAGAGTCACTGGATGCGCTTGCCAGACAATTGGCCTGGGATAGTGAACTGGTTATGGTTGCGGAATCGGAGGGGCGGGTCATCGGTGTCATCGTGGGAACGATTGACGGAAATCGTGCCTATTTTTATCGGCTGGCCGTTCATCCGGAATTTCAAAAACGCGGCATCGGACGGTTGCTTGTTGAATCACTGGAACAGCGGTTCAGGGCAAAGGGAGTCAGGGATGTCTATATTATGATTAATCAGGATAATCGTCAGGTGATTCCATTTTACTCCGGACTGGGGTACCATGTGCAAAAATACATTACCCTGTCCAAGAAGCTTTCCTCATAGAGAACGGAGGGATCAAAGGCATGTTATTTCGCCGTCGGGGACGTAAAAAAGACGACCGGGGCAAGTCGTCCGGAAAAAGTGAAGGTCGCCAGTGGCCGAAGATCGATGTGACCATCGACGAAGTGAAAAAGGGCGTTCAGGATTATCACAAGCAGTTACCGGCGGGTGTTTCCCTGTCCGTTCTTGTTGAGCCCGATAATCGTATCGATTATTCGTTACTGGCTCCTTTTTTACAGGGGATTCCGCGCAAACAATACTATATGTCAAAGGAAACCTTTGAAATCTTCGATGATCCTGAAATCCCCCGGGTGCTTGATCAGGTTCAACGTGCGGTTGATCAGTATATACAGGATAAAAAATCTTTCCCGATCATTGAAGGGGATCCTTATTATAAGATCAGTTATTTTAAACTGGCTGATTATCTGGACGAACGCCCCTCGATCGATACCTACCTGACAGATGTGGAAAATATGATCACCCATAAGAGACCGGAAGGAAATTAGCGGTGTACGGGAAAGGAGAGACAAATGACGTCACCAGTACCGAGGAAACCGATTAAGATCATCAGTTACAAACATGACCGCTCGTTTCACCGCTCGTGGGACCGTACGCTGGTTCTCTACAGCAGTCCCAATGTGGTGATCGGCGGAAATGATCACGTACGTGTAACAGAAGCGGACGGCCGGGAATGGAGGACCAGAGAACCGGCCATTTGTACATTTGGCAGGGATCAATGGTTTAACACGATTGCAATGATCCGTGCCGACGGCATATATTTCTATTGTAATATCGGATCTCCCTATACATATAAGAACGGGGTGTTATCTTATATCGATTATGATCTGGATGTTAAAGTGTTCCCCGACGGTTCATATATCGTGCTGGATAAGGACGAGTACACGCAGCACAGCCGCCTGATGAAGTATCCCGCTGAAGTGCAGCGGAACGTTCACAGCGGAGTGCAACAGGTTATGCGCTGGGTGGAAGAAAAGAAGGGGCCGTTCCAGCCGGGATTCGTGGAACGGTGGTATCAACGATACCTCCAGCTTGAAAACAGAAACTCCCCGTCGCGATGAAAAGAGGTGATGTGCCCCTTGGACAGTATCAAGCGGTACATGCGATTTATTCAAAATTATAAAAAGGAAATCATCATAACGATTCTGATCGGGATTGTCAAATTCGGAATCCCGTTAACGTTGCCCTTATTATTAAAATACGTGGTCGATGATATTTTGCTGGCGGACATGCCGGGTGAAGAAAAATGGAATCAACTTCTGCTCATAATGGGAGGAGCTTTTATCCTGTTTACGGTGATCCGCTATCCCATCGAATACTATCGTCAATATTTTGCACAGTGGACGGGAAACAAGGTGTTATATGATATTCGCGATCACCTTTTTGCCCATATTCAAAAACTTTCATTACGATACTACAATAATCATAAGGTCGGGGAAATCATTTCCCGCGTCATCAATGACGTGGAACAAACGAAAAATTTTGTGATCACCGGACTGATGAATATCTGGCTGGACATGATTACGCTGATCATCGCCATCAGTGTGATGATGTATATCAATTTCTGGCTGACGGTGGTGGCGATCTCCATCTTTCCGTTGTACGGTTTTGCTGTCAAATATTTTTACAAACGACTGCGTCATCTGACCCGGGTGCGATCCCAGGCTCTGGCGGAAATGCAGGGGCATTTGCACGAACGCGTGCAGGGGATGCCGGTGGTGAAAAGTTTTGCTCTGGAAGATTATGAACAAAAGCAATTTGAAAAAAGGAACCTGCGATTTTTAGACAAAGCACTGAAGCATACGTCATGGAACGCGCAGACCTTTGCCGTGGTGAACACGATTACTGATATTGCACCGTTACTTGTCATTGTGGTGGGAAGTTATCAGGTGATTTTTTCAGGACTGACGGTGGGGACGATGGTGGCCTTTTATGCCTATCTGGAGCGGATTTACGGGCCGCTGCGCCGTCTGGTCAACTCTTCTACCACGTTGACGCAATCGATTGCTTCCATGGACCGGGTTTTTGAATTTCTGGATGAAGTCTATGATATTACGGATCGTCCCGGTGCCAAACCGTTAAAATTCGACCGGGGTGAAGTCCGTTTTGAGCGGGTCTCCTTTCGATACATTGACGAAGGGGAATGGGTGCTAAACAACATTAATCTGACGGTATCACCCGGAGAAACGGTTGCCCTCGTCGGAACCAGCGGCGGTGGAAAGTCCTCGTTGATCAGCCTGATTCCGAGATTCTATGATGTGAACGAGGGACGGATTGCCATTGATGGTGTGGATATCCGTGACATCACGCTGGAAAGTCTGAGAAAACAAATCGGGATGGTATTACAGGATAATATTTTATTCAGTCATTCGGTCAAAGAAAATATTCTGATGGGAAACCCGGATGCAAGTATGGATGAAGTGATTGCTGCCGCGAAGGCGGCCAATGCCCACGATTTTATCATGGAATTGCCGCAGGGATATGATACGGAAATCGGCGAGCGCGGGGTAAAATTATCGGGAGGACAAAAGCAGAGGGTGGCTATCGCCCGGGTTTTTCTGAAGAACCCTCAGATTTTGATTCTCGACGAAGCTACTTCGGCTCTTGATCTTGAGTCTGAACAATTAATCCAGCAATCCCTTGAAAAATTGTCCCGTCATCGCACGACGTTTATCGTGGCTCACCGGTTATCTACCATCACCCATGCCGACAAGATCATTGTGATTGAAGGCGGGGAAATAAAAGAGCAGGGCACCCATCATGAATTGATGGCCCTACGCGGTAAATATTATGAGCTTTATACGGTTCAAGATCTGGAGTATTCTCCTTCCTGATGATAGGTATGATAACTTTTAATCAGTTTATCGAGATAATCAAGCTGATTTGCTAACTCAATCAAAGCCGCACTGATCATAAAAAGGTGAAGCCATGCTTCATCTTTTTCTTGAGTTTTTTTGTCCTCGTTGCTTTGATGCAACCCGATCAGTCGTTCGAGCAAGTGATTGTTCCCCCGGAATACACCCCGATCTTTTTCATGGGGATGATGAATGCGGATTTTCCCTTCATATTTCAGCATCACTTTTTCATAATACGCAGTAATCAAGCTGATCTGGTGTTTGATATCATCGACGACGTCTTTTTGCATCGGTTCGGATGTATAAAGATGTCGTTCCAGAGCATGCATGGCGTCTAGCGCTTTATGCATGCTGCGGACCATCTGCTTAAACACGACGGTTTTGCGCGCTTTCTGAAATTTCGATCTTTTGCGGTAGGTTCTTTCTTCCTGGTAAAGTTCAAACAATTCTTCTGATTTTTTCAGATTATCCATCACTTTTTGTTTTTCCTGGCGGTAAGCTGTTTCCTCCAGTTCCTGGTCAGTCATTTGCCTCATCAGAAAAGTGATATGTTCGACTGCTTCCTTCATATGTAGCAAAAATTTGTTTTCATATTTGGGCGGGATAAAGACAATATTCACGAGAATGGAAGAGAGGATTCCCACCATAATTAAGATCAATCGATTGAGAGCGAATGTAAAATAGTCACCTTCCGGCACTTCCATGACCGCGATGACGGTCACGATGGAGAGACTGATGGTTCCGTTCAGTTTTAATGACAGGTTAATCAGGATGACAACGATAATCATCAACCCGATGATGACCGGGCTGTTTCCAAGCAGGATAACCCCGATAATCCCGATAACGGCCCCGATCACATTGGCCTGAATCTGCTCAATCATATGTTGCCATGAGCGGTAGATGGAAGGTTGGACAGTTAAGACCGCAGCGATCGCGGCAAAGAAGACCGGTTCCAACTGCAACCAGGTTGCCACATAAAGGGCGAGTACGACCGCGATTCCTGTTTTGATAATACGTGCTCCCAGCTTCATTGATGAGTTCCCTCCGGTTGCTTTCTTTCCATTATTTGATGTTCCATGAGGGAATGATACACTGATTTATCTGATAAAACAAGACCGTCTTTACACGAAAAAGTGTAAGACGGTCTTGTGAATGGCGGGGTTTTAAACCGATTATTCCGTTGATACGGAAGGATCAGCCTGATTTTTAACGGGAACGATCATCACAAAATGTTTATCTGCTTCCGGTATCATCGCTTCCACACGAGCGGCCTTGTCGTGATAACCGCAGGCTTTCAGTTCCGTTGTGTATTGACTCAACAATACCGCAACATCTTTCTTACCGCGATCATCCAGTTCATGCAGGGAGACTTTAGCCGCTTTGGCGATACGACGCTGAATCGCCTTGGGATCCAGTCCCATTTCCGGTTGAATGCGCTGGTAAACGACACCGCCGGTCATACCGGAACAGATCCACGGACCGGGGTCTCCCATGACAAGTGCCCGTCCGTTCGTCATATATTCAAAAGCAAATCCTTTGATATTAGCGCGAGCGCCGATTCCGCCGAGTTCATCTTTTAACGGATTTTGCAACTCGCCTCCGATGATGACATCGGCGCCGGAGAGACGGATCGCTGCCCGTGCATCTGCATTTCCTTCGACGATAAAAAGACCTTTCTGGGCACCGTAACAGAACCCTTTTCCAACAGATCCGTTGATCGGTGTTCCTTCGGCGTTAGGAGATTTCATGACGGCTACCTTGCCGCCGAAACTGGTTTTTCCGACACCGTCCTGTGCTCCTCCCGTCACGCGGATATTGACGCCTTCCACGTTGTATGCCGCCAATCCGTTACCCGGAACGGACCCGTTTTCAAAGAAAAGGGAGACAGGCGGATGGTTGACATAGCTTCCGTCAAGGTATTGTTTTACCCGTTCACCGCTGTAACGGCTTCCCAGCACGCGCTGGTCGCTTAATACACCGTTGAACTGACGATTGATCGGGCGGGAACTGGATTCATAGTAACCTGGTTCCGATTGCTGTTCGCCGCCTGCAGCTATCAGTACGCGGGATGCCACGGCAACTTCGGACTCCTGTTGCTGGTCTTCACGTACGTTGAAAGGAGCGGGGCGAAGCAGTTCGGTAAGATCCAGTTTTTCCAGGGCACGAACCTGCTTCATCAGGTCTGAGCGTCCCAGCATATCCTGCGTACGGGCAAATCCAAGTTGTGCTGTAAAGCGTGCCACTTCTTTGCCCAATGCAGTGTAAAATGTTTTCAGGTTTTCGACGGCAATATCCAGCTGGCGCGGGATGAAACGACGCAATCCTTTCTCCTGTGCTTCATCCATCGATTCGATCTGCGTGGCGATTCCCACATGACAGGTATCGAGATGGCATCCGCGGCAGGTGGTGCATCCCACGGCAATCATGGAGATGGTACCGAAACCGACACGGTTGGCACCCAGCATCACCATTTTTACAACATCCACGGCACTTTTGATTCCGCCGTCGGCCCAGAGTTCCACACGATCGCGAAGTCCGGCTTCAATCAGGGAGAGGTGCGCTTCTTTTACTCCGATTTCAACGGGCAGTCCCACATGCTGAATGGCATGAATACGTGCGGCCCCCGTACCTCCGTCAAAACCGCTCAGAGTAATGAAATCGGCTCCGGCTTTGGCGATCCCCACGGCAATGGTTCCGATATTGGGAACAACCGGTACCTTCACGTTCACTTTTGCCTCATGGTTGGCCGTTTTGATCTCCGTGATCATCTGGGCCAGGTCTTCAATCGAATAGATATCATGATTGTTGGACGGGGAGATCAAGTCCGTTCCCATGGTTGCATTACGGGCTGCGGCAACTTTTGCCGTCACCTTGGCTGCGGGTAAGTGTCCGCCTTCTCCGGGCTTGGCTCCCTGACCGATTTTGATTTCAATCAGGTTGGTTGAGTTACACAATTCGGCATTGACTCCGAATCTTCCGGAAGCAATCTGCTGTCCGCGGGTCTTCGGATATTTACCTAGCATATCTTTGATTTCTCCGCCTTCACCGTTAAAGCTGATCATGTTGAGTTGATCTGCCGCTTCCGCATAGGCACGGAAGGCCACTTCGTTTTGCGAACCGAAGGACATGGAACTGATGATAAACGGCAAGGAATGTTCACCGACGCTGACATCCACCTGTTCCGGATCGATGTTTTCCCCGGTGGATTTCTCAAAATCAATATCGGCTACATGACGAATGGCGATTGGGTTCTTTTCTTCCTGTTCCGTTAATTTATCCTGATAAGCCTGATAGGGTTGTTTTCCGGTAGCCACTTCTCCGATCGCTTTCCAGATGCGCGGCCAGATATGGAACAATCTTGCCGGCTGGGCACCGGAATCCTGCTGATTCATATCTTCATAACGCTTTTTGCTGTCCTGTTCGAGGTCACTGAAAGAAGTGCCGGCTTTATCCGATCCCAAAAAGTTGACGATCTGCAGGACTTCAGCGATTTCGTTGCGCAATCCGATGGCAGAGAACAAGCGTGCATATCCGCGCAATTCGTGGATACCGATTGTGGAAATCACTTTTTCCAGTCCTTTGTTAAGGGCGTTGTAAAGATTTTCCGCGGCAATGTCTCCGTCTTTGCTGACGACTGTGGCAAACAGAAGATAAGGAGACACAGCGTCCGCTCCGAGTCCGATTACCGTTGCCAGATCATGCAGGCTGCGGATCGCACCGGAACGCAATACGATACTGGCTCTGCGGCGCAGGTTTTCGTTTCCTTTTTCGGTTTCGTGTTTTAAAAACTGATCGATCTTTGACACGACCAGATGCGGATCGATCCAGTAATGGTGATGCTGATGGGTCTTTCCGTCATCCAGCAACAGGATTTGTGCTCCTTTTTCCACTGCTTCTTTTGCTTCTTGTGCCAGCCGGTCGAGGGCAACGGGCATCGATTCATCTCTGTTAAAGTGCGTGGAAATAACCGCAACTCCACCGGGTTTCTGCCCATAATACTCCAGCACCTGTTCCAGCGATAGAGTGTTCAGGCGGGTGGTCAGTCTTTGCAACTGTTTTCCTTCCAATAAAACAGGGGAAGGAAGCTCGACAGACTCCAGCCGTTGTTGCTGTTGTTGTGCGTATAGTGCCGGACGACCTCCCAAAACGACACGGGTTGAGAAATGTTCCATTTCCCGCTCGCGGTCAATCGCCGGGTTGGTCACAACGGCAACACTTTCTTTTAAATAATCGGCGATATTTTGCCGTTCATCCGTCAGTGCGGCCAGCGGTGCGTCATGTCCGAGTGAACGGATCGGTTCTGCACCGTTACTGGCCATCTGCTCGGCAAACTGAATTTGTTCGCGTTCCCAGCCGAAGGCAGCATAGGTTTCATTATCGATCTCACCAAAGTCGACGAACGGTGCCTGAGCGGGATCGGTCTCCGTTACATTCAGTTTCTTGCCCAGTCCCGAAAAATCGGATTTTTTGCTTGCCCGTTCAAGTACCAGACTCTGGAGTTCATGATGATAGACTACTTGCACATCACGGTCGGGATAGAGCCGAACGCCCACTTTTTCACCGGGAGCGAGCGGTTTTGGTTCCATTACCATTTCGGATACAGGAATCACACCCTGCTCGGATGAGAAAAAGTAGGATGTCTGACTGTCAAACATCCACAGCGGACGAAGTCCGAGGGCGTCTACACTGAACACACACTCATCTTTATAGCGTGAAACAATCCCTGCCGGTCCCTGGGCGAAATGACCGAAGGTTTCGCGATAATACATATACAGGTCCTGCAATTCGGGGCGCAAATTTTTGATTTCGTTGATGATCGGTGGAAAAACCAGTTCCATCGCTTCAAAAAGGGTCATGTCATAGCGATGGATCAGTGTTTCCACTGTACGATTCATGTTCTGGGAATCGCTTCCCCCGTCCACGAGGGGAACACCGAGCATTTCCGCTTCGTCTTCGAGCTTGCGGATGGTGTTGATTTCCCCGTTATGTCCAAGTAACGAAAAAGGCTGTACTCTGAAAAAGTTAGACAATGTATTGGTTGAATAACGGTTATGTCCAATCGTTACGGTGGACGCAAATTCAGGTTTCTTTAGATCTTCAAAATATTTAGGTAAAATGTTGGCTGCTCCCATCACTTTATAGGAAGCGGTATGATTGCTTAAAGAAGCCACATGGACATGATGGGCAGTTTCAATGTCTACATGCAAGTCGAACAGATGGCTTTCAATCTGCTGATCCTTTGAATCTTCCACATAAGCAGCGATCTGCCAGAAAACAGGCTCGTCGGCACGTCCGTTTTTGCCGAGAACTTCGCTGTTCACCGCTTGAACTTGTTCTGCTAAAATATTCACACCGTATTGTGAGAACAGGTCGCGAATCGCAGCCATCACCTCATCGACATTATGCCCCTTTTGCGGAACAAAGATATGAGCGATGGCAAAACGGGGATCGTATGCCGTTTCCGAATTCAATCCCTGATCAGCTAATTTCTGTGCCCACAGGGAACGGGGGATATCGACCAGAATCCCGCATCCGTCACCTTCTCCGTCAATAAAACCAGAGCGGTGTTCCATTTTAATCAATGCGTCAATCGTCTGATACACATTGTTACGTGTGGGTTTACCGTTTTTCTCTATTATGCAAATAATCCCACAGCTGTCGTGCTCTTCGGTTAAACGGTTTTTCAACTGACTCATCTCCATATGGTTTCTCTTCATCTTGTCGGTCAGGCCTACTGACCTTCACCTCCTTATCAATCCTTCAATTCTCCAAGATTCCATCTATCTTTTATTTGTCTGTAAAACAAATATTCACCTGAAATACAGTGGTTTTGCTCGCGTTGTTTTCAGGCATAAATTGGCACTCGATTGTGAATTTTCAGTTCAATCAATGAGGCGTATGACTAAGGGTGGTAAGTATTCTGTATCAATAAAAATGAGGATGCTGTTTCATTCAGGGTTAATCAGTGATTCGAAGTGAAGGTCACGTACGTGTATTCAGTGGCCATTCATCAGATTGGTTGTGAAAGGTGGTACAGATTCCACTTTTACAAAGTAAGTACAGAATATCATATTTATATGAATAACACAATAGTTTTCATTCATTTTTTATGCAATTGAAAGCGTTTTAATTTAATTTTTTTTATTTTCTTTCGTTTTTGGGTTTGCTTATTCTTCTTGAAAACGTGTTCAAGTCTATGAAAAAAAAGGAGGATGATTCCTCCTTTTTTGAAATGAATAACAATCTGAATTAATGTATATTTATAAACTTTTATTCATGGCTGCAAAACTATTTGCAACCGCTGAAATTGTCTGTTTTATGTCTTCCTCCGTATGGGCAACAGTAATGAATAGGGCTTCATATTTGGATGGGGCAAGGCAGATTCCCTGATCCAGCATAAGGTGAAAGAATCGGGCGAACTTATCCCCGTCTGTTTTTTGCACATCCTCATAATTACGAATCGGGTGTTTGCTAAAATAGATACTTAATGCCCCTTTGAGTCGGTGGATCCTGACATCCTGCCTATGACGTTCGGCCTGTTCGCGGATACCCGCTTCCAGCATGGCTCCGAACCGGTCCAGTTGTTCATACACACCGGGTTGTTCCAGCACTTCGAGACAGGCGATTCCCGCCCGGATGGATGCGGGATTTCCGGCCATCGTTCCCGCCTGGTATGCAGGACCGAGGGGTGCGACCTGTTCCATAATTTCTTTTTTGCCGCCGTAGGCTCCGATCGGCAGCCCCCCGCCGATGATTTTTCCGAGAGCGGTCATGTCCGGTTCCACGCCGAGTATGGTTTGTACACCGCCGTAGTGGAATCGGAATCCCGTGATTACTTCATCGTAGATGACCAGTCCGCCATATTGGTGGGTGAGGCGATTGACTTCCTCAAGGAATCCGGGTTGCGGTTGGACAATGCCGAAGTTTCCTACGACCGGTTCCACCAGTACAGCCGCGAGGTCGTCTCCCCAGTGTTTGAGTGCTTCTTCGAAGGAATCGATATCGTTGTAGGGGACGGTAATTACTTCTTGGGCGGTGCTGACCGGGATTCCTGCGCTGTCGGGGATACCCAGAGTGGACGGTCCGGAACCGGCGGCAACCAGCACCAGATCGGAATGACCATGATAACACCCGGAAAATTTAATGATTTTGTTTCGTCCGGTATAGGCTCTGGCAACGCGGATGGTGGTCATCACCGCTTCTGTGCCCGAGTTGACGAATCGTATTTTTTCCATGGAAGGGATGGCATCGCGAAGTTTACGTGCAAATGTGATTTCCCATTCCGTCGGTGTGCCGTAAAGAACGCCTTCTTCGGCGGCTTCCTGAATCGCCCGGGTGACATGGGGATGGGCGTGCCCGGTGATGATCGGGCCGTAGGCAGCGAGGTAGTCAATATATTTATTGCCGTCTGCATCCCAGAAGTAGGCACCATTTGCTTTTTTCATAAAAACGGGTGCGCCGCCTCCCACGGCTTTAAAGGAACGGGACGGGCTGTTGACTCCGCCCACGATGACGTCAAGGGCCTGTTCATACAACTCCCGAGATCGGATGCGTTGCTTTTGTTGTTTTTGTTGTTCGTTTTGATCCATGGTTTTTTCCCTCCTGATGATGCGATTTTCCGATTATGCTCGTCAGTAATTATACATCATTGGCGGAGGGAATGGGGGGTTATTGTTTAGCGAAGTGTAGAGGGATATTTTTGTCATACATTTTTAAATAGTGATGTAATGATAACATATCCCAGCCAGGTGCCGGCCAGGGTCGTCACATTGTCGTAGCTTGAAATGAAAAGCGGCGACTTTTGAAGGATGAAAAAGAAAAAGTATGGAGAGCCAATCAAGAAAGCTGGAATCCCCTGAATAATCAGGTTGCTCCAATCTACCGAAAAAATTACAGGGGGGTTGCGAAATAATTGTAATAAACCTAATATGGCGCCAAATATAACCGGTATAATATTATGAAGAATAAAAGCCTCTCTGAAACCAATTGGACCTATTGTACTATGATAATTCATCCAATAAATAAAATAATTATAACCATATAATAAACTAACAAGAATGATTAATGACAAAACAGACAAAATTAACGGGCGCTTTTGACTAAGCATTTTAACACCCTTTCCTATGAATATATTTCAAACACATAGATATACAGGATGATAAAAAGCAAAAAACTAACGATGGCCACATTCCGTGAGTTGCGATAACTGGAATTGTCCTTTTGTAAGATGATCAAAGATTTGATCGCTTCAAATAAATGATATATAAAAGATGCAGCCAGAATGAGTAATATGAATACATGAATGAAACTCACCACATTCCCCGCCCCCTAGTCCTGCTCCTCAATCGACTCAACTAACTGTAAAACATTCATCTCGCTTCCTCCATTAACGAACCAGCTATATCGATGATTTCCTCCCTGGAAAGTTTGCCGGAGACAGAAAAATAAAACTCGGGTGTAATCCAGATCAACTCTCTTTCCCCGTATTTAAATGTGAGAAGGCTGGCTTCGTATCCATCAACGTTTAATTTTTCGATGGTTGTATCATCCGCATCCGCGACCAGACCGGCGCCGAAGGCTTCTCCTGTTAATCTTTCTTGGATCATAAGAATGCGCTGGTTCCCCTCATAATTTAGATAAACTTCTCTCGCCGGATCATTTTTCGTTTTAAAGATAGTGACCGACTCTAAAACAAAATCCTCCGGTATCTTTTCCGGGATTAGAATTGTAAAGGCTGTTTGCTTTTGCGCTTCTTCCAGACTCATTTTTTCAGAAATGTATTCATCAAGAATGACGAACTCTTCAGGTGTCGGCGGTGGTGGATTTTCCCCTTTTCCCGCCTGACTCCCCCCACTGATAAATAACTGTACAACCGTTCCCTGTATGCTATGAAACATATTCGTCAGTTTGGCAAAAGTTGATCCGATAAAGGGATTTCCTATCATTAAAATTACAATGGCTACGACCACCGTAGCATAAAAAGTTCTTGATTTAAAAAATCGGCTCCTCCTTTTACCCCGATCTTCTTTTAATTGATGATTAAGTTGTTCCCATGCCTGAGTTGGAGACAGAGGGGGCGGGGGAGTATTTTGCAATTGTTCGTGAACGGCATCTTTTAGCCACTGATCGTTATCCCGTTCAGTCACGATTGATCACATCCTTTAGGTCCGGAACATTTTGTTGTAATAACCGTTTTAGAGCGTCTTTTGCCCGGTGAAGCCGTGATTTGACTGCACTAACACTGAGATTCAATGCTTCGGCTATCTCTTTTTCCTTTAAATCGTACTCGTATTTCAAAACAATAACTTGTTTGTACTCTGGTTTTAGTGCCGCAAGGTTTTCCTGCAACAATTCCTTCAATAAATGTTCCTCAGTGATCTGTTCGACAGAAGAAACCTGATCATGATGCACCATATTATCTATAATGACGTCTTCTGTGACCGTATCGTTTCGCCTCTGTATTTTTCTTAAAAAATCAATGGCTGTTCGAGTAGCGATGGTAGCGAGCCAGGGCCCCAGTTTGTTTCCGTCTTCAACCTTATGTAAATTTTGAAAGGCTTTCAAAAAGGTCTCCTGGGTGACATCCTGAGCGAGGTGCCGGTCCTGCACGATAAAATAAGCCGTTTGATAGACACGTTGATAAAACATCTCAAAAATCAACCGTTCCGACGAAGAATCTTGCATTTATGTACGCCCCTCCCATTCATTGATCACAGCCGTTCTAAAGAGGTGCCTGATTCATCTAATTATATGAAGCTATTTTATCAGAGATGTGTTGAATAATAAACTAGATATTACCAAATTAGAGGTAAAAATAGTAAACTTCTCGAGCTATATTTTACCCTGTTATTCCTCCGAATCTAAAACTAACAATAAAAATATAATGAAAAATAATAATAAATTATCGAATAACGATAAAAGATGTGATAAAATCATATTAACATTTAATCAGTGAGGTGCTTTTAATGAAACGAGAAACACTTTTTTTAAAGTTCGTCGTTGTTCTTATGGGACTTCCTGTCCTTGCTTTGTGCATATTTTTGTTACCAGGGATAGCTGAATATTTTGCAGAATTAAATCCAAAATTAGATTTTTTGCAATACCCCTTTTTAATCGGGTTGTATATTACAGCGATTGTATTTTTCTTTGCATTGTACCAGACTTTAAAACTTTTAAGCTATATTGACAAGAACGAGGCGTTTTCGGAATTATCCGTAAAAGCATTAAAGAATATCAAATACTGCGCCATCACCATCGGTGCCTTATATGTGGTATTTATGCCATTCATATACCTTATGGCAGAGGTTGACGATGCCCCGGGTATTATTCTAATCGGATTGGTCATTATTTTTGGTTGCATGGTGGTTGCAGTCTTCGCTGCTGTTCTTCAAAAGCTATTAAAAAATGCGATCGATATAAAATTAGAAAATGATTTAACGGTCTGAGGTGAAGATTATGCCAATTATCGTCAATATTGATGTGATGCTGGCCAAAAGGAAAATGAGTGTCACAGAACTTTCGGAGAGGGTTGGAATCACGATGGCTAATCTTTCTATATTGAAAAATGGAAAGGCAAAAGCGATTCGGTTTTCAACATTAGAGGCGATTTGTAACGCTTTAGAATGTCAGCCTGGAGATATCTTGGAGTACCGAAATGATGAATGCATCCAAAATAAATAAAGTGGAAATATTCGAGGAGAGAATCATGAGAGCACTAAATCAACTCCTTCGATTTGGTTGGGAGCAGGCCTTATCCTGTTTGTTTCCTGTCGTTATTTTTGCCTCTCTGGCTTTTACACAAATCATGCCCCTTCCCTTCCTGCCGCGATATGACTGGTTGCTTATCATCTGCCTTCTGATGCAGTGGTGGATGGTGCGTTCCGGGCTTGAAACACGGGATGAACTAAAGGTGATCACATTGTTCCACCTTATTGGGCTTGCTCTTGAAATTTTCAAGGTACATATGGGCTCCTGGTCTTATCCGGAGGAAGGATATCTCAAAATTTTTGGAGTGCCTTTATATAGCGGATTCATGTACGCAAGTGTAGCGAGTTATCTTTGTCAGGCTTGGAGGAGATTTAAGGTTGAACTGATCAAGTGGCCATCGTTTTTAGTCGTTGTACCTCTTGCAGCTGCGATTTATTTGAATTTTTTCACCCACCATTATTGGATTGACGTTCGTTGGTGGTTATCCGGACTGGTCATGATCGTCTTTTGGCAATCATGGGTCACATACGAGGTTGGTGGAACCCGATACCGCATGCCGCTTGTACTTTCTTTTGTGCTTATCGGATTTTTTATATGGATCGCCGAAAATATCGCAACGTTCTTTGGAGCCTGGGAATATCCAAACCAAACCGAAGTATGGAGTCTCGTTCATCTGGGAAAGGTGAGTTCGTGGTTTTTACTAGTGATTGTAAGCTTTCTGATCGTAGCGACGTTAAAGCAGGTCAAGAAAAAAAGTACCATCAGGAAAGATCAAATCATTTGTTAACAAACTCCAAAAAGGGTTACAATAAGAAAGGAATCAAATGGAAGGAAGGAGGACTTTCAAAATGGAATTGACGGCAAAAAAAGCGCCGGATTTTACCCTGCCGGCAAGTAATGGAAAAGACGTATCGCTGTCCGATTTTCATGGGAAGAACGTGGTACTTTATTTTTATCCCAAAGATTTAACCCCTGGCTGAACGACGGAAGCCCTTGATTTCAAGGAGCGTCTTCAAGGTTTTGAAGACAACAATACCGTTATTCTGGGTGTCAGCCCCGATCCGATGGACCGGCATCACAAGTTCATAGAAAAACACGATCTGCCTTTCTTGTTGCTGAGCGACACGGAACACGAAGTGGCTCAAAAATACGGGGTATGGAAGCTCAAGATAAACTTTGGTAAAGAGTACTATGGCATTGAACGATCCACTTTTGTAATCGATAAAGAGGGAAACGTGGCCAGAGAGTGGCGCAAAGTGAAAGTGAAGGGACATGCGGAAGAAGTCCTGCAATTCGTTAAATCGGAGCTGGGGAAGTCGTAATCTTTAAATCAAAGCGGAAGTCAGAAACAGATAAAAAATGGGAGGGGTTTCAACTTTGAAGATCGTATCATCAGCCGGATTGAGCGAACGGCATCAGAAAGCACTGCCTCAAGACTTTCCGCTGCACCAATTTTTCTTCTTCAAAAACATTGAAGAGGCGGCACCGATGTTGCCCGAAGCGGATGTCTTGATTACATACGGGGAAGATCTCAACGAAGAGATCATCTCCCGCTGTCACCGGTTAAAATGGATTCAGGTGATCAGCGCCGGTATTGACAAAATGCCGATGCAGGCCATTGAAGAGAGGGGCATTCTGGTTACGAATGCGCGCGGCATCCATGTCATTCCCATGGCGGAATATACCATAGGCATGATGCTGCAATTTGCCCGCAAATTCATTCATTTCTACGAGAATCAAAAAAAAGCGAAGTGGGACGCCGGTATTCGTATGGAGGAAATCCACGGAAAAACCCTCGGCATCCTCGGCACGGGAGCGATCGGACAGGAAATCGCAAAACGCGCCCGTGCTTTCGGCATGAAGACGCTGGGTCTGAGCAAAAGCGGGAAAATGGCAGAGGGATTTGAACGGGTTTACACCCATGACGAACTGTACGAGTTACTGCCACAGTGTGATTATGTCGTATGTATTTTGCCGCTCACACCGGAAACGGAAGGGTGGATTGGGGAAAAGGCGTTTTCCGCCATGAAGGATTCTGCGGTTTTTATCAATGTAGGAAGGGGCACGGTGGTGGATGAAGCGGCTCTGATCAACGCATTGCAGGATGGTCAGATTCGCCATGCCATACTGGATGTGGCCGCGGTGGAACCTTTGCCCGAATCGTCCCCATTATGGAAAATGGAAAATGTAATCATTACCCCGCATGCATCCAGCCATTCTCCCCATTATGTAGAACGGTCGCTTGAAATTTTCCGGAATAACCTGGAGGTATATCCGGAGCTGACGGACATGGTGAATATTATCCCGAGAGGGAAGGGATATTAATACTCATTTGAGAAAGGAACGGATTTTTTCTTCAAAAATGATCTCGGGAACGTCGAAATCCCGGTAAAGGGAGTCAGTATCGCTACAGATGTTTCCTTCTTCGAGCATCATCAACTGGCTGCTTGTAATGGGAAAAAAGGGAAACCGTTCAAACGCATGGATCAACGGCTTCATCATCCGGACCGGGTAGTGGAGCCGTCTTACTTTTTTTTCGAGGGCGCGTCCGATCGCATCCAGCATTTCGTTATACGTTAAAACCTGAGGGCCGCCGGCTTCGTATGTCAGTGAAGGAGCTGTTCCAAGATTCGAGACTTCCTGAGGGAAGGGTCTGGTTACGGCTTGTGAAAACACTGCGGTGACGGCTTCAAGGGCGACGGGTTGCAGTTGGTATTTTCCGTTGCCGATAACCGGAGTGACCGGCAATTTCACCAGTATAGCCAGCATGTTGACAAACTGATCATCGGCACCGAAGATGACGGAGGGTTGAAAAATATACGAAGGGATTCCGCTGTTTTTTACGATTTGCTCGGCTTCGTATTTGGAACGGTGATAAGGACTGGGAGCTCCTGCCCGGGCACCGAGGGCACTCATATGGATGATCCGTGATACGCCGTTTTTCTGAGCAGCCTGAACAAGGTTACGGGTACCTTCCACGTGAATTCGATCGAAGGTCACCCCTTTTTTAGGAAATTCGCGGATGATTCCCACCAGGTGGATTACGACCTCGCACAGGCGTGTCCCTTCATCGAGCGCTTTTTTATCATGAAGATCTCCGGTGATCCGGTGCAGCCGATCCATACCGGATCGAGTCGGACTTGTTGTGTCTTTATCTTTATCATCGGAACGCCCGCGTACGAGGGAGTAAACAGTGTGCCCTTCATCCAACAGTCGTTGCACAAGGGCTTTTCTCACAAAACCGGTTCCGCCTGTGACCAGAATTTTCATAACCCATCCCTCCTCCTCTTCATACTATTATATCGCAGGGGCTGATTTGACAAAAGGAACGGGAAACCCGTACACTAAAGATAAGGTAAGTACGGAAAAGAGGTGAGCATGACGATGGAAACGGCACAGAAATTAATCGTTGCAGTGGAAAAATTAAGAAGCAATGGTGTCCGGATGACACCGCAACGTCATGCGGTACTTGATTTTTTAATGAAGTCAAAAGAACATCCCACGGCAGATGAAATTTATAAAGCACTTGAATCACGTTTTCCCAATATGAGTGTTGCAACGGTGTATAATAATTTGCGCCTGTTTAAAAAAGCGGGTCTCGTCCGCGAACTCACCTATGGCGATGCCTCCAGCCGTTTTGACGGTGATACGTCTGATCATTACCATGTGATCTGCAGGAAGTGCGGCCGGATTCAAGACCTGCACGAGCCGGTATTGCATGATATGAATGAATCGGTGTCGGCATTGACAGGTTTCGAGGTCGATGATCATCGCCTCGAATTTTACGGGGTATGTCCCGACTGTCGCAGGCATATGATGAAGTTGAATTAAATGAAAAATGTTTAAACTTTCACGTTTGTCATGTTCAGACCAGCCGCTGTTTAGAGCAGTGACTGGTTTTTTTACATTCATTTCGAAAATTTGGTAGTAGAACGTCATGGAAGAACTTGATAAGATGATAAAAAGATGACTTTGGGAGAGGAATGATGGAAATAAATACCCCTCAATTGCAACCCCGTCCTCGTAAAAAGAGGATCGGTGCTGTTTTTGCTATATTTGTCGTTGCTACATTATTGTCTGTGACTTTCGCTGCTTTGATCTGGTACTGGAATCAGTTGCCGAATGAAACCAGAGTTGATCCTTTTCCGGAGCGGGAGGGAGAAGGGATCCCCCTCGTTTTTCAGGGTGAAGTGATCTCCGATATTGCACGTTTAAAAGAAGGACAACTTTTCCTGAAATTGAGTTGGATGCAGCAGGAAATAGATCCCCATATCTACTGGGATGAACCGACGCAGTCGGTGGTGATCACGACAGGCGACCGTATTTTACAGATGAAAAATGAGCAATTAAATGCTTATGTCAATGGAGAATCCGGGAAGCTTAAATTCCCCGTTTTTCAGGAAGAAGGGGAAGTGTTTGTTCCGTTTGAGCCATTAGATAAACTGTATCCCTTTGAAGCTGATATTGTCGCCGGGGAGAGGGCGGTTTTGTTGAAACAGTTGGATTACCCGACACAAACCGGTGAATTGAAGAGTGATGATGAAGAAAATCCGGCGGTGATGATCCGCAAGGATGCAGATAAGAAGCAACCGATCGTGGCAGAGGCCCGGGCAGGCGACAGGGTTGAGATATACGGGGAAAAAGCGGACTGGTATCAGGTACTGACGAATGACGGGATACCCGGATATGTACATAAAATGTCTGTGGTGTTAAGCGGCATTCAAATGAAAAAGTGGCAACCGGAAACTGCGCGCCCGGCGGCATGGAAACCGATCGGTGAGCGTCTTAATGTTACGTGGGAGCATGTCTACAGCCGAAATCCCGACACAAATAAAATTCCTGACATGCCCGGTGTGCATGTGGTATCCCCTACATGGTTTGCGGTGGAGGATGAATCGGGGCAGTTGTCCAATAAGGCGGATATGGGTTATGTCAGGTGGGCGCATGACAGGGGCTACCAGGTATGGGCTCTGTTCAGCAACAATTTTGATCCCGACCTCACCCGAGCCGTACTGGCCGATTTTGAGACGCGTGATAATATGATCCGTCAACTTGTCCAGTTTGCCGCATTGTATGAACTGGACGGAATCAATATCGATTTTGAAAATGTGTATCTGGAAGATAAGGAAAGGCTGGTTCAATTTGTACGGGAATTGACACCTTATCTCCATGAGCAGGGACTGGTCGTTTCGATGGATGTGACGATCAAATCGTTGAGTGAACGGTGGTCCTTGTTTTATGACCGCAAAGCGCTGGCAGAAGTAGTGGATTACATGATGGTGATGACATATGATGAACACTGGGCGAGCAGCCCCAAAGCCGGTTCGGTGGCTTCCCTTCCCTGGGTGGAGAAGGGTTTGAAGGGAGTGCTGGAGGAAGTTCCGCGGGACAAGTTGCTGCTGGGAATCCCTTTTTATACGAGATTGTGGACGGAAACACGGCAGGCGGACGGTACTGTTCAGGTGACCTCGAAGGCATTGTCCATGCCGGCGATTGAAAGCTGGCTGAAGGAGAAAGGGGCTGAGCCCGTTTATGATGAGCAAAGCGGACAGATGTTTGCCGAGGTCAAAGAGAGTGATCAAATCACATATAAAGTGTGGTTGGAAAACGAGGTATCGCTGAAAAAACGGGTTGAGCTTGTAAAAAAATATGATCTGGCCGGGATCGCCTCATGGCGCAGAGGCTTTGAGCGCCCCGACATCTGGCCGTACATTGATGAGGAGATGAAAAAAAGACCTTAGCCGTTAACCGGTTAAGGTCTTTTTGCGTGGTTCTTTGATTATTTTTCCGTGGCCTGGTTGGGATCGAGGGTCAGGCGTTGACCGCAATGCATGCAATCATCACTTGTTCCGAGTACTTTCGTTACTTTATCACAGGTGGGACACTGGACCTGGATGGCTCTGGTTGAGAGCATTCCCACCCAAAAATAAAGCATAAAACTGGACAGTGTAAGGATCAATCCGATCATCAACAGAACCGCCATGAACAGGGTTGAACCCTGCAGCAAGGAGCCCATAAAACCGGCGTATCCGGCGTATCCTATATACATTACGATAATTCCGATGAATACGACACCCAGCGCCAGCGTGCGCAATTTATTTAATTTACCGGAAAATAAGTTGGATCCGCTGAAAAAATTCATTTTTTGTTTCCCTCCTGATTGGTTCTGCATCGAAAGTATACCATAAAAGAGGGGTTGAAATGAAGGATTCCGGGGAAGTTCGTCGAATGAAATAGTTACGACTGTAAGGTTTTGAACCTGTAGAGATATATGGGGATGGGGGAGCTGGAACGATGACTGAAGCATATAAAAAATGGCTTGATGATTTAAAAGAACAGGAGCAGGTCCTGTCTTTGATTGAGGTAAAGTCACCCGAATTGTACGCCCCTGTGGCGGGTGGGATGGACCTTTTACTTCTGGTGATATATCGGGATGAGACGGAATGGACAGTACTCAATTTAAATATGGAGAGTATGCGGGTGCAGGTGAGATTTGTTACCCTTTCTCATCTTGAGGAAGCCGTGTTTAAACGGTTGGATAAAAATTTGATTACCTGGTTGCAAGAAGGCGAGGTTCTTTTTGATAAACAGGAAAAGATCAAAACGTTAAAAACAGCTTTTTTTGAATTGACACAGGATATATACGAGCAAAAATTATTTGTTGAGTTTGCCCTGTTTTTAAATAAGTACATGGAATCGAAGCAGTATTTGAAAATGGATCATGATCTGGATTCGTTCAACTCTGTATTGCAGGCTATTCACCACTGGGCACGAATTCAGATTATCAAGCAGGGGATGGTTCCTGAATTAACAGTCTGGAAACAGGTGAAAAGCATTGATCCGGCAATTTATAAATTGTATGAAGAGCTGGTGAGTACGGAAGAGCCGCTGAACAAAAGAATTGAACTGGTGCTGCTTGCCAGTGAGTTTTCGGTTTTATCGGAAATCGCACACTCAACACGATTTTTGGTTTCGATAATGAAAGAACGAAAAGAGCCGTGGGGAATTGAAGAGTTGATGAATCATCCGCGTTTGAAGGATCACTCTCTGGACCTTACACTCGTACTGGAAAAAATGGTGAACCGGTCATTGATCAAGGCTGTCAGTGTCCCGCTGGACGAGGTGCGTGAACGGGACGATTTTTCAAAAAAATGGAGTAAGTTGTATGTTCGTAAATATACGGTTTAAGGAACAATAAACAGGATTAGAGTTGATTCGGATTCGGAATAAAAAAATTTTGGGTTGGTCGAAAATTCCTCTTGCAACAGCAACAGAATCATGTTATATTGATAAACGTCGCTGCGAAACGAAAGGGCTGATGGATAAGCCTGAACGGAAAGCGGCAAAAGAGGAAATGAGCCCGATTCAGGGCGCCAAGATGTTCCTTGCACACAAAGTGCACAGGTAACGCTAAGGCGCTAAAGAGCCAAGACGTTCCTTGAAAACTGAACAGAAGAAACGTCCAGCTTTGTGCGAGCACAAGTTGATTTGAAGAAAGTCAAGGAAAGAACTCAAAATATTTTATGGAGAG
>JAWLDF010000036.1:0-29632 GCA_041686735.1 Bacilli bacterium
ACAGCTGAGCACAGCAAGAAAATGCTTGATACAGCACTCGGCATATACGAGTCGGTCGGAAGGGAACTCGGGATCATTTAAGACGCGGGAGGGATAGAGTGCCATGAAAAAGATACTGGTTACAGGGGCGTTAGGCCAAATCGGCTCCGAACTGGTTATGCATATGAGGGAGATTTACGGGATGGATCAGGTTGTTGCCACCGATATCCGGAGATCGGATAGCCCTGTTGTCCATTCGGGTCCGTTTAAAATTCTAGACGTCACAGATGCCAAAACTATGTATGAACTGGCAAGTAAAAATAAAGTAGACACAATTATCCATTTAGCCGCTCTTTTATCGGCAACGGCAGAAGCGAAACCGCTGCTTGCCTGGAATCTCAACATGGGAGGATTAGTCAACGCGCTTGAAGTGGCAAGAGAACTGCAATGTCAGTTCTTTACGCCCAGTTCTATCGGGGCATTTGGGCCTACCACGCCTAAAATTTCTACGCCACAAGTTACGATCCAACGACCAACCACCATGTATGGTGTAAACAAAGTAGCTGGAGAACTTCTTTGTGACTACTATTATTACAAATTTGGGGTGGATACGAGAGGCGTTCGGTTCCCAGGATTAATTTCTTATGCCACTCCACCCGGTGGCGGGACGACGGACTATGCAGTGGAGATCTATTACGAGGCGATAAAAAATAAAAGGTACACTTCATATATCGCGCAAGGAACCTATATGGATATGATGTATATGCCGGATGCATTGAATGCGATTATCTCGCTGATGGAAGCCGACCCAGGGATGCTTGTCCATCGAAATGCTTATAATGTATCAGCTATGAGCATCCAGCCCGAAGACATTGCACTAGAAATCAGAAAATTTATACCTGATTTCACATTGACTTATCAAGTGGACCCGATCCGTCAATCGATTGCCGATAGCTGGCCTAACTCCATCGATTCCAGTGCGGCAAAGAGAGAATGGGGGTTTAAGGTTCAGTACAATTTGGCAAAAACGACAGAAGATATGCTGAATAAGATTAAGAAACACCAATACCATAAGCTGCCCAGGTGATAAGTTTCCTAATTGATTGCAACCTGGTATTAGTTAGGCTCATCCATTATCTACACTTTTTCGTTAGAAAATTGCAAATATTAAACTGTGGTATGTTGCTAATATATCTAACCAATCGTTATCTTATTTTCATTAATTTAGAAATTTTTTAAATACAGGCTTAGAAGCGGAAGGGAAGTAAAAAATGATATATGCAGGAACAGATCGAGTTAAACGTGGTATGGCCGAAATGCAAAAAGGCGGAGTGATTATGGACGTTATTAACGCAGAGCAGGCCAAGATCGCAGAAGCGGCGGGAGCAGTGGCGGTTATGGCATTGGAACGCGTACCTGCAGACATTCGGGCTGCAGGTGGAGTCGCTAGAATGGCTGACCCTACTATTGTAGAAGAAGTCATGAATGCTGTAACCATTCCGGTCATGGCGAAGGCACGAATTGGTCATTTTGTCGAGGCGAAAGTCCTGGAGAGTCTCGGAGTTGACTATATTGATGAAAGTGAAGTCCTAACACCAGCCGATGAGGTCTTTCACATTAATAAAAAGGAATTTACGGTTCCGTTTGTTTGCGGTGCCCGTGATATTGGCGAGGCATTGCGTCGAATCGGGGAAGGAGCGTCGATGATTCGTACGAAAGGAGAGCCGGGTACGGGGAATATCGTAGAGGCCGTAAGGCATCAGCGAATGATACAGAGTCAAATCCGTAAAATTCAGTCAATGAGTTATGATGAGCTTATGGCTGAAGCCAAGAATGTAGGTGCACCATATGAGTTGTTGGAATACGTTTATCAGAATGGAAAGCTCCCTGTTGTTAACTTTGCAGCGGGTGGAGTGGCAACTGCCGCTGATGCTGCACTTATGATGCATTTAGGTTCGGATGGTGTATTTGTAGGCTCCGGTATCTTTAAATCCGATAGCCCTGAAAAATTCGCAAGAGCGATCGTCGAAGCAACAACGCACTATCAGGATTTTGCATTAATTGGACAGTTATCAAAGAATCTTGGGAATGCCATGAAAGGAATTGAAATTTCATCATTACTGAATAATGAAAGAATGGCTGAACGTGGTTGGTAGCGGAAATCGAAAAAATGTTTTGACGACAATGTTAAGGAGGAAGTGTTAATGGGTCTGCAAAATCATGATCGAGAAATATATGATGCTATTGAAAATGAAAGAAAAAGACAAAATACGACCTTGGAATTAATTGCCTCGGAAAATTTCGTAAGCCAAGACGTGTTGGATGCTATGGGATCTGTCCTTACGAACAAATATGCGGAAGGATACCCCGGCAAGCGATATTATGGCGGTTGCGAATTTGTCGATGTTGCTGAAAAATTGGCGATTGATAGGTTAACCCAATTGTTTGGAGCGGCTTATGCCAATGTCCAGCCTCATTCAGGAGCGCAGGCGAATATGGCTGTCTATTATTCTTTGCTTCAGCCGGGAGATAAG
Source organism: Bacilli bacterium (assembly GCA_041686735.1). GTDB lineage: Bacteria > Bacillota > Bacilli > JACDOE01 > JACDOE01 > JAWLDF01. The sequence goes on from JAWLDF010000036.1 coordinate 2,514, forward strand.
ATCATGGGAATGAATTTATCGCACGGCGGCCATTTAACCCATGGAAGCCCTGTCAGCATTTCAGGAAAGTGGTTTGAAGTCGTGGCTTACGGGGTGAGAGAAGATACACATCTCATAGATTACGATGAACTGGAGGCTATCGCTCTTCGCAAACAACCTAAATTAATCATTGCTGGGGCTAGTGCATATCCGCGTGTGATTGATTTTGCTAAGTTTGAAGCGATTGCTGACAAGGTGGGCGCTCGTTTGATGGTGGATATGGCCCATATTGCCGGTCTAGTGGCCGCAGGTCTTCATCTTTCCCCGGTTCCGCATGCTGACGTGGTAACAAGTACAACCCATAAAACCTTACGTGGGCCCCGTGGTGGAATTGTGTTGACGAATGATGAAGACATCATCAAAGGAATCAATAAAGCGATTTTTCCTGGGTTGCAAGGCGGTCCGCTGATGCATGTGATTGCTTCCAAGGCGGTGGCTTTCAAAGAAGCATTACAGCCAAGTTTCAAAGAGTATGCGTCCCAAGTCGTGAAGAATGCCTCAGTATTGGCAGAGACACTGAAGGAAGAAGGAGCGGCCCTCGTTTCCGGAGGTACAGATAATCATCTTCTATTGGTGGATGTTCGTCCATGGGGACTCACTGGAAAAGAAGCGGAACATTTGTTAGAAGGAGCGGCAATTACCGTCAATAAAAATACCATTCCTTACGATCCGGAAAGCCCGTTTATCACGAGCGGTATTCGCATCGGAACAGCGGCGATCACAACTCGCGGAATGGGGGAAGCAGACATGATCGAAATAGGGCGAGCGATTGCTTCTATTCTAAAAACTAAGGGTGATGCGGTAGCGGTTGGCAAAGTGCAAGGGACGATTCGTCAATTGTGCGAGTCTTATCCTCTTTATAGTAAAGTACCGGTTTCATAGAATTCATCTTTACCATTAAGGGAGTTTGAGATTCATGCTGTAGAATAGCTGCTTTGATATCATTGGACCGATTATGGTGGGACCTTCTAGTTCCCATACGGCTGGAGGTTGAAATCCGAGGAAAACGGGTGGACGCTTTCACAATCAAATCGCCCTTTTTAGATAGGAGATATTAAAATAACAGACATTTTGGAGGAGGTACAATGAGTCAAGTCATTCCTAATTTACTGTATAGCAAGGAGCATGAATGGGTGGAAGTGTTAGGGGATAACCAAGTAAGAATAGGAATCTCTGATTTTGCCCAACAACAGTTGGGGGATATAGTCTTTGTTGAACTTCCGCAAGCAGATGGAGAAGTTACCGTAAATCAAAGCATAGGAACGATAGAATCGGTAAAAGCTGTATCGGAAATTTTCTCGCCTGTAAGCGGTAGAGTAGTGGAAGTGAACGGCGAGTTGGATGACGTTCCGGAAACCATTAACGGTGAACCATACGACGGGGGCTGGATGGTTGTAGTGGAGCTGTTCAATCCGGATGAATTAAAAGATTTAATGACAGCAGAACAATATACCGTATTTATCGAGGAAGAATAAAACGTGAAGAACCGCTACCATCCTATGAATACAGAAGACAAGAAATAGATGTTGTCCTTTCTTGGGATTAAAGACGTCAGTGAAAATTTTTTCGGATATTCAGGAGTTGATTCGTTTTCATGGCAAGCTAAATATTCTTAAAGGAATATTGGATGTTCCTTTTGCATCCAGTAAGGTTAATGTTAACCACGTATTACCTGCTAGAGATAATAACACCCTATATTAAATGTTGCCTTAGGGGAAAAAAGAATTAGTTTATGATGCTAATAAATATTTGACTGAGGAGTGTAGTTATGTCATTAACACTGAAAAGCAAATTGATAATATCATTTATGCTTATACTTTTGGTACCAAGTATCATTATCGGATCAATTTCATATCAGACTGCCAAAAACAGGCTTCAAGATCAATTGTTCTTGAAAGCGAATGAGAATGTGGAATTGATTAACTCCACCATTAATACCATGATTGAGTCAAAAATGAATCATATTTCAATTTTTTCTGAAACGATTAATTCCAGTTTGATTCAAGGAATTGAAAGCCCGCTCTTGCGTCAACGCCTAGATGAATATTCGGCACTGCATTCGGAAGTAAAGTATATTTATGTAGGTACAACGTCAGGATTGATGATTATGTCTCCGAATGAGAAGCTCCCCGCTGACTATGATCCAAGAGAACGCCCATGGTATCAAGGGGCCATGAGTCACAAAGGGGAAACATTCGTTACAGAACCCTATACGGATGCTATGACTGGTGAAATTGTTATTACAATCTCACAGGTTGTTTCAGATGGTTCTGGAGTTGTAGCTCTTGATTTAAGTCTGAAAAATATCTCCGATATTACCAAGAGTATCAAAATTGGCAGGGAAGGTTATGCATTAATATACGATAAAGACGGCAGGCATGTGATTCATCCAACGGCGAAACCGGGTAGTGAAGCGACAGACCCCTGGATTTCGAACTTGTATCAACAGGATTCTGGTTCTTTTACATACGACAATGATCATTCTGAAATGACAATGTTCTTTACCACCAATAAACTGACGAATTGGAAACTGGCGGGTACCTTTAATCTTGATGAAATCGCACAAACTTCCTCGCCAATTTTCAAAAAAACACTTCTTGTACTGATCATTTCCACTCTGATCGGGGGTATACTTATCTATTTCATTATTCTTTCGGTTTCCGGTTCCTTACAGGCATTAATCGCTGGATCCGAAAGAATCAGTAAAGGTGATCTAAAGGAACACATCTCTTATGTTTCGAAGGATGAATTCGGGAAATTAAGCAACAGTTTTAACAAAATGATTGACTCTCTTCGTTCTATACTGACACGTATACATGATACCTCTACACAACTTGCCTCTTCTTCTGAACAACTTACGGCAAGTGCTGAACAGACGAGTCGTGCGTCGGAACAGATCGCCCAGAATACCCAGGAAGTAGCTGTTGGCGCAGATCAACAGGTGCAAAGTGTTCAGGAAGGTGCAGAATTTGTAACGCAAATGTTAGCCGGAATACAAGAAATTGAGAACAGATCTCAAAGTGCTTCCATTCAAGCATCACAGGCTACGGAACTTTCAAAAGGAGGTCAAAGTGCTGTTCAACTTGCCACAAAACAAATGATGTCCATTAGCGATACGGTAACCGGATTGTCGGATGTGGTTAAAGGCCTGGGACACCGATCGCAGGAAATTGGAAAGATTGTTAATGTGATTACTGAAATTGCTGAACAGACCAATTTATTGGCGTTGAATGCTGCAATTGAAGCTGCACGTGCAGGGGAACATGGACGAGGTTTTGCCGTTGTTGCCGATGAGGTTCGTAAATTGGCAGAACAATCGGCTGAGTCAGCAAAGCAGATTACAGACCTGATTAATGCTATCCAGGACGAAACGGAGAGAGCGGTAAAATCGATGGAAACAGCGACATCTGAAGTTGAACAGGGGATTTCGGTCGTGGATCAAACGGGAGATTCTTTTATGAATATTCATGAAGCTGTTACAGCTGTAACGCTTCAGATTAATGATGTGTCCAAGGCTTCTCAGCGGGTATCAGCAAATGCCAATCGAATGAGCGAGATCATTGATATTATAGCCGAAATTACAACCACAACTGCTGATGGAGCACAAAATATATCAGCTGCGTCCGAAGAACAACTGGCTTCAATGGAGGAAATTACAGCATCTGCGCTGGCTCTTGCACAAATGGCAGAAGAACTTCAATCTATCACTTTAAAATTTAAATTATAACGATCAAGACAAACCCAGATTGTCACTTTATGTTGTCCCTGAGGAAATATAGTCACTACTTCAGTAAAGATAAGAACTAAGTTCTAATTATCGAAAATCTTAGGCGGGGTGACGGTGAGTCTGCCACCGGAGTAAGTTGGAGGTAAAAACCACCCTCTGAGATGGGGGTGGTTTTAGCTATATGAAAGCAAGGGGGTGTCAAAAATCACGAAAAAAGGCAGGAAATATTTATTATGGTTGGTAATCTTCATAATCATAATAAAAGCAGTCTTGTTCCTAGGAACCAAAGAATTAGCGGGATATCGTTACATAAACCTTACAGCGACACAGGTTGAAATCATTCCGTTTGAAGTTGATTGGGAAGAACGAATAATAGTAAAAGAAAAAAGAGTCATAAAATCAATTATTGATCTTATTGATAGAAGTTCATTAGACTCGAACACAGAAGTTCAATGCGAGATAGGAAACCTCAACAAAGAAAACAGTTACAGTATAATCATTAGACGTAATTTAAGTATAAATGACATGTCATGGATTGCCTGTACAGAGAACAGTGATACGTATCTAGTCCCTCTTTTGCATGATGGAAGTTTACTTGAAGAATACAAATTAGAAAATGTATTACTAATTGAAGAAATTAACCGTATGCTTGAAAATAGAAGCAATTAATTTATTGGAGTGGTCAATTATGGACATAAAACAAATGGTTTTTGAGCTTGAAGTTGCCTACCTTGACACGTTCACAAACAGGATCAATACTTCCTGGGGTTACATTTTTTATGATGAGAAGCAACCGGATTATTATGATGCAAATCATGCTCATATACATAAGATCCCGTCAAATCCTCAATCTATCATCGAAGAGGTTATTCGTTTTTATCGTGAAAGGAAAATCACCCCCAGATTCTATATTTACGATCTTGAAAATAAATCTGATTTTATCAACGAATTATCCTTGTACCATTTTTATTTTGAGGAACTGGTTTCCCCTGTTCAAGTCTGGGACAAAAAGATCATGGATCACAAAAGAAGTGACAGAGTAAGTATTGAAAAAGTCACAGAAGATAATTACATAGAGGCTTTAGATATAGAGTGCAGTATTAAGGAATTTGGCGGGAAGGAAGTCAGGGAAACCGCCTTTGCAGAAGAGTTTAAGCACCCTTCCTTTACACATTATCTTCTCAGATATGACGGAACTGCTTGTTCGACGGCTTGTTTATTTGAACATAACGGTTATGTCCGCATGGAAAGTGTGGCGACCAGAGAAGAATACAGAGGGAAAGGCTTGATCGGAGAACTGATATATTTTATTCAGGAAGAAGTAAAAAAAAGAGGGATTGAAAATTTATGGGTTTTTCCGATCAACGAAAAAATCGAAAAGGTTTACGCTAAATATGGTTTTCAGACCATGGAAAAGTTAACCATGGGGCACGCTTTTTTATGCGGGAAGAGTATCAAGGAGATACAAGAAGGTTAAGAGAAGGTCGAGAATCCACCCTGTTGTGAAGGGTGGTTTTTGAATGAAAAAAAATTGACAATCGCAGAGATTCAATATATATTACTATATGAGCATATGTTCATATATAAATATATATTGAAAGGGTGGTATTATTTTGAATTATGATTTTATTGTGGTTGGAGCCGGTCAAGCAGGTCTTGCAATGGGATACTACTTAAGGTCCATGAATGTATCATTTTTAATCCTTGATAAAAGTTTTAAAATAGGTGAAGTTTGGAGAAACAGATACGATTCGCTAAAGTTATTTACTCCTAATGCTTATAATAGTTTGCCAGGGTTATCTATTTCAAATAACACCGATGCATATCCACTTAAGAATGATGTGGCAAATTACCTTGTAAGATATGCAAAGTATTTTGATTTACCGGTAAAGCTCAATACCGAAGTCTTAGAGTTATTTCCAGAGGAAAAAGGTTTTAATATCACTACAAATCAGGGTGAGTTTCATGCAACAAATGTAATTATTGCGACAGGTCCATTCCAACAACCTTTTGTTCCGGAGTTTGCAAGTGAACTTCCAGAAACTGTGTTACAGCTGCACTCATCACAGTATAAAAACCCTGATCAATTAATTCAGGGTTCTGTATTAGTAATTGGTGGCGGGAATTCAGGAGCACAAATTGCCGCAGAATTAGCCGGCGATCGGGAAGTACTTCTATCCATAGGACAGAAGATGAGATTTTTACCGCAGGATTTTGCAGGCAAGAGTATCTTCTGGTGGTTTGAAAAATCAGGAATTTTAAACGTAAATGTCGAAAACAAATTAGGTCAATTTTTAAAAAATCAGCCAGATCCGATTTTTGGCCATGAACTCAAGTTTCTGATAAAAAATGAAAAAGTCAGAATTAAACCCAGGACAAAATCTATTCGCGACAACGCAATTCAATTTGAGGATGGCAGTGAATTGAAAGTGAATAATGTGATATGGTCAACAGGATTTCAATCCGATTACACCTGGATTAAAGTTCCCAATCTTCTAAACAAAAATGGAAAGCCCATCCATAGAAGAGGAATTACAAATACAAAAGGGTTATACTTTTTGGGATTACCTTGGCAGTATAGACGAGGTTCAGCACTTCTTCAAGGAATAGGGTACGATGCGAAGTATTTATATGAACATCTGAAAAAAAATCGTGTATAATTATTATATCAAACTATATCAATAATTGAACAAATACTCATATAGAAAAGAGGAATAGGATGAATCAAGAAAAACATTTATTCTTACCCCAAACAACTGTGGACGAAGCTTCAAGAATTTTCAAAGCTCTGGGAGACCCGTCGAGAATAAAGATTCTATATTTACTTTCACAAGAAGAATGCTCCGTGAATCATATCGCAGAAGTCCTGGGTATTTCACAATCTGCGGTATCACATCAACTTGGAACACTCAGAAAGTTGAAATTAGTCAAGTATAGACGGGAAGGAAACACACTGGTTTATACATACGCCGATGAACACGTTATTTCTATCCTGCAACAAGTCATTGATCATATTAATCACGACTATTGAGTGATCAATCATGGACATTAAATTTGGAACCTGAATGACATTTGCTGCGTCTTTATTATAAAAGTGGTCCATGATTTTATAGAAAGGCTGTGGTGATCATTCGAAACATTTTATATGTCAGTTTGTTTTTTTTTGCGATTATTGCTTTTGATGATCAGCCTCCGATACAAGTGAACTCGAGCAGTAACGATCCTCAAATTGATGAACAGATCCCTAATATAAGGGAAGAATTAAATCACGAGATTTTACGATTGAATGATGAAGTTAACAGGATGAATCAGATTGTAGAACATCTTCCCGATGTAAAAATTAAACAGGGTTACATTCATGAGGTTATGGAAGACGAGTCGGGCCTCTACTTGATGATTGATTTCGCAGAGATGATTCGAAACGATGACATCTCTCCAAATAATTTTCATATTGAAAATGAAATTGATGATTTGACAAAAGTCGAAGCGGTTGAGGATGTTGAACTATATGTATTAGACAGCACGAATCTTGTTTTCTCACCCCTGGAAGAATTTGAGGATAAGTTGAGCGTCTACCCGAGACTATTTAATTTGTATTTTGTTGGTGACAAACTGGTTATGGCTACAGAACAATACCTGCCTTGATTAAACAGTTCAAGCAGATAATTTCTATTTTCGGTTTTTCTCAAACAAAACAACCATACTATAGATCACCAGCAAAAAAAGCGAGATGTTGACCGACAAAATGTAGTATTGTTTAAAAAGTTCGTGTGTCCAGCGTACATCATCGGTAATGATCCATTTAGCCAGATCATTGGACACACCGATGCCATCGTTGATCTGAGGGATAAAACTGCTGATGTAATTTTCCGCCAGACTGATACTTGTGATTACTGAGAATAAAAGTAATATGAAGATCGGCCGGGAAACTGTTCCCCGTCTTTTATAGAAAATGATGAAATAGATTACAAATACCAGCAGGACAATCAACATAAACATCATCATTCAGACCTCCCGAATCCGAAATTGTCATATACCTTTTTTCTCCAAGAATATCTATTTTCCTTTCGTGAATAGTTTTTCAGCTCGTTGGAAATGGTAAAAATCTATGTAAGTATTATTATGATCAAAATATAAAGTGGTAGGAAAATATAAACAAAGAAATGTAATTCCACCCTATTGTGAAGGGTGGTTTTTTGTTGGGAAAAATGCAGTTGAAAATGCTCTAATTGATGAACAACTACTACAAAATATAGGCATATTTATTATGATGACAAAATAATAATTATTATAAAAATTGTCATCCAGTAAGTTTCTTACAACTAGAGACATTTTATTTGCTAATTCATTTACAGAGAGGAGAAAAGATATGGACGGTAAAGACATGAATAACACCGGAAAGTGCCCGGTCACGCACGGTAGTGTTACCAGTAACAAATCCAACGGTTCGTCAAACAGAGACTGGTGGCCGAATCAGTTGAACTTGAATATTCTGCATCAGCATGACAGAAAATCTGACCCAATGGGAGAAGACTTTAATTATGCAGAAGAATTCCAAAAATTAGACTACTATGCGCTTAAACAGGATCTCCGCGATCTCATGACAAACAGTCAAGATTGGTGGCCGGCGGACTATGGACATTATGGACCGTTATTTATCCGTATGTCCTGGCACGCCGCAGGTACGTATCGTATAGGGGACGGCCGTGGAGGTGCCGGAACCGGTAATCAACGATTTGCTCCGCTTAACAGTTGGCCTGACAATGTCAACCTTGATAAAGCCCGTCGGCTGCTATGGACGATTAAGAAAAAGTATGGCAACAAGATCTCCTGGGCTGACTTGCTTGTTCTTGCAGGCAATGTTGCAATTGAATCCATGGGCGGGAAGACAATTGGTTTTGGAGCAGGACGGCCGGACATTTGGCATCCGGAAGAAGACATCTACTGGGGTTCTGAAACGGAATGGCTGGGAGATAATCGTTACACAGGTGATCGTGAGCTGGAGAATCCGCTGGCTGCCGTTCAGATGGGACTCATCTATGTGAATCCGGAAGGTCCAAACGGTAAACCGGATCCGCTTGCAAGTGCCCGTGACATACGCGAAACCTTTAAGCGTATGGGAATGAACGATTACGAAACCGTTGCCCTGACGGCCGGCGGACATACTTTTGGAAAGGCACACGGTGCAGGAGATGCTGCGCATGTTGGTCCGGAACCGGAGGCTGCTCCACTTGAAGCGCAGGGATTAGGTTGGCTAAGCACACACGGTACCGGAAAAGGCCGAGACACAATCACCAGTGGAATTGAAGGGGCCTGGACTCCCAATCCGACACAGTGGGATATGGGTTACTTTGATCTGTTGTTTGGCTATGAATGGAAGCTGACAAAAAGTCCTGCAGGTGCATGGCAGTGGGTAGCTGTAGATCCTGATGAGAAGGATCTTGCACCGGATGCAGAAGATCCATCCATTAAAGTTCCGACAATGATGACCACCGCAGATATGGCCCTGCGTTATGATCCGGAATTCGAAAAGATTGCACGCCATTTCCATAAGAATCCGGAAGAGTTTGCAGATGCATTTGCTCATGCATGGTTCAAATTATTGCACCGTGACATGGGTCCGAAATCAAGATATCTCGGTCCGGAAGTACCGGAAGAAGATTTCATCTGGCAAGATCCGATCCCCTCTGTTGATTATGATTTAACCGATGCAGAAATAAAAGAGCTTAAAGAAAAGATCCTCGACTCAGGACTTACAGTCAGCGAGTTAGTAACAACTGCCTGGGCTTCAGCCAGTACCTACCGTGACTCGGATAAACGCGGAGGTGCGAATGGTGCCCGCATCCGTCTGGCTCCACAGAAGGAATGGGAAGTTAATCAGCCGGAACAACTTGCAAAAGTACTTGATGTACTGGAAGGCATTCAAAAACAACTGGATAAGAAAGTGAGCATGGCTGATTTGATTGTACTGGGCGGTAGTGCTGCAGTAGAAAAAGCTGCCCGAGATGCAGGTTTTGATGTTACCGTGCCTTTTGCTCCCGGTCGTGGCGATGCAACACAAGAGCAAACGGACATTGAAAGCTTCGCCGTGCTGGAACCGGTCGCTGATGGTTTTCGCAACTATCTGAAGAGGCAGTATAGTGTAAGCGCTGAAGAGCTTCTGGTAGACAAGGCACAACTACTGGGCCTGACAGCTCCGGAAATGACCGTGCTTGTTGGCGGAATGCGTGTTCTGGGTACAAACTATGGCGGAACAAAACACGGCGTATTTACGGATCGAGTAGGTACACTCACCAACGACTTTTTTGTGAACCTGCTCGACATGGGAGTAGAGTGGAGGCCTGTAGACGGATACGTATATGAAGGACGTGATCGCAAGACAGGTGAAGTCGTGCGCACAGCTACCAGAGTTGATCTGGTGTTCGGTTTAAACTCGGTTCTGCGTGCCCTTTCAGAAGTTTATGCTCAAGATGATAACAAAGAGAAGTTTGTGCGCGACTTTATCGCTACCTGGGTTAAGGTCATGAATGCAGATCGTTTTGACCTTAATAGAAAGCTGCAATAAGAAAAATTTATTTAGCGGAGGTGATAAAAAATTACGAATCAAAATTGGAATGAACAGTATGGAATGGTTCGCCGTTTAATTCAAAAAGCAGAAGAACCATGGAGACAGGGAGTCCGGTTGATCAGGCGCGAAGGGTATCAATTGCGTTTCTCCTGGGCTCGACCGGAAATCTTGGGTCATCGTTATAGAGTGAGGTTATCAAGTGATTATCCTGATGCGACACGTGTTATCGCTACTCTATTTCCAATTGATTCCTCCAAAATGATCGAGGAGAAGTCATTAAATCAATTATCGGAAGGCGTGATCCAGGCTATAAAATGGTTAAATGATCTGGAAAAAAATCACAAAGGAGCTGTTTAAATGGAATCACAAAATAAAATCCAAGATTTTACGTTACCCTCTACAAGTGGGGATCCTGTTTCGTTACATGATAAACTTAAGCATGTCAGAGGGGTAGTCATTACTTCTTTTCCTCTTGCTTTTACGGGGAACTGAGAGCTTCAACTATCCCGGTTTCGGGATAAAAGTGATTTTTTCAAGGAAAAGAATCTGGAGCTTTATGGTATGAGCATAGACAGTGTGTTTGCCTTAACTGCTTTTCGTGAAAAATTGCAACTCCCGTTTCATTTACTCAGCGATGCAAATCGGGAGTTGAGCCGATCCATTAATATACTCCTAGATGAAGTAGCCGGGATAAGAGAGGTAGCCAGTCGCAGTGTGATATTGATTGAGCCTGACAGTAGTATAAGGTGGCGCTATGGAGGGGATTTGACAATTCCGGATATAGATTACGTAACGAAAGAGATAAACAATCTGATTCCTTAGGTCAACTCAAAATAGTAGGATTCTCCTAAGCTATTTTTCCTAAAATAAAACTTTATTTATAGAACAAATGAAAAAACAGGAAAAAAGTCCTTGACTAATTTTCACTGATTATGTCAAAATAACTATGAAAATGACAATTTTATAAAAATAATGACTGAAAAAGGCAAAGTGGCTGAAAAGCCGTGGCGCAAAGCTGTGGATCTAAGGCTTCCTTATGGTAAAGGCTATGATCGCTAAGCTACCAAGTTATCGTTTATTATTTACTTTGGTAGTAGTGATTAGTTATTTAATGACACCTGGTAAAATCATAATTTGTAAAAATAACTCCTTTGACATGGGAAAAACAGATTCCATGTTTAAAGGGGTTTTTATTTTTTCAATTCCAATAAATTCGGGTGAATCATGAATGGAGGTACCGTCATGTCAAGAAAAATTATTTTGCCTAAAGTTTCTATCATTCTGTCTATTATGTTATTTATCCAGTATTCTATCGTTCCCTTTTTACCTTCTAGTTTTCAAGATCAACTTGCACAAGCTCAAACAAATAGTCTAAAAGTTAATTTTCAATCCGATGGATCACAGATTTTGTCGGGATATATACCCGATTATGGAGAAACTTATGGTTTAAAAAATGGATATACATATGGTTGGAACATTGATCATACTGACATGACGGTAACCGAAAATACTTATGAAGATCCATTGAGTTCCTCAATACATTTTCATAAAGATGGTATTTGGGAAATCGAACTGGTAAATGGAGAGTATGATGTAACGGTTAGTGTCGGGGATGCTGTTTACGGTACTACTAACACCATTAATGTAGAGGGGATAAATTATTGGGATTCTCTAACGCTGTCTGAAGGGGAATTTTCTCAAAAAACGCAATCGATTAATGTGCAAGATGGAAAGTTAACCGTTGATCACGGAAGTTTAGGTGAAGGAATAACCAGCATCAATTATATTGAAATATATCAAAAGGGGGATACTGAGGTTCCAACAGTCCCTCAAAATTTACGTTCCCAAAATGTATCTCCTAATGAAATTAATCTTTTATGGGATGCTTCTTCAGATAACATTGGTGTTGAAGGGTATTACGTATTTAGGGATAATCAAAAAATTGCTACTGTAACCAGCAGTGTTTATTATTCGGATACCGGACTAACTCCTGATACCACATATATCTATGAGGTAGCTGCTTTTGATCAACAGGGAAATATATCTTCAAAAAGTAATCCTCTAGTTGTTTCTACTCTATCTGTTATGGGTGACGGAATTGGTATAAAAGGTGAGTATTACAATGGAGCTAATTTTGACCAATTACAATTAACCAGATTGGATCCGACAATTAATTTTGATTGGGGGACGGGATCTCCAGATCCAAAAATAAGCACTGATGAATTTTCAGTCAGATGGAGCGGTAAGATTCAACCTGAATTTTCAGAGGACTACACTTTCTATACAGAAACCCACGATGGCGTTCGTCTTTGGGTAAATAACCAATTATTAATTGATGATTGGAATGCCAATGGTATGAACATTCAAAACAGTGGCAGTATTCCTCTTATTGCCGGAAAAAAGTATGATATCAAAATGGAATATCGGGAAACCAATGGAAATGCAAAGGCCGGTTTATACTGGTCTAGTAACAGTCAACCCAAAGAAATTATTCCACAAACTCAACTAAACCCACCATTCATTCCCGACAAACCAGCAAATTTAAACCTCTCTTCTACAAGTACAACAGTGAATTTAAGTTGGGATGAGGTAACTGGAGCTACTGGATATGACATAGAAGTGGATGGGTTATTGATTGATGTGGGATCCAATAAAACATATACGCATATTAATTTAATCCCGGATACAGAGCATCAATATAGAGTTCGCTCTAAAGTTCCAGGAGTTACCAGTCAGTGGACTGCTTTGAAATCGATCTTTACGAAAATAGCTGCTCCAAGCAGTGTGAACGCAGTTGAATCACAAGGTACTGTCACTGTAACGTGGAACGATGTACCCGGAGCTACCGGTTATGAAATTGAAGTGGACGGAGTAGTGATCAACAATGGTATAAACACTACTTATATTCACAACGGATTGATGCCAAATACAGAACACACGTATCGTGTCAGAGCCTTGAATCAACGTGGCGCGGGTGATTGGTCTTCTAAGATTGTAATCATTATATCATCAGATATTCCTGCGAATATACAAGCCATTCCAATGGACACATTTATAACAATTACTTGGGATCCTGTAGTGGATGCCATTGGATATGACATTGAAGTGGACGGAACGGTGATTGATAACCAATTAAATACGACCTATGTTCACAGTGATCTACAACCTAATACGCAACATTCCTATCGTGTTCGTGCCAGAAAAATGGATAAAGTGGGAGAATGGAGCTCCATGATTGTGGTTTCAACATTGCCTCAATCCGGGAGTGGAACAGGATTGTTGGGAGAATACTTTGATGGGGACCAATTAACAAATTTAATTACCCAAAGAGTGGATACCAATATCAACTTTGACTGGAAGAATAATGACCCGGCTCAGGGAGTTGATGAAAGCGATTTTTCAGTTCGCTGGACCGGTCAAATTGAACCGCGTTTTTCAGAGAATTATACCTTTTATACCGAAGCACATGGGGGAGTCAGGCTGTGGGTGAATAATCAGCTTTTAATCGATGACTGGCTTGATCATAATATGAGCCGTGAACAAAGCGGAATTATAAAATTAGAAGCCGGAAAGCATTATGATATTCAGCTGGAATACAGGGAATCCAACGGTGTGGCTATTAGCAGATTACTATGGGAGAGTTCATCTCAGTCAAAGGAAGTCATTCCGCAAAGCCAGCTATATCCTGTGGGTATACCTGATAATATTTCATCTTCTTCGACGGAAACAACCATTACTTTGCAATGGAATCCAGTCTCATTCGCTGACGGATATGATGTGGAAGTAGACGGAGAAGTGATTGACAATGGAACAAACACTAGCTTTACACATACCAACTTATTACCCGGGACACAACATGTATACAGAGTAAGGGCGAAAAACGGTGTGGCAAATGGTGAATGGAGTTCTTCCATTACTGAATATACCAAACTGGGAATACCGGAAATTCAATTATTGGATGCAACAGAAACGACCATCACTGTTCATTGGGAATCCGTATTCGGCGCATCTGTCTACGAAATTGAAGTGGATGGAAATACGATTGATGTTGGAAACACCACAAGTTATGAGCATCAAGGATTATTATCCGGTACCCTTCACCATTATCGCGTAAGGGCCAAAACACCTGCTGTTACAGGTGAATGGACGGATATACAAGCCAAATGGACTTTGCCGGATATTCCACAAAATGTTCAAACATCAGCAACCAGCGAGTCGATCACATTGAGTTGGGATGATGTTCGTGGAGCTACCGGCTATGATATCGAGGTCTATAACACCATTATAGATAACGGAAATCAAACAAGTTTTACTGAAAATGAACTAAACCCTAATACTCAGCGTACTTACCGGGTACGTGCCAAAAATTCAAGTGGAGCCGGAAAATGGACGCCTATTATTGCTGAGATCACTTTACCCGGAGTTCCGGATAACTTAAGTGCTGAAGCCACAGATACGTCGATAACCGTTACCTGGGACCCCTCTTCAGGTGCTACAGCCTATGATTTAGAAGTAGATGGGGTTTTAGTAGAAAACTTAACTAATACAGAATACGTACATTCGGGGTTGGAACCAAACTCTACCCACACTTATAAAGTAAGAGCAAAAAATGAAAGAGGAATGAGTAATTGGAGTGAAACTATTCATCCAACAACATTACCTCCTGTCCCTCAAATTATAGAAGTCATTACAACTAGTACGAAAGTGACAGTCACATGGAATGAAGTGGTTGGGGCGACCGGATATGAAATAGAAGTGGATGGTGTAGTGAAAGACAATGGAGCAAGTACTACTTTTGTTCATGAAGGATTAAGTGCTAACACAGAGCACACATACAGAGTACGTGCTAAAAATGGTGACATCAGAAGTTTTTGGAGTGAGTCGGTAACAACCATTACAATGCCTGCTGTACCACAGAATTTAAAAACAATGGTTACAAGCACAGAAATTACTTTAACCTGGGATCTGGTTCCCGGTGCAACCGGCTATGAGGTTGAAGTAGACGGAGTTATTGTAGATAACGGACTAAATACTACTTATGTACACACAGATTTAGAGCCGCTTTCAACGCACACTTATCGAGTCAGAGCGAGAAATGAAGGTGGAGCAGGGGATTGGAGTATGTTATTGACTGAGACAACCATCTTTGGAACACCAACTAATTTATCGGCTGTTCCGGCCAGTGATTCTATCATTTTAACGTGGGATCCTGTTGAGGGGGCCACAGGTTATGATGTGATGGTAGATGGTGAGGTTGTAGATAATGGTAATAGTACAACATATACACACATAGGGCTTGAACCTAATACCTGGCATGTTTATCGGGTAAGAGCCAAAAGTGAAAATGTTGTAGGTGAATGGAGTGAGGCAATTACAACAGCTACTATTTTGGCAACTCCGGCAAATCTGCAAACAGAAGCAATCAGTACACAAATTAAAGTAACCTGGGATTCTGTAAGTGGAGCATCCGGGTATGAGATAGAGGTTGATGGAGTAGTAGTTGATAACGGAGCAAACACGACATACATGCATACAAATTTGATGCCTAACACAGAACATGCATATCGAGTACGTGCTTATGACGGTGATGTGTATAGTGAGTGGAGTCAACTGGTTACGCAAATTACCACACCGGATGTACCGTCCATTATTGATTCTGAAGCAACCACACATTCGATAACCGTTTTCTGGGGTGATGTTTCGGGAGCAACTTCTTATGATATCGAAGTAGACGGAAAAATCATCAAGACAATTAATGGGACAAGCTACACTCACGAAGAGTTGGAGCCTAACACAATGCATACCTATAGAGTGAGAGCAGTTAATGAAGGAGGAACCAGCGAATGGAGTGAGCTTTTCGAAAAAATTACAACTCCTGAGTTAAATATACAAGTAGGTAAGGACACCCAATTTAATTTTGTCACAGTAGCTCCTCAAAAAGAGGGATCGTCTACGAGAAAAATGATTGTTACTTATAATCCTGATGAAGTTGAAGTGCTGGATTTAAGTGCTACAACTCCTGAGGCAAACCTTGAGGAAGGATCCATTTCGGGTACTAACATAAAAGTTGTTTCTTTTACCCCCGGAAAAATTGTCTATGAAGTGGATGGTGCAAATAAAACGGTAGTAAATATTATCAGGTTTATTGCCAAAACGAGTGAGTACACGAATATCACTTATACAATCGAGTAAATTTTGACAAAACTCTTTAAATTTTGGAGGGGAAATATTCCCTCCAAAAGTGATTATCAAAATAGATGGGTGTTTATAAAAGGAGCTGTTCTCATTGAGAAAACTTATCTGGGTAACATGTTTATTAATAGTTTTTTCAAATCTCATCCCATTAACAAACGTTGATGCGAAAAGTAAAATTGCTATTGTCTTTATCATAGACCGTTCGGGAAGTATGGGATATGAAATTAACAATGTAAAAAACAATATTGAATCGTTTGCAGACCTTTTAGAACAAGAGGGAATTGATTATCAATTAGGGTTACTTTCATATGAAGAGAATGTTACACAATTTCCTTTAACTAGTGATGTTAATGAATTCAAAACAAACGTTGGAAGTATAAATGCTAGTGGAGGGATTGAAAATGGTCTTGATGCCATTATGGACGCCATTAATAACTATACCTATGAACTAAATTCGTCAAAATATTTTATAGTCATAGGTGATGAGGTTTTACACAGTAAAAGAGGATATACGAATGAAGAGGTTATTGCGAAACTAAAGGAAAACGACATTATTTTATCTGAAATCTCATTAAGTGAAAGTAATTTACGTTCTGGACCCGGTAATTTTTACAGCCATACAGGAGGACAGTGGTTAAATATTAATGCCAATTTTTACAATAATTTAACAGAAATCTTCGATCAAATTCAGGCTTTGCCCATTGTAGAAATCCTCTCACCAAGTGCTAATCAAGTTTTTGGAGAAAATGATACAGCTTTTATACCCAGTGTAAAAGTATCGGATCCGGACAGCGATACCTTAACATTTCATTACTACATAGATTCCGAAACAACCCCCAGAGATACAAAAACAATAACGAATACAAAAACGGCGCAAAATGTTAGTTTTAATGCTATAGATATGGGAGCTTTATCTGAAGGTCAACATAGAATGACCTTTATAGTTGATGATGGTTCGGACACGGTTACGGACTATGTGGATTTTTATGTAGACAAAACACCTCCGAGTTTAGGCAACGTGAGTATGACATCCACGGATACATCCATTCATATTTCCGGTTCTGCATCCGATCAGACCTCGGGAATGTCATCCAGTCCGTATCGTTATACAGTAGGCTCTACTGTGACAGGCTGGACAAACCAGACAACATATTCAAAATCTAATTTAACACCTAACACTAAGTATTTTGTGAAGTTTGAAGCTCAAGATAATTCAGGTCTTATCGCCAGTAAATCCCAGCATCTGTATACCAAAGCTCAAATACCGACCGTAAATATTACCAATAACACAGAAACATCCTTAGATATATCTTTACAGGATCAAAATCCATCGGGTACTGCCTATCAAATTAAAGTGGGCACCGGTTATGTGAATTCATCCGGAACCCTGTCCAGTTCAGCCGTTTGGATCACACCAACCAGTAAAACAATCCGTGTTACCGGGTTGACACCGAACAGAAATTATTATATTCAGGCGAGGGCCCAAAATCATGCAAATTTGACGACATCGTTCAGTCAGAGTGTTAGAGGAACCACGCTAGCTGAGCCACCACAAAATATTGAAACAGATATTCAACAACGGACGATTACCTTGAGTTGGCCGGCAACATCAGGTGTAACCTATCAAATAGAGGTAGATGGACATATCTACAACAACGGAACATCTACAACTTATTTTCATGATCGACTCAATCCCAATACCCAGCACACCTATCGGGTACGCGTGGTCAATGGAGGCGGAGCAGGAAACTGGAGCTCTTTACTCAATCTGACCACACTTCCGGACCCACCAGCTGTACCAATAGGAGTGACAGCCACGGAATCTCAAACAGAAGTTGAAGTTGTTTGGGATAGTGTGGCTGCTGCAACAGCCTACGATGTAGAAGTAGATGGACAAATTATAGAAAACGGAAATCAAACCACTTTTATTCATAAAGGCCTTAACCCGGAAACCCAGCACACCTATCGGGTTCGTGCAAAAAATTCTGGAGGAATCAGTAACTGGAGTCAGGCTTTAACAGTGACAACCCTGCCCTACCCGCCGGAAAAGCCGGTTAATATTACAACGGAAATCACCAAAAATTCAGTTTCCCTATCCTGGCCGGCTGTGGAAAGGGCTGTAGCTTATGAACTGAAAGTGGACGGACTGATTATTGAAAACGAAGATAAAACAACCTATTTTCACGGGGAATTACAACCCTTAAGCGGTCACACGTATCAAGTAAGAGCCAAAAACCGCGGAGGGAAAGGTCCCTGGAGTGACCCGATCGATGTCACCACTTATCCGGAAGAACCGGACACCCCAGGGAACGTGATGACAACAGCCAGTGAAACGGAAATTACAGTGACATGGTATCAGGTCGAACATGCAGCAAGCTATGAAGTAGAAATCGATGGACAAAGTGTTGTTACAGTAACAGAGTCTCAATTTACCCATACCAACCTGCAACCGGACAGCAGACATACTTACCGGGTACGGGCAAAGAACATCAGCGGATATAGTGAATGGAGTACTCCGGTCGCCATGCGAACCTTCCCAACGGGGGATGGAACACAGGCTCTGACGAATGTGGTTGCTGTGGTTACAAATACAGATATCACCATCTCATGGGAAACGGTCGCTCCTGATGCGCAATATGAAATTGAGGTCGATGGTGTGCTGATGGATAACGGAGTTGATACGATTTATCAGCATGGTGGACTGAATCCCAATGAATATCATAGTTATCGGATTCGTTTGAAAAATGTCGGTGCAGCAAACAATTGGGTTGCGGTATTATCGCTGTCAACATTACCGAATCCGCCTGATGCTCCGACAAGTCTTGAAGCCTTTGCGACAAACAACAGCATTGAATTGAGATGGGAAAAGGTAGATGGAGCAACAGCCTATGAGATAGAAGTAGATGGACAGACCATTGAAGTGGGGAATGAACAAAATTATGTTCATGATGGTTTAGTACCCGGTACATCTCATACCTATCGGGTACGAGCCAAAAACGTCACTGGGGTAACGGCGTGGAGTCCTGCATTAGAAAAGAGCACTACAAGTCCTGTTTATACGATAAATGTGAAAAACGGGGAGAACTTTGACTTTACTCTGTTAGGCTCTAATATTCAAGACTTTAGTGAATTGACTTTTGTAGTCACATATAACCCGGAAGAAATAGAATTAGTAGATTTATATGACTTTACTCCGGAGAAAGATATGATCGTAGAGGGACAAATTCCCGGAACCAATATATCGGTTAAACAGAGTACAGGAAGAATAGAGTTTACCATCAATCAGAATGTTGTACCGAGTACATCTTGGTCCGGAGAAATTACAACACTGGAATTTAAGTCTAAGATAGACGGACAAACAAAAATTGATTTTGTCGTGGAATAAAAGAAAGATGTAGCACACGGGGGTGAAGGGATGAAATTAACAAAAACATATAAAATTATTGCCAGTGTCGCAGGGTTTATGTTAATTGTCCAGGTATTTATGTTTTCAATACAGGGTATGGGCTCCGGTGGCTTTTCCGGTGTACAAAAGTTAATTGAACAGGATGCGGATGACCAGAGAATAGCAGCAGAGCTTTCCAATATGACCGGAATTTCAACGGAAGACATAATGGCATTGAAAAGAAAAGGAATGACATGGAATGAAGTGATTGAGTATTTAAAAACCCAGAAACCTGAAACAAATCAGGATGAGCGAAATCTGCGTCTGGCAGAAGCCGGTTTGGACAAGGATTATATTCAAAATTTAAAGGACGAAGGATATTCCGATCAAAAAATCATGGAAGCCAAGCTTCTAGTAGAACGCACCCGGTTTCAGTTAAACCAAATCATAGATTCCGGCCGGAATCAGGTGTCTGTACCCTCTGTGGAAGTTGAAGATTTGTTAACGAATAAAGAAGACGATGATTTAACTGCTTATATAAAGGTTGCGGAGAAATTTGATGTAGAAAAAGCTATCTACCTGATTCTGAGGCTGGAACAAGATTTTGGCAGTATGGAAAGCGTTTTGGATGAATACTTGTTCAGCTTACAGGCAGAACTCGATTTAGAATTATACGTTCAGGACAAAGAAAAATATCAAGAAATCAAAAAAGAAAAAACGTTGATTATAACTGAACAAGATATCATCACGCTTACCCGGATAGAGAACAAGATGCTTGAGGTTATTAATAAAGAGAATCAGAAGATGTCTACAGAATTAGATGATAAAATTGAAGACTCGATTTTAACGGTTGAAGAAAACGACAATCAACCTCTTCCAGACATTCCGACAATCAATGTCGAGGATGTGAAGCCCAAAAATCCGGCAGAAGAACTAATGGAAGAGATACAAGTTATTGATCCTAACCAAAATTAAATTAAAGGAGTTTCAATAATGAAAAAA
Source organism: Bacilli bacterium (assembly GCA_041686735.1). GTDB lineage: Bacteria > Bacillota > Bacilli > JACDOE01 > JACDOE01 > JAWLDF01. The sequence continues at coordinate 23,430 of JAWLDF010000036.1, forward strand.
AAGATGACTAAAGTGTTGCAGACCGTATTGCTTATAGGGCTGATTGTTCAGACCGGATTTGCCACCTTTGCCATGATAAATAAACAAACAAACGAACCGGTCAGTGATTCAACTGATTTGGCTGATGAGGGTCAATCCCTAACAACAGCACAAAACATTACTGTCTCACAGGAAGTTGAGCAAAAAATAAAAGAATCTGATCCTGTGAACTTTGATAAGAATTTATCCAATTACAGAAATCTATTAATCAGCCTTAATGTTCATCCAGCTATCCAGAGTGAAATTGAACAACTCATTCTACAAGACTACAAAGTCTGGAATGTCATGATCGCTTATGAATATTTGTATCATCAATTTGGAACTGTCTCAGATTTAAAGAATATGCTTGAAAAAAATAAACAGGGAGCATCATGGGTATCCATTTTCACAGAATTTAAACAAGCTGATCAACCGTTTGTTCCGCGAGCCTTTGAATCGGATGAGTTAGAAAAACTGTTGAACAGTCCGGGGATCGATTCCGACGATATTATGATAGCTGACAGAGTCTCGTTTGAATCAGGAACACCTCTTGAGGAGTTGATTAATTCAAAAATGGAGGATCAAAACTGGCAACAGATCAATGCCGGCCTGCAAATTCTATACAGTAACGACCAGTTACCCCGGGTGCCAGTTACCTCGGATCAATTGGAAAAATTTACCCAATTAAGCGGCATGACAGAACAACAGATCGTTGAAGCCTTTGTTCTTGCCGAAAAAGTGGGGAAAACACCTGAAGAAATAATTGAAAGATCTAAAAATGGTGCTACAGAAGAAGCTGTTTTTGCCGAGAGCTATATAGCTAAGTACAGGTAGAGGGATTGGAGGTGCTTACAGTGAATTGGAAAAAGATTGCATTTGGTTTATTGTTCGTGATGATGTTCCCTTTTCAGGCTGTACAGGCTGAAACCTTGGAGGAACAATTAAATAATCTTGTCGGACCCAAGCAACAATACAGTACATACTTGTCACCGGCATATTTGTCAACAAACACGACGGAAGAAACGATTTCTCCCCAGAGCGGTTCGCTAAAGATTGCACAGACTGATTATATATTACCGGGAAGAAATGGTCTGGACATGGAAATTAAACGTATTTATAAAAGTGGGATTTCTAATGTAAAAGAAATGAAGGTGAAGTATGTAAATGGTGCCTGGGTGGACTATGTCTATTCAGATGCCGACACATCCTCTTTCTATGAAGATCGGTATAACATTGGAATAGGAATGAGATTCTCATTTCCTATGATGGAAATTCGTGAAAATGAAGATAATACCAGTCACAGGTTCTTACACACCGAAACCGGGGATGTTTACCGGTTAAAACCATATACGGTTGATGGAGTACTAACATATTTGGTGGAAGGGCAAACCATCAAGGATGTGGTGGTCAGGGAATCAACTTCATTCAGTAATGGTCAAAACGATGGAACATCCAAATATGTCATGGAACGTAAAGACGGAAAGAAGACCTATTTTGCTGAAGATGGAAGAATTCTCGGTATAGTAGACCGATACGGGAATCAAATTACCTTTGAATATACCACTTTGTCTTATTCCATTGATGGAAAACAAATTAACAAAAGATTAATTTCTAAAATAACGGATACAATCGGACGGGTGGTTACCATTGAGTATAAAGAAGACCATTCCTATGTTGCAGGTTCCGGTAACCAAACTCCAATTTATTATATGCCGCGGTACAATGGCAGTTCTCCCTCTCAACTTAGCTTTACGGAATCTCAGGATCCGAACAAAACCGTTTCCGGGGATTTAAACGGCAGATTTCAAGTCATCATTCATCTGCCGGACAATAAGAAAATTGTTTACGATAAAACGGCAGTATTGCTAAGTGATGATAACCATGTGATTCGCACAAGACTTCAAAGGGTTTTTGATGTGGACAACAAAGTAAAATATCATTTTTGGTATGCCCAAACGGATCTCGGGTTTACCTTTATGAACGGAACCAATTATTCAGCCTATAACCGGTATGAAAATCTGGTGCAGATTGATTATTGTAAAACCAATAAAATCAAAAGATACACATATAACACTTATACCAAGTCCTTACACAAGTGAAGTATGCAGTATAATAAAATATTCTCACAACAGGATTTAATTAAAAAAGGATATGATCCTACTAAAAGCAAATTTCTTGACCGATTTATCGTAGAAGTAAAAGATAAGACAACCTATGCATACACCAATGAAGCAGATGGTTATGGTATTGAAGGATATCGCCCGTATGACGATCAATACCTGAAGAATACTTATCGTTATTACACGGAACAGACCAATATCAACGGAAGTACGATTAAATATACCTATGACGGCATTCATGAGCTTATTCAGACAGTTAAACAGGGGGATGATCATAAAGAAGTTATTACAACCGAAAGGGATGAAATGAAATTTCCGAAGAAAAAGGAAAGTCTCATTTATCCGGTACAAAATGGAACGGTTTCTGATAACCCTGTCAAAGAAATTGAAAATTTCCGATATGATGAATACGGAAATTTGACCAACTATACTGGTCCGCTGGCTACTCGTGACGAGAATGGATATCCGGTGGATGATGAGCATACCGTAACGTATTCTTATGCATACGATAAATACCATGTTATGACTACGAAAACATGGAAAATTGATGCGGATACCACCAGTCAGATTGTGAATATTGTAGATAATAAAGGGAATATCATCAAACAAACAAAGGTCAACACAGATGACAAAAATAATTGGATTGTCATCAATTTTGACTATGATTCTTACGGCAACATGACCAAAAAAGAGACCACTTCTGCCGCTCAATCCTTTGCGACTTATTATCAGTATGATATAGACGCTAAAGGAGTAGATCATAAGGGTGCCTATCTTACCAGGGAATATTCTTTACTTGACGGTGCAGAGGTGGCAACCACGTATGCCTATGACCAAAATACCGGAAACCTGACAGATGAAATTGATCCGAATGGGAATAAAACCAGCTATGTTTATGATGAGTTGAACCGGGTTAAGCAAACGATTCTTCCCGATAACAGTGTCAAATCATACGAGTACCTGGAGGAACCTTACAGCAATTTTCAGGTAAAATTTACGGATCCGAACCAGAATGTATTCCTGCATGAATACGATATCATGGGTGATTTAGTCAAAAGCAGTGTGTGGAAAGATGACCAGTGGAATGTATTAAAAACCATCTCATACGATGCCAGGGGGAACAAAATCAAGGAAGTGGATGCCAACGGTCATAGTGTGAAATATGAATATGACAGTCGATACAGACTAATAAAGAAAACACGCTTTGAAAATGATACCGTGAACAAGGGCAGCATGACACTGAATTACACAGTGAATGCGGATGATCAAACTCCCCTGTTAGTAACGATTACGGATGAAGAAGGATTTGTGAAAAAACTTTATTATGACATAATGAGTCGTTTGGTGAAGGTGGAAGCTACACCGGATAATCAACAGTTTTTTACGATTACCTATACCTATGACTATGTGGGTAACAAACATTCAACCACTGACGCCAGAGGGGCAACCACCCATTTTGATTATGATAATCTTGGAAGAATGATTAGTACCACAGATGCACTCGGTAACACAACCGAGTTTGCCTATAATGCATTAAACGACTTGCGCCTGAAAAAAGAACCGGGCGATAAAGTGACAGAGATGATTTTTGACAGTCTGGGCAGAGTTGATGTTCAAAAAGTCTATCAGCAGGGCTCAAATGATTATTTCTACACGGATTACGATTATGATTCTGTGGGAAATGTGGTGCGAATTCAAAAGGGACAGATGATAAACGGGTCTAACCAGTTGGCCATGGACGTATCCTATGGTTACAACAACCGTAATCAAAGAACCGATGAGTATACCAAAATGGATCAGAGCAGAACCACTCACACCCATTATGGATATGATGCCAATGGTAACCTGACTCAAGAGATTCATTATACTAACCCGGAGGAAACCAACTTCCGTGTTTATACCTATGACTATGACTTTGCCGGTCGTGTGATTGATGAGCAGGGTTCTTTTATGGATCATGGTACAGAGTACGGGAACTACCACAAAAAATATGCCTATGATTTAGTTGGAAACCAGATCGAGAAAAAGGTATGGAACGGTAGTGATTTTGATATAACAACGTATTTCTACAACTATCTCAACAAGATAAAAGAAAAAGTAGAACCCTATCAAAATGGAAAAACAAAGAAAACCGTTTATGAATACGATAAGGTTGGAAACATGGTATCCAGCGTTCTATTCGTGCTGGGATTGATGAGTTCTACCACCTTTGTCTATGACGGGCTGGGACGTAAAATCCGCATGATTGATCCCATGGGCAACACCAGCCGTTATCTTTATGATGAAAACGGATATAAGATCAAAGAAATAGATCCGAGATATCTGGCCCTGTCAGCCGAATCTGCTCCGGGTATAGAGTATGAATATGACCCCTTAAACCGGCGTGTCAAAACCATTGCCTTTGACGGAAGTGAACGTGAAGTCATTGAATACAGGGAATATGACGGACGAGGCAATGTAACGAAAGTGGCAGATGGTCTGGGATATAACCCTCAGCAACCTTCAGATTCTTTTGGTGAGGTTTATAAATATGATGTGTTAAATCGTCAGATCACTTACATTTCTTCACAAACAGCTGCAGAGTATGGAACCGATTATGCTACTCTGCAAAAGACGTATGATGCCGTGGGGAATGTATTAACAGAAACCGACCCATACGGTCATACTACCCGTTATACGTATTACCTGAACGGTCTGTTAAAAGAAAAGATCTATCCAGATCAAACCACAGAAACCTATGATTATGATCTGACAGGAAAAGCTCTAACAGTGAAGACAGATCAAAGAGGGAATGTCACGCGCATTTTCAAAAATGTTTTTGATCAACCTTACAGAATCGAGTATCCGGATGGCACATATGAAACATTCACTTATTCTTCTAAAGGGGAAATGTTGGAAAAACGTGACCGTGCGGGAAATGCTCATTACTTTGCTTATAGCGGAGCAGGGAATCGAATCGTTGAAAAATCCTATATTCGCTCCGATGCTTCCTATCATTACTACAAATTAGTCAAAAGAAGCTATGATGAAGCCGATCAGTTAATCGAGTCAGAAACATTTCTGCAAAAAGTGTCCCGTTCATCCGGCAGCCCTGTAGATATTTCATCCGGTGACCGGGTGAACTATCGATATGATAAGGCAGGAAGATTAACCAGTGTGCTCGGCCCCAATGGAAGAGAAACCATTTATGGCTATGATCGAGCGGGGAATCGTATTACAGAAAAGAAAAAGATTTCAGATGGAGATTACGATATTACCCGTTACACCTATGATTTTCGTTCTCGTTTAAAAACGGAATCCGTACTGGTGAGACTCTCTTCTCTGGAAAATCGTTTGCTGGCTGGAGCAAAATTTGATCAGGAATATCCCGGTCGGGTTTTGTCTACAACAAAATATGATTATTATGCCAACAATCTGTTGAAAAGTAAAACCGACCCCAATGGAAATACCACGGTCTATGAATATGATTATGACCGTCATTTAACGAAAAAGGTGGATCCTTTAGAGGCAGCAACGGTATTTGATTACGACATCAAGGGGAATTTAACGGAACAACGCAATGCCAGAGGCGTAATCACGTATTTTGAATATGATGAAATGGACCGAATGATAAGGAAGAAGGAACCGGCAGCGGTTGAAGGGTATGCTATTACCAGATACCAGTATGATGAGATGGGTAACCTGATTAAGCAGATTATGCCAGACCAGTATGATCCGGCGAAGGACACCCCGGATCTAATCGATACGATGCGGGGAACTCGTTACAGCTATGATGAAATGAATCGTCGCACGGCCACTTATGCTCCGAACGGAGAGCTGATTCAAATCATCAGCTATGACGAGCTGGATCAGGTACAAAAAATGGTGGATGGTCCTCGTTTTACGGGAGATATCAACACTTCAATAGGAACCGTATATGAGTATGATGGTTTAGGACAAGTCATCAAAGAAACAAATGCGCTTGGTTACTCTACTCAATATGCTTATGATGTTTTAGGAAATATGATCAGCCGAACGGATGCAAAAAACCATACCACCCGTTATGAATATAATCCTGATTCTACC
>JAWLDF010000037.1:0-29536 GCA_041686735.1 Bacilli bacterium
CACCTCTAGTCATAGTAATTATTTTTCTAAGCTATTTAATTCATAAAAGACTTTTGTAATTAATACAGTCGGATTTGATGCTAAACAGATTTCTTCATTGTTTGATAATTGTCTGACAAGTGGTCGGTGCAGATGAGTTTTAATTTCTTTAACAATTGCAACCTCACCGTTATTTAATTCAACCTTGGTTCCTGGAATGTAAGAAGGGATGTTTTGTACAAAGCTCTCGATGATATGTACATCATAGGCTGAATCACTTTTGGCCATTATGATTTCCATTGCCTCATGAGGAGGAATCCGATCCTTTGAAATCAGATTTTCATAACAGTTGGCAACCCCACATATTTGAGCCAGTGGATGAACTTCATTGACTCCCCGGGGGAACCCTCTTCCATTCTTGTGCTCGTGATGTTGAAGAGAAATATGAGCAGAAATAATACTAAACTCTCTAACTTTACGTATCGCTTCAAATCCAAATTTGGGATGTTCCTTTTCTTCTTCTGTAAATAATTTGCCAATATCGTGAAGCAAACAACCAATGGCTAAATCTTTTAGTTGCATCTGATTATAATGAAGTTTTGCCATTTGAAGAGAAAGCAAGGTTACATTTACAGCATGTGCATAATCTTGTTGTTCATGGGGAACGGCTGTAGAAGGTATTAATATAATCAGACTTTGACCCTGAACTTCTGATATCAGTCGGTTCGCTAATTTTTGAACAGGTGCAGCATCGACATAACCCTTCTTTTTCATATGAAAAAATATAGATTCCATTTCATGAATAGCATTCATCCAGGTAGACATATCCATAACTTCATTTAAGGATATTCCTTGTGATTCTTTATCTTCTACAAAAATATATGAAATCCCCATTTCTTTTATCTTCTGCAATATTCGGGGATCGATTGTCTTCCCTTTATTGAGCAGTATTCTGCGATTTTTGTCGAAAATAGGTTTAGCTAATTGCATTGAATTAAATTCATATTGTTCAACAGATATTATTTTCAAGTATTTCACCCCCTTTCTTAGGTATAAGTATGCAAAAAAGGCTGTTTCACCACGAAACAGCCCAAGATTGAAAACTATTAATCTTCGGTTACCCTGGTATCATAGTTCATAAAACCTTAGATTCCATGGCTTTGCTCCCTCATCTTTCGATGAGATTGCCGTTTTCGTGATTATTTAGTAATTTCCGATAACACTATTATTTATCATAAATTACACCTTGATAGCCTTATGGTCTTATGTATTTTCTTTTGAGTGAATTAATTTCTGATATTTATATATTAAAATGTCTAATTTTTTGCTTATTTTAATTGTTTTAGTTGAGGTGAATCCATTCTCCAAAGCTGAGGCAATCATTTGACTTCTTAGAGTTTCAATGTTTGATTTCAACTCTTCCTTGCTAATATCCAATTCCATACCGCCTTATAACCATAGATAGTATGAAAGTTTTTTTCCTTTGAATTTCGCAATTAGGTCTATAGACATAGTTAGCTTTTCCTATTTCTCTTCGACATTATATGAAAAATTACATCAAAAAACAATACATTTTTCATACTTATTGTCGAATTTTATCAAAAAATGGACTTCTACTTTCATTATGTGGTATCAGTATTTATGAAATTTAATCAATATATTGAACAATTTATGTTAGTTAATAAATTAGAATAACATCAATAATCTCGTCCACCTTGACCCATTCAAAATCATCATTAATTTCGATTTTTATTTTTTTGTAATGTGTATTTATTTTACTTATATGTCCGGCAATCTCTTTTTGCTCATTTTCATGAAACAGAATTATTTTCACTTTTGTTCCAGAAACAATTGACTCTTGAATGTTACGAGAAATTTTCTGAAGTTTATCTATATTCATTTCTTTCCTCCCTCTTATTAGTATTATTATCAGATAATTTTACAAACGGATCATATATTTATTCATATTATTCCGATTTACTTTCTCAAGTATCGATTCCTTGGGAAAAGAGGGCGGAGGAATCCGCCCTTGTCCCCTCTATTAGATTTTGAATTTCGAAAGTGAGTGATTCAGTTCTTCCGCCATTTGCGCAAGCAAAGAAGCCATTCCGTTAATTTCCTGCATAGACGCATTCTGCTGTTCCATTGATGCGGACAATTCTTCCGTTCCCGCTGAAGATTCTTCGGTAATGGCTGCAATACTTTCGACCGAATTCACTCCCTCATCTACTTTGTGCGTGATATCTTCAGTTGCACGGGAAATTTCTCCCACTTTTGCGGAAATTTCTTTGATCACATCGGCAATTTCATTAAATGCCTGACCGTTGTAATCAATGACTTCAGAACCTAATTTTACACCCTCAACCACTTCTGACATGGCTACCCCCGCTTTTTGTGCTTCCTGTTCAACCGAATAGATAATTTCCGAGATTTCACTTGTCGATTTTCCTGCCTGCTCGGCCAATTTTCTAACCTCATCGGCTACCACGGCAAAACCTCGTCCCTGTTCACCCGCTCTCGCTGCTTCTATCGCCGCATTTAGAGCCAGCAGGTTCGTCTGATTGGCAATATCGGTAATTACGTTGAGGATTTCACTAATTTCTTTTGTTTTATCGGCGAGTTCAAAAACCACCTTGGAAGAATCACTAACTTTCATCTCCAGTGATTTCATCTGTGTGACGGACTGCCGCACACTATCCAGTCCCCGGGCAGACACCTGATTGGCTTTGTTCGAACTTTCCTCCATGTTTCGTGCGTAATTATTAATTTGTTTTACGCCAATATCAATTTCCCGGATCACTTCAAGGGTATTATTCGCCTGTTCCGCCTGGTTGTTGGCTCCTGCTGCCAACTCTTCGGCGGTGGCGGATACTTGTTCGATCCCCTCTGTCATTTCATTGGACGAAGCAGTTAACTCTTCGCTGGAAGATGCTACTTTTTCGGAGATTTCGCTCGTTTGTCGAATGAGATCCTTCAAGCTGGCAGACATCTGGTTGATGGTTTCCGTTAGTTTACCGATTTCATCTTTAGATCGTACGACTAGATCTTCTCCGGTTAGGTCACCCTTAGCAATTCGGGTACTTGCTTCCTGAATTCGTTTGATCGGTCGGGAAATGGTTCCACTGATGAAGAAGGCAATCAGAGCAACGACTACAGCAGAGATAACCATCACGAGGATCATAAAAATTTGCATCGATTTGGCCCCGGCAAGAACTTTATCCATAGTTGTCGTCATATAGAGACCATATCCCGTTTTTTGAACCGGTGCGAAAGCGGTTATGTAATCGACACCTTCCTGTGAATAAATCTCGATTCCCGATTCGGTTCTTCCTTTTTCTAACATGGCCCTTAGTTCCTCATCAAAATCGGCTTCTTCAATCGTCATACCGACCAGTTCCTTCACCTGGCTCAACTGGATCCTATTTTGATTGTCAATTACCATGATATCCATGGCCATCGAACTGTCTTGAGCAGATTCTTGATCCTGCATTAATGTTTGGATCAGTGCTTCAAAATTCACCGTTCCAAACATAACACCGACAGCAGTACCGTTCTCATTTTTTACAGGAGAAGCAACGACGATAATGCGGTTACCCGATCCTTTGGAAATGAGGACATCTGATAAACTGGATTCCCCTCTCATCCCTTTCTTATAGTATTCGCGCTCTCTGACCTCGATGCCGAGACTGGAATCCTTGGAACTGGCCTGAACCACACCGTCTCTTCCGGCAAATACGACTTCTTCATATACGCCCGTTTGCTCAAGGATTTGCTTTAAAAATGGTGTAATCCGTTTCGGATCTAATGATCGTAAAGTTTCAGTCTTTGATGCCAACTCAATTTCTGACATACGGCGGTCAAGCCAATCATCCATTGCCTGCGCTTTACTTAAAACAATGGTTTGGGTTGCGTTCTTTTCATGTTCTGATAATTGTTTGGAGACTTGATTATAATTGACTAACGTTGAAATAAGTAATGGAATGAGTGAAACCAGCAAAAACCAGATAATTAATTTGGTGTGAATACTTTTAAATAATCTTCCCATTAATGATTAACCTCCTGTGAACTTCAACTATGTTTGTAGATGTATAAAAATGTATTTACTGTGAACCTGACGATATGTATTGATTAATTCCTTTAACTCTTCTTGTGTCCAGTTCTTTCTCATTTTCTTCTCCTTTTAAGTTCTTGTTGCATACGAATGCAAAAAAAGACCGTTTCATCACGAAACTGCCAAAGATTCTTGGTATGGCAATCTTCGGTAACTCAGTATCATTGTCGGATCATGATCGGATCACGCCAGACATTTGATACATAAGCTTTGCGCCCCCATCTTTCGATAAGTTTGCCTTTGTCGTGATTTTTTTATGACTTTAGACCTAGTAAATTTTGCCTAAATTATACGACAAAATATTTTGATTATCAAGTTTTTTTTGACTTATTTTGTCGAATTATGTATAAGGGGGCATCCTCTTGTGGGGAAGTTAATTCCTCAACTAGTTCCACGGCTCTCTTCTGATCTCTCAAACTAAACAACCTCTTTTGTGCGTGTACAATGGTGTTTTCTGATTTTTTGTTGAAAAAAAAATATATATAAGTAACAATATAATTAATATTTAAAATATTATAACTTTTTATGGAGGAACTTTAATGAGTATTCGTAAAAAAATGATTGTATTGCTGTCCTCTATTTTTCTTTTGTTCGCGGCTCTAGAGATATATCAGCTGACAGAACTCAAATCTCTCGGTGAACAAGTAGAAAAAATGGAAGAGAAAACTCTGCAGATCGCTTTAAAATCAGAAGAACTAAAACTTTCAGTCGTTCAGGTTCAGCAATGGCTGACTGACATTAGTGCCACCCGTGCAGCAGAGGGGTTCGATGACGGTTTTGATATAGCGGAAGAATATGCGGGGCAAATTCAGATCCTCATAGGTGATTTGAAATCATTATCCCCTGACCGGTCTGAGGAATTGGAAAACATTCGAACCTCATTTGAAAGCTATTATGAAAATGGAAAAAAGATGGCCCAGGCTTATATCAGCGGGGGACCATCCAGAGGAAATTTGATGATGGAGGATTTTGACCAATATGCAGAAGATATTAATTCAAAAGTAGACAGCTTCAAAATGGAAGCGGTTGCAAACATCAACAATCTCGTAGAAAAAATGAACCGGGACATCGCTTTTTTGACAAAAGTGGTAATTGTCCTTTTTGTAATTATTGCTCTGGTCACAATCGTCCTGTCAGTATTGATGGTTCGATCGATTATCCGGCCTTTGAACATGGTCAATGAGCAACTTAAAAGCATAGCAGAAGGAGAGGGAGATCTGACCAGAGAACTGCAGATAAAATCAAAGGATGAAGTAGGGCTGCTGGCTGCTTCTTTTAACAAAATGGTCGCAAACTTGAGAAGTCTGATACAAAAAGTCGTCGAAAGTGCTGAACAGGTTGCCGCTTCTTCTCAGGAGTTATCAGCCAGTTGCGAACAGACAAACAGCGCTGCTGATCATATTGCATCCTCTGTGCAGGAAGTTCTAACCGGTGCAGAGGAGCAATTAACCCAAACCGGAGAAAGTTCGATGTTATTACAAAAAATATCTGAGGAAATCGGAGAGATTAACGATCGTACATCAACCGTTTCGCAACGAATTTCAGTCGTAAACGACCAGGCTGAAGAAGGTTCAAAATTGATTTTGAACATGGTCGAACAAATGAGTTCGATCCAAGAGTCGGTTCACGAATCGGATGAAACGGTGAAGAAGTTGAACGAGCGGTCTCTGGAAATCGGGGAGATTATTGATGTGATTACGGAAATTTCCGATCAGACGAATCTGCTGGCATTAAACGCTGCAATTGAAGCGGCCCGGGCAGGGGAAGAAGGAAAAGGATTTGCCGTGGTTGCCGAAGAAGTGAGAAAACTTGCGGAACAATCGGGAAGTTCTGCAGGCAAAATCGCTGTACTTTTGAGGGAAATTCAGGAAGGTGCAGGCCGTTCTGTGAATACGATGGACCGGGTCAAATCGGAAGTGGAGAATGGTATCAATATTTCTAAGGAAACGGAACAAAAATTTAATCAGATTCTAGAGAACATCAAGGTGATCGCGGGCCAGCTCGAGCAAATATCTGAAACGACTCATCACATTAACCATGATGCAAAGCAAACGGAGCAATCGGTTGAACATGTAAACATGATCGCGAGAGAATCCTCGCAGGGCATACAAAGTATCGCATCTTCAACCCAACAACAACTGGCAGCCATGCAGGAGATGACCGCTTCATCATTTTCTCTTGCTAGACTGGCGGAAGATTTGCAACTGCTGGTGGCTAGGTTTAAGGTATAAAACAAGAAATGAACGATAAAAAGCCTGGAACAGTCAATGCAAAGCTAGCTTTTACTTGTTCCAGGCTTTTGGTAAAAAATGCGATTCATATCAAGTTTTCAATTAAGCATTTACTAACTTAGTAGCAGCAGCTTCTTCATCTTGACCTTTAATCAGCTTAATCTTTCCTTTTTTAACTTCTTCATTAAATTTTCCTTCAGCCTTAGAAACCAGACCCATTAATTCAATCGAATATTTATTAAACTCAGTTAAATCACTTGTAGGTTCTCATCCAAAAAGTCATTTTGCATTTCCCCTGAAGAAAAAAGTTTGGATGTTACTAAATCATTGAGTACAGCTTTTTGTTCCGAGATCTGATGCATCCTTTGAATATTTGAAACTTCATATATCATAATGAATTGAAACGCTAGAAATCCGCCCAGGATACTAGCCATCAATTCATCATCTGGTTTTGTCATTCTGACATTTAAAACTGCCGTAATAGAACCTGCTAAAGAAGAAAAAAAACAAAATTTAACACGATGCCAAATATCTTTAAATTGTAAATTCCTCCTCCTTCACCGCGCCACCGTCAGCACATAGACTTCCCTCTCCATCTCCTCTTTCAACAGCCTCGCACATTCAACCGCAGTGCTGCCCGTCGTATAAATGTCGTCGATCAACAGAATTGGTTCACTGCTCGGCGAATCTGAGACGCCTGTCGGCAGTGATTGTTCCCGCGAAATCTGAAAATGCCTGTAAACGGGATGAATGGCAAAGGCATTTTTTAACGTCTCGAGTCGTTGACTGCGTATCTTTTTACTTTGCTTGTCGGTCTGTTTACGGCGGTGCAACAGGGTTCGATGGGGAATGCGGGTGCGCCCTGACAGGTACTCGGCCAGTCGTCGGGACTGATTAAATCCACGTTCCCTTTTTCGCGAAAAGTGTAACGGTACATGGGTGATCATTGAAAATGAGTATTCCCGGTAATGTTGCAGATAGGCGTCATAGAGCAAAGCCCCGAGCAGATCCAGCAGGCTCTCTTTGCCGCGATACTTGTACAGCGCCATAACCGCCCTCATATGATCGTTATATCGAACCGCGCTCCTGTTCATCGTAAAAAACGTCTGTTGCAAAGGGCGGCGCCGGCAGTCCGCGCACCGATCAGATGTTGATTCCGTCCTTGTAAACACCGATTGTTGATCCATCACCCGACCGCAGGTTCGGCAGATCGGCTCGACAACCCGTTCAAACCCGCGGGAACAATCCGGGCACAACTGCCGTAACGGATTGCTTTGCTGAAGATCGTGCAGGATCAATGATCCCTGCAGAGAAGTAGGCTGCGACGCCACACGGGAACAAAGACGACAGCGCGATTGGGGCGGAAAAATCAGATTGCGAATCATCGCTGTAATAACCCCCGTTGCGCAGCCAGCCGGTTCATGAGGCGGATGTTCTGGATCGCCTGATACTGAGCCTTGTTTTTTTGTTCGCACAGGAACCAGACACGACCATCGGGATATTGGACCGAGCGCCCCGCCCTGCCCGCAATCTGAATGAGGGAAGCATCATCAAAAACGGCCGGCGTATCGGCCCGCCACACCAGCACATCGGTTTTGGGCACGGTCACGCCCCGTTCCAGAATCGTGGTGGTAATGAGAAGTCGGATCTCACCTTTACGGAACCGTTCAACGATCGCGGTCCGCTCCGGGTGCTGGGAATGAACCACTTCCACAAGCGGCTCCAATTCCAATTCCCCGCCGTCCCCAGCGGAAAAAGTCCGCATTAGATACTGGTAAAGACGCCGGCTTTCCGTGATATAGGGTACAAAAATAAAGGCCTGGCGATCCTCACGAAAAACGTCCCTTATAAATTGATTTAATATGGGGAGCGGGCTGGCGCCTTCCAAGTATCTGTGCAAACGGGGAACCGCCTTAATAACGGGAACGGGAAGGGGATGACCATGGTAGCGGGCGGGGATGGTGACGATGTTGCCCCGATTTCGCATATCCCGTCTGCTCCGCCACCGACGATTGATGCTGTGTAATTCACGAAGCAAGGAGCGGGGCGGGGTGGCACTGAGATATATCAAAGCAGCACCGGGCACGGCGGCACGCCTGACGGCATCGTATAACATGGGGTTGTTGTGAAAGGGAAACGCGTCAACCTCATCCGTAATTACAACATCAAAATTTTGATAGAAACGCAGTACCTGATGGGTGGTGGCGATGGTGATCTCTCCCCGCTCCCACCTTTGCGAACTTCCTCCATATAGCTCAACCACATTCACATCGGGGAAGGCGGCGCGGAAACGGGGGGCAAGTTCGAGCACCACATCTTTTCGCGGAATGGCAATCAATACTTTTTTTTCCTGCAAAATGGCTTCGTTCACCGCCGGAAACATGATTTCCGTTTTTCCGGCACCACACACGGCATGGATCAGCAATTTGCGCGGCTGTCGTTCGATCCCGGAAGCAGGATGATCGTTGACAAGATTAATTGCCCGTTCGGCGGCTTCGTGCTGGGAGGTGGTCAGCTTGATCCGGTCGGCGACGGCGGCGGGCATAAAAGAATGGTCCCGCGAAACTGACGCTTCCGGTAATTCGTCCGATAATCCGCTGCCGACCCTAGCACAGGCAGGCACATAAATCAACGGTGTGCAGGATCGACTTTTTCCCATGACGAGACAACGCTCGCAGTATATGCAATCGGTGAAACATCGCGCACATTCACTGCGTTGTAAAAAAGAGGACTCCGTGGCGCCGCAACGGCGGCAAATATATTCTTGAGCGGATGAGAGTCTCCCCCTTTTTTTCACCCGTTCCACGCCGCCGCGAATCTTCACTTTTCCCTCTAAATAAAGGAATTGAATCACCTGCAGGAAAGAAAAACCCATCTTCGAATCAGAATCAGCCTGCCAGCGCCGGAACAACTCCTCGCCTTCTTCCCACAGCAGCACCCGCCCGGAAATATATTTCAAAAATTTTAAAGATTCTGACTCCAATGCGCACAAAAAACCTGGACAATGGGTCACAGGCATCTGCTTGAGAACCGGACTGTCATCGTGCTCCATCATCATCCGGTCCAGTTTCACCGCGGCCTCACCGACGGGAAGGGGGGATGTCAGCGGAATCAGTTCCACTTGTTGTGTCAGTCGGTTCTGCCAGTAGAGCATGTCCCATTCAAATAAAGAAGAGGGCGTCATTCTTGCCGCAATCCGTTCACCCTCTTCTCCATCAACCGCATACAAAACATATTTCATCCTGAAAACCTCCCGCTCAAGTGTGCCGGCCGATTATTGCGCAAATCAATAACCACCGATGCGGGAACGAACACTTCCGGTCGAAGCCGATCCGTTTCTTTTTTGCCCATGGTCGGAACAACATCCATCCTGTCCAGGTAGAGATCCGTTGATCCCGCGTGGGCAGGGCTCCGCTCTTCGACCTGATAAAACAAGTATGGATTTTTTCGCTGCCAGATTTTTAACATTTCACGGGTATGGTCTGTCGAACCGAAATCATACACAACCAGTTCCACAGGGCGTCCTTCTGTTTCCGAATGTTGCTGGACTAAACGTATCGCCCACTCAAACGATGCCTGGGAATTATATAAAAGCATCTTTACCTGATACGGGTGCCTGCGCCTGGAAACAAGACCCCATCCCCAGTGATAAAAAAGGGAAACAATTAATGCCGTACTTCCATAGCCGGCCAGCAACCAGATGATCCAGGTTTTCACACGGCATCCCCTCCTTACCACAAAATATGCGGCAGGAGCGGGCGGCGTGCAACAAACGCCCTGATCATCTCATCACATTTGTTTTACAACCGGATCCATCCGTTCTTTAATGATAATACCACAGCATGGAGGCGATCCTGTACATTAAATTTTTGCAAAATACTGCTGACGTGGTTTTTCACCGTTTTTTCGCTGATATTCAGTTCCTCTCCGATTCGACGATTGCTGTATCCGGAGGCCATCAGCGACAACACCTGTTTTTCGCGGGTGGTGAGGGAGGTAAATCGCCTGTCGTCGGTGTTGCTCTGATACGAACCCGTCGAATGATCACTGACAATGGTGGACATGTCCGTAATCACCTGCTGTTGATCCTGGGACTTGCTCAAACGGCGAAACTCGTCGATCAACTTTCCGGTGATTTTGGGGTGAATGTATGATTCACCGCGTGCCGTACATCGCACCGCCGAAACGAGCGAATCGGAATCGACATCTTTTAACAGATATCCGGTTGCTCCGGAGCGCAGGGTCTGAAAAACATAGTTTTCATCGTCATGGATCGAGAGGATAATGATCCTCGCATCCGGTAAATCCTCTTTAATGCGGATCGTCGCTTCGACCCCGTTGTTTCCCGGCATGTTAATATCCATCAAAATCACGTCGGGGCGAAGTTCCAGTGCCATGTGGTAGCCCTGTTCACCATTTTCCGCTTCGCCAATCACTTCAATGTTCTCTTCCATTTCCAGAATCCGTTTGACACCTTCACGGAACAACTTGTGATCATCAATAATCAACACTGTGGTTTTTTGCTTTTGTTTCATTTCCATTGACTACACCTCCTGTTCGGGGGAATAAGGTATATAAAAATAGACTTCCGTTCCCTGATTGGGTTGGGAGTTGATTTCCATGGTTCCTTCCAGCAATTCAGTGCGTTCCTGCATTCCCATGATACCATAATGATGTTCTTTCCCTTCAGCCGTCGGTTGATAGCCGATGCCGTCGTCCTTGACATACACCTTGATATGTTCCGGCGAAAATTGCAATTTCACCTCAACATAGTTGGCCTGTGCATGTTTGGCCGCGTTGACCAGCGATTCCTGGATGAGGCGAAAAAGCGCGACATTCAAGGTGGAGGGCATCGTGTATTCCTGACCGCTCACGACCAGTCCCGCATTGAGCGTGTATCTTTTTTGAAAGTGTTCAAGAAACTTTCGCAGTGTCGGAACCAGTCCGAGATCGTCCAGTGCCATCGGTCGCAGGTCAAAAATGATTCTGCGCACGTCCGCGAGGCTCTCACGCACGATCTCTTTCAGTTCGCGCAACTGTTCCTGGGCTTCATTGACCAGCGTCTTTTGCAGGAGCCGCTCGACAATCTCGCTGCGCATCACCACATTGGCCATCGACTGGGCCGGTCCGTCGTGGATGTCGCGGGCGACCCGCTTTCGTTCATCCTCCTGGGCCTGAATAATTTTGAGTCCCAGCATCTGCCGGCTCTGGGCCATTTCGAGATCCGACTCCATTTTGGCCACGTCTCCGGTCAAAAAGTCGAGTACCACACCGATCTGAGTCATGATGGATTCGGCTCTTTTGATGGTGTCGAGCACATTGCGCAGTCTGCGTTCAAGATCATCCCTTTTGTTGCGCAGGTTGACCTCCCGTTCTCGGGCCAGGGTCAATTCCATTTGAAAGTGGGTCGCCTGCTCATATGCCTGACGGATATCTTCTTCGGAGTAACTGCGCAGGTTACGGCTCACATCCGCGAGGCGGTTGCGCGACAATCGCACCTTTTTTTCCAGTTCGTCAACCAGTTCAATCACTTCAGCGACCTGTTGTTTGACAGACTCCCATTCACTGCGGATATTCATCGCTTCGCGACGGGAGTTTTCCGTGATCTCAAAAATTTGCTGTTTACTTTTTTCTACGGTGCGTATCGTTTTTTTGAGGACAGAGTCAACGACGTTGTTGTTTCCCGGCTGAACCTTGTCGGGATCGATTTTGCCGCCTTGAAGCCTGAAATCTGCCAAGATTGGATCACTCCTTGTCCGCATCAGCGGTTGCGGTGGCGATAATCTGATGTAATGTCTTCTGCAATTGAACGGGATCCATCTCTTTGCGCCCCACATCCACACGGGGCAGCAAAAACGGGTGGGTATCGGCGTTCACCATCCCGTCTTCGGATGTGAAGGCGTAGCGATACCCCGCTTTTTGGGCGATGTCGATCATGTCATCATTATAAAATCCGTATGGAAAAGAGAGTGCGATGACGGGATGACCGGTTTTTTGTTCCAGTGCGGTACGCGCCATCATCAGATCGACATAGAGGCGCCCGCGGTAGTTTGTATCGTCCTCGATACCTGCGGCCGGTTCCGTTGCAAAACGTATTTGAGCATCGGATTGCTGTACTTCAGGTTCTGCTTCGATTTCTGATACTGATTCTGATTCTGATTCCAGCGTTTCGATAAAATGCAGTTCGAAGGTGTGGGACTGAATTTCGACGAGCCGTGAATCTATCAGTTGCTTAATCTGATAGCTTGATAGTTTCGGAATTTCCTTTTGATGATGCTCGTCTCCCGGGTTGATACTCTGTAGCTTACCCGGCACGACAAATTGTACCGCCGGATACTGATATTCTTTTAAAACGGGAAAGGCATGTTCGTAAAAACTTTCATATCCGTCGTCAAAGGTGATGAGGACGGCGTTTTTTATGTTGAGTTCCCCCGTTTCCAAAAAGGTGAGTAACCTCTGGAATGAGATGGGTTGAAGTCCCGCATCATGTATATATTCGATATGCTCCCGAAATCTATGGGGGGAAATTGTAAAATTCGAATGAAAATTGTCACTGATATGGTGATAGGTTAAGACGATCACCTTATTCTCGTACTGCGGCAGACCGGGCTGTGCGGTCGGGTTAGGCTTATCCGGGTTGATCTGGCTGATCGCGTTGATCGGTGATGTCGGGTTTGTTGTTGGATTGCTCGGGTTGTCCGAGCCGGGTCCCGAGTCCGGATCATGGTTCGATTTTGCCGCTGCTTGAACCTGTACCGGTACATCCGTGTTCAAGTTTTGTTGTGTCACGTGAAGATTGGACAGGACTATGCTGATCAATATGGAAGCGGTCGTGCTTATTGCCAGAATCAATAGGGACAGGATCATCCATTTTGATTTTGGACGATTGTTGTTTACTGGCATGTGCGCAGCCCCCCTCCTTGTTTCGATTCGGCACGCGATACGGAGAATCTGTGACTCTATGATTCTTCAATTCCGCAATTTAAATTACTTCTACATGGTTCGACCTATATCCTGCATTTTTTATCAGATTCGGGGTGCGGCAGGGCGGGGAGGGGAATAAAGAGGGATGGCTGACACACGCAGGCACATGCGGGAACATGCGGGCACACATTAAGACGAATTATTCGTCTTAATTCCAGATTTACAAGCCAAATCGGAAAAACAAGGCGAAAAAATCGTCTTATTCCATCGTGAAACCTCTTTTAACCCGTCTGATGGACCGATTAAGACGAATTTTTCGTCCTATTTTTATCCGATTTCGGAAATCGAGGGAAATAAGACGAATTATTCGTCTTATATACGCGCATCCCAATTAAAAAAGGAAGCGAAGTCGTACGACTTCGCCTCAACATATCCATATTTGTATAAAACTAGCAGAAAAACTGCATCATATCAATTTGTTCAGCCTGCCAATCAAGCCCCACACTCACATTCTTTATCCGAACTTACTCGATCCGGACCGCTTATTTCGCAGCAGCTTCCGCTTCCTGCTTCAGGATTTCTGCTTTATCCGTGCGTTCCCAGGGCAGATCGAGATCGTTACGGCCAAAGTGACCATAGGCTGCCGTCTGTCGATAAATCGGACGTCGCAGATCAAACATCTTGATGATGCCTGCCGGGCGCAGATCAAAATGTTTGCGGACCAGTTCAACCAGAAGATCTTCGGAAACTTTTCCCGTGCCGTAAGTGTCTACACTGATCGAGACAGGCTGAGCTACACCGATGGCGTAAGCCAGCTGAACTTCACACTTGTCGGCGAGACCGGCGGCTACGATATTTTTGGCAACATAGCGTGCAGCATAGGCGGCCGAGCGGTCCACCTTGGTCGGATCTTTTCCGGAAAAGGCGCCGCCGCCGTGACGGGCATATCCGCCGTAAGTATCAACAATGATTTTGCGGCCGGTTAAGCCGGCATCTCCCTGCGGACCGCCAATGACGAAGCGACCGGTGGGATTGATGAAATATCTTGTGTTTTCATCGATCAGGTCTGCGGGAACGATGGGTTTAACAACGTGTTCCAGCATATCCTTCTTTATTTGATCCAACGACACGTCTTCCGCGTGTTGCGTGGAAATGACAATCGTATCAATGCGAACCGGCTTGTCCCCTTCATACTCTACCGTCACCTGAGTCTTCCCGTCAGGGCGGAGATAAAGAAGCGTTTCATTTTTGCGGACCTCGGCGAGACGGCGGGCAAGCTGGTGGGCCAGTGAAATCGGAAGCGGCATCAGTTCCTCCGTTTCGTTGGTGGCGAACCCGAACATCAAGCCCTGGTCTCCGGCACCGATCGCTTCAATTTCATCATCGGTCATTTTTCCTTCGCGTGCCTCCAATGCCTGATTGACACCCTGAGCGATGTCGGCCGACTGCTCATTAATCGAAGTCAGTACCGCACAGGTCTCCCCATCGAAACCGAATTTTGCACGATTATAACCGATGTCTAGTACAGTCTGGCGCACGACCTGGCGGATATCAACATAGGTGCTGGTCGTAATCTCTCCGGTAACCAGAACAAGCCCGGTACTGACAACCGTTTCACAGGCAACGCGGGCATTGGGATCTTCCTTTAAAATGGCATCCAGGATGGCATCGGAGATTTGATCACACATTTTATCAGGATGTCCTTCTGTCACCGATTCAGATGTAAACAAACGACGTCCTTTTTGTATGGCCAATTGGCTTACCTCCTCAATAAATAATTAAGATAAATCGGGCGAAAGCCCAGTTTTGTAAGTATTTTTGTTTGTACGGGCGGTGAAAATGAGCGATGTCCAACCCTTCCCTTGAAAAAGGGGAATGCTTTTGTTCGAGACCCCACCCCAACGCTGGAAATAAGGAACCTTTTGTTCACTATTTGATCGAAAACGCTATTTTCCGTGAAAATAGCGAACATTTTTTCCTTTATTCCCCTCGTAACCCTCTGGATTTCGGGGTTGGCATCCAGTTAACGAACTTTTTGTTCTCTATTTTCCCATATTTCTTCCCAAAATAGAAAATAAGGAACCTTTTGTTCGCTAATTTTCGATTATTTAATCGATCATAATCAACCGATTATATTGATCGGATCCCACTCACTTTCACGGAATGCGATCAACCTTAAAGATTATATACGATATTCATACAAAAGAAAACCTTTTCCCCTCTCACAGGAAGAAAAGGTGTTTTATTAACAACCATCGTGGATTAAGAATAAATGATTTAATGCGGGATGTCAATATTTTTGCTTAACAGGATCGTCCCCGATCATCCGCTTACTTCATCGCGCGGCCGGGAATCGTATATTCCCCGCGAACCATGATGTAAGCGGTTTGCGTACCCTGCACCTTCAATCCGCGGCCGTCGTCGCGCGGCAGGAGCAGCAGGTGGTCATGCTCGACAACTTGTCCACCGTCAATGTTGCTCCCTAACGTAATATCCGTGATTCCGTCCCCGTTTGCCCCTTCGATGGCCACCACCTGACCGGTGCGGACAATAAATTCGGTGCCGCTAAAACCAATGATACTTTCTCCGGGTTCCAGCGCCTCAACCACAAGAGCAATACCCGCTCCTGTCTTTGATGACGACGCCTCCTCCAGCACCTGCTCCAGAATCTCCGCCTTCATTTCCTCCTTGACCTGATCCACATAACTTTTGGTCACAATCGGATCATCGGCCGATCCCGGCTGTCCGGGGGCTGCGGCAGTTCCTGAAAATGCGGTCGTTGCAAAAAACGTGACAGCGACGGCTGCACCAATCCATGCTTTTTTCCCCATTGAAAGTTTCATCTGACTTTCTCCTCTCTTCCCTCTGCAATTTCAACGCTGATGTTGGTAATCGCTTAATTCCTCTTAGTCCTGCTTAATATGGTCGTTGACTTCATACGCTTATCCACCCGCTTTTACCGACTAAAAAACACTTTATCCAGCATCACGGCCAACTCGGCCCGGGTCAACTTTTTGTCAGGCAAAAATTGATTGCGGTCTGCACCGCTGAGATAATCCCCCAGATACCCCCGCGCCCGCATGTTCTGGACTTCCGCATACATCCAGCTCTCCTTCGGCACATCGGTGTAGACCGGCACGTCTTTTGCCTGTGGCTGTGAAAAAGACGGTAACTGCCGGATCACCCGATTGATGATCACCGTTGCCTCCGCACGGGTAACGGTCTGGTCGGGGCGGATGGCCTGATCGGGATATCCAAAGATCCAACCGTACTGGTATGCGAGGAGCAGGTCCTGATAAGCCCAGTGATCCGCACGGGTATCTTTCAGTTCATCAAAAATCTGTTTGCGTTGTTCCCGTACAGCAGCGGCGGGCAACACCTTTTCCTTATCTTTGACGACGCGCATGATCTGGGCGACGAATTCGGCACGCGTCACCGCACGCTCCGGACGGAATGTACCGTCCTCATACCCTTTAATAACGCCGTTTTCACTTAATTTGTTAATACTATCGCTTGCCCAGTGCCGCCAGGTATCTTTATAAAGCTGAGGTTGATCCCATTGTACCAGTAATTGATACCGTTGGAAACGCAGTTTTTGCAGGGCATCGAGACGAAGGTAGTACGTACCCGCATCGACATTGCGGATCACCTGCCAGTCCGTCTCGTTTGCACCTAACTGACGGTATTCGATGGTTTTGCGCTGATCATCATACCATGCCATACGCAACTTCGTATCCGGTGGGATTTCCGAGAGTGACAAACGGACAGCGCCCTTTTCCTTCACCTCAAAGCGGAACCAGTCAAAATCGCTTAAAACGGGGAGCGTACCGTATACCGGTTTTTCGAGGGCGATCGGTGTCGCCTGCTCAAGGGTATTATTCGGTTCATTAAAATCGGGTTGCTCCGCGAGGTAAGTCAACTTCATTTCATATTCGCCATTGACGGGATTGCCTTCGTAATCGTGAATGAGCAAATAATATTTGCCCGGGACTACCTCTATGGATACATGTTCGCCCTGACCGTTGTGTATGTTACCGTCATCGACCATCTGCGCTGTGCTCTCATTCGGTTTTTCGATGACCAGAACGGGATCCATCCTCACGGTATCGACGGAAATTTCAATATCCAGTTTCCCTGCCGTGGGAATGTGCAATACGTACCAGTCATGGTCGTTCACTTTATGAAAAGTTCCCCGGATCGATGAATTGCGAAACAGGGGATAAGCTTTGTCGCGTGTGTCATTTTCTTCGTAGCGGTCGGCCGCGATGGCGAACTGATTACTGACATGATAACGAATCGGCGACCAGTTCCGGTCATCATCGGCGTTGCCGTCTGCAGAAACGGCGACAATCTCCCATCGCACAAACGTCGTTCCCTCCGGCACGGTGAGTGTGATCGCCTGACTTTGCTGCAAGCGATAGGATTGAATCACATCCCCCCCGGCATGGATGTGCGTCACCATCACTTCCCGCTCCGGTTTTTTCTCGAACTTCACTTGCATCGTAACCCGGCCGGGATAGGGAGAATCCAGACGGTACCAGTCGATACGGTCGTCCGGAGTTAATTGGGCATTCCATTCCCCTTCAATGGAGATGGTGGCCGCCTTTCCCCTGATATTATTGGGTTCGAATGCATCATAGATCGGATTTGCCGTTCCCAGCGCCTTTTCCAGATCGATTAATCCATGACCGGTTTTCAGATCCCAACCGGGCTTATCCAGATCGCGTGCCGTCGAGCGAATATGGGATTTGACCTGTTCCGGAGTCCACTGCGGATGCTGTTTCCAAACAAGAGCTGCCAGTCCGGCCACCTGAGGGGCAGCCATGGATGTTCCTTCCACCTCGGTGTAACCTCCGCCCGGAGCCGTTGTTAAAATACGAATGCCCGGAGCGACCACATCCATTTCCGGACCGACGTTGGCGTAAGCAAGCGGTTTTTGCTGCTGATTAACGGCCCCGACTGCGAGAACGTATGGAAAAGAAGCCGGATAATTGACACGCGAACCCTCATTACCCGTGGCTGCCACCACGAGGACGTTTTTGGATTTCGCATAATCGATTGCTTCTTTTAAATGCTGGGAATACTGGGGCAGGCCAAGCGGCAGCAGCAGGATCTTCGCCCCCCGGTCCACGGCCCGCCGGATTCCTTTACCGACGGTAAAATCATCACTGACCCCGTTTTTGTCAAGAATCTTGAACGGCATCATCCGGGTACGCCAGACAACGCCACTGACCCCCTCTTTGTTGTTGCCGACAGCACCGAGAATTCCGGCAACTTTCGTGCCGTGTCCGTTATCGTCGATAGGGGGGCTTTCCGGCTCGAGGATGTTTTCCCCCTGAATCAGATTATCTTTGAGGTCGGGATGGGATGTGTCCACGCCCGTATCCAGCAGGGCGATGGTGATGTCGCGATTTTCACGGACATAGGCCCATCCCTGGGTTGCCCGGATCATCTGGAGATGGTATTGCTTATTAAACATGGTGTCGTCCGGGAGCTTCTCTTTGGTTTCCGCGGCAAACATCCGATAGCGGTAGTTGGGCTGAATATATTCAACGGACCCGCTCCAGGAGGGTTCCGTTCCGTTCCCTTTTTTAAATGCTTCGAGCTCTTCCAGGGGAATGTGTATGACCAGCGTACGATTGGCCGAATCCATTTTTAATAAAGACACGTTTTCAAAATCGTGTGACATTTCTTGTAAAAGTTGTTCCGGGTCCGCGCCCGCCATCCACTTAACAAGCCATTCACTGTCGAAGGTTTGCACATCCTCCGTCTGAGTCAGGACGGTGACCGGTGAAGGTGAAGCGGATGGTGCATCCGCCTGTCCCGTTGTTACCCCTTGATTTTCTGCTGTCGATTGCGGAGAAAACAGCAACACGAACCCCAAGAAGGCCATCATCGTAATCGTGGCCATCAAGGGGTTCCGTGTCAATGAATATCGTGAATTGTCCGGAGGAATTGTGGACATGGGTATCTTTCCTTTCGCAATTATAGCGGTCTACCGATTTATACGTTCATCCCCCGGGAAAAGTTGCATGTTAACTGCTGACAATTTTTCAAATTATTGTCGTGCAGTTTCGACCTGTTTGATGTATGGCTGCCACTCTTCGAAATCCTGCAACAATACACTTAATTTGATATAGGAGGTACCGTTTAAGAGAATCGATAGATTGCGATCATCGACTGAGTAACTTTTTGTTTCGCCGCCGGCTGCTGTAATCTGCACGGAGCGGTTTTCACCGTCCCAGCCTGCTTTCCCGCCGTACAGAGCCGTCAGAGCACGGGGGCTTACGTACCATTCTCCCTGTTGTTGTACCGCCACCGGCACAGAGGAAGTGAGCTCCGTTCCGTTCAATCTGATGGTGCCGTCTTCAGCCAGTTCCAGTGCAGCATTCCCCTGAATGATCGCCTCTGCAATCACCAATTGCTGCTCATGGTCTTCAGCTACAATGTCCGGGAATATTCCGATGCCGTGGATGGGGGTGTGAGTGGGTGTAAAATATTCTTCAACCGTCAACTTCAATAGTCCGCCACTATTTAGCGGGATCAGACTTTGCACCGTACCTTTTCCGAACGAACGCGTTCCCACGACCTTAGCAACCCCATTGTCACGCAGGGCTCCGGTGAACATTTCCGAGGCACTGGCACTGTATTCGTTGATCAAAATGACCACCGGTTTATCATATTGCTCGCCTTCGGAGATAAAAGTGCTTACCGTATCGCGGTTATCTTTTACATGCATCAGTTCCCTGTCGGATGCCACAAAAGATTCAGCCATGCGCAGGGCAGGATCGAGGTATCCGCCCCCGTTATTTTTTAAATCGATGATCAGTCCGTTAATTCCTTTCGATTCAAGGCCGTTGCGGTGTTGCGCCATTTTTTCATGGACGTTATCACCGAAAGAGAGTACCTGGATGTAGCCGACGCCGCTTTCGAGAAGCTCCGATTCCACCAGCGGAAGTTCAATCATGGCCAGCTTCATTTTGCGGGTAATCGACTGACCGTCACGAATGGTCTTCAGTTCAACCTCTTTCCCTTCCGGACCGCGAATCAGCAAGGACGCTTCGTCCGTGGTTTTGCCCACCACATCTTTCCCGTTCACCGCGATAATTTTGTCACCGGGCTCGAGGCCGGATTGTTCCGCCGGGGAACCCTGGAAAACATGGGTAACGATGATATATTCGTCTTCCATCCCGATCATAATCCCGATTCCGACATAGGATCCGTTGATATCATTTGTGAATTGATTATACTCTTCCTCACTCATATACACCGTATAAGGATCGTTGAGGCTTTCAATCATCGCCTCGATTCCCTTCTCCATCAGGGATTCATCATCGGGTGCATTGAGATGATAAGTTTTTAACAATTGATAGATTTCAAGGAGTTTTTGTTCGTCGTTGCTCAGTGTTTCCTCTGCAGTTGCAGTTACAGGGAGAAGCAACATCATAGCCGCCAGCCAGGCGGTTAAAAGCATCTTCCAACTGCGAAATCCAAATTTCATCTGTCTGTACATCCCCTCTCCACAATCGGTCATCTTTTTACTAGATTCGACAAAAAAGGTGAATTCCCTTTGCCTGATTTAAGCGGTAATCAATAATTGAAAAACCGGGCAAAAGTGTTTGTGCCCGGTTCAGGGTTTCCCATGATCGGATATTATCGCTCAAATTCACTGAGTGCATCTTCAATCCCGTCGACCGCCTCATCAAGATAATCGAGAGTGTCATTGAGGCGGCTCATCGTCTGGTCTTGATAATCGTCAAACTTGTCGCGATACGACGATCTCTTGTTGTCAATGTAGCGGGAGAGATATTTTAACGCATTTTTTTGTTCCTTGATGGCATCATCCAGTTCATCGATGGCGTTATCGAGCTGAGATTCATAGACTTGCCTGTTTTTTTCAAGATCCTCCACTTCATCGAGCAAGTCTTTTAAGCGATCTTCGAGGATTTCATAAGTGTTCATGCGGATGTCAAAACGCTTTTCCGCTTCGGCGAGTGTCATATCTTTGTTGTAACGGTCGATTGTAGAAGCAAAAACGGCATCCAGTTCGTCGTGCATATTTTCAATTTCTTCTATAAATACTTCCAGCGATTCGAGGTCCTCGCGGATGAAGCCGATATGATAACGTTCGCTTTTGTCACGATTAGGAACGATATCATATAAAACTTTGTAGTCGAAACGCGGGTCATAAAAACGAGATTGCTCGCTTTGATATCCGCTATCGGATTGATAGGGATCGTATGGTACGGGTGGCTGGTACGGAGTTGTGGGTGAACCCGTATTGCCGCCGGTGTAGTATCCGTACGGATCGTAGGGATTGTAGTTATCGTTGCCGCCGTTCGTTGTCGTACCTGTACCTGTCGGTGCCCCGCTTCCGTTTCCACGCGTGATATTTACGGTAAAAGAATTCAGATCGTAAGTATAACTGCCCTGATTCATTTCTTGTAGATACAGTTGAATCGGTACATAAATCTGGCCGTTGACGTCGATGGCTCTCAACTGGGCCTCCTGTTGATTGATGTTGATTTTGACCAGATTAAATCCGAACATTTGCCCGTAAGGAGAAACTGCTACAGCATAAACTGTAGACATTCCAAGCGCAAAAATAAGGATGGTGATAAGGATCGTTTTTTTAGTCATGGGTGGTTCTCCTCCGTTCTCTCCCACATAAAAAAGGGGAATCACAACTATCAGATCAGATTTCCCGCATGTGTTTGATAGGATAAATATACCATATTTTTGGAGAAAAAGAAAATGGCGAAAAAAAGAATTGGGGGGATCGGCTGAAAATAAGACGATTTTTTCGCCTTATTTTCGTAAAATCCAGATAGCCGGGGAATTTAAGACGAAAAAATCGCCTTAATTCCCATCTGGTCACCTTCCGGGGCATCACCATGGCAATATAAGACGATTTTTTCATCCTATTTTTTCGTTTTTTCTTTAAATTACAGGATTAAGACGAATTTTTCGTCTTACCTCAATATGATCCAATTTATTCACATCCGTTAATGAATGAAGAGTGAGTCAATTGTGCATCATAGATCCGCCGGACGGGGTGCGGTTACTGTTTCATTTTTTTCATATTATCAACGGTGAATCCGGCAGCTTCGAGGGAGTTCATGATCCACTCCGCCTGCATGACGTCCGTTTCATATGTGACGGTAACCGATTGGGCTTCGGGATCCAATTCAAAACGGGTAATACCAATCATATTTCCCATGGTGGCTGCCAGCTTGTCGTCACATCCGTCGCAGGAAAGGTCAAGTCCCTGAAAAATGACGGTTTCTTCTTTTTCCTCCGTGGATGAGATGTTGCTCGTGTTCATTTGCAGGGCGATCAAGGCGATGATCAAAAATCCCGCAGCAAAAATCAATGTTCTTTTCATGTGCGATTTTTCCTCCTCCTTCAATTTGGTTGGATGGACATGATTCGCTGCTTTGATTGTGTGAAGTGTGTGAGCATATATTGCAAGGTATAAGTATACGGTTTATCGTTATTATTTCCATAGAGAGGAATTTATACATCAAATTTCAATGTATTGGCAGAGCAGGAATAGTCCAGAAGAAAAAATGGGATAATAAGAGGTTTATAACGATTAAATCCCGGCAATAATGGTTGATGATTGAATTAAAGAAAAAGTTCACAATTTAGTGAATGAGCAATTTTTCCGGCACAAACCGAAAAAACCCCTGTTCTACCGGGGAATTTTATCGCAATGTTCGTTATAACGAAAATTTAAGAAAAACGGAGTATATTCTTAAAAACGAACGAAAATGGTTCGTTATAATGGATTTTTGGCTGAATATGAGGTTTTGGTAATTTAATTACCTTTCCTATACTTAATTCATGGGAATTTGCATCCCAAAATAAAAAAATTTGTTTGGAGGAATGTGTATGAAGTTGAAAAAGAAAATTGGTACTACTGTGTTGGCTTCCGTAATGGTGTTCGCTTTTGCAGGTCCGGTAGCCGCAGCAAGCAGTAATGGACAGTCCAACACGAGTGAAGCAGACAACGGTACTGTGAATGAAGTTTCCGGTTACTTAAACCTGTGGAACGAACAGTCCGGCATGGGGGTAGGCGGAGTTGCACAGGGAAATGACATGACAGGTAACAACTATTATAATTGGCAATCGAATACATCCGGATTAATGATCGGAATGGAGAATGGAATCGATGGCATTGGAAACCTCTGCAACTATCAGGATAACTATGGCCAGGCGATTTCTCTTCAAACCAATGCCAGCGTCGGCGGTGCATGGGGTAACGGATTCAATTCGCAGGATAACACCGCATTAAATGGACTCGGACAGGGCAATTCAATAACCGGTGTAGTTAACTGGGGAAATACACAGGAAAATGAAGCATTTTCCGGTGTTCAGCAAGCCAACGGCAACGCGTCAGTATACTTTGGAAATTGGGATAATGATCAGGAAAATTTCGCTTCTTCGACAACCATGCAGGTCAATAATGTAGAAGGTGGTTTCAACTTCGGCAACTATCAGGGTAATGAATCTTCTTCAGAAACTTTTCAAGGAAATATGACAACCGGTGAAGGTAATATCGGAAACTCTCAGTCGAACGAATCGGGTATTGTGGTAAGCCAGTCCAACAATATTGAGGATAACAACTATGATGATGACTGGGATGATGATTTCGATTATGATGACTGGGATGATGATTTCGATCTTGATGATGACTGTGGCTGCTTGCTCTCAGAAGTAGAATAGTCTTCAACCACCCTGTCCTGTGACGGGACAGGGTTTTTTTCAAACGCATGTTCGTTATAACGAAATGCCTGTCTGCTAAAACATGTCCACTATGATTTTAACTTTTTTCGCGGTAAGCATGGCAGCACCGAAAGGAGGTAGTTCATGCTCAAATTTATTTTATCCACGGTTTTAACCGTTTCCATGATCCTTTCTCCCATGCTGGTTTTCGCACAGGATTCACCGGGTAATGCTGAAAACAGCGAAACACAGGTGAATTCCGGTGAGCAACAATCTACTGATCAACCGGAAGAAAGCGTTACTCAAGAGGAAGATGCAGCGGTTACTGTAGACCAATCGCAATCGGTCTCGTCAGATGAGTCAGCATCGGGACAACTTAATGATGCTGACGTAACGACATCCCAGGAGCAGACGATTGACGGAGATAATGACACGGCAACTCAGACACAGGAAGTCAATTCCGAAGCGTCTCAGATTCAGGGTACGAGTGCCGGTAGTAATGTGACATCGGAACAATCACAGGATAATGGAGTCTCGGCAAGTCAGTCACAATCCGTGACGACTTCCCAGGGAGAAACTGAAACACAGGATCAACAACTGGATGCAAAATCAGAACAGGATCAAACGGTTGAAGCCGATGAATCTGCGGAAATTTTGCAGGGACAAAGCAGTTCGGTAAATACAAGTCAGACTCAATCGGTGAATACATCCAATCCCAATCAGTCCGATCAGACTCAAGAAGGAAGTGTGGATGGATACCAGTACCAGCAGGCGGAAACCTCCGGCTCTGTGGCCATGGATCAAACACAATCGGCCGAGATCAATGGTCAACAGAACAAAAAAGGAACGGATGATGAGATTAAGGTAGAATCCAGCAATCAGGTGGAAGTTTCCAAGGATGATGATCTTGAAGACGGGGTTGACGATACGTATGTATTTATTTCCCAATCAATCACCGTTGGAGGTATACAGGAACTTCTTTTTGAATATGTGTATTCACAGGAAGAACTGGAAAAGTTGAAAAACGGCCCGATCACGAACACGGTAAACAAAAAATACGTTTGGGGCGAAGTTCAGGTCACCACATCCGTCGAGGTCGATTTGTCTGATAGTGTTTTTGTTAAAATGCAGAATCTGCTCTCTGTGATTTATGAACCCAATAAACCCAAAACGGCAAAAAAATCGTCGTCGCGCTCCAGGAAAAAAGATAGTGATGACGATGGATTGAAGGATTATAAGGAACGCTCTCTCGGGACGGATCCCAAGAATGCAGACTCTGACGGAGACGGAGTGACGGACGGTTTTGAGGTGAATGTTTCCAAAACCGATCCTTTAAATCCCGATACGGATGGAGACGGTCTGTCCGATTACTTTGAAATCTTTTTTATAAAAGAGGGCGTGCTGGACCCCTTAAAAGCGGATAGTGACGGGAACGGTATCCCTGACGGAGATGAAGATTTTGATCAGGATGGCCTCACTAACGCACAGGAAAATGAATATGGATCCAATCCTTACGTGGTTGACTCAGATGGGGATAGATTGACGGATGTTGATGAAGTTAATGTATATGGTACCCATCCCGGAAACCCTGACACGGACGGCGATTGGGTGGCCGATGGTTTTGAAGTGATGGTTTCCAAAACCGATCCTTTAAAAACCGACACAGACGATGACGGACTGTTTGATTATTTTGAAGTGAAATATTTTAAAGAAGGCGTGCTGGATCCGTTAAAAGCGGACAGTAACGGAGACGGGGTTGCTGATATCGAAGAGGATCCCGACAATGACGGTCTGAACAATGCAAAGGAGCAACTCTTCGTGAAGAATCCTCACCAGGCTGACAACGATGGAGAAGGCCTTCTGGGAGTTGCGGAGAAAGTAGGTTCGTTGATTGAGTAAGTAGATTCGGTAGTAGGAAGGGATGTTCCCTTCCTTTTTTGTTTTGGTGGATGAAGGAAGGTGCCCCGCACCTTCTCACATCCTGTCTCAAAAAACAACTACCCTACCTCGCTACCATCCTCTGTTCCGCAAGAACTCCGGCCAAAAATGCCACTTCCTCGCCGACCTGCTCCAGGTGTTCCTGCAAGCGGCGATCGCGCAATCGCACCCCAACCTGATGCTGATCCTGACCCGGAACCACGGCCCCGGTTCTCCCGTCACCATCAACTTCAAACGCTCCGGAAGCGGAAGGAACGGAAGCCGTCGTGCGCACCGGCCAACCCCGCAATTTTTGTCCGACCTGCTGCAGCGCCAACAGCGTCCGCTCCGCACCGAGGGCTGAACCCGAGGTCGCCACCACCCCGATCGCTTTATTTTCAATCTCTTCCCGTCCGAGATAATCGAGAGCATTTTTCATCGCCCCGCTCATGGTCCCGTGATATTCAGGCGAGGCCAAAATCAACCCGTCCGCCGCATACACCTTTTCACGAAAACGCGCAACGATGTCCGCCTCATCCTCGTCATCCACAAAAATGGGGAGCGCCCAATCGCGCAGATTGATGATCTCCACCTCAGCGCCGCTCCTGCGCGCGCCTTCCAGGGCCGCCGCCAGAGCCTTTAATGTATTGGAACCATCCCTGGTGCTTCCATTGATTCCGATGATTTTTGTTTTTGACATCTCGTCCATCCTCCTTGCAAGTTCACTTATGCTTTACTTTTGATACTTATTATATGACTATGTTTATTAAATTGCAAACAAGAAAAATAACATGTTGGTTTTGATTTGCCTTTCCCTCGCTTTGCTCGGCCGGTCTGCATCAAATCCAACATGTTATTTTTCTGACTCCATTTTTACATAGACACGTTATGATAATGAACTAGTCATGAGTTCTTTCAAAAACACGTTATGATAATGAACTAGTCACGAGTTCTTACAGCAACGCGTTGTGGTTATGGACTAGTCACGTAAGGATCGCGTCAAATGTGTGTGACGAAATAAAGAAACCGCCCCCTACAAGAGCGGCGAGAGCAGGCGGGCTCCCGACTCCTTCAGGCGGCGGCCGAGGGGACGGTTTTTGATCTCGCGGTAACTCACCTCGCGGCAGTGCATCAGATCGTCGAAGAAATTTTTCTCCAGTGTGGCAATTGATTCCCCATGATAGATAATGGCGTTCACCTCGAAGTTGTACTCAAAACTGCGCAGATCCATGTTGGCCGTGCCGATCGAGGCGATTTCGCCGTCAACCACAATCGTCTTCGCGTGGATGAACCCTTTTTCATATTCATAGATCTTGACACCCGATTCCAGTAACTCTTCAAAATACGAACGGGAGCCCCAGAAGACAATGTGATGGTCCGGGAACGAGGGCAGAATCAGCTTTACGTCCACCCCGCTTAGAGCCGCGGTTTTCAAAGCAGCCAGAATACTCTCGTTCGGAATCAGATAGGGCGAGGTGACATAAATGTAGTGGCGGGCGTTGGTGATCATCAAAAAATAGGCGTGCAATATAAACTCCCAGTCATAATCCGGACCGCTGGCGACGATCTGGATTTGTTCGTTGCCGCCCCGTTTCTCCTGTTCCGGAAAATAAGTAAGATCGGACATGAACTGGTTGGTGGCCACGTACCAGTCCTGAAAAAAGATGAGCTGCAACTGATAAACGGCATCGCCCGTCACCTTCATATGGGTGTCGCGCCAGTAGCCCAGCTCCCCTTTCCCCATATACTCGTCACCGATGTTCATCCCGCCGACGAAACCGACGCGGCCGTCGATCACCACGATTTTGCGGTGGTTGCGGTAATTGATTTTGCTGTTCAGATAGGGAAACACCACCGGCAAAAAGACAGCCGTTTCCACACCGGCATCCTGCAGTTCTCGGATGTAAGCCTGGCTCAGCTTGTGGCTGCCCACCCCGTCGTACAGCACGCGCACTTCCACGCCGTGACGCGCTTTGTCGATCAGAATTTGCTGCACCTCTTTTCCAATTCCTTCATCGCGCAGGATATAGTAAAGAATGTGGATGTGGTGGGTCGCTTTTTTCAACTCCTCCTTGAGGGTGGCAAAATGGTCGCTGCCGTCGGTGTAAATCTCGGTTGAATTATTGCCGGTGATGGGGGCACGTGCATGGTAAAAAACAAGATTGCGCAACTTTTTCATGTGGCGTGCCAGCACGGGCTCGAGCGGTTTTTCGCCTTCATTCAGCTTCCACTGTACCACGGAAGTGAGGGTCTCCAAGTCATGGCGGTTCATCGCGCGATGCTCAAATAAACGTCCTTTGCGCACGTTTCGTCCAAGTAAAATATAAAAAATAAATCCGACCAATGGAAAAGCGATGAGCACGGCCAGCCAGGCAATGGTTTTGGAGGGATGACGGTTTTCAAGAACGATCAGGAAGCCGATCACCCAGCTCAGCACAACCAGCAGTCCGACCACTACCGATATCACAAAATCAAAATTCAAACGGATCACCCTGCTTTACCACAGTTTACATCTTATTTCACTCATCATGCCATAAACACGAAAAAAGAGCAAAGGGGAAAGCCGGCACTGTTCAATTTCTGCACCGTCTTTCCCCGGATGTACCACATATCACATATTAAACGGATGTTGAAGGTTCCACGTCATCATTCTTTTTCGATCTGCGGCGACGGCCGATTTTGCCAAACCATCCCCCGAATTTGCGACCCCAGTCATCAAAAAGGGTATAGACGACGGGCACCAGCACCAGCGTAATAAACGTTGAAAAGGTGAGTCCGAACACGACGACCGTAGCCAGCGGTGCCTGCGATTCTCCCCCTTCTCCGATCCCGAGGGTAAGCGGAACGAGGGCGAGGATGGTGGTCAATGCCGTCATCAAAATCGGACGGAGACGAACCGGACCGGCTGTAGCGATGGCTTCATCACGATCCATTCCCTGTTTACGCAGACGGTTGATGTAGTCGACGAGCACAATCGCATTGTTGACCACAATCCCGGCCAGCATGATGATTCCGATAAAGGCGGGTACGCTGAGGGCGCGGCCGGTGAGGGCAAGCCCCACAATCACCCCGATCAGGGTCGGCGGAAGACTGAACATGATGATAAACGGATACAGCAACGATTCAAACTGCGATGCCATGATCATGTAGACCAGAACGATTGCCAGCAACAGGGCCAGAGTCAGACTGCTGAAGGATTCCGTCATTTCCTGACTGAGACCGCCGTATTCAATGGTATATCCGTCCGGAATACTGATTTTTTCCATTCGCTTCTGGACATCACGCAGGATACTGTTCAGGTCCCTTCCGTGAATATCTCCTGTCACCGTTGCTACCCTCGACTGATTATCTCTTCTGATCATGTCGGGTCCCATTTCTTCCTTCCATTCGGCCACTTGAAGCAACGGCACCAGAGCACCCGAGCGGGACATGATCATGATTTCACCGATATTTTGCAACTGACTGCGATATTCCTCCGGCAAGATAACGGTGACGTCCACTTCACTGTCTCCGGTGCGGAGACGGGTAGACACCTGACCGTCAAAAACAGCACGGACGGCAGAGATCACTTCCGCGGTACTGATTCCGTAAAAAGAAGCTCTTTCCCGGTCGACATTCAATTGTAATTCCGGACGCCCGTCACCAA
>JAWLDF010000038.1:0-28384 GCA_041686735.1 Bacilli bacterium
GAAGAAACAGGCCGTGAAGGAAAGCATTCTGATGAGTTTTTGGATGCCCTTAACGAATTGAGCGAAGTTTACAAACTTGCTCCGCAGGCATCCTGGTAAAATCGTCCCTGCCACTACGTCCTTGCGATAAATTGGATTTTTAGGAGATGATCCGCATGCAAAAAACACTCTCTTTAGAAGAGCAGGTCAGGGAAAAAGTTCAGCAGGTCAAAGACCCTGAGATTACATCCGTCAGTTTAATCGAGATGGGTATGCTTGAGGATGTCGAAGTCGCTGGTTCAAAAGCTACCATTAAATTGATCCCGACTTATGTCGGTTGTCCGGCACTGGACATGATGAAAGAGGATGTTGAAAAGGCGGTCTCACAAATCGAAAGAATCGAGGAAATCGAAGTCATCTTTCTGAAGAGCCCGATCTGGACGTCAGATCGAATCACCGCTGAAGGACGGGAAAAATTAAAGGAATTTGGCATCGCTCCCCCTCCGCTGGAATCAAAGCAAGAAGGCGTGTGGGAAATTGAGTGCCCTTATTGCGGATCATCACGTACAGTAATGGATAATGTGTTCGGGCCCACCGCCTGTCGCAGCATCTTTTACTGCGGCGAATGTAAAAATCCGTTTGAAGCAATAAAACCCGTTTAATTTTCAGCATGAATATTTTTTCAGCCTTTCTCCCCTACAACAGGTTTAGATATAATTTTGGCGATCCATCATGAAGAGGGATCGCCCTTTTTTAATTCAGGTCAGGCTATAGGTGTACCGTTCGCGACCTCTACATCCGGAGCAAGCAGAACCACATCCCCTTCCCCGGGCACGCCGCCCAGAACCAGCACTTCCGATTTGTAACCGGCCACGCGGATCGGCGGAAAATTAACAACCGCCACCACCTGCCGCCCCACCATTTTTTCAGGTTCATATCTTTTCGTGATTTGCGCGCTGGATTGTTTAATGCCCAGAGGACCGAAATCGATTTTTAATTTAATAGCCGGTTTGCGCGCTTCCGGAAACGGTTCCGCCTCAACTACAGTTCCCACACGCAAATCCAGTTTTTGAAAATCATCAATGGTTGCCACAAGTTATTCCTCCTTTATCGCAACGTCTGCAAGACTGTTACCGTTTGTTTTCGATTGTGATTGATCGGATCCGGCAGATCGCAGATTAACGATCACCACCGCCAGCAGGACAAACAGTATCCCGACACTTTGCCAGTAAGTCAGCCGATCGCCGAAAATAAACACTCCCATCAATACGGCAATCACCGGCTCAATGGTCGTCATGATGGATGCACGGCTGGATTCCACTCGGGCCAGACCATAGGTGTACAACAGGTAAGCCAGGACGGTCGGTAAAAGTCCAAGACCAAGACTGTAGATTAGTATATCACTTTCGGTCATCATTGTCATTTTCTCCCACAAACCCGGTGTAAACAACATTGCCATCGACGCAAAGATAAACGTGTACAGGGAAATGGTCAGCGAAGAATATCCGCGGCTGCTCGCCATTTTTCCGAATATGCTGTAAAGAGCGTAGCCAAATCCGGAAGCGATCCCGACCAGAATGCCATACCATGAAACCTGTATGTCCCATTGAGGGAGCAGTCCCACCACCGCTGCACATCCAATCAGCGTCAGTCCGAGTGCGGTCAGTTTGGGTACGGTCAACCGTTCACCAAATACGATGCGTGCCATGATAGTGACAAAAGCGGGTCCGGTATAAAGCAGCGTCACTGCCAGCGATAACGACAGTTCCCGGATCGATGTAAAATAAGCCCAGTTAAAAAACACAATACTCAGGATGCCGGTCCCCAGAAAATATTTGATATCCCTTCGCGCGATTTTAAAATGAGATCGCTCCTTTACTGCTACATATGGAATCAGTATCAATGATGCCGAGATCACCCGCACCGCCACCACCTGCATCGGCGTAAACCCATAGCGGTACAAATGATCAACAAACCAGCCGATGATCCCCCACAACGACGCACCGAGCAGGATGAAAAAATAGGGCCAGAATGGATTCTGCTTCAGTTTCATTACAGTCTCACTTCTCCGTCTCTGTGAAAATGAATTGGTATTTCCAATTCGATTCTATCATGTTCGAGACAAAAAATGGTCTGAATCTGTCTACGACTTAAGTCCAATAACAAAATCGTTCTGTGGTTCATTATGAAAACTTTTGTTTTTTCCTATGATAGAGACAAATAAAGCAAGGGGGGGATACATAATGAAATTAACGGGAAAAACGTTGATCGGCCTGATCCTGCTCATCACGGGGCTATTCATATTACTGGACGCGATCGGCATCCATGTCGGGCAACTTTTCGGTTTAATCTTCGCCGGAATCTTGATCCTGTTCGGCATCCGCTGGATCAATCACGCGGGATCTTCTTTTAAAAGAGGAATGGGTGCCGCAATGCTTATTCTCGGTTTGCTCAGCCTCGTCGGTGCGGCCCATCTGTTCTTCGGCGTTTTGCTGGCAGTAATCGCCATATATTTTGGATTTAAGATGTTAAAAAACCGCTCAACTGCTGATGATGATTCCGGTCATCCTTCCGGTTCCGCTTCTCTGACGGGTCGGATCGAAAACGCCGTCACCCGGATGGAAGACAGCTTTGAACAGGAATGGAATCGCATGATGAAAAACAAATCTTAAACATAAAAAAGGAGAGATGATTTATGGTATTCAAACGTATTTCCGATATTTTTAAAGCGACGATTCACGAAGGACTTGATCAGATTGAGAATCCGCTGGTGATGATCAATCAGTACCTGCGCGAGATGGAAACCGAAATTGAAAAAGCGCGCCAGGCCATTTCCCGTCACATGATCCTGCAACAGAGCTTTCAGACCCAGATGGAAGAAGCCCGACAAAGAGCCGATAAACGCAAAAATCAGGCCCAACTTGCCGTCGACGCCGGTGAAGAAGACCTGGCCCGCCGTGCTTTGATGGAGAAAAAACAGTATACGGCCAGAACTGAACATTACCGGAACATGTATGAGAATGCCACTGAGCAGGTGGAAATACTCAAGTCACAGTTGCAAGAACTTCTTCAAAAATATGAAGAAATGCGCGATCGCAAGTATGCGTTGATTGCCCGGGCCAATGCCGCCAAAACAAAGGAAAAAATGAGCAACACCATGAACCGCTTTCATGCCGAAAGCACTGTAAAAGAATTTGAGCGTATGGAAGAACGAATTCGTGAAATGGAAGTCCGTGCCCATGTAGCCCGTTCAAATAATTTTTCGGGTCCGGTGAACGATCCGCTGGATTCGGCTTTCGCCCACCTCGAGAAAGATGAAGAAATTGAACAGGAACTTGCGCAACTACGCAATCGCAAGGAACGGGGACAAGAAAACACGGCTGAAATTTCCTGATAAAGTTCATTATGTAAGAATACTTGTCCACGCTCGTTCGGTTTGTAGTACAATAATTGTAAGTATGCACAGTTTTAGAAGAAGAGAGGCAAGAAACCATGAAAAAAATAATCGGGATTTTTTTGATCATAGCGGGGATCGTTATCGCCGTTCAATCATTTAATATGGGGGATCTCTTTACCCGATCCCCTTTTTCATGGGAAGCCGATTCGAAAAAGATCCGGGATATGGAGTCGATTCCCCTAGAT
Source organism: Bacilli bacterium (assembly GCA_041686735.1). Taxonomy (GTDB): domain Bacteria; phylum Bacillota; class Bacilli; order JACDOE01; family JACDOE01; genus JAWLDF01. The sequence goes on from JAWLDF010000038.1 coordinate 3,622, forward strand.
GAAATAAAAAAAGTGGAGATTACCGTACAGGCAGCAAGCATAAACATTATCCCCCAGGAGCGGGATGATGTGAAAGCAGAACTGAAAGGGACTTCTTCAAAAGATGATCGATTAACTGTAACAAAAAACGCAGATGTCCTGACACTGGATGTCCGCAACCAGGACAACGACTGGTTCAATTTTTTCGGATCCCGTTCATTGACTTTAAATGTCTATATTCCGATAACTTACGAAGGTGACCTTTCCCTCGAAGCCACTGCAGGAAACATTTCCGTAAAGGGACCTGCTGCAGGAATTCCATTTCAACTGAATGAATTCGATATTGATGTCACCGCGGGGAATATTTACCTGTCCCATATTCAGGTTAACGAATTTGAACACAGGGGTGCAACCAGCAAACTGGAGGCGGATTACCTGAACACCCGCCGTGCAGATATTAAAATAACCACCGGTAAACTCTCACTGAATCATTTTTACGGCGAACTTAACGGGAAAACCACAACCGGAAAGATTAATGTACAAATCGATCAACTGGACCACCCGGTCACCTTAAAATCCACTACGGGAAACATCAGTCTTGATTTGCCGCATGATGGATCGTTTACCCTCGAAGCCTCTGTCAGCATGGGAGACATCGACAACGAATTTCCCCTGACGATTACCAGATTGGATAAAAGAGATCTGGAAGGTACGGCTGGAGACGGAAAACACTCGATCGATTTACATGTATCTACGGGTAGTATCAATGTGTATTAGCATTTGCCCCTTTAGGATGGGATGTGAAAGGCGGGAAAACCATGAAGACATCACGTAATTATATCCTGGGAACAATCGTGATTTTGATCGGGGTAAACATTTTGTTTGAAACATTGGATATCGATATCGATCTGGGGATTTTATTCGGACCGCTGATTTTGTTTGCCGTTGGAATTACACTTTATCAAAAACAGAAGCGATTTGTCGGCGGCCTGTTAATGATTCTCGGAGTAATCGCTTTTTTTAACGATCTTTTCGATATTAATATCGGTGGAATGGCTTTTGCTGCCATCCTTCTCTATTTCGGCTTTCGCCTGATGAGCGGCAAAAAGATAAAAGTTTCTATAGATTCCCCCGGCAAGGAGGATCCGATCAGCGAGACAAAGTCGGATTTATCTGAAGATGAGATTGATGAGGAGATCGAAAAACTGCGCAAGCAAACGATTGATCATCATTCAACCGGTCGGCAATCGTCGGCATCATCGGGCAGTGAACATACGCGCTTCGACGATACCCGACATCACAAGGAGACGATCGCACCTCATTTTAAAAGTTCGTTACTGGGAGATCTCAATTTGATGAGTCACCGTTTTGAACTGGAGGATATGAACATCTGGCATGGCATCGGTGACGTTAAAATCGACCTTTCCAAAGCGATGATCCGTGAGGGTGAAACGATACTGATCATCAACGGGTGGATCGGTGATATTGATATATACATTCCATACGATCTCGATGTCAATGTCAATGCGACCGTTACCGTCGGAGATATTGACGTGCTCGGCTATAAGCAGGGCGGGGTGAATCGAAACATTACCATCGCCACCAAAGATTATAAAACGTCTGACCGGCGTGTAAAAATCGTGTTATCCCTTTTTGTCGGCGATATCGATGTGAGGTATATCTGATGGGCAGCCGTAAATTGGTCCACATCCAGTGGCGATTAATTCGATCTTTCTTGTGGATGAGTTTTCTCGCCGGACTGTTTGTTGTAGCCATGTTCATTTATATGGGTGATCTCCAATTATCCAATCTGGTCGAAAAAAAGATGTTTGGTATTCCTTACGCACTCCTGATGTTTTTCCTTGTTATGCTCATCGGTTCCAGTTTTGGCTATGTTTTTGGAAACTTGCTGAAGAAACGTCTGGAAATTCTGGTCGAAGCAACAATGAAACTGGAACGGGGTGATCTCTCCCACCGTGTCCCTGAACTCGGGGAAGACGAGATTGGCCTTATGGCCCATCATATCAATGAGATGGCAGATCGTATTGAAAAGCAAGTTGCTTCGTTGCAAAAGTTATCCGCCGAACGGGCTGAATGGAACGAGGCATTGAAAGAGTCGGCGATTAATGAAGAACGACAACGTCTGGCGCGGGAATTACATGATGCCGTCAGTCAGCAGTTGTTTGCCATCTCTATGATGTCTTCCGCGGTCCAAAACACGCTGCGCGAAGATCAGGCTAAAGCAGTACAACAAATGGCAATGATAGAAAAAATGGCTGCCGATGCGCAGACGGAAATGAGAGCTTTGTTGCTTCACCTGCGTCCCGTTCATCTCGAGGGTAAGGGACTCAAGCAAGGGATTGAGGATCTGCTTACTGAAATGTCCGCAAAACAAACGGCTATGCAGATCAAGTGGCGCCTGGATGATGTGGCCGAATTATCAAAAGGCGTTGAAGATCACCTTTTTCGCATTGTTCAGGAAGGTTTGTCCAACGCGCTGCGCCATTCCCGTGCGAAAACGATTGATGTCCGCCTGCAACGGGTTCATGACCGGGTTCACTTAAAAATGATCGATGATGGTATCGGTTTTGATGTCAATGAAGTAAAAAGTTCTTCTTACGGTCTGCTAACCATTCATGAAAGGGTAAACGAAATCGGCGGACTCTTCGAAATCATCTCGATTCCCGGAAAAGGAACCCAACTGGAAGTAAAAGTGCCGCTCGTCAATAGGAATGATTCATAACTATTTACTGGATGAATTCTTTAAAGTTTTATTGTAAGTTCGTACGGAGGGGATAACATGAGTACCGACAGTAAGGAAATAACGAAAAAAATCCGTGTATTGCTGGTAGATGATCATGAAATGGTACGGATGGGACTCTCTGCCTATCTCGCTTCTCAGACGGACATCGATGTGGTAGCAGAAGGGTGCAACGGTGAAGAAGGAGTGCAACTGGCACTGCTTCATCGTCCAGATGTAATTTTAATGGACTTGGTAATGGAAAAAATGGACGGAATCGCGGCAACGCGAGAGATTTGCCGACAACTGGAAGATGCCCGCGTGATTGTGTTAACCAGTTTTGTGGATGACGACAAGGTTTATCCGGTGATTGAAGCCGGTGCTCTCAGTTACCTGTTAAAAACTTCCCGTGCCGAAGAAATCGCTGCAGCGATCCGTGCCGCTGCCCGTGGTGAAGCTATTCTGGAAAAGGAGGTAACCGGCAAAGTCATGGCTCGCATGCGTGGCTCTACCCGGCCGAAACCCCACGAATCTCTGACGGAAAGGGAACTGGAAGTCCTGCGCCTTATCGCAGACGGCAAAAGCAATCAGGAAATTGCCGAACAACTTTTTATCACGATTAAAACGGTCAAAGCTCACGTGACCAGTATTTTGAGCAAGCTGGATATTGAAGATCGCACCCAGGCGGCCATATATGCCCATCGCAACGGTCTGGCCGATTGATCAGGATCCTGTATTCGCCCTTCTTAAATCACGAAGTTCTGCTTCTTGTTCAAGTGAACGTGTAGCCAGTAATTCATGAATTTTATCCTGGCGTTTTTGACCATAGTTAAGAGAGGAGAGTTCCCTGCGGATTTCTTTTTGACCTTGGTTGAGTTTGGCCACATCCTCACGTAATTCTTCCTGTCCCTGCTTGAGAGCGGCTACTTCCTGTCGTAATTCTTCCTGTCCTTGCTTGAGGACGGCTACTTCTTGTCGTAATTCGTCTAGTCCCTGCTTGAGAGCGGCTACTTCCTGTCGTAATTCTTCCTGTCCCTGCTTGAGAGCGGCTACTTCCTGTCGTAATTCGTCTAGTCCTTGCTTGAGGACGGCTACTTCTTGTCGTAATTCGTCTAGTCCCTGCTTGAGAGCGGCTACTTCCTGTCGTAATTCTTCCTGTCCTTGCTTGAGGACGACTACTTCTTGTCGTAATTCGTCTAGTCCCTGCTTGAGAGCGGCTACTTCCTGTCGTAATTCTTCCTGTCCTTGCTTGAGGACGACTACTTCTTGTCGTAATTCGTCTAGTCCCTGCTTGAGAGCGGCTACCTCCTCTGTAATCGCTTCTAATTTGGCATCAGTTTCTTCCTGACGGTCGCGTAATGCCAGCACAATCTCTTTTAATTCATCCAGGATCAGTAGTTTCTGCAGAATAAGATCCATTTTTTGATCCATGTTAACCATCCTTTCTTTTCCTCTTACAATTATCCTATCATATTGATTTTCACTTGTATTGATCAAATATTTGCAAAGTAAATTGATAGAGTTGAAGACAACGACAAACAATGATACTCGTTATCTCACAGTGAAAAAAGGAAATGGAAATCTGTTTATATAACAAGAAAGTGAAGTTGAGCAAAATGTAGGTGATTTATTCATCTTAAATCTGCGATTTAGGGAAAAAACGGGTTTTTATAGTCAAAACACCCCTCCCCGTGGGGGGAGAAGGTGTAACAACTATTGAACCATATGAATTTACTTTCCTTTGATATATGCCCACTTAAATTCCCGTTTCGGATTCAATCCCCCTTTAAAATATACACTTTTTACATAGGGACGAATCAGCCCGGAACTGTTTTTAAAATATAATGGAGCTATGGCCATATCCTCAGCGATCAGGATTCGTTCCGCTTCGAGCAGAATCTCTGTCCGTTTAACAGGGTCCATCGTTTTCTTCGCGAGAGAGATGAGACGATCGTATTTTTCACTGGAATACCCGCCATGGTTAAACGTCCCATCCGTAATGAATAAATCCATGAAAGTCATGGGATCACGATAATCGGCCCCCCATCCGGAGAATATAAGATCAAAATTTCCGTTTTTACTTCGTCTCAGGCGCTCTATAAACGGAACATGCTCTACATTTAATTCGATCTCCAGATTTCTTTGCAGTGATTGTTTCAAGGATTCAGCAGTTTCATAAGCTATTGCATTGTCTCCAGTTACAAAATTCAATTGCTGAAAATCCTCAGAAGAAACGCCGGCTTCCTTCAAACCTTCTTCAAGCAATCGTTTCGCTTCTTCCCCATTGTTATCTTCAAATAGATCTCCGCCGGTTTCCCGGAAATTGTTAAGTTCATATGGTACCCATCCGTATGCAGGGTCATTATCCATACCAAGCGCTTCCTCAGTAGCAGCACTCCGGTCAAACGCCATTGAAATCGCCCTTCTTACTTTTGCGTTGGCCAGTGCTTTTCCTACTTCCGCGTTTGATCCTTGATAGTTATCCCCACGTTGATTGAATTCAATATAAAAATGGGACAGATCACTCCACGAAAAAAAGTCGGAGTGGTCCATATATTCTATTACTTGTTCCTTCCTCATTAAATCAACTTGGTCAACATATCCGGATTCATAAAGACTAATTTCCGTATTTCCGTCCTTAAACACATCAAACGTAATTTTGTCCAGTTTTACCGTCTTCTTGTCCCAGTAATATTCATTTTTTGCATAAACCAGCTTTTGCCCCTGTTGCCATTCACTCAAAACAAATGGTCCGTTATACAATAAATGTTCCGGGGACATACCGTAATCATCATCCGATTCCATATAGAAGGTTTCGTTGATCGGGAGGAAAACCGGCATTGCCGTGATCGTTGCAAAGTAAGGCGTCGGTTCAATCAGTTCTACCTGTAACGTTTTATCATCCAGAATTTTAATGCCAACATCATCTGCGGTTACTTCCTCTGTTGTTGATTCCCCTATACTACTCTCCTGTTGTAAAAGTCGTTCGGCAGTATACTGATAATATTCCTTCGCATTTTTTATATAATCAGTCAATAGAAAAGAGAACTGAGAAGGATTGGTGCCATCTATCGCCTGTAACCAGGCAAATCGGAAGTCATGAGCTGTCACTGCTTCCCCATTACTCCACTTTGCATCATCCCTTAAATAAAACGTATAAACCGTACCATCTTCCGATATATCCCATCGCTCCGCGATTTCAGGAAGCGGGCTGCCGTCCCGTCCCAATCTGACCAAACCGGACATTATGGCGTTTAATGCTTCCGTGGAGATCGAATCCGTAACATAAATGGAATTCAACTGAACAGGGTCCACATAGGTTGTTAAATAAAGCTCCTGCACTGTGTCGATCAGTTTGTTGACAAGTGGTTTTCCTTCAGTTATTTCACACGCTTCATCATAGCTTATTGTCGGCAAATGGATTAATTTGCCGTAAAGAAAGCCACATCTCCCCGGGTGGCCGATTGATGATATATCCCCGAATCCAGATGATCAGTGACCCCGATTAGGAGTGCCTGCTGTACATGAGATTCCGGCCATACACCAGAGAGTTCATCATCCTCATATCCCAGCGCTCTGATGATCACAGTCAAAACTTCCGCATATGTAATTTCTTTTCCCGGCTGGAATGTTCCATCTTTATATCCCTTCAAGTATCCGTTTTCGACTGCCAGCCTGACATAAGGATGATACCAGGCGGACATGGCGACATCATCAAATATGGATGGTGAATTTTGATAGGTATGTACATCATCCGCATTACCGGTAGCCAGCGTGATGATTTTGGCGAATTCAGCACGGGTAATTGTTTTCTCGGCTTTAAAACTACCATCGGGATATCCACTCATGATCCCGAGAGAAACCAGTTCCTCAATGGCATTATCATAATCCCGTTCCGATTCAGTTTGCCCATTACCGCTTGCAAAAATGGGGAGGCCGGACAAAATCAGCATCAGGGACAACCACAGGATCGCAATACGTTTTGTCAAATGATCTGCTCACTCCTTCAATAGAAACATTTAGTAAAGATATCAATTTCCTGATATCTTCATATTTTAATATAATCTGCTATTCCCGGCAAATGATCATTTGACAAAACAATATCAAGGACATATAATAAATCTCGAATTCGAGATATTTATTTTTTATTAAAGGATGAAACCAGCATGGAATCAAAATCAGATTATCGCGTTAATCCAATAACTGAAAATCATGAGGATCAGAAGCTTTCGCTCAAACTGTTTATTGTGTTGTCCCGGGCGATGCAGTCGATTGCCAAACGTGTGGAAGAAGATATCAAAAGTCACGGCATCAATCCCACCGAATTTGGTGTGCTTGAATTGCTGTATCATAAAGGAGATCAACCCATTCAAAAAATCGGGGAAAAAGTCTTACTTGCAAGTAGCAGTATCACATACGTCGTCGACAAGTTGGAACAAAAAGGATTTCTTATCCGTAAACCCTGTGCGAAAGATCGCCGCGTAACCTATGCCTCGATTACGGATAAAGGTAACAAATTAATGGACGCTATTTTTCCTGAACATCGGGAAGCCATCCGGGAAATTTTTGGAGGATTGCAACCTGAAGAAAAAAAGTGGATGATCGAACATCTTAAAAAATTAGGATTCCATGCGGAAAATCTTCATTAACTTACATTGTCCATTTTTTTATCTTGATATCTCGAATTCGGAATAAATTATTTCATGATAAATATACATGATTAATGGAAAAATGATAAAAACAAAGGAGGTATTTTTAAAAATGTCAGATGTAAAATTGGCAGTCATTTATTACAGTTCCACAGGAACCAATTATCAACTGGCTCAGTGGGCTGCCGAAGGAGCTAGAGAAGCAGGTGCAGAAGTGAAAATTGTGAAGGTAAGGGAACTGGCTCCCGAGTCGGCGATTGCTTCTAATCCGGCATGGAAAGCCCATGCAGAAGCGACAAAAAATGTACCGGAAGCAATACTAGACGACCTGGAATGGGCAGACGCCTTTATCTTCAGTACGCCCACCCGATATGGAAACGTGCCCGCTCAGATGAAGCAATTTCTTGATATGACCGGAGGCCTCTGGGCACAGGGAAAACTGGCTAACAAAGTTGTCAGCGCGATGTCATCCGCCAGTAACCCCCACGGAGGACAGGAACAAACGATTTTGTCGCTTTATACGACCATGTTTCACTGGGGTGCCATCATCGCAGCACCCGGATACACCGATCCGGTACTTTTCGGTGCCGGCGGGAACCCCTATGGCACCAGTGTAACCGTTAATCAAGAAGGAAAGATGGTGGAAGACGTGGAACAGGCCGTTAAACATCAGGCTAAACGGACCGTTACCGTCGCACAATGGGTAAAAAGCGGAAGCCGATAACCCGAATATTATATTCTCAAATCAGCGCAGCGGGATGGTTTCGTTTAATTCTACTTCTTCACGAACGCGGCCGTTGAAAAGCGAAATCCTTTTAAATCCCGCTGCAATCAATTGATTTGAAGCTTCGTTCAACAAAGTTCCCATATCATCCGGGAAGTGAGCATCAGAGGACAGGGTGATCGGTACCTCATAATCAGATAAAATTTTTAAGAAAAGCGGCGAAGGACACATTTCTTTTACGGGGTACCGATAAGCCAGTCCCGTATTGATTTCTGTGGCCATACCCTGCTTCTTTATCAGGCGGGCCGTCCGATGATAAAATGGAATCAGTTCATTTTCATCCGGTCTGAAACCGAACACTTTCAAATTATCCAGATGAGCGATGATATCAAAAAGTCCGCAAGAAATCGCGCCTTCAATCAAACTGTAATGTTTTTCATAGATATCCATAATCTCAAAAAATGGAAAGCGATCTTTTGTCTCTGGATTATCGAATCCCCAACCGTCCAGAAAATGAACGGAACCAATCACATAATCCCAGGGCTTATCCTTAAGGATTGTGTAAAGTTCTTCTTCCCCGCCCGGAAAATAGTCCGCTTCGATCCCAAGTTTCAATCGTACCCCTGCCCGCTCCCATTTCACTTTCTCATTTTCAATAAACGATATAAAATCATTGAGAGATTCGACAGCCACCTGTTGCAACCAGCCGGCCTGTTTGAACCCCAGTTCATCTTCTGCCAGATGAATATGCCTGACATAGTAGGGATAACATTCTTTAAAGCGGTAGAGATGGTCGACCACACCCACTTCCTTTAACCCAAGTGTGATCGCCTGCTCCAGATAAAAATCAAGCCAGAACGAGCTGAATGCCCCCTCTTTCAGTCTGTGTTGCATCAGATCCGACGTTTGCTCAATCCAGGTTCGCGTATGTCTATGATCTGTCGGTCGGGAAAAATGGCGAATCGCTTTAGCCGTTCGCTTCCACCAGTTTAAGGAATAAGGACCTTCTTCCAGATGCACATGATAATCAATTTTCACAATGAATGTCCTCCTAAACTATCATCAACAATTTTCATCTGCAACAATCCATTTCAATGCTTTCACCGCCGGATCATGACACCATGATTCCGGCATTACTTGATCTGATACAATCACATCAATTTTGTCGATGGAACAAATTTTGCTGAACGCCTGATTGCCGATTTTCGAGTGATCAGCCAGTACGATCGTGTCATTGGATGCCTCAATCATCTCTTTCGACACATATGACTCGTCCAGATCATAGTCACTAACACCGTTTTTCAGTGATATTCCTCCCACGGAAATAAATGCTTTATCGATGTGAAACTGATGTAATACTGAGATCGTCAGCGGACCGCTGGTTGAACGCTGGGTGGGATTGACCGATCCTCCGAGAAGAATCAGTTCCCCCGTCAGTTCATGGTTGTTAAGAGCTTCCATGATCACCGACGCCACCGGAATAGAGTTGGTGAAGATCGTCAACTCCTTTTTTTGTTTGAGTGCACGCGCAAATTCCAGAGTCGTTGTGCCCACATCGATCACAATCGCATCCCCGTCGGAGACCAGCGCAGCCGCTTTATGGCCGATGCGTATTTTTTCCTGCAGGTGAACTCCGGCACGCTGCGAAAATGGCGGTTCGATTTTATACGTTGTTTTTATAGCGCCCCCGTACACTCTTTTTAATAATCCGCTTTCCTCCAGTCCGTCAAGATCACGCCGGATCGTTTCCGTGGACACCTGAAAAAACCCGGCTAAATCGACCACCTTCACTTTGCCTGTACGGTTAATTTCATCGATGATTTTCTTTTTTCTTTCAACTGATGAAACGGACATGAGACCCCTCCTGACACATTAATAAACAAGACATGCCGAACGGGGAAAACGCAGTCTGACCTCCTCACCGGGAATGCGGACACGATTTCCCGCATGGAGCTCATCAACCCGGATCACAGCCACGGAGGTGTCAATCTCATAGCGAAGCACATTCCCTGTCATAAACACCTGCGCGATCGTCCCCCCGGCTATCCATTCATCCACTTCCTCACCGTCACAATCGCTCCCGTCACAAATTTGAATCATCTCAGGACGAATGGCCATTTCGTTACCCCTCAATGAATGATTTCCCACCAGTTGATAAAAATCCTGCATCGAAATCACATTATAATTTCCGATAAAGCGTGCGACAAACGGATTTTGGGGAGTCGTATAAATTTCGGCAGGTGTACCCGACTGCACAATTTTTCCTTCTTGCATGATGTGGATGGTATCGGAAATAGTCATGGCTTCTTCCTGATCATGGGTGACGAAAATAGCCGTGATGTTCAACTCCTTTTGGATGCGTTTAATTTCGTTTTGCAAATTTTTGCGGATTTTCGCGTCAAGGGCACTCAGCGGTTCATCAAGAAGCAACACCCTGGGTTGCATCACCAGTGAGCGTGCCAGAGCCACCCGCTGTTGCTGTCCGCCCGACAGCTCATGGGGATACGCATTCTCTTTTCCTGTCAGTCCCACCAGTTCAAGCATATCGGATACCCGTTCCTTCACCCGATCCATTTTTCTCATTTTCAACCCGAACGCAACGTTTTCAAAAACATTCATATTGGGGAAAAGTGCATAAGATTGAAAAACCATGCCCACTTCACGTTCCCGCGGTGGCAGAGAGGTAATCTCTTTTTCTTCAAGATAAATGGAACCCTCATCAATTTCCGTCAAACCGGCCACCGAACGTAACAACGTGCTTTTCCCGCAGCCGCTCTGACCGAGTAGCGTGGCCAGTTCCCCTTTTTTCAGGGATAATGAAATTTTGTCGAGCACCTTTTGCTTTTGATACGACTTGGAAACCTCTTTGATGGAGACACAGGTCATCTTTTTCCCTCCCGAACATGAACGGTGTAAGAACGTCGCAGAATTGCCGAAGCAATTATGCGACCGATCCCCTTCAGTTTCTGTGAAATAAAAATGGACAGATTACGGGCATGAGTGATTTTGAACACGCCCCACGTCAGCAGGAGTATGATCAGGTAATAGGTGATCACAATAGCACTCGTTAAATGCCCGCTTTTTTCAAACTTTTGATAGAGATAGATTTGAATCGTTTCATAGCGCCCGCCAACGAGCAAGTTGGCCAGAGTAAATTCACCGAACAGCATGGCGAAGGAGAGCAGAATGGAAACGATCACGCCCGGCAGGATGTTCGGCAAAATCACCTTGATGAATGCCTTTCGTCTGGTTGCTCCGAGTAGTTCCGCCGTCTGAATCAATTCGATCGCATTCACGGTGCGGAGACTGTTGCGAATCCCCTGATACATAAACGGCATAATAATCACAAAATAGGCGCCGATAAGAATCCAGGGTGTTCCGACCAGGGAAAGATTCCCCGAGGAATATATTTTCAACAGACCGACTGCGCCGATGATGGGAGGAATCCCGTAAGGCAGCATGGCCAGTCCCTGCAGGAAACGTTCCCACTCGGGAAAATAAACAACGACGAGAAAGATGGTGGGGATCATGATCGCCAAACTGAGTGCAACGGTCATGGCAATGATGAATAATGTCCTGTTCAACGCATCATAAAAACGCGGATCCTGGAACAATTCATGGTACCATTGTAAAGTCAACGATTCCGGCAGAATGGAGGAATCCCATTCGACAGCAACCGAAAACAAAAAAGTTCCCACCAGCGGAATCAGGAGATAGAGGATCAATAGTGTGACCACACTTTTATGCCAGATCATTCCTTTTTTCATTTCAAATCCCTCCTCACTTTCCGCATCATTTTCTCGTTAAACAACATGGCAGCGATCATCGTGCCGGCCAGAAACACTCCCAGAGCACTCCCCAATTGCGGTTTTAAGACGACGTCACTGGCTACCAGCGCTGCAATCTGTAAAGAAAGCAGATTATAGTTGCTCCCCACCAGAGCATATGCAGTGGCATATGCGCCCATGGCATTGGCGAACAAAATGCTGAAGGTCCCCACAATCGCCGGAAGTAAAACGGGAATCCCGATTTTTACCCAGTACATGGCTGAGGTTGCCCCGAGCAGGGCGGATGCTGACCTCCACTCTTCTTTCAAGCCATGGTATGCCGGATAGATTAACAGAATGGCAAGCGGTATCTGAAAGTAGACATACACCAGGATTAACCCCGTCCAGGAATACAGGTTGAAATCGGCGAACAGGTCCAGACCCATTTTTGAAAACAGCAGGGTAAACAGTCCGTTATTTCCAAGCAGAATAATATAGGAAAAGGCGAGCGGAATCCCTTCAAAGTTGGATGTCATATTACTAATTGAGAGAAACCTTTCCTGAACCCTCGCGGAAAAACGGGTGATGGAATAGGCACTGATGACCGCAAGCAGTATGGCAATGGTGGCAGAAAAAAGGGAAATCAACAGACTGTTCTTAATGGCCGTGAGATAAAATTTGCTCTGCAATACCGTCATATACTGAACGAAAGAGAACGTACGTCCGTCATCTTCAAGGAAACTGTTTTGAATCATGGCCAGAAGCGGCCCCAGTTCAAAGCCGACCGCCAGGATAACAAACGGGATCAGCAAAACCATGACAGGTGACTTTCCTTTGATCGAGGCAGCAAAATTTTTCACGGGTCACCCTCTCCTTCCTTGCGATATCATAAGACTGTCCCCTAACGAGAGGGGACAACCTTTTGCAAACCCGGGAACGGATCGTCAATCATTTTATCCGATTTTTTGATTTCCAACAGATCGCAAACCAAAGGGGCAAAAGCCCGTTGCGGAACCGTTTCTTCGTAAATTCCCGGTGTAATTTTTGGGCTGATCGCAAATAACGGGACATCCCGTTCTCCTTGCGTGGTTCCACCGTGATAACCGAATTCATTCATGCCGTGGTCGGAAGTGATCAGGATATGATAGCCCGCTTCCATCCATACAGGTAACAACTGCGCAAGAATGGCGTCAACCGTAAGGATTTTTTCCTGATATTCTTTTGAATCAGAGCCGAATTTATGGCCGGCATCGTCCACATTCATAGAATGGATGTACAAAAAATCAGGATCGTATCTCTTGCGCAGGATTTCTCCATCAATGATCAGGTGAGAATCTGGATAAGAATCTTCAAAATAAAATTTTCCATACTGAATGGGCCTGTCCGTATTGATCTGTTCACGATCCTCCACAAAGTGGAAGGGGGCGCGGTTATACAACTCACTGACCCAGTAATAGGAAGCCGTTGCGTTTTTCAAACCCTGTTCCCGTGTTAAATGAAACAAGCTTTTTTCCTTGGAATTGCGCACAATCTGGTTGGAAGTAATGCCATTCTGCGAACTCGGGGTCCCAGTTAATAACACTTCATATAACGGGCGGGACAGACTGGGCAATTCAGATTTTACTTTGAAGCGTGCCGCCTGACGGGTCTCTACCAGATGCTGTACATATCCCAGACTGCGACAGGCCGCATCATAACGGAGCCCGTCAATTACCACCGCGATCACTTTATTTGACATGGACCAGCACCTGTTCTTGCCACATTGCCGGCAATTGCTTTGCACTTTCTTCCCATACTTTGTAATCCCCTACCGGTTTCGCATTCTTATACTGCTCTTTCGGCACCATTTTTTCTGCCACTTCCTGAGGCAATTCCACGCTGTCACGAATGGGACGTGCATATCCTTTGGCCAGGTTGATTTGACCTTCATCGCTCAGAATATACTCTCTTGTCAGCATGGCTGCGTGGGGATGAGCCGCATATTTATTAATAATGGTCGCATATCCGCTGACAACAGAACCTTCTTCCAACACCCGCACATCATATTTTTCTCGACCCACTTGATCGGCATAACCAAGTGCGTTAAAGTCCCAGAGGAAAGCAACTTCAACTTCCCCTTTTTCCAGCATGGCCACAGAAGGGTTAGTCAGTACAAGACGTCCCTGTCTGGCGATTTCAGCAAAGTAGTCGATTCCGGGTTGCAGGTTGCTCTCATCGCCTCCACGGGCAATCGCAGCTGCCAGCACAGCCATCTGGGCCTGAGTAGCCTTTTGTACGTCTCCCACCATCACTTTATAATCCCCTTCCAAAATATCTTTCCAGGATTTCGGGGTATTGGGAACACGTTCTTTATTGGAAATGATAGCGATGGTTCCCTGATAGCCGACGATCCAGTCTCCGTCATCATCCTTCGCCCACTCCGGAATTTCGTCCCAGTAGGAAGTTTTATAGGGTTGCGTAACGCCTTTTTGCTCAGCAATCGGACCGAAAGAAACGCCGACATCCCCGATATCCGCTGTGGCATTTTTGCCTTCCGATTCAAACTTGGCGATTTCTTCAGCACTGGACATGTCAGTATCGGTATGTTTCAATCCGTATTTCTCTGTGATTTCGTTCCATGTCTCTTCCCAGTTGGCCCAGGTATCCGGCATACCTACGCTGTTGACCTGTCCTTCTTCTTTCGCTTTTTCTGTGATTTGATCCAGTGTAAGCGATTCAGCATTTACTTTGCCCGTTCCCGCTGCGTCTTCCGTATTCCCGCAGGCAACCAGTGACAGCATGCTTACCCCCATCACTACGGGTAACAACGATTTGCCAACGATACGTCTTAATTTACTCATTTCATTCCCTCCCTGATATGTGGGTTTAATTTGGTTTTTGTTTATTTATGTTGTTTTTTCATCTTTAATTCTAATTAGCTCGTATTAAAACCACATGAACGCAATGTTAAATAAATGTTGAGTGATTGTAAACGTTCATTAACCCACAAAAAAACACCGGGAGAAAATCATCCTCACGGTGTCAGGTATGAAAATGTAAAATTTTATGCTCCGCAGCATTTCTTGTACTTTTTCCCGCTGCCGCAGGGGCAGGGATCATTTCTACCTATCTTCTTCTCTTTTCTTACCGGTGTATGAAACGGGAGGATATCTGCTGCCGGTAAAGGCATCATTTCACTTTCCTCATCAGCTAATGCCCTCATCTCAGCGGGCGTATGTCCGCAGTTTGCCCAGGTCCTCGTATGATTATATACATCCATGATCAATGGGACGAACCTTTTGATTTGATTCCTGTCCTTAAAGCCGATGCCCCTTCTTTCAAATTCGTACATCACTTCTTCTATGGGCGCTTCCATTGAGCAGGCCAATTGAATATCATCGATCAAATAATCGACCAGCTGACGATCCGTGCATAACTCATTTAAAATGAATTTCTTCAACGCCGTCAGCTGGGGGGTCATCTCAAAATAATTGTCATCCGCAAATTTTAAAAGCTCATTTTTCTCAGGAATGTAGTAGGGTTTCCCTTTGATGTCATCCAACAACTCCTCAAACTCGTCCATCGCATCATACAAAAAATAATCGCTGATGATGTAATCCCCGTGCAGGTAAAATTGTTCGTCTCTTCTGGCCAAGTGAAGATATATTATTAAGAATTCGCCTATATCGATCTTCGTTTGATTTTGCTTATTAAAAACTTCCACCAGCATGTCCGCTTTAAAAGCACCATACAGGTTGGTCATCGCCAGAATATATTGGCGCACGATTTGATATCTTTCACGCGTTTTCACAAATAATTTTTGATCAATGCTATTGTACGCTTGCTTGATCTCATCGGGGATCACAAAATAGACCTCGTCCTCAATGTAAAAAGAATAGATCAACCCTCTCTCCATCAAAAAGGCATATCTTCCGTACGCAATGGAATGATCCTGTATGAACGGCCTTTTGTAAAGCTTTACAAAGATTTCCCACTCTGTTGGTTCGGCAATGAGCAGAGTCTCTTCAAGCCTCCCGGGATCAGTAATAAAGCTGAAAAATTTATCGGCCAGTTCTTGCTTTTTCAGCTTTGAACGTCCGGAGATGTCATAGGCAGATGCGAGGGAATAAAGCCGTTCTTTCGTCAGTATTTGTAGAATTTCCGCAAGACTTGTTTTCATCTCGCCTTTAATGGCGTTTTCAATATTGACCTGTTCAAGCTGTTTTTGAAATTCCATCATAAATGATTCCTCCTCCCTTTGTTTTTTTGACAGAACCTAAATCTCTAGAAATTGTCCCGCTCTACTTTGCAAACTCATCGGTTCTTTCCTCCCTGTTATAAAGTTAATTGTTCAACTGTTCTGTGCTCTCATTGACTGTTATATATTGATCCCGTACGATGAACATATTGAAGTTATACAGAGTATAACATATTTCGCACCTGTATCGGCTACAAAAGGAGGTATGGTTTCAACCATGCACGATCCATTAAAAAAAGATCAAAAAAAAATAAAAGATCTCCTTGAAAAAACGGTAAACGAATCGCTTGCATATTTAAATTCTCTGGAAGATGGTTTTGTAGCACCGGAATACAAAGCGGGAAAACCGGTTTCTCTCCCGGAAAACGGTCTTGGTGCCGAGCAGTCGATAGATCTGTTTAATCAGAAGTATCAGGAATATTTAATTAAATCTGCCGGACCCAACTATTTTGGTTATGTCGTGGGAGGAGCTACGCCGGCCTCGATTGTCGGCGACTGGCTCACCTCCGTATTCGACCAGATGGCGCTGGGGCTCTATGAAAATGTTGATTATCATATCGAAGAGGAAACGATAAAACTTCTAAGAGAACTGTTAAATTTACCCGATTCTTTTTTTGGTACATTTGTGACAGGCGCAACCATGTCCAATTTTGTCAATCTCGCCATTGCCAGACAATGGGCCGCTCATCAATGCGGCGTTAATGTCGGGGAAGAAGGTTTGTATGGTCTGGATGACATCAAAGTGTTGAGCGCTTCACCCCACTCCTCGATCTATAAATCCTTATCCATGCTGGGAATGGGGCGCAGGTCTTTGATCAACATCGATTGCCTGCCTGGCCGCGAAGCGATGGATGTGGAAAATTTGCAAGTTGTACTAAAAGAGAATCAGGGGGATACCTGCATTGTGGTGGCAAATGCGGGAACCGTCAATACGACTGATTTTGATGACCTCTCTGCACTTGTCGAGTTAAAAAAGAAATATTATTTCTGGCTGCACGTAGATGCCGCTTTTGCCGGAATCGCGGCATGTTCAGAAAAATACAAATCCCTTTTAACCGGCATCGATGGTGCCGATTCCATCACCATTGATGCCCACAAGTGGTTGAATGTCCCTTATGATTCGGCTATTCAATTCACTAAACACAGGCGTTTGCAAAATGAAGTGTTTTATAATGGTGCTGCATACCTGGGACCGGTAAAAGCAGATGAGAATCCCGCCCTGTTTAACCTGACGCCGGAAAATTCCCGCAGACTGAGAGCCCTGCCCGTCTGGTTTACCCTCATGGCTTACGGCAAAAAGGGATATCAGGATATTGTTGAAAGAAATTGCCGTATCGCCCGGGAATTCAGCCGCCGCATTGAAGAGTCTTCATTTTTTAAGTTGCTCGCTCCCACCCGTCTCAACGTCGTATGTTTTACGTTAAACATGGGTGAGAATGAGTTGATATCTGAGGTGATTCATAAATTTCTGGATGAACTCAAACAAACCGGTAAGACATTTTTGACGCCCACCATCTATCAGGGAAAACCCGCCATGCGGATTGCCGTTAGCAACTGGAGAACAACTGAAGAAGATGCAGATAAAATTTGGAGTGAAATGATTAAGATTGCTCGTTATTTTGTCAACTGAGCAATGTACAAAAAAGCGGGCTTTCCCTTCAGTAAGCACATCCTGCCTGCCGGAAAGCCCGCATACCCATTACAAAATTTGTGATAAAAACAACTTTGTTCTTTCGTGTTTAGGATTATCGAACAATTCAGCCGGTGTCCCCTCTTCAATGATCACTCCCTGATCAAAGAGGATGATACGATCGGCCACTTCTCGCGCAAATCCCATCTCATGAGTTACGACCAGCATGGTCATCCCCGATCGGGCCAGTTCTTTCATAACATCCAGCACTTCCTTAATCATTTCCGGATCCAGCGCCGAAGTGGGCTCGTCAAACAGCATGATTTTCGGCTGCATCGCCAGTGCCCGTGCAATCGCCACCCGTTGCTGCTGACCGCCTGAAAGCTGTCCCGGATATTTATGCGCCTGTTCGGGAATCCCTACACGTTCCAACAATTTTAGTGCGATTTCCTCTGCTTTTGCTTTCGGCCATTTACGCACCCAGATCGGAGCCAGCGTAATGTTATTCAGTATCGTCATATGGGGGAACAAATTAAAGGATTGGAACACCATTCCCGTTTCTTTACGAATCGCTTCGATTTCCGCCACATCATTCGCTACCCGATGACCGTCTACCACAATCTCGCCTTTTTGATACTCTTCCAATCCGTTAATCGTTCGGATGAAGGTAGATTTACCGGAACCGGAAGGACCGAGTATAACAACGACTTCACCCTGTTTGACACTAACATTTACATCCTTCAAAACATGATGATTCCCATACCACTTGTTCACGCCTTTACAGACGATAATATCGTCACGTTCCTCCAGAGGTGTATCCGGGTTAAAATCCAGTTTGTAATCCAATAACATCAGTTCATTCCTCCTTCTCTCCGCCGGTTTATCGTTCACCTACACCGAGGCTTTTTTCCATTCTGCGGCTTGCATAAGACATAGAAAACGCCACCACCCAGTAAATCAAGGCTATAAACAGATATACTTCCATATGCTTACCTAAAAAATCAGGGTTAGATACAATGGTTTTTCCAATTCCCAGAAGATCAAATAATCCCACAATTGCAACAAGCGAAGTGTCTTTAAACATGGAGATATACTGACCTACCATGGCTGGAATGACAGCACGCAAAGCCTGCGGAAGTATGACGAAAAACATCATGCGTGGTGTGCTTAAACCAAGGGCCTGAGCTGCTTCATACTGACCGCGTGGAATCGATTGCAGCCCGCCGCGAACGTTTTCGGCTGCGTAAGCAGCGGTAAATAGTGAGACGCCTATCATGACCCGGACAATGTTATTGATTTCAAATCCTTGTATAAAAAGAGGTATCATGATTTGAGCTGTAAAGAAGACCGTAATCAAAGGAACACCGCGTATCACTTCAATATAGGTAATACAAAACCAGCGTACTACCGGCAACTTACTGGTCCGACCGAGGGCCAACAATATTCCCAGCGGGAAAGAAAATATTATACCTACAATCGTGATTAAGATCGTAAGGAGGAAACCTCCCCATACATTTGTTGCCACATCAGGTAAAACCCCAAATCCTTTGATTAAAACAATCGTCACTGGAAATGACAGGAGCCATGCTGCAATGATCGCCCTCTTTACCCATTTTCCCGTCAATTTTTTCCCAATAAAGTATCCGCTTAACACCAGAGCAATATTCATGAATAACCAGACACGAGTCCCGGATTGGATAAACGGCATGACAGCCACAATAAAATAAATGAATGACAGTGAAACGGACAGGTTGGCCATGGTTCCACGCCACAGGCCCCATGATAATCCCATAAGTGCGGAAACAATGGAAAGCGAAAGCCATATTCTCCACAACTCTTCAACCGGATACTGACCAACAAATATCAGACGAAAATTGGCAGCAATAACTTGCCATTCAGCTGCACCTAAAATCCATGATAAAGATTTATTTAATACAGCATAGACAAACCAGACAGTAACTATTGTTAATAAGGTATTTAACCAACTGCTAAACAGGTTCTTCCGTAACCAACCCCATACCCCTATCGTATTTTTGGGAGGAAGCTCCGATGTGGAAGTTTCCAGGGCAGTATCTATATTTGGATTCGATTGCATATTCAAACGGATCACCTCTCTACCAGTTGCATTTTTTTATTAAAAATATTCATGAACAACGAGGTCAATAAACTCATAGACAGGTAAACCAGCATCATGATAGTGACCATTTCAATAACACGACCGGTTTGGTTATAGGTCGTCCCCACCACACTGTAAAGATCGGGGTAACCTGCTGCAATCGCCAGACTGGAGTTTTTGGCGAGATTGAGATACTGGCTGGTAACGGGAGGAATAATCACACGGAAAGCCTGCGGAAAAATGACGAGACGCATAATGGTAGATCCTTTTAATCCCAAGGATCTCGCAGCCTCCACCTGGCCTTTGTTTACGGATTGAATCCCTCCGCGAACAATTTCAGCAATATAGGTTGAGGTGTAAATAACCAATCCTATCAAGACAGCGGCGAACTCTTTGGTAACAATATACCCGCCCTCATAATTAAACTTCCCGATTTGCGGATAAGTCATCATCGCCGGGAATTGTCCGGTAATCAACCATGCTGCTGCAAGCAGAATCACGATTGAACCCAGCGACCATATCAGGGGATATGTTCTTTTCCCTTTTTGCACCTGAGCCTTCAATCTTGTTTTCCACAATAAGATGGCGGCAACGATGGATACGACGAAAAATCCGATCCAGATTGCGGTAGCCGGTGTCGTTTCAAACCACGGCATCGCAATCCCTCTGTTACTGATAAAAACTGAACCCAGTTGAATACTGTCCTTTACCCCTGGTAAAAGCGAAGGTACTGCCAGGGCCCAGATAATAATCTGTACCAACAAAGGAGTGTTACGAAAGATTTCAATATAAACCGTTGCCACACTTCTTACTAGCCAGTTGGCAGACAGACGGGCAATACCTATAAAAACACCTAAAATAGAAGTTAATATAATTCCAATGACAGTTAACTGCAACGTATTTATAATCCCGACCAATAAAGCTCTGCTATAACTATCGGTAGGTTGATAGTCGATTAAACTTTGTCCGATGTTAAAAGACGCAGTTGAGCTTAAAAAACCAAACCCCAATTTTATGCCGATGGCTTCCATCCCTTTTATCGCATTGTTCACCAAAATAAATCCAAAAGATATAACAATCACAACAAATAAAGCTTGAAGTAGTATGGGAATAATTCGTTTATCCCGCCAAAAAGGGATCTTTACCTTATCGGGTTGATTGCTCATGAATGGATTCACCTCTCTTTTGTGATGCCGGATCAGAATCAGACATTTAAAGGGTCTGCCCCCTTATAAGGAGAAAGGAGAGCAGACCGATTGTCCATTTATTCAGGTCATTGTTGATCCGTTGAATTAACGGAACGGAGGAGAATATAGGATACCGCCATTGGTGTACAGATCATTCAATCCGCGGTCCAGGTTAAAGATCGTATCCGGTCCGAGGTGACGGTTGTAAATTTCACCATAGTTACCAACAGATTTAATGACATTGACTACAAAGTCGTTACTCAAGCCAAGCTCCTTGCCCAGATCTCCTTCAAGACCAAGTAAACGGCGAACAACAGGGTCCTCGCTGTTCATAAAGCTATCAATATTTTCGCTGTTAATACCCAACTCTTCTGCTTCAATGGTAGCAAATGTTACCCATTTGACAATGTCAAACCACTGGTCATCACCGTGAAGTACAGCAGGTCCTAAAGGTTCTTTGGACAGAGTTTCTTTTAAAATCTTATGTTCTTCCGGATTCTTTAAAACAGCCTGACTGGAAACCAGACCGGACTTGTCCGTTGTCCATCCGTCTACTGTACCCTGTTCATAAGCGGCAACCAGTGAATTATGGTCATCAAATACGACCTGTTCATAATTGATACCAAGTTTACGCATCTGGTCAGCCAGATTAAGCTCAGTCGTTGTACCGGTTTCTACACCGATGCGTGCTCCTTCCAGATCTTTCAGTGTATTGATGCCGCTGTCTTTACGGACCATGATTCCCTGACCGTCATAGAACGTAGTCGGAGCAAAATTCAATCCAACGGAAGTGTCGCGTGTAGTTGTCCAGGTTGTGTTGCGGATCAGGACATCAATTTCACCGGTTTGCAGTGCGGTGAAACGTTCCTGTGCAGATAACGGTCTGAATTCGACTTTACTTGCATCGCCGAAAACAGCTGCAGCAATCGCTTTACCGAAATCAACATCGAATCCGGTATAGGATCCATCAGACTCGAGGTAACCGAATCCCGGCAACTTACCATTAACTCCGACGACTACTTTTCCTCTTTCTTGTACTTTTTGCAGCATCGTTTTGCCGGTTTCACCCGATTGCGCTACATTGGTGTTGTTGTTGGAATCATTGGTTTTGTTGGGCTCATTAGTTGACGCTGTCGGCTCTGAATCACTACATGCGGAAAGAACGAATGAAAGCGCTAACAATAAACTTAATACGAGAAAAAATGAACGCTTAAACATGTTTGACCCCCTGAATATTTTATTTTTTCTGTGTCATGATAACACTTTACAATGATAAAACACAGACTACATATTACTACATAATTATACAAATAATCAGAATTAATTTTTTAAAACAACAATTTACTGAAAACGTAATGTGAAGTCGCTTTTGATTAAGGGTAATAAATCAAATTTTGAAACCTCAGAGGCTTCGGTTTGCGGTTAATATAAACGTGGGGTTTATCAGCGTAGAATCGTACCGCTTCTCCTTCTTTTATAGTATAAGTTTGATCTCCAATATTCAACTCCAATTCTCCTTCCATGACCGTAATGTATTCTTCCACCCCGGCCCCATGGGCTTCTGATTCATGACGGCCATTTGCTCCCAGTAAGACTGTGTAAATTTCAAATTGTTTATCCTGATTAAAAGGGAACATCGGGTAAACTTTGTAATCCCCTTCTGCTTCAATGATCGGGGTAATATTTGAGAGGGAAACAACGGTTACGGCGGGATCCTTATCCTCAATAAATGATGAAAAAGAAACCTTCAAGCCGGTTGCTATTTTCCATAACGTTGTTACCGTCGGATTGGACGCTCCCCGTTCGATCTGTCCCAGCATCGCCTTGCTCACTCCGGTCAATTCAGCGACCTGATCCAGACTGAGCCCTTTGGATTTGCGAATTTGTTTGAGTTTGCGGGCTATTTTTTCGTTAATTGAATTCATATTTCGGCACCCCAAAAATCATTTTATCTCTAATGTATTGTACTATATCCCAGACATATGTATATTATATATTATAGCATACAATTGTTTAATATGTTATACTAACTGATTTTTATAAGAGGTGGCATC
Source organism: Bacilli bacterium (assembly GCA_041686735.1). Classification (GTDB taxonomy): domain Bacteria; phylum Bacillota; class Bacilli; order JACDOE01; family JACDOE01; genus JAWLDF01. Next base: position 26,705 of record JAWLDF010000038.1, read on the forward strand.
ATCATGTCTGTGTCCAATTCAGAAGTTGCCGTTCAACCGCTGAAAAACCACTTCCTGCAGGGATTAAAAACCGGAATTTCCATTGCAATCGGGTATATTCCCATCGCCATCGCCTTTGGGTTACTGGCCAGATCCGCTGACATTCCCAACTATGTCACGTTGATGATGTCTTTTGTTATTTTTGCGGGGGCGAGTCAGTTCATCGGCGTCAATATGATTGTTATGGGCATCAGTTACTGGGAAATCATCATCACCACCTTTATTTTAAATTTCCGTCATTTTTTAATGACCGCATCGCTTTCTCAGCGAATTTCCAATGCCCCGTCGAAAAAGTTGTTAGCGTTACTGTCGTTTGGTGTGACGGATGAGACTTTCAGTGTAGCTTCCACACAGAATGAACGGGAATTACACCCGTATTTTGTGATCGGTCTGAATCTGATTGCTTTCCTTTCATGGAATGTTGGGACATGGATTGGGGTTTTTCTCGCAGCGGGACTGCCGCAGTCCATTCAAAACAGTACGGGCATCGCTCTGTATGCCATGTTTATCGGTCTGTTAGTTCCCACACTGAAAAAATCGAGACCCGCACTGGTGATCTCGCTGATTGCCGTACTGATCCACTCCGGCTTACACTGGATCACTCCGCTATTTATGGAGTTGTCTTCCGGCTGGAGCATCATCATTACAACGGTAATTTCGGCCGCGATCGGCGTCGTATTATTCCCCGCGAAGGAAGGTGAACAGGATGAGCAATGATTACCTGTGGTTACTGGTGATTGGAATGGGCGTAGTCACATACGTGCCTCGCATGTTGCCGATGGTATTTTTAAAAAATTTAAACCTGCCGCCATCAATGAAGCGGTTTTTGCAATTCATTCCTTATGCGGTGCTGGCCAGTCTCATTTTCCCGGGGATCTTGACTTCCGTCGACACAGTGGAATCCGCCATCATCGGAGGATTAGTTTCCGTGATCCTTTCCTTGTTGCGCGTCAATTTGATCCTGGTGGTTCTGGGGGGAATCATGGGGGTATTTATATCGGAGCAGATGTTTTTTGGGTAAGGTTTCCCAAACATTGCCCCGGAAATAAGGAACACGCCGGAAAATAAGACGATTTTTTCGTCTTATTCAGTATGATTTTGCCCGAAAGGCCCTACCACATAACAGGTTTATCTACCATCAACCACATCACCAGCAGCATGATCGCAATATACAACCAGACCGATCTCGTCAACCTGCCGAGCAGGGCCTCCTTTTCCGCCGCCCCCTCTCTAGCCTCCAAGTTCGCCAGAATAGGAGAAAACGCCCGCATGATAAAGAACAGGGCACTCATCAAAATGATGATAGACAGCAACAGCCAGGGAACGGTCCAGTTCCATCCCCCGACCCAGATCAGCAAAACCCCCGTCACCACCAGCAGATGTCCTGCGTGCTTCGTCAAACGGACGACTCCCCGGAAAATCTGGATAAAACTTTGCATTTGCGTTTGATCCGGTTCAGTGCTTTTCTCTTTCATTCTTGCAATCATCGAAAGCAATACAAAATAGGGACCGATTGATAAAATGACACTTAATACATGCAGATAAACGAGCCCGTCATATATGATCGCTGCCATATCGGGTACCTCCAGAATTTTTTGCATAGAAATGTCAGGAGTCAACCCTTATTATAATTTTTCTAAC
>JAWLDF010000039.1:0-28166 GCA_041686735.1 Bacilli bacterium
ATGTTTTGAGGGTATTACAGGAACAACAGGTGGATTTGATTGTGCTCGCCGGGTATATGCGTCTGGTCGGAAAGGTATTACTGGAAAACTTTAAAGGGAGGATCATCAATCTGCATCCTTCTCTGTTACCGGCCTTCCCCGGAAAGGACGCGATTGGACAGGCGATGGACTATGGGGTAAAGGTTACCGGGGTGACGGTTCATTTCGTCGATGAGGGTCTGGATACAGGACCGATCATTGCACAGCGGGCGATTCCCGTTGAAGAGGGAGAATCCGTGGAATCGGTAACCCGCCGCATTCATGAGCAGGAACACCAGTTGTTGCCGCAGGTCATTCAATGGATGATTGACGGACGTGTGGTTAGTGAAGGACGGAAAGTCCGGGTGATGAAAGAAAAGGAGGAAGCATAATGGCGATCAAACGGGCATTGATCAGTGTATCGGATAAAACGGGTGTAGTGGAGTTTGCAAATGAGCTGGCAAAGCTGGGAGTGGAGATTATCTCCACCGGAGGAACAGCGAAAATGTTACAGGAAGCCGGCATCAACGTGATCGGGATTTCAGAGGTGACCGGATTTCCGGAAATCATGGACGGCCGTGTAAAAACACTCCATCCCAACATTCATGGCGGATTGCTGGCGGTGCGCGATGATGAGGTACACCGTCGTCAGATGGAGGAATTACATATTGAGCCGATCGATCTGGTGGTGGTCAACCTTTATCCCTTTAAGGAAACGATCAGCAAACCGGATGTCACCCTGGCCGATGCCATTGAAAACATTGATATCGGCGGCCCGTCGATGCTGCGTTCAGCGGCTAAGAATAATGCTTATGTGACCGTAGTAGTTGACGCGCAGGACTATGAAGGCATACTCGGTGAAATCAAGGCCAATGGCGAAGTCTCGAGTGAGACGCGGATGCGCCTTGCTGCCAAAGTATTTCGTCACACCGCGGCCTACGATGCGTTAATCGCCCAATTTTTAAGTGAAAAAGTGGGTGAGGAACGCCCGGAAAAATTAACGGTCACCTTTGAAAAAGTTCAGGATCTGCGCTACGGTGAAAACCCACATCAACAGGCGGCTTTTTATCAGCATCCGCTGCCGTCGGCGGGAAATGTCGCCCGGGCGGAACAGTTGCACGGCAAAGAGTTATCATATAACAACATCAATGATGCTGATGCAGCGCTGGCGATTGTAAAAGAATTTGAAGAACCGGCAGTGGTTGCGGTGAAACATACCAACCCCTGCGGGGTGGGCATCGGAGCGGATATAGCTGAAGCGTATCAGAAAGCCTATGAAGCGGACCCAGTCTCGATTTTCGGCGGAATCATCGCGGCCAATCGTACAATTGACCGGAAAACCGCTGAGGCGATGAAAGACATTTTCCTGGAAATCATTATGGCTCCCGATTTTACGGAGGAAGCCCTTGAAGTGTTGAAGCAGAAGAAGAACTTACGTTTGTTGAAGCTGGGTGACTGGCAACGGGACGTGAAACCGCAACCGCGTTACACATCGGTAGAGGGCGGTCTCTTGGTGCAGGACAGCGACCTGAAACAGGTAACGGCCGATGAGTTAAAAGTCGTTACCGAACGCCAGCCGAGCGAAGAGGAATTGAAACAGCTTATGTTTGCCTGGAAAGTGGTGAAACATGTGAAATCGAACGCGATCGTGCTGGGAAAAGAGAATCAGACGATCGGTGTCGGTGCCGGCCAGATGAACCGTGTGGGAGCGGCGCGTATTGCGATCGAGCATGCGGGAGAAAGAAGCCGCGGCGCGGTGCTTGCTTCCGATGCATTTTTCCCGATGCCGGATACTGTGGAAGAAGCGGGTAAAGCAGGAATCACGGCGATCATTCAGCCCGGCGGCTCCATCCGCGATGAGGACTCCATCGCCATGGCCAACAAATATGGAATCGCCATGGTGTTTACGGGAAATCGTCATTTTAAACATTGATCGGATCGTGTGTTAAAAATGAGATGAGGAGGGAATCATCGTGAAAATTCTTGTGATCGGACAGGGCGGACGTGAACATGCGATTGTGTGGAAATTGGCGCAGAGCCCCCGGGTAGAACGGATTTATTGTGCACCCGGAAACGGCGGGATCGCCGGACTGGCAACTCTCGTTCCCATCAGTGTCAACGATTTCAGCGGACTTGCACAGTTTGCCAAGGATGAGGGGATCGATCTGACGGTGGTGGGACCGGAAGATCCGTTGATGGACGGAATCGTTGATTTTTTTGAAGCGAGGGAACTGCCCGTTTTCGGACCCAACAAAGCGGCAGCCATCATCGAAGGAAGCAAGACCTTCGCCAAGGAATTGATGCAAAAATATAACATCCCTACGGCGGAGTATGCGGCTTTTACAAACTACGAAGATGCCGTTCGTTATGTGGAGGAAAAAGGTGCTCCGATCGTGGTCAAGGCAGACGGTCTGGCTGCGGGAAAGGGAGTCACCGTTGCACAAACGGTGGAGGAAGCGAAAGAAGCGTTGCGTTTCATCATGGTGGAAGAAGGATTCGGCAAGGCCGGAGCGCAGGTTGTGATCGAAGAGTGTCTGGTCGGGCAGGAAATGACCCTGCTGGCATTCGTCGATGGGGAAACGGTGAAGCCGATGGTTCCCTCACAGGATCATAAGCCGGTGTTTGACGGGGATCGCGGACCCAATACCGGAGGAATGGGAACCTATTCTCCGGTACCGCAGTTTGACGAGAGCGTGGTTGAACAGGTGGTTGAACAGGTGCTTGTTCCGGCAGCCCGGGCGATGGTGGCAGAGGGACGTCCCTTCCGCGGAGTGTTATATGCCGGCTTGATGATCACGGAAGCAGGTCCCAGAGTGATCGAATTTAACTGCCGCTTCGGGGATCCGGAAACACAGGTAGTCCTTCCCCGTTTGGAGAGTGACCTGCTCGATATTTTCCTGGCTACGGTTCAGGGTGAGCTGGATCAACTGGAGATCCACTGGAAGCCGGATGCGGCTGTTTGTGTGATTATAGCATCGGGCGGTTATCCCGGTTCCTATGAAAAAGGCAAGGAAATACGCGGACTTGACCGGGTGGATGATGAACAGGTGGTGGTGTTCCATGCCGGTACATGCCGTATGGACAGCGGAGCCATTGTGACGGATGGCGGACGGGTACTGGGTGTCACGGCCCTGGCCCCCGACCTTTCGCAGGCCCGAGACAAAGCGTATGCTGCGGTGGGAAAAATTGAGTTTGACGGAGCCCATTACCGCAAAGATATCGGACAAAAAGCCATCGATCAAATGAGAAAATAAAAAAATGGGGACCGCTTGATCGCCGCCGTTCATCAGCGATTATAGCGTCCCCTTTCTTTTTTTCGAAAAGTTGCCCATACATAGATGATGATGGCGACGGTGGCAATGACGATAATCAGGGTGAACAGCGACTGACTCACCCAGTCATAGATACTGATTTGCATATCGGACTGATCACGCTCCTTTTAATGGGTTGAATATTGATCCTGTTCCTGTTCATCCGGAGCTTCCTGTCCGCGATATGAAAATTTTTTAAGTTGATTGGATTGAGTGGCAGAACTTAAGCCCATCATGTATAACATCGGGCAAAATCTTGTCACTCCTTCAGCCACTTTCATTGCCGACAGGAGGGTGACGGTAAGCGGACCCGAGCGGTTGGGATGCCTGACCATACGGGCAGTCCCCCAGGCCACTCCGGTCAGTCCGAATGTAATTCGCATCAGGGCATCGAGACGCCCGACATTTTTTTTCAAAAATAATCGCCTCCTCTTTATTGATCAGTTGTAGTATTTGTCGAAGGCATCAATTCCATACCATCATGACAAAAGGGGAGGAGCATGATAGGATAATAAATAGTATATTGAGTGAATGAATGACCATTCAGTCTAGGGGGAACGATGATATGGAACAACCCGTAAGATCACTGGATCGTGAAAAAATGAAGCGACTAATAGAGACATCGCGTTTTGAGCGTGAAGCATCGGTCTGGATCAAAAACGGAATGATATTAAATATTTATACGGGCGAACTCGCTCAGGCCAATGTGGTGATCAGCGACGACCGCATTGCCTATGTCGGTGATAAAGAGCCGATGACGGGAGCGGAAACGGAGATCATTGATGCAGGGGGGCAGGTGCTGGTTCCGGGATATATTGAGCCCCACGCCCACCCCTACCAGATCTACAACTTTCGCACACTTGGTGAATATGCGTTGACGCGCGGAACCACTACGCTGGTGATCGATAATTTAAGTTTTTATCTGTTGCTCGATCGGGAGCGGTTGTTGGAATTGGTGCGGGAAAGCCAGCGTTTCCCGGTTAAATATTTCTGGTGGATGAGCCTTGATCCCCATAACAGTCTGCCGGAAATGATGAAAAAATACACTCCGGATCAGCTGGAACCTTTGCTGGAGGAGCGGGCGTTCATTCAGGGCGGGGAACTGACATCCTGGCCGCTGTTACTAAAAGGGGTGGAACCGGTTTTGTCCTCGGTACACCTGATGCGTTCCCGTGGCAAACGGATTGAAGGGCATCTTCCTGGTGCATCGGCAGAGACGTTAAATGCGGCGGCGGCAGGGGGAGTGACGGCCTGCCACGAGAGTATCACCTCAGAAGAAGTGTTGCGCAGACTGCGGCTGGGATATTATGCCACGTTGCGCCATTCGTCAATCCGGCCCGATGTTCCGCACCTCGTGAAAGGACTTGTGGAGGCGGGGATGGCGTCTTCAGCCCGGCTCATGTTGACGACGGACGGAACGACTCCTCCTTTTTTGGATAAAGGGTTTACGGATCACGCGTTACGGCTGGCCATGGAAGCCGGCATGGAACCGATTGATGCATACCGTATGGCTACCTTAAATATTGCCATCTACTACGGGCTGGACCATGAACTCGGCGGGATTGCCCCCGGACGAGTTGCTGACATCTGTTTTTTGGAGGATGTGCGTAATCCCACACCGCTTAAAGTGATGAGTGATGGCCGTGTGACAGTGGAGAACGGGCGTCGGTTGGTTTCTTTTGCGGAGGTCGATTGGAGTCTTCTGAACGGAGAAGAAGGTTCGGAAACTGAAAAGCGCCGCTGGGAGGCCCGTGAAGACTGGTTTGTGCCGCGGGTCGCGCCGGAAATTGCCGCCTCTTCCGGAGAGAACGGAGGCTGCGAATTTCCGGTGATGAAGATGTTGAATGCCGTCATTACCAAACAGGAAGATCGTTCCTTTGAAGTGCGGGATGAGCGGGTGGTGTTGAGTGAGCAGGATCGCGAACAGGGCTATCTTTATTTATCCCTGCTGGATTTAAAGGGCCGCTGGGTGAGCAATGGGGTTGTGAAAGGGTTTGTACAACAGGTGGAAGCTCTGTGCAGTACTTTTTCCGCATTCCCCGGCTATGTGGTGGCGGGCTGGAACCCGAAGGCGATGGCTGAAGCGGTCAATCGTGCCCGCTCACACGGCGGCGGGTTGGTTATGATGGAAAAAGGAGAGGTATTATATGAACTGCCGCTACCGTTGACCCACATGATGAGCCCTTTGCCGATGGAAGAATTGATCCCTAAAACACAGGAGTTTGTCGGTCTGATGAAAGAGCGTGGATATGTCCATGAAGATCCGCTTTATTCCCTGCTGTTTTCGGTGGCATTACATTTGCCCGATTTACGTTTGTCGCACCAGGGATTGTTTTCGGTAAAAAGAGGCCGGGTGTTATGGCCGGCGAGACGATTGGATTGATGGAGATGGACCGATTGTGGATCGTGCTGGTCCTTGTGGCTTTTATTTCAATGGTAGAAACCTTTGCATACGGAGCCAGGCTGGCTGGGGCAAGAACAAGACGTCTCAGTTCGTCCCTGTCCCTTTTCAACATTCTCGTCATTTTTGCGCGGACGGCCAATCTCATTCAGTTGCCGATCGTCGCCTCCATTGTCAGTGAATCAATCCAAACCGGGGAACCGGTGTTATGGATGTTTCGTTTGATTATTCTGGCGGCCAGTACGGGGATTTTGCTGGGGATGATTTCGTTGCCCTTTTCTACGCGCCTTTTCGTTTACGGAGTCAAAAAATTGGAAGAGCACGGCGGCAGTGTCCCCCGTATTTTTAACAAGGAATTGAGATTGCGTAACCTGCGAAAAATTGCGCGCCTGTTTTCTCTTCCCACACGGCAGATGTTTGCGCAATTGTCGATACGTTCCCTGCCCTTCGGGATCTTGATCGTAAACATATTTTTATACTCGGTGTATGCCGTGGGGGTGCTGGCATCTTACTATGCGGGAACCCTGGTGCCGGACTATGCCGCCGTCACCATTTCCCTGTCGGGCCTGGTGAACGGTGCGGCTACGGTAGGTTTTGCGCTGTTTGTGGATCCATATACGGCAAAGTTGCAGGATGATGTGGTTCAGGGAAAACGGGATGATGCCGGTTTGAGGTCGGTGATTGTTTTTCTCTCGGCGGGCCGTTTTTTAGGGACCATCCTCGCTCAACTGATCTTTTTGCCGGCGGTGTATTTGATCGTGATGGTGAGCAAGGTGTTTGTTTGATGGATGTGAAAGGAAGGGAGGAGAAGCGGATGATACGTTCGTTTGACCCGGGGAATGATGCGGATATTGCGTATGTGATTCGTTCCCATGTTGAAATATATAAAAAAGAGTATCAGTATGATTCAACTTTTGAAGATTTTATTGTAGAGACGGTCGGTCAGTTTGTGCAACATTTTGACGGGGAGTGGGAGAATTTATGGATTCTCGAGATAGACGGTCGACCTCTGGGATGTATCGGAATTGTTAAGGTTGATGATACGGCCGCTCAACTTCGCTGGTTTCTGATCGATCCGCAGGCGAGAGGGAAAGGGTATGGGAAGGAACTTGTCGGAGAAGCGATCCGTTTTTGTCAGATGAAGAACTACGAAAAAGTGATCCTGTGGACGAACCGCCAGTTGCATGCTGCTCGAAAAGTTTATGAAGAACATGGATTTCAACTGGTGGAAACCCGTAACAGCCGGTTATCCAATCAGGACATGGTCGAGGAAAGATGGGAATTATCTTTGTCTGCATAAAATCCTTTCCAGTGGGTGAAATTAACTTTACCACGTATGGAAAAGTTTACTCACCTTAGTGGAAAGGAGGGATTATGATATGCCGTCTCGCAATCAGCTTGTGTTTCCCCAATCCCGACAGGCGCTTGATCAATTAAAATATGAAATTGCCAGGGAGTTTGGTGTGGAACTGGGTGCCGATACCACGTCACGCGCCAATGGTTCCGTGGGTGGTGAAATGGTGAAAAGAATGGTACAGTTGGCAGAACAATCGATTGTTGATTCGATCCGTTTTCATTAAGGTGATATGTTGTGGGGGAGTAAGGTAGTGGACAATACGGGCTGTGTGAAAGGGGAATCATAATTAAGGCGAAAAAATCGTCTTAATCCTGTAATTTAAAGAAAAAGTGAAAAAATAGGGTGAAAAAATCGTCTTATATTACCATGGAGTTGCCCTGGAGGGTGGTCAGATGGGAATTAAGGCGATTTTTTCGTCTTAATATCCTCATTTCACTGGATTTCATGAAAATAAGGCGAAAAAAACGTCTTATTTTTCGCCGCCGAACGCATCAAGTTACCTCAATTTATAGTTCATCTTTCATGATTTAAACATCTTTGTAAAATAATTACATCAATTTAAAGATCTGTGCACGTTCAGCTTTAGTAAGCCCTTTTGCATTTTTCAATCCCTTGATCCTACCGTCTTTGTACTGAATAACCTTTAAATTTTCGTTAACCCTAATTTCCTTTGCCTCAAGTTCCTCTTGTGCACCTGAATTTATCTGCCAAAATGCGGTAAATGCTTGAATAAATGCAACCTAAACCTCCTTTTTTTGGTTTATAATAAAAATAATTCAATATACTTAAAATGTAAATATATAGGCAAAATAAATAAGTAATGGTAATATGAAATTTAAAAAAATATATATATATAGTTATATCATTTTTCAAGAAATAAGTGGTGAGCAAACAAAAGTTAAAGTCCCCAAAGCAACCATAAACCTAATCGAGGAAAACCAAGAGTATTTTGTTATATTTTATTATAATAAGTTTCGTGAACCCTTCTAGGTCAATATTGAAAAATAGAACGAAAAAAGAGCCGCCCAATTTAGGACGGCTTTTTGAAAAGTTTTTTAGCAGCTTCAGAATTAGCCTTGAGGATCGGAAGCACTAAGCCCAGATCGCTATCGTTACCAACCGGATAAGCAATGCTGGGGGTATTCACCTGAATGTCGAATTGAACCTCTTTCCTAGAGATATTATCCAGCATTTCAACAAGATACTGGATTTGAAAGAAACCTCGATGGCTTCCCCGGAGTACTCTTTGATAAACAGGTTTTCTTGTCCCTTGGCACGCTCATCACAGCAGGGGATGGTAAGATTCAACTAGATTTTATGAAAATAAGGCGAAAAAATCGTCCTATAAGTTAATAACAAATTATAAGGTAAGCCAATGATAAACTGAGAGGGGAGAATTTAATGGGATTTCCTGAGTTAGAAACAAATCGGCTGAAATTAGTTCAAGTAAAAAAGGAACATACTAAAAGCTTCTACGAAATTATGTCAAAAGACGAAGTAACGAGGTATTATGGGATGGATAGTTTAGAAAGTATTGATGATGCCTCAAAAATAGTAGAGTCTTTTCAAATTACATATGAAAGCAATAGGGGCATAAGATGGGGAATTGTATTAAAAGAGACAGGCGAATTTGTTGGTACGTTGGGATTAAACAACCTTAGCACCTGGAGTAAAAGGGCTGAGATTGGTTTTGAATTACATCCTTCACATTGGAACAAAGGAATTATGACTGAAGCTGTAAAAGAAGTATTACGTTATTCATTTGAGGATATAGAATTGTTTAGAATGGGGGCTATAACATATCCTCAAAATGAACCATCTATAAAGCTATTAACGCGACTGGGTTTTACCAAGGAAGGGTTATTAAGAGGTTACCTTTATCAAAATGACCAGTCTCATGATGCCTTCATTTTTTCGTTGTTAAGGACAGAATGGACATAAAAATTGGTACGCAACATGCAACATTATGGTAACTCGTGTCGTCTAATACGAGAGGATATCCATTTATCGTCTTATGAGGAGTGTACCAATTATATGAACAAATTCATATCAGCAGTCATTTCCATTGTTTTTATTTTTTTGCTGACCGGTGTTCCAAAAATATTTCTGGTATCGCCGGATCACATTACCGTCACGGTGAAACCCTTAATCGAGGCGGTGATCCAATATATCTCAGGAATCTTCACCGGGGAATCATTTCAGTACCATCTTCGAGACCGTACATATCAATTCTGGGAAGAAATCGGCGCCTTTTTTCTATTATCCTTCCAATATCTTGCGCTTGCAGCGATCATCGCTGTGATCACCGGGCTATTACTGGGAAGCATTACGGCCCGGTTGCGCAGAGAGTGGCTGAAAGACCTGTTCGGTTTTTTGGGAACGCTTCCCGACTTCGTGATCATCATTCTCCTGCAGATGATGGTTGTGTGGGTGGCGAAAATCACCGGAGTTCGCATTGCCAAAGTGGCGACCACCATGGCGGAACCGGCAGTCCTGTTGCCGATCATCAGCCTGACCATCATTCCGGCGGTTTATCTGATGAACACGTTATCGAACCGGACTTATCAACTGATGACCGAAGATTTTGTGCTGACAGCAAAGGCGAAGGGGCTGAAAAAAGGGTATATTCACCTGCAACATATTTTCCGCAATGTAATCCCCTTCCTTAAGGCAGATCTGCACAAAGTGGTAGCTGTCATGATCAGCAACCTGTTTATCGTGGAATACCTTTTTAACCTGCCCGGAGTAACCCGGCTGATGTTCAATTACGGTCATCAATATCCACTGCTGGTCAATACCTTTTTTGCCATGGTGCTTTTGTATGGTCTGATTTACTGGGGATTACGACTCTTCATCAAGATCATCGAAAGGACGATCATCCATGACTAAGAAAAATCAAATGCTCAATCTGCGCTTATGGATCGGACTAATACTGAGTACTTTTTTTCTGTTGGTTGCACTGTTTGGACCGCTGATTGCTCCCTATCATCCGGACGATGCGGAAGAAATTAAGATCATAGAAACGGATCAGGGCAAAAAAATGATTTCTCCCCCTCTCCCGCCATCATCGGAGCACTTGTTCGGCACCGATCGCTGGGGGTTTGACCTGCTTACCCTCCTGTTATACGGTGCCAAATATACGATATTTACCGCACTGGGCGTTGCCTTAGCGAGAATCGTCATTGGCGGGGCCATCGGGTTATACAGCGGGATGGCATCGGAACAGAGTCGATTCCAATTAAAAATGGGGCCGCTTGGCAGCATTCCTACTTTTGTCATTGTTTATTTTCTACTGGTGGCGATTAACACCAACTCCCCATTTTCACCGCTCACACTGATCCTGATTCAGGGGGCGGTGATGACGGTGCTCGGTCTTCCCGCAGTGATTTCCGTCGTCTCGGAGAAAACGAGGAACCTGAAACAGCAATTATATGTCACGGCATCGCAGAGCATGGGGGCTTCACACAGTCAGGTGGCACGCCGTCATATTTTTCCGCTGTTAAAAGAAAATCTATTAATCTTATTTATCAATGAGATTATTGCCGTGTTAAACCTGCTGGGTCAACTGGGGATTTTTCAGCTTTTTCTCGGAGGAACATTGTTCAAGGTTGATATCGCAGGAGAAGATTATCTTTCCGTGACCCATGAATGGGCCGGATTGATCGGGCAGAGCAGGGGTTATATCATGGTCCATCAGTGGATCGTCGTTTTCCCCATTCTCGCTTTTGTTCTCGCTATTTTTTCGTTCTACATGCTGGCGCGGGGACTGGAACAAAAATATCAGGCCCAGTATCACCGTCCGCCTCATATTTAGGGGAGTGAATATGAAAAACTGGCAGTTAATTTTCAAAGAATAAAGAGGATTTCAACGGAACCGTCACGAATCAAACTAAAGAATGAGAATTACCCAAAACACACCAAACATGATCATAAGGCAGGCGAATGAATATGAAACAATCTCGTACACCGTTGTATAAATGGATCCTGGTTACCATGGTGTTGTTGCTCGTTGTCGCTGGCTCTGTTGCATGCGGAAAGAGTAATGAAGAAACGTTGGAACCGGTAAATGAGGAACCTCAGAATGTGGAACCTGAAACACCGGTGGATACCGACGTCGATGAAATTGATGAGGAACAGGAAGAGGAAGAAAAAGAATATCCCTATACAGCCCCGCTGACCGGTATGGGAAGTGAAGAGATGTTGCAGGGGCGCGTGATCATGGTGATGATCAATAATCATCCGGCGGCAAGGCCACAGTCGGGATTGGATAAAGCAGATATCGTGTATGAGATTTTATCGGAAGGATCGATCACGCGAATGGTGGCAATCTATCATAGTCAGGAACCGGAAGTTGTCGGTCCGGTACGCAGTATTCGTCCCTATTATATCGATATCGGGCTCGGATTTGATGCGATACAGGCTCATGCCGGGGGAAGCCCGGAAGCCTTGAGGATATTGAAAGAACAACAGGTGGCACACACGGATGCAATTTATAATGCAGGCGCCTATTTTTGGCGGGAAAGTTTCCGGAAAGCCCCTCACAACCTGTACACCGATTTCGATAAAATTCGTGAGGCGGCGGACAGGCTAGGCTTCCGCGAGAACGGTTCGATTCCTCAACTGTTGTTTGTCGATGAAGACGCCGAAGCCCAGGGTGAAACCGCAGAAAAAATTGATATCGCCTACACGTCAACTTACCAGATTTCCTATGAATATGATGCAGAGAGCGGTCAATATTTGCGTTTCACATCAGGTGAAGTCCACAAAGATCTGAACACCGATCAGCAATTGACGGCGACCAACATTCTGGTCGGAACGGCAGCCCATCGGATTCTGGATAATGAAGGACGCCGTCATATCGATGTGTATGGACCGGGGGACGGTTATCTGTTCCAGAAAGGGAAAGTGCAAAAAGTGAAATGGGAACGAAAAGACGGTGTAATCCGTGCTTTTAAAGATGGAAAAGAGGTCGGACTCTATCCGGGTAATACTTGGGTGCATATTATTCCCAACGTACCTCCGCTGGAAGAAAAAGTATCCTATCAGTAAGCAAAATGAGCTTATCTTTTCTTGTCAAACGTTTCTTTTTTGTCTAAGATGATAGTGAATCATTGATGTTTTAACTCGTTAGCATACTACAGTTTTTCTATGTTAAAGGACAGGGGTGAACCCATTGCAGTTAGACAAGCTTCGCGGTCAAAAAGATCTGGAACAATTGTTTCGGGCGATCCTGACGCTGGAAACCATGGAGGAATGTTATACTTTTTTTGATGATCTATGTACTGTAAATGAAATAAAATCTCTTGCACAGCGGCTGGAAGTGGCGCGCATGCTGGGTGAAGGCCACACATACAATCAAATCGAGACAGAGACCGGCGCCAGTACCGCAACGATTTCCAGAGTGAAACGCTGCCTCAACTATGGAAATGACGGATATCAGATGGTGCTCGAGCGGTTGAAAGAGAAGAAATCGTGATCGTACCGCCAAATCTCGGACAACCAGGCCCTGCTCTTTTTTGAGAACAGGGCTTTTTCTCTGCTATAATAGTAACGATGTGGATCGGATTGTCAGAAATGAGGGATTTGCGTGTATTTGATAGAGAACTGGCGTCATGTGTTTAAGTTGGATCCGGCGAAGTTGATCATGGACGGCGACCTTGAAAAAATATGTGAGTCGGGTACAGATGCTGTGATGGTCGGCGGAAGCAGCGACGTCACCTATGAAAATACCCTGGATCTGTTGTCGCGCATCCGTCGTTATGCCATCCCCTGCGTGCTCGAAGTTTCGCAAATCGATGCGGTCGTTCCCGGCTTTGACGCGTATTTCATTCCGCTGGTGCTTAATGCTGGCAGTACCCGCTGGATGCTGGATGCCCATCAGGAAGGGATCAAAGCCTTCGGACATCTGATCCCGTGGGAAGATGTGATCACTGAGGGCTATGTCGTCTTGAACGGCAATTCCACTGTGGCGAAGGTGACGGAGAGCCGCACCGATCTGTCGCTGGATGACGTGAAAGCATATGCGCAGCTGGCGGATCAACTCTTGAAACTGCCGGTTTTTTATCTTGAATACAGTGGAACCTACGGTGACCCGGATTGGGTGCGGTCGGTGAAATCAATATTGCAATCCGGCCGCTTCTTTTACGGTGGAGGAATCACCTCCCCCGAGCGCGCCCGGGAAATGGCGCAGTGGGCAGATACGATTGTGGCCGGTAACATCATCTACGAAAATATGGAAGAGGCCCTGGCTACCGTACAGGCCGTTAAGGAAACGAAAATATCTTTTTAAACAGTAAGGTGGGAGAACCATGAGTCATTCTTTTCAATCTCCGGAAATCGCAAAAATGATGGAAGGACTAAATCCGCAGCAAAGGGAAGCGGTCATGACAACGGAAGGTCCGCTGCTTGTCGTGGCCGGTGCCGGGAGCGGCAAGACGCGCGTGTTGACCCAGCGGATTATTTTTTTGTTGAAGGAAAAAAAGGTGGTCCCCTGGAGTATTCTGGCGATTACCTTTACCAATAAAGCGGCACGGGAAATGAAAGAACGGGTGGCTGCCATGACCGGCCCCGATGCCGAAGATATCTGGATTTCCACGTTTCATGCCATGTGTGTCCGCATCCTGCGCCGCGACATTGACCGGCTCGGGTACCAGCGCTCATTTACGATCCTTGATGCTTCCGATCAATTGAGCGTGGTCAAGCAGTGTTTGAAGGATTTAAATATTGACCCCAAACAATACGAGCCCCGCTCGATCCTGGCTGTGATCAGTCAGTTGAAAAACGAACTGGTTACGCCTCAGGGTTATCTGCAAAAAGTGGGCCACAGTCCCTATGAAAAGGTGACGGCGGATGTCTATCAACGTTATCAGAGGCAATTGAAAAGCAATAATGCCCTTGATTTTGACGATCTGATCATGCAGACGATCCGCCTGTTTGAACAGGAACCGGCAGTACTCGATTTTTATCAAAAGAAGTTCCGCTATATTCATGTGGATGAGTATCAGGACACCAACCATGCCCAGTACAAGCTGGTCAAGTTACTTGCGGAACAGCACCACAATATCTGTGTTGTGGGGGACGGGGATCAGTCGATCTATGGCTGGCGGGGTGCCGACATCACCAATATCCTCACTTTTGAAAAGGATTATCCCGAAGCCCGCGTCATTAAACTGGAACAAAATTACCGTTCCACCAAACGGATCTTAGACGCTGCCAATCGCGTCATTGAAAACAACATCTCCCGAAAACCGAAAAAGCTGTGGACAGAAAATCATACGGGCGACAAGATCAACATTTACATCGGCGACAATGAACACAGTGAGGCCTATTTTATTGTTGAAAAAATAATGGAAGGACGCAACAAAGGCCGGAATTATCGGGATTTTGCCATCTTGTACAGGACCAACGCCCAGTCCCGTGTGATCGAGGAAGTGTTGGTCAAATCGAATATTCCCTATGTGATTTTTGGCGGAACCAAATTCTATGACCGTAAAGAAATTAAGGATATTCTCGCTTATCTACGCTTGATATCCAACCCGGACGACGATATAAGTCTGCGGCGGATCATCAACGTTCCCAAACGGGGAATCGGTCAGTCCACCGTGGAAAAAATCGCGGAATATGCTGCACAACACGAAATGTCGATGTATCAGGCGATCCGGCAGGAGGACCAAATCGGCCTCAGCAGTCGTGCCGCGTCAAGCGTGCAAAAGTTTGCCGATCAGATAGCGCAGTTTTCACAGATGGCCGATTATCTCAGTGTGACGGAATTGACGGAGGAAGTTCTGGAAAAAACGGAATACCGCCTCAGTCTGCTGAAGGAAAACACACTGGAATCTCGTTCGCGTCTGGAAAACATCGACGAATTTTTATCGGTGACGATGGAATTTGAAAAGAATAACGAGGACAAAACGTTGCTTGCTTTCCTTACCGACCTGGCCCTGATTGCCGACATCGACAGCATGAATGATGAGGCGGAGGATGACACGGTGATGCTGATGACAATGCACAGTGCGAAGGGACTGGAATTTCCCGTGGTCGTCATCGCCGGGATGGAAGAAGGGATCTTCCCCCATAATCGCGCCCTGATGGAAGAGCCGGAAATGGAGGAAGAGCGTCGTCTCGCCTATGTGGGCATTACCCGGGCGGAGGAGGAGTTGTATCTGACCGCGGCCCGTATGAGAACGTTATACGGTCGGACGATGATGAACGAACCTTCCCGTTTTCTTAATGAAATACCGGAAGAGATTGTGGAAACACTGGGAGATATAAGAGCGGGTGCCGGAAGTGATATGAGATCTCCCTCATGGGCAGCTGCCTCAGGAGGATCATCCGGTTTGTCCCCATCCTCATTCCGTCGGGCGCAGCGCTTGCAACAGCCGGCGAAGGGAGCCGATCTTTCACTGGACTGGCAGGCCGGTCACAAAGTAAAACACGGCAAGTGGGGAATCGGTACCGTCGTTGCCGTCAAAGGACAGGGAGAGGATCTCGAGTTAAACATTGCTTTTCCGCAACCGGTCGGGGTAAAAAAATTGCTGGCCAAATTTGCTCCCATAGAAAAAATAGATTAAACGATCGATCCGATCATTTCATTTCATGCAGCCCGTTTGTTACGGGTGAAATCCATATCGAGGTGAGTCGAAACGATGGATATTCATGAAGCACAAAAAAAAGCGGAAGAACTGCGCCGGAGTATCAACGAGCACAATTACTATTACTATGTTAAGGATGATCCGCGCATTTCCGACCAGGAATTTGATCAATTGATGCGCCGGTTGATTGAACTGGAAGAACAATTCCCCGAGATTCGCACGCCGGATTCCCCGACGCAGCGGGTCGGAGCAGAACCGCTGCCCCATTTTGAAAAAGTGCAGCACCGCGTACCGATGCTGAGCCTCGGTAACGCATTTGATGCCGGGGAAATCCGCGACTTTGACCGCCGCGTACGGCAGGGGACAAACCGCGATCAGGTCCGCTATGTGTGTGAACTGAAAATTGACGGGCTGGCTGTTTCCCTGATTTATGAGGACGGCGTATTCGTACGGGGCGCGACCCGCGGTGACGGGACGACCGGCGAAGATATCACGCAGAATCTGAAAACGATCCGTTCCATCCCCCTCCGCTTACGGCGTCCGCTTACCATCGAAGTTCGCGGCGAAGCCTATATGCCGAAAAAAGAGTTTGAGAGAATCAACCGGCAACGGGAAGAACAGGGGGAACCGCTGTTTGCCAATCCGCGCAATTCGGCGGCCGGCTCCCTGCGCCAGTTGGATTCGCGGATCGCCGCAGAACGGCAGCTGGATATTTTTATGTACGGCATCGGATACATTGAAGGGGAGCGGATCACTTCCCACAGCGAAGGGCTGGCGCTGCTGGAAGAACTGGGCTTTAAAGTGAATCCCGAACGGCGCGTGTTTGATGATATTGAACAGGTGATCCGCTTTGTGGAAAGCTGGGCGGAAAAAAGGAATCAGCTCCCCTATGAGATCGACGGGATAGTTATTAAGGTGGACGATATCGCTTTACAGGAGGAGCTGGGCTTCACCGCAAGAACCCCGCGCTGGGCGACGGCTTACAAGTTCCCCGCGGAAGAAGCGGTAACGGTATTGAAAGAGATTGAGGTCAGTGTGGGACGGACCGGTGCCGTCACCCCCACCGCCATTCTGGTACCGGTCCAACTTGCCGGCACGACGGTAAAAAGAGCGTCGCTTCACAATGAGGATATGATCCGGGAAAAGGGGATCATGCTGGGAGACCATGTGGTGGTGAGAAAAGCGGGGGATATTATTCCGGAAATTGTGTCGGTATTGCCGGAACGGCGTACCGGAAAAGAGACCCCTTTTCATATGCCCACCCATTGCCCGGAATGCAACAGTGAACTGGTTCATCTTGATGATGAAGTGGCGCTGCGCTGTGTGAATCCGCATTGTCCCGCCCATATTCGCGAAGGATTGATTCACTTTGTTTCGCGAAATGCCATGAATATTGAGGGGCTGGGGGAAAAGGTGATCACGCAGCTTTTCAGCGAAGGTCTGATTCACAGCATTCCCGACCTGTACCAGCTGAACAGGGATGAACTGTTGAAACTGGAACGGATGGGCGAAAAGTCGGTGGACAACCTGCTCAGTGCCATTGAAGCAAGCAAGCAGAATTCCGTGGAAAAATTAATTTTCGGACTGGGTATCCGTCTCGTTGGAGAAAAGGCGGCCCGGGTCCTTGCCGAAGAGTTTGAGCATCTGGAGCGTCTGCAGGAGGCCACGGAAGAAGAATTGGTGGCAATTGATGAAATCGGCCCGAAAATGGCGGAGAGCATCGTTTCCTATTTTCAAAATGAAGAAGTGCGCGAGATGCTGAAGCGGTTGAAGGAAGAGGGCGTCAATTTTGCCTATCTGGGAAGTCGATCGCAGGGAAGTCGATCGCAGCTGGAACTGGAAGATTCGCCGTTTAACGGCAAAACGGTGGTGCTGACCGGAACCCTCTATCAAATGACACGCCAGCAGGCGTCGGAATTAATTGAAAAGCTGGGTGGAAAGGTGACCGGCAGTGTCAGCAAAAAGACGGATCTGGTGATTGCCGGGGAAAAAGCGGGTTCCAAACTGGATAAAGCACAAAAACTGGGGATCCGTACCCTGGACGAACAGCAATTTCTTGAATTAGTGCCGCAGGAGCTTTTGCAGCATGAATTATAAAGGTCATCAGCAACAGAGGAGAGAAGGAGATATGGGATTCAAAAAGGCAATCACGGTCATCGGATCGGGGATCCTGATCAGTTCCCTTTTGAGCGGTTGTTCATTGTTTGATTTTAAAAAAGAAGAGACGGATATTCAACAACCCACCGTTTCGCGCACGATCCAGGTTTCCGATCAATACTATTCCGGGGTCCTACCCTATCTGCCGAGTCAGTCCAGGGGAACGTTGCGCAATGTGGGCACACGCATCGATATGACCCGGATCGAACTGGGATTGATGGAGATCGCGCAAAACACCTTTGATCCCGCTCAATTTTTATTCCGCGAAGGACAGATTATCAATCGAGAAGATATCAACGGTTGGATGGAAGCCTCGCCGGTGCTGGTTCATGTACTGGAACACGATTATCTCAATCAGGAGGATCTACAACTGGCCGGTGCCGTCCTGAATCTGGCATTAAATCCGGCGGGCGGAGAAAACGATGAGTATTTAACGGATGAGCAACTGCGCACAGAGGGAGGAGTGCTGGCGGAGAAGGTGATTCAGGAAGTAAGAAAAAGTGATTCCGATATCCCCATGGTGATCACGCTTTATGCAGTGAATCCCGATTCTTCTCTCGTTCCCGGTCATTTTATTGCAGCAGGACGAGTCAACGGCAAAGAAGACTCCGTGGCAGAATGGAAGGCGATTGAGGAAAAATATTATATTCTCCCGGGCAGAGAGGCAGCAGAAGAACAAAGCTACCTCTCAATGCAGTATGATCATTTTGAAGATCAGGTACAGGCCTTTTTTTCCGATTATATCGGGATGGTGACCGTGGCCCGGTTCGTTCAGGGGGAACTGGTTGAACTGACGATCACGGCCAATGCCGAATACGATTCCAAAATGGAGACGCTCCAGTTCATGCAATATACTGCAGGACTTTTAACGGAGTATTTTGACGACGATATTCATGTCAATCTCTACGTGCAAACGGTGGACCGTCCGCTAGCCATGTATGTGCGGCCGGCTGCCGATAAGGGAGAACCCTATTTTCACATTTATAGAAATAATTAACCCTCCTTTGAGTGATAATAAAAGAAACATTTGACTCAATACAGGAGGGACATCCTTTTTATGGTTGTACCATTTAAAAATGAACCGTTCACCAATTTTTCCTCGCAGGAAAACCGCAAAATTTTTCAGGAACAGTTAGAAAAAGTGGAGAAGGAACTGGGACGCACGTACCCGCTCATCATCGGCGGACAGCGGATGGAAACGGAAAAAAAGATCACTTCCATCAACCCTTCGGACAGGGATGATGTGATCGGTCATGTGGCCAGAGCCGACCAGTCCCTGGCCGAACATGCCATCCAGACGGCTGCGCAAAAATTTGAAGAGTGGAAAGCCGTGCCCCCTTCCCACCGTGCCCGATATCTCTATAAGGCGGCCGCGATCCTGCGACGGCGCAAGCATGAATTTTCCGCCTGGCTGGTGAAAGAGGCGGGAAAAAGCTGGCCGGAAGCCGATGCCGATACGGCGGAAGCAATTGACTTCATGGAATATTACGGCCGTCTCATGGAGAAATTGGGGGAAAGACAGCCTCTCACCCGAATTCCCGCGGAAGATAATGACATGACCTATATCCCGCTCGGTGTGGGGATCATTATTCCCCCCTGGAATTTTCCGCTGGCGATTATGGTGGGGATGACCACCGCCGCGGTCGTTTCAGGAAATACCGTTGTGCTCAAACCCGCCAGTACCACCCCGGTGATTGCCTACAAGTTTTATGAAATTTTAGAGGATGCCGGCCTGCCGGACGGCGTCGTCAATTATCTGCCCGGCAGCGGCGTCGAAGTGGGGGAGTATCTGGTGAAACATCCGCTGGCCCGCTTCATCAGTTTTACCGGGTCACGCGACGTCGGTTTGCGCATCAATGAACTGGCTGCCCGCCGCAGTGAAGGGCAAAAGTGGATCAAGCGCGTGATCGCAGAGATGGGAGGGAAAGACTCCATTATCGTGGACCGGGATGCGGACCTGACATTCGCCGCGGAAAACATCGTGATCTCAGCCTTCGGATTTTCCGGACAGAAATGTTCGGCCTGTTCGCGTGCCATCATTCATGAGGCGGTTTATGACGAAGTGCTGAAGCTGGTAAAGGAAAAAACGGAGTCGTTAAAAGTTGGTGATGTGCGGGATTTTAACAACTATACCGGTCCTGTCATTGACGAAAGCGCCTTCGACAAAATCATGAATTACATTGAGATCGGAAAATCGGAAGGGAAGCTGGTGACAGGAGGGAGAAAGGGGAAAGGAAACGGCTTTTTCATCGAACCGACGATTTTTGCCGATGTCCATCCGGAGGCGCGCATTAACCAGGAAGAGATCTTCGGCCCCGTGGTGGCGTTTACCCCTGCCCGTGACTTTGACCATGCACTGGAGATCGCCAATAACACGGAATATGGATTGACCGGCTCTGTCTTTAGCCGCAACCGGGCCAACATCGAAAAAGCACGGACGGAGTTTCATGTGGGCAACCTTTATTTTAACCGTAAATGTACCGGTGCGCTGGTCGGGGTTCATCCATTCGGAGGGTTTAACATGTCGGGAACCGATTCAAAAGCGGGTGGACCGGACTATTTATTGCAATTTACACAGGCCAAATTGACGTCGGAGTTACTGTAAGAGAGATCGGACACAGGGGCGGCGAAGACGATGAACCTATTTTTATGGATTGTGACCGGTTTTGTGGTCGTGTACCTGCTGAGCCCTTTTACGAAAAAAGTGGCACTGCACTGGCATGTGGTGGATGTGCCGGGGGGACGAAAGAAACACGGGGCAAAGATCCCGCTGTCGGGAGGGTGGGCCATCTATCTCGGCCTTACTCTCATATTTATCTGGCAAAATGAATGGCCTCTTTTGCACCGGGCAATCGTGCTGGGCGGATTGCCAATCATGCTGGTTG
Source organism: Bacilli bacterium (assembly GCA_041686735.1). GTDB lineage: Bacteria > Bacillota > Bacilli > JACDOE01 > JACDOE01 > JAWLDF01. The sequence goes on from JAWLDF010000039.1 coordinate 20,721, forward strand.
GAACAATGGATGACTGGAGCAAAGGGAGGGGACGGGATTTCTCCCCTCTGATCAAATTGAGCGTTCAACTGGCGGTTGCATCCGGGGTGTTTGCGATCGGAATTCGTCTCGTCGGCATACGGAATTATATGGAGTGGGACGGCATGAAATGGATGGAAGGGCCGTTTTTGTCGTTTCCGCTGTGGCTCTCCTTTCTGACCACGGTTTTGTGGCTGGCCGGAATGATGAACATCATCAATTTTTTGGACGGAATGGACGGGCTGGCCGGGGGTGTGGTTACCATCGCCGGATTCACCCTGTTGACCGTTACCTATGTCAAAGGGCAGGAAGATATCGCCTGGGTGGCGGCCATTCTCGTCGGCGGCTGTCTGGCCTTTCTGCGCCATAATTTTTATCCGGCCTCCATATTTCTCGGTGATGCCGGCTCAATGTTTTTAGGCTATCTGCTGGCATTAATTTCATTGTACGGAGCGGTTAAAAGCGCAACCCTGTTTTCCATACTGATCACCGTGCTGGCCCTCGGGGTACCTGTTGTTGATACGATTCAGGTTATTGTTTCAAGGATCCGCCGCGGTCTGCCGATCTATCAGGCGGACCGGCGCCATGTTCATCACCGCCTGCTCCAACTGGGATTTACCCAGAAGCAGACGGTGTTTTTATTGTATCTGGTAAGTATCGTGTTTTCGATGATCTCGCTGATTCTCATTTTTTATATCTTATAAATTGAAACTTTTTCACAGCGGATGCGTAGATATTAGATAGATTAAATAATATGAGGTGATCTGTGATGATTATTAGTACAACATCTGTTTTGCAAAACATGGAGGTTGAGGAGTACATAACGGTGGTCAGCAGCGAGGTGATTCTGGGGGCCAATGTGGTACGGGATTTTTTGGCCAGTATCACCGATGTGATCGGCGGAAGAAGCAGCACGTATGAGAGTAAACTTTCCGAAGGAAAAGACATGGCACTGCGTGAACTGCAGGAAAAAGCACGTCAGGTCGGAGCCAATGCCATTATCGGGGTTGACCTTGACTTTGAAACCCTTCGTGAAGGCATGATGATGGTGATTGCGACCGGCACAGCAGTAAGGGTGAAATAGGCAGGGAGCCATCCCGTCTGACGGCAGGTGATAACCTTGACAGATTTTATCAAACAGACACTGGAAGAGGCCGTTAATCGGAAAGCATCGGACATTCATCTGACAGCAGGGGCGAAAGTGACATTGAGAGTCAACGGGAATCTGAGCACCTGCGGAGATCATATTTTGACCTCGGAACAGACAGAATTTTTCGTGAGAAAAATGGCGAGTGAAAAACAGTACGGGGAATTCCTTGAAAAGGGTGAGATTGATTTTTCATACTCCATTCAGGGTTTTTCTCATTTCAGGATCAATGCTTATAAACAGCGGGGGGAGACCAGTCTGGCCATTCGCGTGATTCCCCCGGAAATTCCCCGGCTTGATCAACTCGGGGTGGCCCCTGTGGTAAAGTCATTTATCGAACGGGAACAGGGTCTGTTGATTATCACGGGCCCCACAGGGAGTGGCAAGTCGACAACGCTTGCCGCCCTGATTGATCAGATCAATGAGACCCGAAACAAACATATCATCACGCTGGAAGATCCGATTGAATATGTCCATCGACATAAAAAATCTCTGATCGAACAGCGGGAGATCGGCAAGGATACGATGGGTTTTTCTTCAGCTTTGAGGGCGGTTCTCAGACAGGATCCGGATGTGATTCTGGTCGGTGAGATGCGTGATCTGGAAACGATTGCGACCACCATTACCGCAGCGGAAACCGGACATCTTGTGCTGGCGACATTACATACCGCCGATGCCGTTAATGCGATCGACCGTATCATTGATGTTTTTCCGGGGAATCAACAACAGCAGATCAGGGTTCAACTGGCTTCTGTACTCATCGGGATTGCGGCCCAGCGTCTCGTTCCCACTGTGGATGGAGAAGATCGGGTGCTTGCGATGGAAGTGCTCGTCAATACCCCGGGGGCAGCCAACCTGATCCGCACGGGGAAAGTCCATCAAATGAAGTCTCTGATGCAAACCGGCAGACATCTCGGCATGCAAACGATGGAAGATGCTCTAGAAGAACTGGTGGCACGGGGGAAAATCGATTCACTGTGAGGGTATCCCTATGAATGTAATATTTATAATCATTTATATTTTGATTTCATTGTTGCTTCCGTACCGGCTGGGAATTTCTCCGGAGTTGATCCTTGCATTCCCCTTCGCCCTCATCATGGTGCTGGCAACGTTCACGGATATCAAATCCCATATCATTCCCGATCGCTTAATTTATCCGGGGATCATTTTGCTTTTTTTGTTGAGACTATTTATTCACCCCCTTCCGTTGTGGGAATATATCGCGGGCGCGTTTCTCGGAGGCGGGCTCTTGCTTATCGTTTCCCTTGTGAGCAAAGGGGGAGTGGGAGGGGGCGATATTAAACTGTTTTTCTTGGCCGGTCTCGTTCTCGGCTGGAAGGGGACACTGCTGGCGCTGTTTTTGTCTGTGATGAGCGGCGGTGTCGTTGCCGCCGTTTTACTGCTTACGGGACGCGTCAACCGGAAAGACCGCATCCCGTTTGCTCCCTTTATTTTGATCGGAACACTGTCGGCCTACTTGTTCGGCGAAGAAATTACGGGTGCTTATATCCGTCTTTTTTTATGAGAGAGGGAGAGTCATTTGACCGCGCTGATTACCGAAAAAGATGCGATCACTTCATCTTCACTCATAAAATCCATTTTCCCTTCTGTGACAACACTCACATGGGGGAAGTTCCTCATGTTGTTTATAAAGGTTAGAACCGCTCCGTTTTCTCCTCTCACCTGAAATTGCACGGCAAACTGCTGATTTGCGCTACTTCCCTCCTGTAGCAACGTCAGTTCAACCTCCGACTGCTCTGCAAGTTCCCGGATTTCTTCCCAGAGAACAAAAGAAGCATGAGCCGGGATCATTTGTTCCTGCAACTCCCGGATTTCCCGGTCAAGCAGGGTATTCCTCTGTTGCAGAGTTTCTTTTTGGGAGAGGGATTGCTGCATCCTGTTCCACTGCTGCGCAAGATCCTCCCTTTTGATCTCAAGATGTTTGATCTCAGACAATAGCGGAAGATACCAGTACTGAGAGACAAGATACACGGCGGACAGGATGATCAAAAGAATGATCAAAATGGACTCGCGCCGGCTCAATTTTCTCATTTGCTCACATCCTCCCGCTTTCTTTTCATGTATATCGAAAATTGGGTACCGCTGATGCCGCTGCCTGAATGCTTCAGTTGTACCAGCAACAGGCGTTGATCCTGTTGCAATCCCCGTAGATAATGAAGGACTTCCTGCTGCGTCGGAGAGTTCCCGCTGAGTTTAATCTCATCGAAGGTATATTCCAGATGAGACAGGCTCACATCCTGGGGGCGATGGGAGGAGACAATGTCCATCACTGTCACCGGAATCGCATCCTGTTTGCGGATGTCCGAAACCCGTCTCTCCAGCAACTTTTTGAATTCAAGTAATTGATTGTTCTGTTCAGTTAATTCCAGGGCGGTACGCTGCTGTTCAATGTTGTACTCCAATTGATTCACTTCTGTCTGCAGGGCAGAATAAGATCGATAGTGATAAATGAGATCACCGCCCGCGATGACGAAAATAAGTGCGGCAATGGTGAATCCTTTCATCCCGTTTTGCCAGGATAAAATGGAATGGTCATCTCCGTAGAGATTGATCTCGTCCCGCTCTTTTAATGCGACTCCCGTACAGGCGGTGAAAGGTGCTGCAAAGGTTTTCACCGGAAGCGGAGTAAAATCGCGGATCCGGTTTTTTACTTCATCCCAGTCGACCTGATCGCCGATCAGAATGACTTCCCCAATCCTATTTTCCGTGTGTTTTCCGTTCCAGCTTAACAGGGTTTGTTCGATTTCTTGTTCCAGATCTGCAGGATCCATCGTTAACGGGCGATAGCGCGAATACATAATTTTTCCATCTGAAAAAATGGAGAGTAGCAGATGCTTGGTATCGGAACGCGCGATTAACACAGGATGGTGTTCCTGTGACAGGACGTCATGCTGTCTTAATCCGAGATAGAGCGATTCCGGTTCCAATCCGAAGGAAAAGATGATCAGGCCGGCTTCATGAATGGCTTTCATCACCGGTGTAATCAATGAACGGTAGACGGCAACCATCACAAACTCCTGCTTTTGCTGTTCGATCTGCCGGCTGTGCAGAGGATAATAGCGATAAAAAAGATCTTCGGGTTCCACCGGAATCTCCGTATGGGCGCGGAAGCGGATGGCCCGTTTCGTTTCTTTTCCCGACATCGCGGGTAGTTGAATGTGCCGGATAAAAAAAGGCAGTTCTTCGACAAAAACAGATACACTTTTTTTCTTGATTCCGTTTTGCACGAATAGTTCCTTAATGATAAAACCCAGCTGGTGGGGGTCGGTTATTTTTCCGCTCTGCACCAGCCCTTCGGGGAGAGACTTTTTGATTGCTTTTTCCGTCTCCCATTTTTTGTGCACTTTCTTCAACACGACGATTTTCACCCGTTTTTCTCCGATCTGAATACCGACCCGGGTGTGAGTCCATCGTGAGTTGCGAAACGGATTCAAAATAGAAAGATAATATTTTTTCATGCCATCGCTGATTTTTCTGGTCATGGGGTTGTCTCCTTTACTTCGATGACGTTCACAACCTCGATCCGATTCAGCTTAAAGCCGACATGTGAAGGAAAAGAATCAAATACAGCCGGATCGTATTCAAAATTCATTTTTCCGGTGATCAGGCTTAACAGGTCACTTAATAACCCGGTAACAAGCCCGTTTCCCATCTCGATATTTCTGGCTCCGGTGTATCCGGTCACTTCCACATGCCCTTCCGTTTCAATATTGCCCAGAGCGGGATCGGATTGATGTGTCGTTTGATTCCTTCCCTGGGCAAATAAGATCCCGTTGATCTGCAGCCCCGTCACCAGTCCCAAAAAATGGATGTCTTCTTTGGCAATCAGGTTCAAGCGGGTGTTGACCAGATCGCCCCCTCCAACCTCCAAAAGACCGGTGATGGTTCCATTTACGACGATGGTCCGGTCTGACAGGGAAATCCCGAGCAAATCGAGTCCGGTCAGGGTGAGATCGCCATCTATAAAAATAATTTTGTCGGTAGGTGACAATCCGAGCAGGGAGATGCCGAGGACATTTCCCCGGTAATAGATTCCTTCTTTCTTCGCCATTTTTCTTGCCAGATTAAAGTCAAACTCTGGTAAAGAAAGAAAAGGACGCACGATTTTCTGCGAAGGATCGAGTCCGCTGATCTGAATATGGCTGAGATCGGTACTGCTGACCATTCCATCAACCGCAGGAGGCGGGGGAAACAGCCCGATGTGTTTCAATGACACCAGATCATTCCCGTGAATGTTTCCCTGAACGGAAATGGTGTGTCCAAGGAGAGTCAGGGTTTGTACGGACAGGTCATTTTCCGCGTACAGGGCAAAGTCAAGGGATTCGGGCAGCCCCAGCGGCTGCACAGCCAGGGCCTCAACGGTTTTGCGCTCATTTTGATAGGTTCCGGTCGATCGGATGGTAAAACCGGTCGGCTCTCCGTAGTCATTCCGGTTTTCTTCAATGGTGACCGTATACGAACCGCCTTCGAAGGGGAAATCTGTTAATTCCTGATTGATCAGGTCAAGATTCAACGTCCCTTCCTGCAGGTGCCTGTTCATTTCCTGCACGGCGTGTTCCACTCCCGCTTCCGCTATGAAAAATGCGCTCGATTGTTGATGTTGCTTTTGTGCCGAAATCAGATTGGTATTGGAAAAGTGGACGATTACCGTTGTCAAAGATAGCAGAATAAAAGAGATTAGCAGAACCATCACCAGGCTGGAACCTGATTGATCGGACCATTGTTTTTTAACGTACATCCATCTTCTTTTCATGATGCTGCGCCCCTTTTCCTGTAAGGGTTTTTATAATTTTCCCCGCGGTTTCGCTTTGATCGACAGGGTCCGGGTGATGCTGCGACGGGAGTAATCGGCTGTTTGCATCACTTCGATCGTAATCGAAACGAGATGATCCTCGTTGACCGAAATCTGAAAAGAGGTGACATTGGCAAGAAAGGGTTCATTTGTGCCTGCTTCTTCCCGAAAAACAGTGCAGTCCGTAAAGGAATAGATGACAGGGTAAGTTTCCCAGTCGATACCGTTCCAGGTTCCGTGTAACAGGATCAGCCGGTTTTCTTCGGGGATTGCTACCGGGTAGGTTGTTCCCGCCATATTGCCGGACAGACCGGACAGCACGTCACGTTTCAATTGTTCTTCTTTCAGGCGCAGTTCGAGTTGCAAATCGGACCGGGTAACGGTATCGTCATACTGTTGCAGCCCCTCTTTTAAAAAAGCGGTCAGCAAGATGAAAACAAAACCCATGATGGCGGCTGCCACCAGAAATTCTGCTAGGGTAAATCCTCTCTCGTTTTGCAACAGCTTGCGCAGGAGATATATCGCTCTCATCGGCATCACCGGTTTGCAATGATACTGGCCTTTTCCACCCAGTCTGTTTCAGAGATAATGCGAACGCGGACAACAACTTTCATCATGACGGTGAGCGGGTAATCTTCGTAAGGCAACAGATCAAAGCTCGCTTCAAAATCCTGCGGAACCGTCAGATTGATCCGGTTGTCGCCGGGGTCGAGCCCGACAGCCTGTCCGTCTGTTTGAAACTGTTGTTCCCACTCCAGCAGATCGGTGTAGGGGGTTGCCTTTAATTGTTCCATCAGTTGTACCGCCACTTCGTTGTGCCGGGTTAACGTCCAGGATTTTTCGACTCCGCTGCGACCGCTCATCCATACAGCAATCAGTACAAAAAGAACCAGAGAAAGAATCATGGTCGTGATCAAAAGTTCAACGAGGGTTTCTCCGCGACGATCAAAGGGTTTCAGCATGATCGGTCACGACCTTACGGAGTGCCCAGATTCTGAACGACGCCGTCCTTCAATTTATAACTTCTTCCCTCTCCCCACGGATCTTGGGGGGCTTCGTCAATGTAATTTCCACTCACCAGTGTACTTGTTAAAATGTCTACACCTGTGGTGGTACCTGAGCCGTCTGATCCGTCCGAAGTGGGATAAGTGGAATGATCAAAATAATATCTTTCCACAGCAGACTGGAGCAGTTTGGTGTTGGCTTCATCGGTGGTGACCCGGGTTGTGTCGAGCGATGTGGTAATTCTGGGAACAATGATCATGGCCAATAGACCGAGAATGGCGAACACGACAAGCAATTCGATCAGCGTAAACCCTTTTTCATTTTGCAGTGTCCTTTTTAATGTCTTTATCATCTTGAAATCCTCCTTTTATTTTTATAGGACCATGCTGTCATACATCGGGATGATGATCGCCGCCATCATCGCTGCAACCATAATACCGACGAGGATAATCAGTGTCGGTTC
>JAWLDF010000040.1:0-26336 GCA_041686735.1 Bacilli bacterium
CGCACAACATATCGCTGCATAAAGTTTTTTTAAGATGTTCTTTGAAATTCTGCTCTTGCGAGCATTTTTAAAAAAGGGAATTATGAAATTGATTCAAGTAGATAAGAATAAATTTTTAAATTAACCTCAACATGGGATCGGACATCAATCGCTACAGGTTCAATCGTCAACTGGCCCTGTTTCAGTTTCGACAGGTCCAGAATATCGTATACCAGTTTGGACAACCTTCCGGTGATCGCCGTCATCAGTTTCAACTTTTCTTTCTGTTCCGGTGTCAATTCTTCCCCATCGTCATCGATCATCGATTGGGCGATATTCATGACACCATGAAGCGGCGTTTTGAACTCATGAGATGTCTTAGCGAGAAAATCATCTTTCAATTTATCTGCTTTGACCAGTTGAATCGACAAACGTTCGACCTGTTTAAAAGCATTGGAAAATCGATGTGACATCAACAAAGCCAGCATTAACAGAAATAAAAACGGCTCGAACGGAGCAACAGAATAAACGACCACACCTGTATATACATTCAAATTTTGAATTAAAGCAAAAATATTGAGCGATACCGCCGCGACAATCAAGTACAAACTTCCTTCTTCTTTATGTAAAGCAGCCAAAACAAATACATATGTCGCATACAAAAACGGAAAGGTAGAATAAATCGTCAAAACAGGCAGGGTATATGGATTTAACACGAAATCGAGAACAAACAGAACAATCAGTGAAAGAATGATTCCGACAACCAGACCGGTTCGAATCAACCATTCGTAGCAATACTTACGAACAGCAGAATAAAGGTAGAATAGTAGACTCATCCCCGAACCAATTGCAGAAAGAAACTGAATACGAATAAACAGCCAATATGGCACATCGAAAAATGACAGCAGTACTCTTTCTCCACGTGTGGATGAAAACATCATGACAAACAGACATAAAAATGCGAATGCGATCAGAAAGTGATCCTTTCTACGCTGGGTGTACAAACCAATAAAATAGAGACCCATGATCAGGAAGGAAGCAAAAACGATCCAATCGTGCGCAATCGCTTTGTCCCTTAGCAGAGCGATATCTGATGAATCCCCGAAGTAGATATGATGATTGATTCCACTTCCCGCCTCGTAGTCGAAATTCGCTACCTGTACCAAAATCTCGTTGAGGCCGGGTTTAAGGGTAAAATAAGCGACATAGGGCTTGTTCTTAGCCTCAGATGAAAATTTGCCGGCAGGTATTCCGCTCTCCCCCACTAATTGTCCATTAACATATATCCTGTTGGACATTTGAATAGAACCTGTTTTCAGACCGTAAACCCGATCTTCACCATTCACAATCAATTGTAAACGATAAGTTGCCATTCCAATGATATCCATTTTATTCGACCAACTGCCGGGCACATCGATCCAAATACGTGTATTTTCTTCGTTTGGTCCGATATGTTCCAACAGTTGATTCGGATAAAATTCCCACTCTCCGCTCAACGGAACGATTCCGTCTTCGGAAAAAGACCAGTTCGATAGATCCAGTTTCCCTCCGATAGCCCGTGGTTCAGATTTATCATTCCATTGAAAAAGAAGGTTAAGAAGGCCCGTCGTAACAGCAAAAACAGCTATTGTAACAAATAATGCAGTCCATTGTTTTCTCATTGTATTCCTCACTGCATAGTCAGCCGCTCATACAATTTCACAGTTGCTTCTTCTAAGTCAACATTTAACTGAGAATGAACCGTCTGGGCGAGCTGTTTATATGTTTTTAGCGCTTCGTTTCGCTTGTTTTCACTCAAATACAGCCTGATTAATTCACGACCGTCGCTTTCTGAGTCGGGAGCGATGGCCAATATTCGCTTGAGACAATCTTCTTCTAAAGAGCGAAAACCGTTTTCCTTGAAGTGCCGCTGAAACTTACGTAGTGTTTCAAGATATTTCGTCGTTAACCGCTCTTTTCTCGGCAAGGCCCATGGATAGTCGCAATTTGCCATATAATCTCCTGTAAAAAGTTCATTCATTGAATCATACTGGTATTTATCCAAATGATCGGTCGACAAAATTTGATCAAGCCGTTTTTCAAAATCGGCCGAGTCTACCGCAACGTCCCGGAGTTCAACTTTATACCCTTTTTCCATTTTATCAATGGATATCTGAACATCGTGGGTTTTCAAATCTTTACGCAAATAAGACATGCACGTATATAAATACGTCCTCGCTTTATCCAGGTCGGACTCGGGCCAGACCGACTCCAGAATGAACGGGACATCGAGGGGTCTTCCTTGATGATGAATCAGAAATGCACACAATTCCTTCTCTTTATTCGTTTTCCAAGAGACCATTTTATTGCCCGATCTCGGAGAATGGATATAAAAACCACCCATACATTGAATTCGCGTGGAATCTTTGGTTGGTGTCACTGATGAGAGGTTTTTTGCATGAAGGAGTCGCTGTATGGAATTCTTTAACCTTGGCAATGTAAATGGTTTTAATAGATAATCCACCGAGTTAATGTCGAACGCTTCTACTGCATAATCCGAATAAGCCGTCGTAAATACGATTTTTGTTTGGGGAAAATCAGTTTTGATTTGTCGCGCGGCTTCCATTCCGGTCATTCCCGGTAACTCAATGTCCATAAACACAGCGTCTGCATGTTCTGTTTCAAGAGTTTTCAACGCATCAAATGCATTACCGTAACGACCTATAACGGTCACATCGCCGACCTGACGTAACAATATCTCGAGTAGATCCAAAGAATTCTCTTCATCATCGACAAGAACGACACGAATCATCAAATTCTCCTCCGGTTTTTTACTACATATAAGTTACCGCTCCGGGGTATACATTGATTTATCAATCTAAGAAGTTGTTGACCATTTTAAACAGGTATCTCTGTTAAAATGGCTCGCGAGGGGGAGAAATATGGAGGAATGGGACTGTGATAATTAGATTACACAAACTTGATACAAGTTGCAAGAATTTTTTGTACAATTATGGAGGCTGTTGTCGAAATGTGAATATAAAAAATAATCTATTGGTGTTTCCTCCCCGCCAGAAACTTCTTCATTTCCAGACTACCGGGAAGAGCGGTGATGCCACCCCTTTTTGTTGTCGTCAATGCGCCGACTCCATTGGCAAAACGGGACATCTTGATAATCTCATCCATCGACAGACGCTTCAGATCCCGTTCAAAATTAACGATTCGGCTGAGGATGCCGCCGAGGAAACCATCCCCTGCTCCTGTTGTATCCACCACCACGGGCACCGGGAAACCGGGAACCGCAGCCGTTTCCTGACCTCTGCGGACAAAACATCCCTTCTCTCCCAGTGTCACAAAAATCAGCGGAATCCCGTATTCTTCATACAGCAGGCGTGAACCACGCTCCGCTTCCTCTGTTCCGGTGAGAAAAACCAATTCTTCTTCTGAAACCTTGAGAATGTCAGCATAGCCCATTCCCTCCATGATCCGGCTGCGGGCACGGGAGAGATCATCCCACAACGGAACTCTCAAATTGGGGTCAAAAGAGACGATCACCCCGTTCTCCGAAGCAAAACGGGCCGCTTCCAGCGTGGCCGCAACCGACGGGCCATCCGTCAATGACACGGATCCGAAATGAAAAACCCGGGAAGAAGAGATCAGATCAAAGCGAACTTCATCTTTAGTCAGTTGCTGATCGGCACTGTTTTTCCGGTAAAAACTGAATGAACGTTCACCGTCTTCCCGGAGATGAACAAAGGCAAGTGTCGTGGGAAATTCATCCGAATAAATCAGTCCCTGAACATCAACACCCGCCTCAGTCAGGACATTTCCCAGAAAATGACCGAACGTGTCATTCCCCACTTTTCCGATGAACGCCGCACGCTTGCCCAACTTGCATAGCGCTGCGGCAACATTGGCCGGAGCGCCTCCCGGGTTCCTTTCATAAATATCATTATGTTGATCTGATTTTCCAAGCGGTGTGAAATCGATTACCAGTTCACCCAGTGCACAGACATCATACATATTTTTCACCCTGACTTTCATTTCAACTTCGTCGGCAAACAGATTGCAAAGTCCATCCCCGCAAAGTATCTAAAATCAACTTTTTCGCCGAACAGATGTGGACATGAATACTGTCTTCGAGTTTTGGATAAACCCGGGTGGAAAGACAGATATCACGATTAATAAAGACTTCAACCGAAGAATGATCCAAAAACATGCGAATGTTATACTTCCGGTCAGCAGGAGGGGTAAAATCGGCGGAGATGTCAGATCCGTCAATCCCTGCAAAAAGACTGGACCGGCTGCGATCTATAACAACTTTTTTTGCTTCAGGATCAATTCGCAATACAGTCTCTTCCTCGCCTCGGGTTGAGCGGAAAAACTTGACCGAGAATGGTCCCTCTGCGTGTTCCACAGCCAGTTGTAATTCTAATGCCTCTCCTTTTATTCCGGTATCAATCGAACCAGTGATCTCCCTTGCACCTTCATACCGGTATGTTCCTTCCCGCAGCTTTTCGATCTCCGGAATCGGTTCCACACATAAACGATTATCTTTCAATGAAAGAACACGAGGGATAGCCTGCATACCGGCCCATCCCCGGATGCCTTTGTAATCACCGCGGGTTTCTGGCATCCACCCGAACATCACCCGTCTTCCCTGACCATCAATAAAAGTGGTCGGGGCATAATACCCTCTCCGTCCTCCATGGTCAAGGATCCCTTCATGTTCGGACTCAAAACGAAAATCCTCGCGTAACAACCCAATTTTATACCTGACTCTGTCATCTTTCGTCTGATCAGGGGAATATATCAAAACGTGCCTGTTACCGAGCGTAAACAAATTGGGACATTCCCACACCGCCGCGCCCACTTTGTCTTCGTCGACAATATTGAGGAACTCCCACTTCAACAGATCGGGAGATCGATAGATCAGCGCACATCCGGCCCCCTGATGAGACCCGCCGAGTAACATGTACCAGGTGTTCTGTTCTTTCCATACAAAGGGATCCCGCCATTCCGATATCTCCGTGTCTCCATGAATATCCGACGTCATCACGGGATTCCCCGTCCATTTTTTCCATGTAATCAGGTCGGATGATCCTTTTGCGATCCATTGTTCCGACCCGGTGATATGGTTTCGGTCCCCCTCACCCACTGATGTATAAACGATGAAGGGTTGCCCATCATCATCCACAACCGTACAACCTGAAAAACAGTGGTGCTCCCCTTTTTCTGCAGAAGGGGTCAAAGCGATCGGCAAATCCTCCCAAAAAACCATGTCCCTGCTTCTGGCATGTCCCCAGTGAATGGTATCCCAGTCATCTCCATGGGGATTATACTGGTAGAACAGGTGATACTCCCCGTTCAAACAGATTGGTCCATTCGGGTCATTCATCCAGTGAGCAGGGGGCGTAAAATGATACGCGGGTTTCAATCGTTTCATCGTTGACTTATGCTCCTTCAATTTCAAGTATAACGGTGTCGGCTGAATTGGTTGCATCGTATTACCCCTTTATGGACCCGCCCAGCAATCCTCTGACAAAATATTTTTGTAAAAAGAAAAATACCATCAACGGCATGATCATCGATATAAATGCGGCTGCGGTGAGAAGGTGCCAATCGCTTCCCCTCGAACCGACCAGTTCCGCAATTCTCATAGAAAGCACCTGAACATCCGGCTGACTGCCGATAAATACGAGTGCTACCAGATAATCATTCCATACCCAGAGGAATTGAAAAATCCCGATCGAAGCGAGAGCCGGTACGGAGAGAGGCAACACCAGCCGGGTAAAAATCGTGAAGTTGGACGCCCCGTCAAGGTAAGCCGATTCAAAGATATCTCCGGGCAACTGGCTGATGTAGTTGTACATGAAGTAAGTGATCAGCGGAAGCCCAAATGCAGTATGGGCCAGCCAGATTCCCAACAGACTCCCGTTCAGACCCAGGGCGGTATAATCTTTCAGGACCGGAATCAACGCCACCTGCAACGGAACGACGAGCAAGGCAATCATTATCACAAATATGACTTTACTTCCGGGAAATTTCATCCAGGCAAAAGCATAGGCGGCAAACGAGGCGATCAGTATCGGAATCACCGTTCCCGGAATGGAAACGGCCATCGTATTCCAGAATGATCGCGAAAGATTGCTCCCCTTTTCAAGCCTGACACCGCCGTCCGGCTGAGCAATTTCATATTCTTTACCGGTCAGCACACTTTTGTAATTTTCAAGAGTAAAGTTTGTATTCATTCCCCAGGACCGTTCCTGAACATTCAAAAGTCGTGCACGCGGATTTTCCCAGATCAGTCGGTAACCCTCTTCTGTCACGACTCCTTTGCGCAGCTCATCGTTGCTATAGGTTTTCCCGTCTATCACAATAGGCTCCCGTAAATCCAAATCTTTGGGAAGTTGAGCTTGCTCGGAAGTCTCCCAGGTACGATGGGGAAATATCGTCCACCATCCCGTTTTCAGAATTTCATCGGCAGGACGGAAGGATGAAATAAACAGACCGAGAGTGGGAATGAGCCAAACGAGGCAAATGACAGCCAGTATGATATTGACGATACGGCTCGGGCGTTTCTTACCTTTGTTCGCCATGATCATGCGCCTCCCTGTTTTCGAAATTGACGGAGATTAAAAATAATGACGGGAATCACGGCGATGAGCAGAACGATCGCCAGAGTCGAACCGTATCCGTAGTTCCTGTACATAAAGAATTGACGGTAAAATTGAGTGGCAACCACTTCCGTGTCATACTGTCCCCCTGTCATCACCATGACTACATCAAATATTTTGAGGGTAAAAACAACGATCGTGGTTGTCACCGCCAGAATGGTACCCTTGATATAAGGGATAATAATGCGGAAAAATATTCGAATTTCCCCGGCTCCGTCAACTCTCGCCGCCTCAAGAAGTTCATCGGGAACTCCTTTAATCGCTGCCGAAAAAATGACCATGGCAAAACCCGTTTGCATCCAGATTAAGATGACAATAAGAAACAGATTATTCCAGGGTTGAAGCAAACTGGTCCATGCCTGCGGTTCTCCGCCCAGAGCAACGACGATGGCATTTAACAAACCTACCTGTTCATCTCCCGGCTGGTAGTAATAGATGAACTTCCAGATCACGCCGGCCGCCACAAAAGAGATGGCCATCGGCATAAAAATGATCGCTTTGGCTAATCGCTCATAACTGCTGCGGTCTGCGAGAATCGCTATCAACAGCCCGAATGACACACAGGTTGTGGCACCGAAAACCACCCAGAGAACGTTATTTCTTAATGCCGTCACCAGTAATCGATCCGTAAACACAGCGACATAGTTGGCTAAACCTACAAAGCTGACGGACTGTGCGTCGAAAAAACTGAGATACAACGTCCGTAAAGTTGGCAGCACGAGTAACCACCCCAGTAGCAAAACGGCAGGTCCTATAAAAACAAAGGGAAGGACTTTCTGCCGCAAATGCTGGGGATACTGCTCGACCAGCAAGTTAAGAGAATAATAGATCAAATAAATACCCAGAACTCCCCAGATGACAGCAAGAATTGCCGCCAGTAAAGGGTGCATCTCCACATCCCGTAAAAACAAAAAAATAATCCAGTGTAAGAACAAGTTCCCCGCCGGAACCAGTATTGTCAATAACAAAAGCCCCAACGAAAAGCCTCTATTCGATAATTGATTCATTGTACCCCCTCCCGGCTTCTTAAAGAGACACTTCCACCAGAGGGGCGTTCATTCCTCCTCCGGTGGAAGGTGCGTTTTCACCAGACCTTTGCTTTGTCCCTTTAAGAATTATTGGTTAAACCCTTTTTGAATCTCTTCCATGGCCTGATCGAGATCAACCGTGCCACTGACATAATCGGTCATACCCTTCCAGAAGGTACCCGCTCCGACTGATCCGGGCATCAAGTCAGATCCGTCAAATCGAATGGTTGAAGCTCCCTGAAGAAGCTGAGCCATGCGTCGGTCCGATTCGTTGGAATACCAGTCAAGATCAGCATCATTCATCGGTGCAATCGTACCGCCGGATTGAATCCAGGTCTTGAGAGAAGCTCCCGTCGTGAAAAATTCCATTACGGCACGAACCTCGGGACGGTCATTAAACATGGCCATAATGTCTCCACCTACGAGAACAGGCTTTCCGTACTGCTCATCAATCGGCGGAAAATAGAACCAGTCATAGTCTTCTTCCGCAGTTAAACCGGAAGGGAAGAAACTGGTAATAAAGTTACCCTGTCGATGCAACCAGGCTTTGGGAGGCGAATCGAACATCGGTGCAGGGGCATCTCCGAAGGAAGTCGTCACAATCGCCTTTCTGCCTCCATAGACGTAATCATCGTTTAGCCAGATTTTTGACATTTCCTTTACAGCATTTTTGACGACATCCGAGGTAAACGGAAGTTCTCCTTTTACCCATTTATCATAATTCTCAGCTGAAGTGGTTCGCAGCATGATGTCTTCCACCCAGTCGGTTGCCGCCCAACCGGTTGCAGCACCACTTTCAATACCGATCGCCCAGGGGGTATCCCCGTCTGCTGCAATTTGCTCGGACAGTGCCAGCAACTCATCCCAGGTTTCAGGTACCTTGTAGCCGGCAGCTTCAAATTCATTTTTCGGATACCATACCAGACTCTTCAGATTGCTACGGCTCCATACGCCTGCCATCACGTCACCGTTGGGGCCTTCCATCGTAGCCATGTCAAGCCAGCTTTGATTGTATTGTTTCTTCAGATAATCCTCATCAAGGAAAGTACGGACATCAATCACTTTTCCCGTCTCAACAAAGGATGCCAGTAATCCGGGTTGAGGAAAATCGGCAATGTCCGGCGCATTTCCTCCATCCACCCTGATCGAAATGGTGGCTTCAAATTCCTTTGAACTTTCATATTGAATATCTATGCCTGTTTTATCTTCAAAATCCTTGATGCTTTGTTCAAATTTCACCTGATCCGCATCAGCGAACGGTCCGAATACGGAAACTTTGGTTCCCTTGAATTCACCGGCATAAGCCCGTTCCAGATAGGATCCCTCTTCCTGATTGTTGTCAGCTGCAGGCTGCTCCTGCTGATTATTCTGATTCTGATTATCCTGGCTCGTCTGGTCAACCGTTTCATTCTGATTACTACAGGCCGTTATGGCAAGAGTTAGAATAAGCACAAAAGATAAAACCGCCAATAAACTTTTTCTTACTGCTTTCATTAAAAATTCAACCCCCTTTTATCATTTGACACCCGGATGTTTTCTCCAGGCAGGTCTGGCAACACTTAATGTTTTTATTTGACACCTCCTTTTGAATGAATATCTGTTTTTTGAAAACCTTTTCAAAAACAGACAAACTTTCATGAGATGTGAATCTAACAAATCAGGTGGAATTTCTGATAATTAACTGGTGCGGCAGGCGTTCTCTCAGGTTTTTCACTGTACCCTGCGTAATTAATTCGTGAAGTTTCTCAACCGCGCGCTGACCGATTTCATACACCGGCTGTGCTATGGTTGTTAATTTTGGAATAAACATATGTGCCATTCGAATGTTGTCAAACCCGATCACAGCAACCTGTTCCGGAACAGAAATGCCTTGTTCGTGAAAATAAGTAATGGCACCCATGGCAAACTCGTCAGAAGAAGCAAATATCGCCGTTAAATCAGGGAATCTGGAAAACAGTTGTTGTGTCGCATCATAGGCCTCTTCAAACCGATGATTGGCGAAGGCAACGTATGACAGACATTCTTCAAGTTGATGGTCTGTCAGAGCCTTTTTAAATCCCCGATAACGCGGGAGACCGGAAATTGAGTCATCAAAAGGGAAACTGATCATCCCGATCTTGCTGTGCCCGGACTGAATGAGATATTCCACGGCATCGTAAGCCGCTTTTTCATCGTCAATGTCTATGGAAGGGACTTCATATTCCTGAGAATAGGTGGACACCAGCACAACCGGAAGCTGATATCGCTGAATCGCGTCATTATATTCCCTGTGAAATACATCACTGGCAAAAATGACACCGTCTGCCTGTTTTTCATAGAGATGTTGAACATATTCAAGTGTTCGCTGCTTGTTGCGGTCCGTATTAAAGATGATCAAACTGTAGCCCAGTTTGACCGCCGAATCCTGCATGCCCCTTAAAACACCGGCATAGTAGGGATTCTCTACATCGGGAATCATGACACCCAGCGTGTTCGACTTTTTGTATATGAGTCCGCGGGCTAAGGCATTGGGTTGATACTGAAGTTTTTCAATGGCCTCAAGAACACGTACCCGTTTATCTTCCACCACCGTTTCCGGGGCATTCATCACACGGGATACCGTACTGATTGATACATTGGCCATTCTGGCGACATCTCTAATCGTAGGCTTCATCTCATTCTTCCTTTTTGAAAAATATAAATCATATTGTTTGAAAACCTTTTCAATGATATTATATTACAGAAAATTATATCAATTCAACCAAAAACTCAAAATTATTAAAATTGATTTTTGATCAGTCGAAAAGGGGTATGACAGATGCGTTGGCAAATCCATTCTCAACACAAAGATTTAAAAGAGTTATTAAACGAAGAAAGCCTCTTTTTTACAGGCAATGGTTACATCGGTGTTCGCGGCAATTTTGAAGAAGGGTATCCCGAAAATGCCGAATCCATCCGCGGGACTTATCTGAATGCTTTCTATGATATTATCGATATCCCTTACGGCGAAAAGCATTTTGGTTTTCCCGACAGTCAACAAAAAATCGTAAATCTCATCGACTCACAAACGATCCGAATTGCCCTCGTCGTGCAAGATAAAGAAGAATGGTTCTCTCTCTTTTCAGGAGAGATTGTGCAATATGATCGTTTTCTCCATCTTGATCAAGGTTTTACGGAACGAATCATCCACTGGCGTTCCCCTTCCGGCAAAGAAGTGATACTCCGTTTTCGCCGCATGGCCTCTCTGACGGAAAGAGAATTGTTCATTCAGGAGGTCTCTCTGGAACCGGTTAATTTTTTCGGGCCCGTAAAAATCGTGTCATCGATCAACGGGGATGTATCCAATTATGTAAATGACCGGGATCCCCGTGTCTCTTCAAATTCCAGCAAACTCCTGTCCGTTACCGGTGTCCGGCTGGAAGACGGGATATCGCTGGTCGAAGTACAAACGAACCGTTCTTCCTTAAAAGCCGCCTGTGCAACCCGTCATGTGATATCGGTTGACCACCGGCGAACCGATAACAAAACACCAGGCGGTGTAGAGTCATGCTTCACTTTTTCCCTGACAGAACCGGTGATCTTTACGAAGAAAAACATTTATACCGATTCTCTTCGTCATGGCGAGAATCTGGTCCGTGATGCAGTACACCAACATTCCCGCCTGATTGACACCACTTTTGACGATATCCTGCAAAAACAGATCGATGTTTTGAGGGAGTTCTGGCAGTATGCCGACATTACCATCGACAGTGACACGGATCGCGAAGAAGCCGCTCTTTTACAAGAAGGAATCCGCTTCAACCTGTATCACCTGCTGCAGTCGATCGGACGGGACCGGTTTGCCAACATTGCGGCAAAAGGACTGTCCGGAGAAGGCTACGAAGGCCATTATTTCTGGGATACGGAAATTTTCATGTTTCCCGTCTTTTTGTTCTCGCACCCTGATTTGGCCAGACAGTTGTTGATCTATCGTTACACCACACTGGACGAGGCCCGCAAGCGCGCCGGAGAACTGGGCCATAAAAAAGGAGCGCTGTTTCCCTGGCGAACGATTTCAGGATCGGAATGTTCCTCTTTTTTCCCGGCCGGAACGGCTCAGTATCATATCAGTGCCGATATCGCCTACAGTTACGTGCAATACTACCTGACCACCCGTGATCTTGAATTTTTCTATGATTACGGTGCGGAGATTCTATTTGAAACGGCGAGGCTTTGGGCAGACCTGGGGCATTATCATCAGGGACGTTTTCATATTCACGAGGTGACAGGCCCCGATGAATATACATGTCTGGTGAACAACAATTATTACACCAATTTGATGGCCCGGTACAATCTGAAATGGGCCGCCAAAATGTACGATATACTGAGGAAGAAAGACGATCAAAGGCTAAGTCGGGTCATGGAGAAGATTGGGCTAGGGGAAGAGGAAACGGCGGAGTGGCTGAGAGCAGCCGAAATGATGTACCTCCCTTACAATGCAGAGCTGAATATCAATCCGCAGGACGATGATTTTCTGAAAAAAAAGGTGTGGGACTTTGCCGGTACTCCGGATGATCATTATCCCCTGCTACTCCATTATCATCCGCTCACACTCTATCGCTATCAGGTATGCAAACAGGCGGACACCGTTCTTGCCCATTTTTTGCTGGAAGACGAACAGGATTTTTCCGTGATGAAAGATTCCTTTGATTATTATGAAAAAATTACGACCCATGATTCTTCCCTGTCTTCCTGTGTATTCAGTATCATGGCGTCTAAAGTGGGCTATCACGAGAAGGCCTATGACTATTTCATCGAAACGGCGAGGCTTGATCTTGACAACACCCATGGAAACACGAAAGATGGTCTTCATCTGGCAAACATGGGGGGAACCTGGATGGCGATTGTGATGGGCTTTGCCGGGCTTCGTCTAAAAGAAAGCGGCCTTTCATTTTCACCTTCCATTCCGAAAAAATGGAAAGCTTATACATTCTCGATTCGATATCTGGGCCGACATATGCACGTATCGATCAATCAACAGGAGATTCAGGTCAAACTTTTTAGCGGCAATCCCCTGTCTTTTAAGCTGTATGATCAAATGGTGCAGGTGGACATAGATCATCCCGTTCAATCTCAGATCAAAATAGAGGTAGAAAACTGAAATTTTTCCGGCGACCCGCAAAGGTCGCCTTCCTGTCTTTCAGTTTATAGTGGGATGCAAAATAGAGGTCGCCAACTCATCACCTGGTATTAACGAACATTTTTTCCGTTAAACTGACCGCCTTCAGTTGCTGAAGCTTACCGGTTCTGGTACCGGCTCATCACAGACTGTAAATCTAATTCCGATGTGTCAGAAACCACATAATCCGCTTCATGCAACACCTGGTCGTCTCCAACCCCGACGGAAAACATGGCCGCACCGTTGATTGCTTTGACACCGCTTACCGCGTCTTCAATCCCCACACAATGTTGCGGCGGAACGGACAACATCCGGGCAGCAGTTAAAAAAATCTCCGGGTCGGGCTTGCCCCTGACGATTTTGTTTGCATCGACAATTGCATCAAACCGGGATGTTAATTGAAGGGCATCAAGGACGGTCAATGCATTTTTACTGGATGAGGCCAGTCCGATTTTGATACCCTGCTGTTTGATCTCTTTCAGGAACGATTCAATTCCCGGTAAAATGTCGCGTGGGGTAAGGCGACGGATCAGTTGTTTGTAATGTTCATTTTTCTTCTTTGCCAGCCTTTCTTTTTCATCGGAAGAAAATTCCCCCTGCTTCCCCCCGTGTGACAGGATCAGATCAAGGGATTCCATGCGGCCGACTCCTTTTAACCGGTGGTTAAAATCTCTGTCGATCTTCATTCCGATCTCTTCGGCCAGCGCTTTCCATGCCAGAAAATGATATTCAGCCGTATCAGTAATTACTCCGTCCAGGTCAAATATAATCGCCTCCAGCCGTCGATATACTTCGTTCACTGTTTATCCCCTCATCCTTTCAAATTGATTACCAGTTATCAGGCAAACACCCATACGAACCATAGATCATATACTATTTTAAAGTCGTCTGGAAAGGAATGAAAAATATGTATCACGCATATATCAAATATCCGTATCCTCACTATGCTCATGTACCCATGTACAATATGTATGATATTTACGGGTCACATCCATATCCTTACTGGAACCACACCCCAATGTATAACCCTTCCCATTGGAATCAGTATACTAAATTTAAGGATTATGGACCAGCACCTTTTGTCGTGAATATTGAGGAAGCTACGATTCAAAATAATACGTTTCGAACCGCATTGTGGACAGGAGAACATCTTCAACTTACCTTGATGAGCATCAATGTCGGGGAAGACATCGGTTTGGAAGTTCATCCCGATCTTGATCAATTTATACGAATCGAGCAGGGTCAGGGCCTTGTTTTAATGGGTGATCGAAAAGACAGGCCCGATTTTAGAGCAGAAGTCTATGACGATTTTGCCTTCATCTTCCCAGCCGGTAAATGGCATAACTTAATCAATACGGGCAGTGTACCACTGAAATTATACTCTATCTACGCGCCCCCCGAGCATCCGAGAGGTACAGTTCATAGAACGAAGGCAGAAGCTGAGGCAGCTGAAGAACATCACGATTCTTAATAACGAAAAGGACACAGTTCATTAAATCATCTAATTTTTTAAAAAAGGAAACAGCCCTGGTCCGATAAAAATCCGACCAGGGCTGCCTAACATATTAAATTATTTAATTGATAAACTCCAGATATTGCAAAAGTCGTACAATCATGACTACCGCTTCGGCTCTGGTTGCGGTATCTTTAGGTGCAAACAGACTTCCCGGTCTTCCCTGTGTAATTCCGTTCATGTTGGTGCCGATCACAGATCCTTGAGCCCAACTGCTGACCTCACTACGATCTTTAAACATGTCCAGATTATCATATGCCTTGACATTAAAAGGTTTACCAGCATAATCTGCTGCACGGCTGATTAATACAGCTAACTCTTCACGAGTAATTTCACGATCGGGTTGGAAGGTATTATCATCATATCCTTTTATTAAACCCGCTTCTACTGCTGCAGCTACGACTCCATGATACCAGTCATCGCTTGCCACATCTTTGAAGTATGATTCAGAGCCTTCCGTTAAGCCAAGTGATCGAACAATTAACGCTGTAAATTCCGCGCGGGTTACCGGGTTCCTTGGTGCAAATTGATTTTCTGTCACTCCCTTCACAATAAACTTGGAAGCAAGATTTTCAATTTGCTCTTTAGCCCAGTAATTTTGAATATCGTCAAAAGTGATATCATTTTCCACAATTGTGTAAATACTATTCCCGTTTCGTTTGATTGTGGCCTCCCATGACCCGTCTACCTTGTTAAAAAAAGTAGGGACGAACTGTATAGCATTGGTTTGCAGATTATACATTACTCCAGTTGTGTGGTCAGGATCAATGTTTTCATTGTTTAATCTTATAGTACGATTCACATATTTAGATCCGAACTGATTTATCGTTATGGATTTCCCGTTACTGTTTACCTCTATCTCAAATTCAACTGAATCAGTCACAGTTTTGGCGCCTTTCTCATGTACAGCTTCATCAATCATTTTCTGTTGCTCAGCAGTCAATTTATTCATTCTTACCGTCATTTTCAAATCATCTGCGGGTGCGCCCAGCTCAGTCGCCAATTTTTCAAAGTTGATGGCATTTACCGGAAGGTCATAGCTTCCGATTTCGGATTGAATCACGAATACAGCGTCATGATTACGCTTTAAAATGTTTTCAAGACTGGCAGCATGAATATTAACCTCAACTTCCCGAGTATTTGTTAATATTTTAACCGCAACTCTTTCAACCTCTTCATGGTTTTCAAGACTTAGCTGTAACTTTTCATCAATAATATTAACGATAGTTTTATCACCGTCAATTACTTCATCTTCCCTCGTTTCAAGTATAATTTCTCCAGGCAACTCGGAAATAGCCGGTTCCTCCGGAACAATGATGGAACCACCGCCACCACTTCCGCCACCACCACCGGTGCTTGCGGTTTGACCATCAACCTCGAAAGCGGCAGAAGTTACTGCAACGGGATCTGTCGAGGTACTTACATCCAGGGTGTGGCTGCCTAAAGGAACCATAATATTGGCACCCTGGTCGATCACGACATTCACGTAGCCGTTATGATTCACTTCAACAGGCACATGGAATGTAATCGAGGTGCCGTTCGGATGAATGATCGAACTGCTTGTACCCACAGGGACACCATTTACTTTAATGTTATCGGCTGTAATGCTTCCCGGCATCACAGCAACATCCGGAAATACGATGGTCATCGTATCGTTTGTTAACAATTTTCCGTAAGGACTCGTTTTAAAATTGACAGAGTATGAATATGTGTTCTCCACAACAGTGGGTTGAGTGACACTGGTTGCAACTGCATGATATAAATTTACCATTTTTCCGGTAACTGTATTTCCCTGCAGTGAATCCAGCGAAACACCCGACTGCATCATTAAGTTCTTCGTCTCCAGCGGGGTCAGGTTCTTTTGCCCCATGAGAGCAGCTGCAATACCCGTGGCCATGGGAGTCGCCATTGATGTTCCGCTCATATATTCGTAGCCAGCCTCAGAACCCTTATATACAATAACGGCTTCAGCCTTATCTACATCCGGATTGGGATCAAATACATCATCCAAAAACCATGTACCAATCAAACTCATATAATCGTGACCGGAAAAATAGGCGCCGCTGGCTCCGGAGTTAACACCGGATAGTGACATGAATCCGCCGGCTGCATCCATGGTTATTTCAAGCCCAAGCGTTTCTGTAACAAAGGGGTGGTCCATATGTCCGTCAAAAGTATTGGCACCCGATATAATTAAATTCCCGCCCTGATCGACGTAACTTTGCAAGTTGGCTACATCATCATCCGTTAATGGATCGTATGTCCAATCCGTAAACCAGATGATGACATCGTAATTGTTTAACGTATTCAAATCGGGGCCCGACTGAGCCGAATAAACAAACTGTGTTACCGTAGTGGCACTGGTAAAATCACTTAACGATTCTTTAAAACTATTTCCATAATTCATAACATAATCTTTAAATTCAGGATCATCTTCGTATAGGTCAACTTCTGCATCGTGCACAATCAAAATACCAACAGGATCAGATGTTGAATATCCGAAGAATTTCATAGAGTCGTTCGACAACAGTTTAAAGCTTTGTTCCTCAAGTTCCAGTTGTGAAAAGCCCAGAGCAATCGTTTTGCCTTTGCCGTATACGACATTGGTCACTGCGGCATTTCGCGAGAAAATCTCAGGATAAGTACTGAGAATATCTTCACCGGGTGCGGCCATATCCACTGTAGTCAACCCATAGTTTGAAAAATAGGACAGTTGCCCGTTATTATCTATCGCCGCGATACTTAGTATATTGCCAGCCGGAAGGACCGCGGGAGAACTGGGAGTCTCATCAATATTGTTACCGTTGTTTCCCGCTGCGGCTATAAATAACATGCCCGAATTTTCAATCGCGGTGTTTAAAGCGGTATCATACTCATCGCCGGGGCCTCCCCAACTGTTATTTGATATTTTAACGCCCATCATGGATGCATATTCAATTGCTTCAATGGCATCAAGTGTACTTCCTCCCCCCTGACCCAAAAATTTCAACGGCATAATTTTTACATTGGGGGCCACCCCGCGAATCCCAACATGATTTGCGGATGCAGCAATAATTCCTGCTACATGGGTGCCGTGATCATCAGTGAAACTGCCGTCAAAAACCGTATTATCATTGTGATAAAAATCCCAGCCGTGGACATCATCAATATATCCATTGCCGTCGTTATCAATGCCGTCGTCAGGGATTTCTCCCGGGTTTGTCCATATTTTCCCCGCCAAATCGGGATGATTCATATCGACACCTGAGTCGATTACGGCAACGACGACCTCATCCAGGTTATTGGCATATTCCCACGCTTCAGGAGCATCGATGTCTATATCAGCGATGCCGGCAATCGTGTTGATCGTCTGCCCGGTGTTATGTAATCCCCATTGCTGGTCCCACATGGGATCGGTCGGTATGACCGACTTCGGATAATAAATATAATTGGGTTGGGCATACTCTACTAATTCACTGTCATTTAATAGAGAAACCATTCTATCAATGTTTGTATTTTCCGGTACCTTGATCACTTCAGCTCCGATAAAACGAACCTGCTTTTTCGTCGATAGACCGAGGTTCTTTTTTAAACCGGAAACTTGCATCTGCTCTTGACCGGCTTTAAATTTCACAATGATTTCCCCGTTAACATACCTTTGATTTGTTTTTGCTGTTTCACCCGTTATATTCCCTGAAGCACCGGTAATACCGGGTAAAACCTGCATCATAAACAGGATAAAGGTAAAAAATAAGGACATTTTTTTCATTGGATTCACATCCTATTCATTTAGTAATATCAGAATAATTTACTAAAGGTATTTCCTGCAAGATATACTAGAATAATAGCATACTTAGTTATGTGTCAGGAGTTCCAATAAACTCTTGGATCCTATTTTACTGAACAATTTTTGTGATAAGAAAGAGAACGGCCGTGGAAATAAATAGAGCTTGTCCCAACCCAAACAAAAACCCCGTCAGAAAACGAAGCGTGTTGTTGCTTTCCCTCCATTTCCACAACTGGGTATATCCATCGATTATCATCGGTATACTCATTGCAAGACTTATCCATAACGGAATTGTAACCGAAAACATAAGAAAAACCGGTGTCGTCATGTATCCCAGATAAATAGCGGTGCATCTTGCACACAAGGGAAATACCTTCCCCTTGAAACGAAAAGATCGGTCTTCCCTGCGATGGCATGGAATCCATCTTAATTTGAGCAAATCTTCATACATCACTAATCGCACCTCTCCGTTACACAATCCCCACACAAAATGGCGTCTGAACAATCAAACCGGTACCCGCCTATGTTATTCCGAACCGATTTCCTCGTTTTACGTTTCCGATTTTGCATTGCCAGTAAAACAATCATTCCTATTCCTGTCCCTAAAGGAACCCAACCCATTGCAAATCTTTGCAACAATAACATTAATCCTGTAAAAAAGGCAATGGATGACCCGGAGAGTCCCACATAAAACACAACAACAACCACCTTTCTATGGTGTAACAGGGGTAGAATGGAACAATTCCATCCAACCCCTGTGGCATGCTTATTTTCGTTCTGTACCAACTTATTCTGCCAATTCAATCTCTGCAAATTCGGAAAGTGTTTCATTTCCGGAATAATCGATGATCGAGAACCCGTACAAATAGTTTCCTTCGGGTAACCAGTCATATGTCAACTCCATGGAATCCCCGACAATAAATGGGTCTCCCTCTGTATAACCTTCTTCATCCGTTGCTTCGTCATAATAGTAGAACAGCGGAATAACTTCGTCTCCTGCCGAAATTTTTATAATATCTTTGTCCGGCATTCCCGATGATTCGTCGATACCTCTCCAGGCTCCCAGCACGTCAAAACGTTCCGACTCTGTGTCGAAATGGACAAGGATGTCCACCTCTTCTCCGTTCAGAATCGCCGGTATCCCATAGCGAATGTAGTTTTCTCCCTGGCTCACCAGCCACAGCCCGACGAAATTTCCGTCCCAGGTCAGCCATTCGCCGGTGAAATCGTCCCGTAACAATCCGGTTTCCCAATCCATGTTTACGTAGTGGTCATAGCCCAGGAATACCATCGGCCCGTCAGACCCCTCCGTCAATGCAGCAACCACACCATAGATTTGCTCGATTCGGTCAAGATCTTCCGGTTGTAGCTGGATTTCAAAATACTGGCTTTCTTCCGACCCATATTCAAATGTAAAATCTTCATAATCCGCGCTTTCGATTGCCACACCGTTTTTCTCGCCCATCAACCGGGATACGTAAGTATTCAAAAAATCGGTGTAAGCGTCGGAAAATCCGATCTGTCCGTACCCGGCAAGGTTATCTTCGAAATTCTCCTTGTCTTTGTGCGGAAAGTAAATCGATAACCCGCTTGCTTCTGGTCGACCGACGCTGTTCAGATTGTAAATGACGGCTGATTCCAGTGCCTGTAAGAGCCTGTCCGCCGTTTGCGGATACTGATCAGACATATTTCTTGCAACAGAAGCCAGGTCCGTCATATCCGTAATACCACCATGCGCGGTTGAACTTCCGTAATCCTCCGCCTTGCTTCTTCCCCGGGCAAGGTTATAGAAACGCTGATCGTCAGAAGTGATCTCCTGACCGGCTTCCTGTACAAAAGCTTCAAGCGCATCAACGAGAGCTGGAACCTTACGCAGATCAGAAACCGAGAGTGTAATTGATTTTTCTTGTTCATTAAAAATGGCGTGTTCCCTGTAACCGTCTGCGATCGCTTTGCCCAGTTCTGCTCCGCCGGATGTCGGAAAAGCTGACAAATGGCGGAACGCAGCTTCATAATCCCACCCATGTCCGGGTTCAAGTTCCTGAGAAGCAACCATGTAATTGGCATACGGACTGAGAAGATAAGCGGTTTCCACCGTTGCCATCAAACATGCGTCAAAGCCAATCAACTCCAGTTTTTTACCCGTTTTCTCATAAGCTACTGCCAGTCCTTCTTCAATCTCATCCAGCGTAAGCGAATCGCCGTCAAACAGTTCGTCTGAGCCGAAACCAAGAACTGCGCCACCTCCATGATCCCAGAAGATGAGCGCGTAATTCTTTGCAGGATAATCCTCGATTCCCCAGGTCAAGAAATCCGCCAGCGTCTCGGATGCACCCATATTTTTCACGCCGACATCAGTGATTTTTTTCAGATCTCCGGAAACGACCTCCCAGCGCTGATTTTGTTCACCGCTAATTTGCGAATTGGCCCAATTCAGTGTTCCGCCTGTTTCCACGATCACCTGCACATCGTTGCCGTATAAACCTTTCATCATCTCTTCCAGATCCGTAGATGCTGCTCCCGCATAATCACCGTATTCTTCATCCCATGTGCTTTCCAAATCGGAACCATTCATATAAACGAGAACCGTATACCCGTGAAGATCAGACGCATCTTCTGAGTTTGCGGGATCTGACATGCGACCATCGTTCCCCGCTCGTACCGTTTCCCATTCCTCATCATCCGTTTCATAGACTGAAGATTCCTGAGCCAGGTTCCCTACCACAAAAAAAATCATTGTAATGAGTGCCAGCCCCGCAAACCACAGTTTCATTCGTTTTTTTGTCAGTTCTGTTTTCAAAAACATACTCCCCCCAAAAAATTGCAATTATATGTACTTAATCACTTTATCTCTGAATATCCTCTGATTTGCCTTTTGCAATTATCGACTTAAATTTCAGTATAGGGATTGAAAAAGTCATATGACCAGTGACCTTTGTCATATCATATCGAAAGAAAAAAATAAAACAGCTTTCTATGAAAAATTGAAATAACATAGAAAGCTGTTTATTAATATTAATGCATGGAAGATGCAACACGATCAGATCAACATATTGAACAAAAGCGGATCCTTATTGATTTCCATGTACTGGATTCCCTTTTTCTCCATCCGCCGGATCAGCGATTCATAATCTTCCTTTGCCTTTAACTCGATGCCGACCAGCGCCGGTCCGTTATCTTTATTGTGCTTTTTCGTATATTCAAAGCGGGTGATATCATCCATCGGACCCAGCACTTCATCCAGAAATTCACGCAGGGCCCCCGCCCGCTGCGGAAAATTAATCATAAAATAGTGTTTCAGCCCTTCATAAATGAGGGAGCGTTCCTTAATCTCCTGCATCCTGTCAATGTCGTTATTTCCACCGCTGACGACACAGACCACATTTTTGCCGGCGATCTCTTCCTTCTTAAATTCAAGGGCGGCAATGGGAAGGGCCCCTGCCGGCTCCGCCACAATCGCATTTTCATTATATAACTCCAAGATGGTTGTACAGACTTTACCTTCCGGAACCAGAACCACATCATCCAGATAATCTTTACAGATCTCAAAGGTCAGCTGGCCAACTTTTTTCACAGCCGCCCCGTCGACAAAGTTATCAATTTTATCGAGCTCGGTCACCTGGTTTCGTACTAAGGATTCTTTCATGGAAGGCGCCCCTTCCGGTTCGACGCCAACCACTTTCGTATCCGGACTGATCGTTTTCACGTAGGTGCTGACACCGGATGCCAGTCCGCCGCCACCCACCGTTAAAAAGATATAATCCACATGTTCGTCGATATTCTCCATGATTTCCATGCCGATGGTCCCGTTACCGGCGATGATCTTCGGATCATTAAAAGGATGAATGAATTTCATGCCCGTCTCTTCCGATGTTTTGATCGCTTCCGCATAGGCATCGTCAAAGGTATCTCCGGTCAGGATCACCTCGACATTGTCCCCGCCGAAACGCTTTACCTGATTCACTTTTTGTCGCGGGGTCGTACTCGGCATAAAGATTTTTCCATGAATATTCAGGGCATTACAGGAATAAGCGACGCCCTGGGCGTGATTGCCCGCACTGGCACAAACCACCCCTTTTTCCAGTTCTTCCGTCGTAAGACTGCGAATTTCATGATAGGCTCCCCGAATCTTGAATGATCGCACTACCTGCAAATCTTCCCGTTTCAGATAGACATTACAATTGTATTTGGCCGATAAAATCGGATCAAACTGAAGCGGCGTCTCCCGGATCACTTCCTTGAGCACGTGGTGCGCATAGACAATGTCCTCCATCCTGACGTGACTTTTCATTTTCAGATTGCTCAATGTCTCTTCTCTCCCTCTCTAACCAGTTCTCGATTTTTTCTCTTTGTCTGTAAATGGCTTTATTTTCCCTTTTTTCGGGGTTTATTTCCGTGTTAAGAAAATAATATTACTTGCCATTATAATACACATCGTTTCTTATTTGAACGTTCTTTATCGAAATATTTTTGAAATTTTCTGTTGGTTTATTCCTAAGTCGAATATGTTATAATATATTTTGAAACTTAGTTTCATTATACGGAACTAATCGATGAGAGGAGAATGTTATAAATGCCGATAAACTTTCATGATGAACAAAACAGGCATACGTATGCAACAAGAAACGCAGATGAATCCTGGAAATCTTTAATAAAACAAACGGTAGATGTGTCAGATAAGCGAATTGCCGATATCGGTTGTGGAGGGGGGATTTATATAAAGGCTCTTATTGAGATGGGGGCATCCCACGTATTTGGTATTGATTTCTCGGATGAGATGTTAAAAGGGGCAGCTAATAACTGCGATAACATTCAAAATGTTACATTTCTGCGAGGTGATGCTTACCAGTCAAACCTACCTGCAAATGAGATGGACATTGTATTAGAAAGAGCACTAATCCACCACCTTAACGACTTAGATGCTTGTTTCAAGGAAGCTTTTCGCATTCTTAACAATGGAGGTACTCTCATCATTCAGGATAGAACCCCTAAAGATTGTCTACTACCCGGGGATGAATATCATATACGAGGATATTTTTTTGAAAAGTTTCCTAAGTTAATTGATAAGGAGGTTTCTCGAAGGTATGATTCCCTTCAAGTTCAGCAGGCGTTGGAATCGAACGGATTTCGGATAACTAAAACTGTGTCACTTTGGGAAACAAGACGTGTTTATAGTGATTTTAAAGAATTAAAAACTGATTTGCTGCTAAGAACAGGGCGTTCTATTCTTCATGAGTTGACTGATAAGGAACTTGGAGAATTGATTTCTTTCATAAAAGGAAAACTCATCGAAAAACAACCCCCAATCATTGAGAAGGATTCATGGACTGTCTGGTTTGCCGTAAAAGAGCAATCTCATATGAGCAACTTCCCTTCATAAAAAATTTTTTTTAAAAAAGAGGGGTTTCACTCCCCTCCTTTCTATTTCGACATTACTTCTCTTTATCAATGTTATAAAACATATTTTCCGCCGTGATAACAAGTAATCTCTCCGATTTTGTTTCCCCGCTTATATATTTTATTTCCTTCCACCGACCTCATCCTCCCTGACAGCATATCTTTCCTAATACAGGAATAAGATAGTCAACTTTTTCCCTTTTATCAATAGATAATAAATTTTCTTGATGCCTGTCCACAAATAAAATTGACGAAAATTCAGGTAGTATCCCTTTTGACAGTAAACCTTCCGTATATTCGTTATATTTATCCGCCAATGCTTTGGAATCCATATTTAAGATCACTTTAAAAATGATTGTGACTGAGTTGTTCACGCCACCTGCCTTAAGATATTGGGGTATAATTTTTTGAGCTATTTGCGGATCGGTTATGTCAATTCCGATTTCCTCTTTTGTTTCTCGAATGATATTTTTTTCTAGATTGACAACCCTATCGGTAATATCCTCGGAATCAATGCCGCCGGCAACAAATTGTAATCTGCCGGCATTTGCTGTATGGGAACCCATTTCACCAATTACAATTTTATCGTCGCTGGTCACAATCATCGCAGCACCATATATAACCCTGCAGTTATATAGATCGGGGACCGGATGCTTTTTTGAATACAAATAATGTGCATAGTCCGTTTCTATTAAATCTACATTTAACGAGTGATCAGAAAGATGGATGGAATCAATCATAAAAACTTTTCCACGGGTATATTTTTTGCCTTCATCCATCAAGGTATTCCAGTATGAATTAATAGAAGATTCAATTCCTAAAGGGAGGATCACCGTTTTATTTCTTAAATTTATATTCATTTCATTTGGTGTAGATAAGATTTCTATTTTGTGGTCCAATAGGTTCAACTCCTATAAATTCAATGACATTCAATAGATACTTTTTGCATCAATGGGCAATTCCCTGACATGCTTAAGATACATCGTCATGTTGGCATCATCTTTGGTGTTGTATGTATATTGAAAATACTGAGCGACATCTTTGGCTAGAATCCTAAACAATTCACAAGCTGTGAAGATCGCGTTCCACATATTTTCATAGTTGCTATCGGAATAAGTTTCCTTATACATTTCCCAATATGATTCCGGAAGATACTTTTTCATGTACTTTCCCTTTTTTCCTATCGAAACTTGAAAATCATTTTTGGTGCCCACCCACCATGAAATCATCTACTTCTTGTTCTTTTCCATGAAAGGTTGTTTGCTTTAAATGTTCGTTGACTTTTTCTTTACCGGTGTTAATTAAATCTGTCCATTCTTGATTATTTTTCAAAGCATCCGTTTCTTTTCTGGCCAGTTCCTTTCGCTTATCTTCATCAATTCGATTTTTGTTTCTGTCCTCGTTCAGATTCATGTAAAGTTGTCCGATACGATTTCCTCTGGAGGGTCTCAAATACTGTTCGGCATCTCTTAATTCCCCGAGATATACTGCAACAGAAGATCCCATACATCGGGTTCAATTTGCTGGCCTTCATTATGACCGCCCCAAACCCTGTACTTTATTTTTTCTATATTTTTTTGTCGATCTATGTAATATCGATAATGTATTTGCAACTCACTCTGACCATTATCGTTAACTTTGGCTCTACCAAAAATTATTCAGGCTTATAATTTCTGTCTTCATTGTACATATTCAAATCAAATAGCTTTTGCGTAATTGTTTTGTTCATTTCCGCGATTAGTCTTCTGGAGTCCCGATTACGTAAATGCTGCAAAGCCAAGTGAACTGATAAATTCGTACGATCATCACTAGATAGAGCATTTTTGAAGTGCGGTTCTGTAGTAAGCAAAAACTTGGAACACAA
This sequence comes from Bacilli bacterium, assembly GCA_041686735.1. Taxonomy (GTDB): domain Bacteria; phylum Bacillota; class Bacilli; order JACDOE01; family JACDOE01; genus JAWLDF01. The sequence goes on from JAWLDF010000040.1 coordinate 25,341, forward strand.
GTTATTCAGCAGAGAGTTAAGCTCTTGTTCGAATTGAGGAAATTGATCTTTTTTCTGATTAAAAATATCTTCAGGGATATCATAAAAATATGTTTCAGCAGCAACATTCCTTATGTGTGTCTTGTAAGGAGTCTTAATAATTACTTTGTCGTAAACAAAGAGCTGTTCTTCGTTTAGCAAAGCAGCAGATAGAATTGAAAACCTTGTGCCCCTCCCGCGCGAGAATAAAAAGTAATCATTTATATTCTCCCTTTTACATTATCTTGAGTTAAACTTTAAAATACTGAACGCTATCTAATTGTCTAACAGGAAAGATATAAAACTTAATATATCTAAGCAGTCTTGCTTACTAATAGGCCAAGTAATTGCGGGTTCATGAACCGTTGGGTTTCTAATTGCTTGCATTAATCCTGAAGATAAAAACTTAACACCTTCTTTGAACATTTCTATCTGTTTCACTCACACATTTTGTTATTTTTAATACGCCGTTGTTAACACTGAGAACATCCATCATCAAACTTACTCCATCTTTCTCACTGTTCGACTTTTCTTTTACTAAAAAATTGTATGTCTTAGTTGCTTCAAAAACTGCATGAAAGTAATTCCCCTGTAAGAACAATTCCCGGCAATGTTTATTAACTTCACTATGAAAGTCTCTTTTCAAGAACACATCAAGTTCATCCTTATACACCAGGTTGTAAGGAAGTCCATTTTTAGAAAGTATATCAATAACCGCATCAATATTATTTTCCCCTGCAATCTCTTTACAAAACCGAATAATAAGTTTGTTTCTTTCATCATTATTCATCTTTTCGCTGGCAAGCGACTTATCCAGTCATATAACAATTGAGCCCTTGCAGCAGTAATGGAATCGTGAGGGAAATCTCGTTTGTCAAATGTATGTTTATTGCAAAATAAAAATACACAGATATGCAAAGAAAAAGTACATAAAAAAAGGGCTTGCCAGTTCCACAATTAACCTCTACCGTATTGTTT
>JAWLDF010000041.1:0-25427 GCA_041686735.1 Bacilli bacterium
CTCGGCCGTATATGACCGTTAACTCAAATGAATGAGCCTGCGGCACCCTGTATGATCTTCGCTCGACCCTGTACGACAGGTTGGGATCCCATTACAATCGTATTCTGTATGGAATCGACTGTAATGAAACCTTTCCCAGCCGTACAGGATCTTCCCTCCGGCTGCATACAAGCCAGATTATGACCTGTATGCAACCTTCGGCCGATCCATATATACCCCTTTTGATCGGAGCATATATGGATCTGGGCTCAACCGTTACGTACCCGACATCCAATATAATGGACGGAAAAGGTGAAGTTTATTCATCGATTTTTAAATTTATCTGCCATTGATTCATGATTTTTTCTCTCCTTTTTCAGAGTTTGGCCGGGATAAGAAGCCTCGCAATATATTCAGATCTTCAAAAACAATCGGTTTGATTGACGGGCGATAAATGATGGCAGCCGGATGAAACGTAGGAAATACATTCCACTTTTTTGATGTCAATCCCCAGTGTTCATCAGATTGGAAGGAATTTTCCCGCCGTCTTAACGGAACCTCCAGCATCTGCCCATGCAGTGTGGTAATGGTATCCCGGGTTGACACCAGACGATGCAGAGCAACATTTCCCATTGTGACGATGATCTGTGGCTTTACTTGTTCGATTTGCCAGTCGAGAAGAGGAGCGTGAGCTTCAATTTCATTTTGGGTGGGGGGCCGGTTTCTTTTGCTTTCCCTGATCTCCCCGTTTTGACCGATTTTTCGCGTCAATCGGTAAGGTCGGCTTCGTACCGTGCTCGTCACAAAGACTTCATCTCGGCTCAGGCCGAGATAGTCAAGATACTGGTCAAAATATTCCCCCGCCTGTCCGGAAAAAGGCTCCCCGCTTTCAATCTCGGTTGCCCCCGGGGCTTCACCCACAAACATAAGGAAAGGGTTACGCGGACCCTTCCCCATTAAAAAACCTTCACACTCATATGGAATCATCCGTTGTTTGCATTTTTCGATCAGGGCAGTTTGATCGTCCATCACATACTCCTTTTTCCCCTTGGTATTTCCTTATATTATATAACATCACAACTGACTGCCAACATTTTGGTAATGAAATGGGAACAGAACCCCTTTATAATTCGACATGAATACCAGAGGGGGCATTCAAAAAGGAGAGGAGAGATCAAATGAATAAAAATACAACGTTTCGATTCAAGATGATCATAGTATCGATCATGGCTTTTACGATGATGTTCACATCCGGCATTCCTTATGTCAGTCTGGTATCTCAGGCAGAAGCGGCCGCACCTGCTACACTCTATTACGGAAGCAAAGCGGGAGATGTCTGGGACTTGCAATACCGCTTGAAAATGATGGGACATTATACAGGAAAAATCGATGGGATCATGGGCTGGCAAACTGCATCTGCCGCGAAAAAGTTCCAGCAGCAATTCAGTTTAAAAGTGGATGGAATCGTGGGACCGCAAACCTGGCGCGTCCTGAAAAAAGTCTCATTTTCACAACACGAGACGGATCTGGTGGCACGGGCAGTATACAGTGAAGCCCGGGGAGAACCTTACCGCGGTCAGGTAGCCGTGGCTGCAGTGATTTTAAACCGTATTCAATCACCCGACTTTCCCAATACAGCATCGGGAGTCATTTTTCAAAAAGGAGCGTTCACTGCTGTGGACGACGGTCAATTCTGGTACACCCCCAATTCCGTGGCTTACAGGGCAGTTGAAGACGCGGTAAGGGGATGGGATCCTTCATACGGAGCTCTTTATTACTTTAATCCGAAAACCGCAACCTCCAAGTGGATCTGGACACGCCCTCAGATCACACAAATTGGAAATCATATTTTTGCACGCTGATCGAGGAGGACCGTTTCTCCGGGTCCGATCCATGGATGAGAAGAGGAGTGGCATATACTCCTCTTCTTTTTTATGATATGAATTTGAATAAAGGGGGAGGATAAGAGAGAATTTATCTAATAAACAACTTGATATTATTAAATCATGCGATCATGTCTAATCCTTCAGGTGGTATTCATGGATTTAGAAGAAAAGTCGATTCGTCTTTATCAAAGTGCATTAATAACGATTACCGGTGTTGGTATTCTTAATCATGTCACCATCATCCCTCCCCTGTTAGACAGAGCAGGACGTGATTCGTGGATCTCTGTACTTTTGACTGCAGGGATCATCAGCATTTGGTTATGGATGATCACATTTATATCCAGAAGGTCATCCAGACGCCCTCTATTTTTGTGGATTCAAGAGAAAACGGGTTCTTTGATCGCAAAAACTTTTCTATGGTTATCCGTTATTCACCTGTTTACCCTTGGGTGGTCGGCTCTTAAAGAATTAACATTGTGGACAACGATTACATATTTACCCGATACCCCACAATTCGTGATCATTGTTGTATTTTTATCAATCTGTTTTTTTGCCAGTCTTTCGGGTTTACGTGCGATTGTCATTGTGAACGGAGTTTTATTACCTATTGTTATCTTATTCGGTTTTTTTGTTGCAACAGCCAACATACCAAATAAGGATCATTCTCTGTTATTACCGGTTCTGGAACACGGATGGAATCCGGTCGTTCAGGGGGTGTTATATTCCGCAACTGGATTGATTGAGATCCTTTTATTACTTTTTATCCAGCATAAGATTCATAAACCACTGTCTTACCGGTTTCTTTTTCTATTGACGTGGATTCTGGCATATCTGACCCTGGGTCCGTTGATCGGAGCCATTACAGAGTTTGGTCCCACAGAATCAGCCAGGCAGAGGTTCCCTGCTTATGAAGAATGGAGCCTCGTCACCCTGGGGCGGTTTTTTGAACACCTGGATTTCTTATCCATTTATCAATGGTTAACAGGAGCGCTTATTCGAATTTCTTTTCTGTTTTTCATGATCACAGAAATATTTCAATTCAAATCAAAACGAATCAGAAATCGGGTTCTGACCGCCTTATATATCGCCCTCATTTCTCTGGCACTCGTCCCTTTAAGCAGTGATCAATTTCAATCGATTCTGACCGGGATCATTTTGCCCTATTCGCTCATTTACCTGACCTTCCTTTCCCTGTTCCTGTTCATTATTGCATTGTTGCCAACAAGTCAAAAAAGGGGATGAAGTCGTGAAACACTTTCACTTTTTAAAAAAAAAATCAAACAAAAAGGGAAAACCGCATTCTCTTTCCAATGCCCCCATAAACAGAAAAAGCTTATTGGAACTTTTTTCTTCCTGTGAAGATGTTACCCTCGAACAACTGCAATATCAGCATGAGAGTATAAAGGAATCTGTATTACTTGCGTATAGCGGGGCACTGATTGATATCGAACAATTAAACGATAACGTTATACCCAAATTGGAACAGTTGATGCGTAATCGAAAGAACCCTTTTTCATCCGACTCCCAAATTGATGATTTCTGGATGAGACCGGGCTTAAGAAGAGTCATGAACTGTTCGGAAGTGGAATCCAGGGTGTTTGACGGACATCTCTTAATGTATTTTGAAAAATCGAATACGGCTTTCACAGTTGATATCGCCAAACATCCCCAACGACCACCGCAGGAATCAAATACAGAGGCTACGATTAAAGGGCCAAAGGATAATTTTATCGAAGAAATTGCCGTAAATATCGCCCTGATCCGTAAACGCTATCGTTCCAATACGTTAAAATGTAAAACTTACGAACTTGGTAGGCGAACGCAAACAAAAATCGCTTTGCTCTACGATCAGGACATCATCCACTCGTCCATCATTGCAAATGTGGATCAAAAACTCAAAAAGATTGACATAGACGGCATCTTTAGTTCGAGTCAAGTTCAAGAGTTGCTTGATGACTCTCCGTTTCCAATTTTCCCAATAATGGATTACACCGGCCGTCCTGATTTCGTTGTGGATTCCCTGTTGCGCGGCCGGTTTGTTATTTTTGTGGACGGCTCTCCCGCGGCCATTATCGGTCCCGTCAACTTGTTTTATCTGATGAAAAGCCCGGAAGACGGTGAATATTCTTTTATCTATAATTCATTCGAAATGATCATTCGCTGGATAGCGATCTCGATCGGGGTCTTTTTACCCGGATTCTGGATTGCATTGATCAGTTATCATCAGGCACAAATTCCACTTACTTTTATTGCGATGCTGGTAACTTCAAGGGAAGGGGTACCATTCCCTGCGTTTTTAGAGGCATTATTGATGTTATTTGCCTTTGAACTTTTCCGCGAAGCAGGATTAAGACTTCCCATGCCGATCGGACAAACGTTGACAGTTGTGGGCGGATTAGTCATCGGTGATGCAGCGATTCGTGCGGGGTTAACCAGTCCGTCAATGGTTGTGGTTATTGCCGTATCTTTTGTCGCCACTTTTACACTGGTTAATCAATCCTTAATCGGTACCTTAAGTGTCCTACGATTTATCACATTAATCATTTGTTCCTTTCTGGGATTAATCGGATTATTCATTTCAATGGCAGGTATCCTGATCATCATTGCCAACATTCGCTCATTCGGTGTTCCATACTTGACACCACTTTCTCCATTTCATTTCAAGTCATTCATTCAGGGTATGGTACGTAAACCCTGGCCCTGGATTAAGAAAAGACCCGGCATTTTATTACCGGATGATCCGACGCGACAGGGGGACTCAGAATGATCCGGACGAAAAGCTGGCACGTTATATTTTCAATTCTGTTAATCGTTCCGATTCTAAGCGGTTGCTGGAATGCACGGGAAATTGATAAGATGTTTTTTGCTCATGCCGTAGGCATTGATTATCAGGATGGAGAGTTTATCGTGTATACCCAATTGACCAATTTTGCCGGTTTATCAAAAGTCGGGGGAGAAGGCATTCAATCCGGGGTCATCCAGTTAGGTAGAGGTAAAGGAAAGACCGTCGACACCGCATTCCATGACATGTACCGGTCCAGTCAGCGCCGTATCTTCTGGGGACATCTGTCCGCCATCGTCTTTACCGAATCGGGACTAAAACATGCATTAAAGGATGCGGTTGAACTGTTTGTCCGCTATCGTGAAACAAGATATACCATCTGGATGTTTGCCACTGCGGATCCGATTGAACAACTGTTGTCGATTTTCCCAATACATGAACCCACGAATGCTTTCTCCCGGCTCGGCGACCCGACAGACATTTATGATCAAAGTTCTTTTATCAGACCTCTACGTTTAAACCGTTTTATCAGCTATCTGTACGAACCGGCCATGACCACTCTGCTGCCCAAAATATCCGTTGATGAAACACGCTGGACAGAGGATAAAAAAAAGCAACCTCAGTTAGCCATCGATGGTATGGCATTGTTAAAAGGGGATCAATTTAAGGGATGGCTAACCGGTAACGACCTGCTGGGGATCCGCTGGATGACTAAACAAACAAGGCGCACACCGTTAATTGTATATGAAAAAGATCAGACTCAGCCGGCTGCAGTCATTATCAGCCAGAAACCAAAGGTAAAGATCATTCCTTCAAACGAACACGGAAAACCCCGTTTTTCTATTCGTGTAAAATTAACCGGTTCCCTCATTCAGTTAAACCAAAGAACTACGGAGAAGGAACTGACCCGTATTGCAGAAACCGCAGTTGAAAATGAAATCCGCCGTAGCTATCAGGAAGGATTAAAGCGAAAAGCGGATGTGTTAAATTTGATGTTATCCCTATATCGATCGGAACCGAATAAGTGGAAGCAACTGACGGCCGATCAAAGATTTTCGCTGAAAAGGGACTCGCTGCAAAATATTGAAGTAACGTTCAAAATAACGTCGGAAGGGAAGAATGAACTGACTCCCTTTTCTCCGTAAGAGTCTCAGCCAGCTTTCCGTTCAATTCTATACACACCTGCAACCATTAAAATCACACCCATGAGTAAAAGGGTCAAAGCGGGACCCCAGGCTGTTTCCCATCCTTTGTTGTATAGGATCACTTCCTTGATTGAACTCATGGCGTAGGTAAGGGGCACCAGTTTAGACACCATCAGCAAAATTTTTGAACTGACAATTTCGAGTGGCCAGTAGGCTCCGCCAATCATGGCACTGCTCACGGCTATCACAGGTACAATCGCTTGAAACTGCTGCGGCGTCCTTACAAATGAGACGAGCAACATCCCGAGGGCCATTTGTGCGAAAACAAATAAGGCAGTGATGACAAATACGATGGAAATATGGTCTCCCCAGTTCACCCCGATAACGTATTTGCCAAACAGAATCAATATGCTTATCTGCAAATAAGACACGACAAAACTATAAATCAAGTTGCCCATATACAGCTGAAATTTACTTAACGGTGAAACAATCATTCGTTCCCATACCAGGTGTTTGCGGTCATTCAAAATTTCTCCGACTGAAAAAATGATCGTATACATCGTAAAAAAAAGCGTGAAGCCAAGTAATGTTTGCAGCTTCTGGTCATAAATAAACTTATCTCCGCCATCCCCCACATCCGGCAAGCGTGTCTCTACTTCTACAGGAAGGGTATTTTGCCATTTTTCTTCCACCAGATAAGCGATTCGTTCCTCTGCCTTGTTTGCGTCAAAATCCGTATCCATCCTTTCAAAAGTGTGAATTGAGGCATCGATGATCGAAGATTGAACCAACACATTTTGCATGGAACTGATCAACAAGCCTTCAAAAGAAAGGGTCTCGGGTGAATCTTTGACCTTTACCACCTGCAAAACTTTTTCTTTATATCGTGTATCTGCAATGCCGGCCGGAATGATTAAACCTATATCCGACTCACCTTCACGGACCTTTTGCAGAAGAACCTCTCGTTCCACCGGCACCATTACAAATGATTCCGATTCGTTTAATCGTTCAATCAACCTTTCCGAAATCACACTTCCATCTTCATTGGCCACGGGAACTTGAATACGGGAATCCCCTGTATTACTCAGTCCAAAAATAAACGAAAAAACGATGGTCAACAGAGTCATCAAGATCATTATTTTGCTATTTTTCTTTAGTTGAAGTAATCTTCCCCATAACACCGCATTCATCCGTCACACCTCCCGTATCCTGACTGATATTACAGCCGCAGTGGCCAGCATCACCATACAAGTCAATATAAGCGTCATCATCTGAGGTTGAATATCCGTCAATGGATAGCCCTGCATGATTTTAAAATAACCGTCCAGTGTCGCACCGTTCATGGTGAGATCACCCAAACTCCTAAAGATCGCCGGCATCGAGGAGGTAGGAACAAAACTTCCTCCCAGGATCGATATCAAGGGAATCACAGCAGCTTGAAAAACCACGGATATCCGATCACTGTTAAAAATCAGATTGATCACGGAAAGGAGGACGGATAGACTCCCTGTGGACAGGGAAACCACAGCAGTTAACAAAAATACATCATTCCACGAACCCCAATCCACCCCGAACATGAAATATGAAAAAGCAATCAAGACAGACAATTGAAGAAAAGTAAACAGGATCATGGCAATGAATCTGGCGGATAGTATCGTGTAGACTCCCCTACCCGCAACCTTCATCCGTTCCCAGGTATGAAATTCTCTCTCATTTAAACTGTACCCGGCACCATAAACTGCCGTAAACAGGATGAACATGGCGGACATTCCCACAGCATAATACTGAAATCCCGTAATCGGATTCATCCCGTCCACGGCAATCGCCTCGGTGCTTATCCGGTCAAAGTCTTGATCCATTAACTCTTTCATGAACTCTTCCATCTCTTGATATACCCCGGCTCCTCCGTTAAATTCCGCAGAAGCCTCAAGTAAACTGTTTTTTCCAACGATACCTGCAGATAAACGATCCGTGTAACCCTGAATAATCGATTTTACAATTCCTGCCCTTAATTCATGATCAGGATTAGACCAGATCGTGATTTTCATCTGGTTTCTGAGAGGAAAAAACATGTTCACCCACACATCGTATGAAAATTTTTGCGGGATCACGATGACCGCTGTCAATTCACCCTTTTCCAGCTGTGCCAGGGCCGTTTTTTCGTCCATCATCTGATAGGATATGAACTCTTTTATTTTTTCATTTCCCAACACGTCTTCAATCAATATTTGAGAAAAATCAAGTTCTTCAACTGATTCTACCAATGCTTCCTTTTCTGACGCATCGTTAAAAAAACCGGCGATCATCCCTTCAGATAGAAAGCGGTTCAGTTCCTGCCGGTCGCGGGTCATATCATCCAGATTAACCACGGCCACTCTCGACGGTTCTAGCTGTATTCCGTCACTAAATAATCCACCGATTGAAAAACCGAGAATGGCAATGAGAATGGCAGGCATGAGGATCGTAATCAATAATGCTTTTCTGTCCCGCATCATTCTTTTTAAATCTTTCACCGTCATATGCCAGATCACGTTTATTCCCCCCTAATCCCGAAGTCCCCGTCCGGTGAGTTGTAAAAACACGTCCTCCAGCGTCGGAGTCTTCACTTCGATGGACAGAATGGAGACCTGACAGTCCTCTGCCAGATGAAAGATTTCTCCAAAAAAGCGACTTCCCTTTTGCACAACAATATTGTAGCTATGTTCATCAGCAGTAACAGCTGTAATCATGGGATGTTGCTTCAGCCTTTCAGTAAAATCATCCGTTGCCACATCTACCTTTAGTTCGATCATTTCTCCCTTTGACACAATCTGCTTCAATTCTTCTTTTGTTCCGGAGGCGATCACCTGACCGGAATCGAGGATATAAATGCGGTCGCACAGAAACTCGACCTCTTCCATGTAATGACTGGTGTAAAGAATCGACATCCCCTGTTTATTTAATTCTTTTACCGTCTGTAAAATATGGTTGCGGGACTGGGGATCAATCCCCACGGTCGGTTCATCCATGATCAATATTTGCGGTCTGTGTAACAATGCAGCACCAATATTGATTCTTCGTTTCATTCCACCCGAGTAATTCTCCACTTTCTCCGATGCCCGCTCTGATAATCCGATCACCTCTAAGACTTCAGTGATTCTTTTCTGTAACTCCTTGCCTCTTAATCCGTACAACCTTCCAAAAAAAGAAAGATTTTCATAGCCGGTCAGATCGGGATACAGGGCAATTTCCTGAGGTACAACTCCGAGAACCTGCCGCAGAGGACGGGGGTTCTTTAAAATACTCTCACCTTTGAATAATATCTCTCCCTCTGTCGGCGGGACAAGGGAAGAAATCATCGAGATGGTTACCGATTTGCCGGCACCGTTCGGCCCCAAAAATCCGAGGATTTCCCCTTCATTAAGATGGAAATCGATCCCTTTTACCGCATGAACGTGTTTATATTTTTTTTGCAGATTTTTTGCCTCCAATAACTTCATTGCGATTGGGCTCCCTTCCCCGGTATAAAGTCAATAAACGGATTATCCTCCTCGAATCTTTCAAATGTCATCGAGTTTTCTTCCGTTACCTGCGGAAGCTGAATATCAACGTCTTTTTCGATATCCCAGCGCTGCAAATGAAAGGTAAAAGCGACTGATTTGATAGGTACCATTTTCAATTGATCTGTTCCGACAGATGCTCCTTCGCTCCCACCCTCAATCTGTACATCCAATTTTTCTTCAATGATATATCCGTCTCGATCGATATAAGCAAGGTAGGATACAGGACCAATCGTCGCATTTTCAATCCAGTTCCGATTAAATTGCCATATTTCCTGGGCAGAAATTGATTGATGCGAATCCGGACGGTACTGATTGAAGCCCTGTTCAATTTGTTCATTTAACACAGGATCTCCGGAGAGAATATCGATCGTTTTCAGCAAAACCGGGGACAAAATGTCAGAAGTCAGATTCAACTGATATTCGGTTGCTTTCACATCTCCGTCAGGCGTGGTTAAAATAATCGTGCCCAACTGGGTCACATTTTCGTCAGTTAGTATACTTCCCCAGAGTTTGTTTAATTGCTTAACAGTTTCTTCTGTCAAAAAGGGTTTATCATATTGAGCATGACCTTCATCAGAAAATTGCTGTTCATTTAAAATAAAAATTTTTGGAAAAAGCGGACTGACCATATAAAATTGGCTTCCGTCCTGATAAATTTTAAGATCAAATCCGAACTCGTTCACTTTTGTAAAAATTGTTGATTGCGAAAGCGAGCGAGTTTTATCAAATTGATGTTGAACTTCCAATTTTTCCAGGTCAAGCGGTTTCAATGATTCCGTATCACTGGATTCTTTAAATTCCAGATTGAGATCAAGAGAAAACTTGCTTTTTCCTTTGCTTATCTCGTCTGTTTGCTCCATGGCCTGTTGGAATGTTTCATAGGGCGTTCCGGAACAACCCGAGATAAACACAAAAAACAAAACGACCAGAAAGCTTAATTTTATCCTGCGGGGTATTAACATCACAATGATTCCTCCTCTTTCTTGAAAATCTTTTGCTTTCATTCTATCGTTTTGTTTTCCCATTTTTATCCGACCGCAGATAGATTTTTGCTTTTGCCACTATGACCTGAGACATATTTTTATACCAGATCATTTTTTAAAGCAAAGATGGCAAGCTGGGTCCGGTCACGCAGGTCAAGCTTGACCAATATATTGCTGATATGATTCTTGACCGTACCTCTGGTGATATTTAACTCGTCTGCAATCTCATTGTTGTTTTTGCCTTCACCGATTAAACGCAGGAGTTCGATTTCTCTTTCCGTCAGTTGATGTAATCGGGGATCCTTTTCACGGGAGGGTTGATCCCATTCTCTGATTCTGGTGACCACCTTTTGCGCAACATCCGGTTGAATCAATGCTCCTCCCCGGTACACGGCTTCGATCGCCTCTTTGATTTGTTGCGGGAGAGCATCCTTTAACAGATATCCAGATGCTCCGCTTTTTAATGCTTCAAAAATGTACTGATCATCGTTAAAGGTCGTTAAAATAATCACGTTCACAGCGGGAAAAACCCGTTTGATGATTGCGGTTGCTTCCACTCCGTTCATCTCCGGCATTTGCACATCCATCAATATTACGTCCGGCTGGAGCCACTTGCATTTATCGACAGCTTCCCTGCCATCACTGGCTTCTCCGATTACCTGTATGCCGTCCATATGATCCACCACCATCGCCAATCCCTGTCTGACAATGGGTTGATCATCAACAATCAATACTTTTATCACAAAAACCTCTCCCTTGACTCTTTATCGTTTACCGTTTTTTTCAGGGGAAAGCGGCCTCTCACACAAAAACGGTCATCGCTTGATATAAATTGAATCTCCCCCGCCAGTTCCTTGAGTCTGGACCTCATCCCCTGCATCCCAAACCCTTCTGTAAAAGCAACTGCTTCGGATTGAGGATGACAAACGGAAAATTCAAGAACATCCCTTTTGTCGCCGGCGGTTTCACAGCAAACATGCCTGATCATCACCGTCAATTTTTTTGTTTTTCCATGACGTACGGCATTGGTCATCGACTCCTGTATGATGCGAAACAGGACATAGTTTTCATCTGCGGAAACGGGTAATTCTTTTAAATCGGTTGAAAAGTCAGTCTCGATCTCTATACCACTTTCCTGATGAAAACGTGCGATCAGCTTATGTATTCCGTCAATCCCGGTCAATTCGTCACCCCGAAGGGCTTTAACGGCTTTGCGGGTCTCCTCCAGGCTTTGTCTCGCCGTTTCCTTGGCCCGATCCAGCAGTTCTTTTATCCGGATAAGTTCATTTTCTTTATTGAATTGAATTCCCGCCATTTCCAATTGCATGATTAATGATGTCAGCTGATGACCGACAGCATCATGGATATCGCGGGCGATTCGATGTCTCTCTTCCAAAATGGCTGCCTGTTCCGATTGCCGTGTGTACTGTTTTAATTGACGGTGCGTTTGCAATAATTCCCGGTACAGCATCTCATTCTTCTCTCTTTCCTCTTTTTGCAGGAGCGTATAATGAATCAAAGTAATCACAAACAGGAAAGCAAATAAATTAAACAGGAGGGCAGAAATGCTTGTGGCATTAAACTGATAGAAAATATAATAAACAAATTTGCTTAATGAAATCAGTGCGAGCGAAATCGTTACGAGGTTAATATATTTTTTGGTCAGGGTAATTCCGGCCTCCAGGATTATCACAAAATAGAGTGAATGGAGGAAATAATTGATGACAAACTTTGACTGGTATTCAAGCAGGAATAATAGAATCCCGTCAACCAAGAATAACCAGAATCGATTTCCCATGACAGGACGCAAAAATCCCCAGGCCATCAAACAGGAAAACAACACGATAAGCAGCGTCAGTCGTTGGCTTGATGCTTCTTCAAACTGAACTGCCAGTAAGAATAATATAAGAGAAAAGATCAATTTGATTATCCGATAATAGAGCATCTTCATCGTTTGTCCTCCAGACCTGTATGTAGAATGATAAGTGGCATTCTTCCTTTTTATCACGAAAAGTTGTGCCTTCCCTCCCTCTAATTTTATCGTACATGTTCCTCCAGTTATTATCTATCATTTTATCGTTCTAATTGTCCCAAAATTGTTATAATTCCCTTCACACTTTTTGGATATTTTTACGCTAATATACTAATATATTATTAAAAAATTTAACAGGAAGGAGGTTGTCTGAGAATGACGGATTATCAAAAAAATAAGAATCTAAGCAGAAGGACGTTTTTAATAAATACAGCAAAAGGTCTGACAGGCCTGGCGATATCGGGAGCAGGCATTCCTTTGATATTATCATCCTGCAGTTCCAAAACAACAGCAGATAATAACATTTCAACAGAATCGATGGTCGATTTGGGTCCAATAGAAGAGTTGCAGAGTGGTCCCTATCCAATGAAAATAAATTATGATGCGAAGATTCAAGATGGATGGGCAGAAATTCCGATGAAAGGATTTGTTTATGTCACAAAAAATGATACCGGCGATCTGATGATTATGTCGCCTGTATGCACGCACCTCGGATGTACTGTACCCATAGCAAATGATGAATGGAAACAAAAAGGAGTTACATTCCTTTGTCCATGTCATGACGGGAAATATGATGGGCAGGGAAAAAATGTCGGGGGACCGCCTCCACGACCGTTCGATATATTTAATCCTGTAATTCAGGATGGAAGAGTGTTTATCCAGCCATTAAGTCCGATTAAACGAGATCCTTCTTAACAGTAGAACGGATTTGAAGATATCTAAGTTTATAACATGTTGTTCGCCTTATGAGTTAACCCGATGCTTAAATCCCACATTTTTTCTCTATTAGCAGTATCGTCGGCATAGCGGGGATAAAAATCAGATCCGAATAATTGTTTAAAGAATGATTGCAAATTCGGATTCTCGTGAGCGGATTGAACCTCGTCCAGTTTATTGTTAAATAACCTGCCCGTTGTTTTTTTGAATTTTTCGGAAGTACAAATTTCAAAATAATGATTTGCGATCACTTCGGGAGAAGGAAAATACAAATTTTGAATCCTGGCAATCATTCTCCAACCGGGTTTAAACTTTTTTAACGTTTCCTTGGACATTCTGGCCCCATTAATCTGTAGAGCATTCACTTTAATTCCGTCGTTTCGAAATTCCTCAGCCATTTTAAAAGTCAGTATTAATAAAGCCATTTTCGATTGAGCATACATTTTGTACACGCTATATGACGGTACATCCTCGAGATCACCAGTTATAAGGTCAAAATCAATTTTTCGTTTAGGATCAAAAAAATGCTTGATGATGCTACTGCAGGCATTAAGAACCCTTGGGTCGCCCGATTTCTTCAGATGATCTTGTAATAACCACGTCATCAAAAAAGGACCGAATGTATTGGTGGCAAAAGTCAACTCGATATGATCGGAACTCAGTTGATATTTTTCTCCGTGGTTAAAATAAGCTGCGTTATGAATAAGAATATCGAGCTTATCATATTTTTGTTTGAATGCACTGCAAAAATTGTGGATTGAATGAAACGACGATACATCGAGTTCCATAAGGTCAACCCGATGATTATTCGATCTGTTCATGACTTCCTTGTATGCGCGCTCGCTTTTTTTCAAGTTGCGACATGCCATGATCACCGTGTATCCTTCACTTGCAAATTTTACTGCGGCTTCTTTCCCAATACCGGAATTGGCCCCGGTGATAATGACGGTTTTCTCGTTCATAATCATATACCCTCCATCTTTTTTACGGTAATTTCCCGTTTTTTCGTAAATGAGCACCGGCAATCACATCAATACCTGTACTTTTTAACATCTCGATCAGTTTTTCCTCTTTATCAAATTCCTTGGGGAGCATCTTTCTCGCAACCATCATGGATAGCCCCATTTGAAAGATCCTCATTTTTAATAAGATACTTTTTAATTCGTCCTGGGTGAAGTCTTTAAGGTTGGGATCTTGTTTCATATGTTCAATAAGAGAATGGCCCGTTTCCTGGTCATAATCGTCCAAAAGGTGATGATGATTCATCACCAGATCTAAATACAACACGTCATACTCCCGGGCAAAACGAAGACTTGCCAGACCTATATCATAAAAGGGATTTCCTGTGTTTTGTTCCTGTAACATTTGCTCAGTTATTCGGAAGACCTTGTTTATGACCGAACTTTTCAATTCATCCACTTCATTAAAGTTCACATAGATCGGGGCAATCGAACTTCCCAGTTTATCAGCAACCTTTCTAATCGTGATTCCGTTGATTCCTTCTTCACACGCTATATTGAAAGCAACGTCAATAATTTGTTCCTTAGAAAATTTCTTTTTCGGCGGCAATGTGATCCTCCTTTATATAACTTATGATACATATCATATGATATATATTATCGCTTGTAAAGTAAAGGTCTTATAAAAAATATTTTTCATTAATTATTGTTTTTGCATTTAAACATGCTATAATTCGATTATATAAATATAGTAAAATTCATATATACATTTGGGGAGGATCTGAACTGAAATGACTTCGGATTGGGGAGGCTTTTTTTATTTCTGCATGTATTTATCCTGGGGCCTGGGAATTGCAGGTGCTATTTTTTTTGGCAAAAAAAATACCCCTGCCAACGGGATCGCACATATCAGTGCCATGGCCGGCGGAGGCTTCGGGATGGCAACATCTCTGATTGTCCTGTCAGGAGGGGACCCGCTTTCTTTTCGAATCTGGTCAGTTATCCCTGGGTTCATGTTATCCTTTTCTGTCGATGCATTATCCGCTTTCTTCTTGCTGATGATCTCGCTCGTCTCCTTTGTAGTGGCCATTTATTCCATGGGCTATGTTAGAGAGTATTACGGTAAGAAAAACATCGGATTGCTGGGAGCGGGGTTCAATCTTTTTTTAATTTCCATGGCTGCCGTCGTCACGGCTGACAATGGATTTGCTTTTTTATTGATGTGGGAACTGATGTCTCTGGTCTCCTTTTTTCTTGTAGTTACCGAACATGAAAAGGAGGAAGTCCGGAAAGCGGGCTTTGTTTATGTGGTGATGACCCACATCGGAACGGCTTTCATCATATTCACCTTTCTCACCCTTTTTTACTATACAGGATCGCTGGATTTCTCCGCGTTTCAGGAAAATCAGGATCAATACCCTTCCGCCATCAAAAACCTTCTTTTTATTATGGCTTTGATCGGATTTGGAACGAAGGCGGGAATGGTGCCGCTGCACATCTGGCTGCCCCGTGCTCATCCCGCTGCCTCCAGCCATGTATCCGCATTGATGTCGGCTGTCATGATCAAGACAGCCGTATATGGCATCATACGCACCATTTACGATTTTCTTGGAGAGGGTCCGGCATGGTGGGGAGGACTTCTCCTAGGTATCGGTATCGTTTCTGCGTTTACAGGTATTTTGTACGGATTGTTCGAGAACGATATCAAACGTTTTCTGGCATACAGCAGTGCTGAAAATATGGGAATTATTTTCATCGGATTAGGCTCGTCCCTGTTATTTGCCTCGTTCGACAATCAAGTGTTTGCTTCCCTTGCTTTACTGGCTGCTCTGTACCATGCCTTGAACCACTCCATATTCAAGGGGCTTCTGTTCATGGGGGCAGGCGCAGTTTTATATGCCACCCATACCCGGAACATTGAACAACTGGGCGGACTAATTCGCCTGATGCCCTGGACGGCAGGATTTTTTCTGATCGGAGCGATGGCGATCTCGGCACTCCCGCCATTAAATGGCTTCGTTAGTGAGTGGCTTACGTTCCAATCCCTTTTACATCTCTCTTTTCAGTCTGGGAACCACTCATTGTTGAGAATTAGCGGAGCAGGAGCTGCCGCCATGCTTGCATTAACAGGCGCATTAGTAGCCGCGGGTTTTGTTAAATTCTTCGGAACAGCCTTTCTGGCTATGCCGCGCTCGCAAAAAGCCGCAGCGGCTAAAGAGGTTCCCTTTGTCATGCGTTCCGCCATGGGAATCATGGCACTCGGAACGTTGATTCTGGGAGTCTGGCCCGGTTTGGTAAGTGGATTGACCCGTCATGTCAGGAACAAGTATTTTCCGGGGACAGAGGCTGCAATGTCTGCCGGGTTCAACTTTGAACCTGCACTTACTGATACTGTAAAACTTCCTCTATTACCCGTGTTCGTCACATTTATCATGATTATAATAGGGACTTTGTTTATTCTCAGACTCCGGGTCGGAAGGAGCAAAAATCAAACAAGCGATACCTGGGGTTGCGGTACTGTGTTACAACCTTCGATGGAATATACAGGGGCTTCGTTTTCCCAACCGATTGGGATCATTTTTAAATCCTTGCTGTTTCCTTCTATTAATGTGAAGGTTCATGACGGAAAGATGCGATATTCCCTTCATATCCGGCACTGGTTTGAATCTCACATGTATCGACCGGTTGTGGAAAAGACGGTCTGGATCTCGCAACAAATTCGCAAAGTTCAAAACGGGAGTCTGCAAAGTTATCTGGCCTATATTTTTGTCACCTTGATCGTATTGCTACTCTGGAAGGCATAGGAGGATCTTGTAATGTCATTCACTCATGTCGTATTCGGTGTAATCCAGGCTTTGCTTATTTTACTGTTATCCCCATTACTAAACGGGGTGATTAAAAAAATAAAAGCTCTTTTTCAGTGCCGTAAAGGACCCGGTATATTTCAACCCTATTATGATCTTGCAAAATATATGAAAAAAGATGCAGTCATCTCAAACCAAGCCTCCTGGCTTACGATTATCACACCGTATCTGACGTTTGCGGGGGTTCTTACAGCAGGGTTACTCGTTCCAATGTTCACAAAAACCATCGGCTTTGTGGGGGACTTCATCTTATTCGCCTATCTTCTCGCTATCTACCGTTTCTTAATGGCTCTGACCGCACTGGATGCAGGAAGTTCTTTTGGCGGAATGGGGGCCAGCCGGGAAATGGCGTTGAATTCGATGGTGGAACCTGCCCTCTTTTTATCTGTAGTTGCCGTGATTTTACAAACAGGGACAACCAACTTATCTTATTCCGTGGCTGTACTTCATGAACAGGGTTGGAATGTCCTGACCATCTCATATGTACTGGCTTTTGTTGCGATGTTTCTGGTGGTCATTGCGGAAACCGGAAGAATTCCCGTGGATAATCCCGATACCCATCTGGAGTTAACGATGATCCATGAGGGTATGCTGCTTGAGTATTCCGGAAGGTATCTGGGGCTGATGGTATGGAGCTCGATGATGAAACAGTTTATTATATTGAGTTTGTTTGCCGGTTTGTTTTTTCCTTTTGGATGGGGTGATTCCTTTGATTTGAAGGAGATTCTGACGGGAATGATCTTATTTCTCGTAAAAGTGTTCGGGCTGGGCATCGTGCTTGCCGTGGTGGAAGCGAGCTATGCTAAAATCCGCCTTTTTCATGTACCAAAATTATTTGTGACGTCCATGGCCCTGTCGTTGTTAGCCATCATAGTCAATGTGTTGTTTTAATAATGAATCCGCCATTCAGGAGGCGTATGGTATGATCGAAAATTGGATTTCTTATGCAATGCTCTTATCGGTTGTGATCACGTTACAAGTTCGAAAAATCAGTGATGCGGTTAAACTTCTTTCCTTTCAATCCGTATTATTGGCGGGTTTGGCAGCTGTCATTGCCTGGAAACTGGGAATCCGGCACCTGTATACGGCAGTTGCTTTGACCCTGATGGTTAAAGCGATTGTAATTCCTTACATTCTCCATTACACCATTATAAAAATCGATATTAAACGGGAAGTGGAGCGTTTTTTCAGCAAACAGTTCATTTTTTTATCCACGATCGGTCTGGCTTTGCTCGGGTATTATGTGACACTTCGATTACCTCTGACCGGCGGGATTATCGGGAAAGAGTTTTTTCCGGTATCCGTCATCCTTATTTTTCTGGGTTCTTTTATTATGATCAGTCATAAAAAAGCGATCATGCAGGGGATTGGATTAATTACCATTGAAAATGGTCTGTTTCTTGTGGCCATGTCTTTGACATACGGAATGCCACTGATTGTGGAGATGGGAATCTTTTTCGATTTACTGATTGCGGTAATTATTATCGGTATTCTTTCCTACCGTATTCATTCGACATTTGACAGTTTAAACACGGAGAAACTGAAGAATTTGAAGGGATGAGTTGAATGATGACCTGGATTTGGCTGCTGCTTATCATTCCTGTTATGACAGCTGGACTTTCGTGGATTGCGCGAAATCAAATATGGAGCGAACGCATTCATTTATTCGGTTCCTTTATCACATTTGCAACCGGTATTAAGGTGTCCGTACACGTTTTTTTGCATGGTCCACTGTACGGAACGGGCGAGTTTATGTATGTAGATGCATTCGGTGCTTACCTCATCGTGATGATCGTTATGGTGGGATTAACCGCTTCCCTTTATTCAGTGGGTTATATGCGGTATGAACTGAAAGAGGGAGTGATTACAAATAAACAACTTTTTCGGTATTATCTCTGGTTTCATTTGTTTATCTTTTCGATGTTGCTTGTCGGCGTCATCAACAATATCGGCTTTTTATGGATTGCAATTGAGTTAACAACGCTGGTGTCCGCTCTGCTGGTTGCCTTTTATCAAAAAGGAACATCCTTGGAAGCAGCCTGGAAATACTTAATTATCGCCAGTGTCGGTATTGCCTTCGGGTTGTTCGGAGTGATCCTGTTGTATGCTTCCGGGGTGGACAGGCTGGGAACTGAACACGGTGCCCTCGATTGGACGGTTTTACAGAGCGTGGCCGCTGAATTAAATCCACAATGGATGTCGATTGCCTTTATTTTTATTTTAGTCGGATTCGGAACAAAAGCAGGTCTGGCACCGCTCCATTTCTGGCTGCCGGATGCACACAGCCAGGCTCCTTCCCCGGTAAGCGCGGTTTTGTCCGGAGTGTTGCTCAACACGGCTTTGTACGGGATATTGCGAATTTATATGATTGCCAATGAAACTCTGGACGGGGAAATCAGCCGCTGGTTACTGGGATTCGGCATTCTCTCTGTTGCATTTACCGTTCCGTTTATTCTGGTTCAACATGATTTCAAACGAATGCTTGCCTATTCGAGCGTGGAACACATCGGCATCATCATGTTCGGAGTGGGAATTGGCGGTACACTTGGGCTTTATGGCGCCATGCTTCATATGTTTAATCATTCTATGACAAAAACGATGTTGTTTCTTGCCGCCGGCAATATCAATCAAAAGTTCCATTCGAAACGAATCGATCGTATTTCAGGTGTCATCAAGGTGATGCCGATTACCGGAACAGCTTTTTTACTCGGAATTTTTGCCATTGCCGGGACACCGCCATTCAATATTTTTATCAGTGAATTTACCATTATGGTTGCCGGTTTTAAAGAAAACGAAATCCTCTACAGTGTTTTGTTTCTCAGTCTGATTGTAATGATTTTTGCCGGAATGGTCTATTATGCGGGCAAAATGGTACTCGGCCGGACGAAAGCGAGAGTGGAACATGGGGAAGTCAGCCGCTGGTCGACGGCAGCTTTGTTTATTCCTTTGCTGTTCGTCGTCATATTCGGAATTTATATCCCGCCATTCATGGATCATACGCTTCTGAAAGTTGTGTCGATTTTTCAAGGGGGACGGTGAGCAACATGAAGACAAACAATCCTGGAGACCAAGTACTTCATGCTTTCAACAGTCAGGTGATCCATTTTGATTTAAAAAACGACAACCATGTCGTCATTGATATTGCGAAGGAACATCTCCCTTCTATCACACGATATATTCGTGATCTTGGCGGACGTTTATTTACGATGGTGGGATCAGACGAACTTAACATCCGGGGTGATTTTTCCCTTTATTACGTATTTGCTTTCGACAAGGATCAATCATTAATCACTGTTCGCGTCTCCGTCTCAGAGCAGGAGCCCGGTTTTCCCTCGGTGACCGATGATCTTCCGTCTGCCAACTGGTATGAAAGGGAAGTGTATGATCTTTTCGGTTTGGAACCCGTCGGACATCCTCATCTGTCCCCGCTGGTACTCCATGGGGACTGGCCGGAAGGGATCTATCCCATGCGCAAGGATTTTCCGGCCAATATGAAACTGCCGCGTATGAAAAATCGGGATCAGTTTATGAATTATGAAGGGGAAGGTGTTACACAAATACCCGTCGGTCCGATTCATGCCGGGATTATTGAGCCCGGTCATTTTCGCTTCGGCGCAGTGGGAGATACGGTACTCCATTTGGATGCACGGTTGTTCTATACACACCGCGGGTTGGAAAAAGTAAGCGAAGGCGTGTCGATTAACAAAGCTTTGTTTCTGGCGGAAAGAATCTGCGGAGTCTGTGCACTTTCGCACGCGGTTTCTTTTGCTCAGGCCATTGAGAGGATCGGCAAAATTAAGGTTCCGGCAAGGGCAGAATACCTTCGAATGCTGTTTCTGGAGATGGAGCGCCTTTATAATCACATTGGAGATGTGGGCAATGTGTGTGCCGGGATCGGATTCTCTTTCGGAGTCAGTCAGGGAGCAATCTTAAAGGAAAAATTAATGCAGTTAAATGAAAAATTAACCGGACACCGTTATCTGCGCGGGATCACGACAATCGGCGGTGTGCGATTAGAGTTCAACCATGATGATAAAATTCTGATGGAAAAAACACTGGGGGACGTCCGCCGGGAATTTGAAAAATTCGTCGGAATTATGATGTCACATGAAATCGTGTCGGATCGGATGACCTCGACCGGACGGCTGACAAGGGAACAGGTGGAAGAGATCGGTACCGTCGGTCCTGCCGCCCGAGCTTCAGGCAGAAATATCGACGTTCGAAAAAGCCATCCCTATCTGCTCTATGATCAAATTGATTTTTCCGTACCTGTCCTTACAACGGGAGACGTACTGGCACGAGTTCAACAGCGAATCGAAGAAACTTATCAATCTTTTGCGATTATCGGGCAAATCTTAAATCAATTGCCTGAGGGACCGATCCAAACACGGGTGGGAGAGATTCCTGCCTACCAATGGGATATGGGATGGACGGAATCAGCACGGGGTGAAAATGTTCACTGGGTTATGACAGGTCCTGATCAGACCGTATATCGTTATCGGGTGCGATCAGCGGCTTACAGTAACTGGCCGGCGGTAGCTCTTGCCGTTCCGGGAAACATTGTACCGGATTTCCCTTTAATCAACAAAAGCTTTGAGCTCTGCTATGCTTGTTGCGATCGCTAAGCAAGATATACAATAGAGGTGGTTAATCATGTTTGATATGCTCAAAAAAATATGGCAAACGGGCCAGGTAACCAAAACCCTTCCTTTCGAAGAGGCACCGGAACGTTATCGCGGACAATTGCTGATTGATCCGGACTATTGTAACGGATGTGAAGAATGTGTTACGGCTTGTCCGGCCGATGCCCTCTCCTTTGAAAAGGAAGAAAGTCATCTGCAGTTGACAATTTCATTTGCTAAATGTATTTATTGCGGATTGTGCGAAGAGGTTTGTTCACCCCGGGCAATCCGGCTGACGAATGAGTATCTCCGGGCAACGAAAAACCCGAAGGAACTGACCCAAACATTCAAGATACAGGAAAAACGAATCCCGATGACTGAGGGTGGGAAACAATGATGACCGATAACGCACGAACACTGGAAGAGATGGGAAAAGAACTTCAGAAAAAAATGAAAAAGGTATTGGGTAGATCTCTTCATATCCGACACGTTGACTCCGGATCATGTAACGGTTGTGATTTTGAAATGACCGCACTTTTGAATCCGGTTTATGATATTCAACGGTTTGGTGTAGATTTTGTAGCTTCTCCCCGCCATGCCGATATGCTCATGGTGACCGGCGGGGTTACCCGTCATCTGGAAGAGGCGGTACTAAGGACCTATGAAGCGGCTGCTCACCCCAAAATGGTGGTTGCGATTGGTGCTTGTGCCTGCGGGGGCGGGATTTTCGGGGAAAGTTACGCCAACTATGGGGGTGTAGATAAGATCATACCCGTTTATGTCTATGTACCTGGCTGTCCTCCCCGCCCGCAGGCAATTATACAGGGAATATTGCTTGCTCTGGACAAATGGTATGATAGAAAGTAGGGAACCGTATATTAGGAGGTGCAAGGATTGAATTTAGAATTACAACAGTTCAAAGCAGACTTTTTTAAAGCCCTTGCCCATCCCTTAAGAATTCGAATTATCGAATTATTAAGGGATGGAGATAAGTATGTCAATGAGTTGCAGACCCATATGGAAGTGGAGAGTTCCATTGTTTCCCAGCAACTGGCCATTCTCCGCGCAAAAAATATTGTGGTCGGCGTCAAAGAAGGGAATAAAGTGGCCTACTCCGTCAAAGATCCCAAAATTTACGATCTGCTGGAAGTGGCAAAAGAGATTTTTAACAATCATTTGAGTGATACGATTTCTTTATTGAATCAAATGAATGAGGATTGAACAGTAAAAAATAAAACCCACCTCCTGTGAAGGTAGGGCTGGTGCGGATGGGAGTTCATATTTGAACTTGGGCGAGATTTAAGATTAACAAAGGAGTTGAATAATGAAATTAGAAAAACGATACTTAATAACAAAAATTTAGTAATAATATTGATTAGTCAACTAATATTTCAATTAGCATTATGGATTGGACTTATTGGAAACCTACATTTTTTACAAAAAAATGTAGATTCACATCTTTTACAATCTGTACTCTTGGTGGCAGGTAGTGTATTCAGTGTATTAATTGGTCCTTATGCTGGTAGATTAATAGATGGTGTAGCCAAAAAACGTATTTTATTAGCAGTGGGTATATTAAGAATGATTTCTGTTGGATTTATGTTTATTGCGTTAATTACGGACTCAGTTTGGTGGATGTTGGCCTATAGTATTGGTGTAAGCTCTTCAGCTTCATTTTTCGAACCGGCATTACAAGCTATAATAGTTGAAATCACTGAGAAGAAAGAACTGATAATAGCTAACTCATTAAATTTGAATATTGTTACACTATCAAGAATTATTGGAGCATCCTTGGGTGGGTTATTATTAACTTTAGCATCACTGTCTTTCCTTTATGCTATATCATTTGGAGCTTTCTTATTTGTTTTCCTTATCACGTTTTTATTAAAAATTAAGGATGATGGCTTTATAAGAAAGGAAAAGCAAAAGGTCAAATTCAGAGAAATATTCCCCGTTATATCTAAGAGTTTCAATATTAAAATGATTCTATTTTTGTCTATGATTCCTACAATTTTTATTGCCGGTTTTAATTTGTTTATAGTTGAAATTAGTTCTATTCAAAATAATCCTTCTATAAAAGGTTTATTATATGCTGTTGAAGGTATTTCCCTTATTTTATCTAGTACATTTATAAGTAAGAGAATTAAAAATAAAACTCGTATTTATTGTTTGTTAGGTTCTACTTTTTTAATAGTTATAGTTCAATTTTTACTTTCATTTTCTAATATCTTGTTATTTCCAATTATAGCTTTTGGATTATTCGGTCTTTCTTATGGAGTATTTAACCCTATTTTTAATACTTTCAGCCAAGAAACGATTGCTAATGAGTATCACGGACGTTTTTTTGCATTTAAGTCTATGATAGATAGAACACTAATACAAATTTCAATGGTTTCAATAGGGTTACTACTTGATATAATAGGATTTAAAAAAGTCGTAATTACATTTGGCTTTCTTTCTTTTATTTTTGTATTGATATTTACATTTCTTTATATATTAGTAAAGAACGATCTAAAATAGAAGCCAAAATTCATCAACACCTTTAACTTCATAAGTTATTTGGGATGTTTGTAATTTCAATGCTGTCTTTTTATAAAAGAAAATAGACCGCCCTTGGAGCAGAAGAAAAAATAAAACCCACCTCCTGTGAAGGTGGGGCTGGTTCGGAGGGGAGTTCATATTTCCAGTTCCCCGAGCCGAACCAATTCAACAACTGCCTGCGAACGACCTAGTTTTTGCATCACATTGCTGATGTGTAATTATTTCAAACTAAAATATAAGTACTAAAACCCATCTAATAACAATTTTTTCTTCTTTGTTTCGTGAATATTTTTTTTAAACTCTATTGTACTCTCATAGTCAAAAATTATTATAAGATTATTTGGAAATTCTATACTCTTATCAAACTCATGTATATTCTCTTTTGTTATCAACAGTCCATTGCTTATTTTAACTTTAATGTTTTCAGATGAATTAAACTTTAATTTTTTAACAAATTTTTTATGTTTATTGTCAAGCACATCAAGTAAAATTTTGTTCTTTATTTCTTTAACAAATAAAATAAAAGATAATCCATTCTTAAAATGACCATATAGAGATTCAGTTTTTTCAGAAACCCTAGCCTCTGCACGTTTTACTATATTATCGAATTGTATTATATATTCTTCTCTATTATTCACATTATCCATAGGCTCTATATATATAATGTGGTTAAACATTAAAGATGCCAAATCAATATCAACAGTATCCGGAATTGAATTAATAACATCAAGATATTCGTTTATTACTGGTAAAACTAACTGATTATCAATTAATTCAGGGTCTAAATCATAGTAAATGTCTAAAAAATTAACATAACTCTCGATTCTATTACTATTATAGATATTATTAATAATATCTTCCTTTTCCTTACTTCTAAGCACATAAACTGCCGCAAAATATTCTAAAAACGATTTATGTGACCATTTATAATAAACCCCTTCTTTAACAAAATAGGGCACACTTTCTGATAAATCATTTAATATACTGTCTGGATTGATTTTTCCTATAGAATATACGCTATTTGCCGCTTTATTAATTAAATCAATTAATTGAGTCTCTTTATATTCAATTTTACCTTCCTTAAGACATAAAATCCCTAAATTACACAGCAGATTAAAAAAGTCTGATTTCGATAAATTACTTTCTTTTTTTCTAACTAAATAATCTTTTGATAGATCATGATCTTCGTAAAGAGCATCAAAAACTTTCTCATAAAATTCATCTTTCTTAACCGATATATCCCTTTTATATTTAAATGTTAGATATATTAAAGTAGTTGAATCAATTTCATAAATCTAAGCCCAACGGGCACAAGGTTTTGAAGCCATGAAAAAAGGAGTACCTCCCCAAATCTCGAAATAGTTAGGTAGGCAAC
>JAWLDF010000042.1:0-24916 GCA_041686735.1 Bacilli bacterium
CTTTTATTTTTATAGGACCATGCTGTCATACATCGGGATGATGATCGCCGCCATCATCGCTGCAACCATAATACCGACGAGGATAATCAGTGTCGGTTCGATCAATGCCACCAGCTGGTTGATCTCTTCTTCCAGCTCATTTTGCATGTATTCGGAAACTTCCTGAAGCAACGTCTCCAGTTCCCCGGTTTCCTCCCCGACTTTCACCATCGAGATCAGCAAGTCGGGAAAAAGGGGACTTTGTATGAGTGTCTCGGACATCTGTTTTCCCCTTCGCACCGCATCACGCGCGTGACTGATGGCTTCGGAAAAATATTTGTTTCCGGCCACCTCGGAAGTGATCTGCAGGGCTTTTTCAATGGGAATTCCGCTGGCATACAAATCTCTCAAAGTCTGACTGAACCGATAGGTTTCTACTTTCTTTACGAACTTTGCGACCAGGGGGAGATGAAGCAACACATAATCCCTGAAACGGCGCCCGTTTTCCGTCGTAAACCATTTGGCCAGAGCGATGAAAAGCAGGATGATGCCCATCACCGTAAAAAGGCCGTACCGCGCGAAAAATTGTTGCAAATACAACAGCGTCTTAGTAATCCAGGGAAGTGCGGCGTCTGCGTCTGCAAACATATTTTGAAAAACGGGAAGGGTATAAATCATTAGCAGGTTGACGACAATCAGGGCAAATGACAGAACAAACACGGGGTAGATAAAAGCCCCTTTTATTTTTTTCATGATGAGATATTCTTTTCGAAATGTATCCGATAAAAGATGCAAGACGTGTTCCAGGTTTCCCGATGCTTCGGCGACTTGCAACATCTTGACCAGGAGCGACGGGAACGAACCCGTATGCTTTGCAAAAGTAGCGGACAGCGTCATTCCGGAAGAAAGATCGTTTACAGCCTGATCCAGCACGGATTTTAAACGGGCATTGCCCGACTCTTTGCTGATTTTTTTGATCCCTTCGATGATCGGAATCCCCACCCGTAACGTCGTGCTTAATTGGCGGCACATGATCGCCACATCTTTTGCAGGGATTTTCCGTGCATAGCGGGATGCCTGCGATTGTTTTTCTTTGATGGCCGTAATCGTGTATCCCTTTAGCTGTAATTGGCGGATGAGATCCATTTCCGACTTTGCCCGCAGAACGCCCTGCAACTTTCTGCCGTCCGTATCGCGAACTGTAAATTCATAGAGTCGCGGCATCATTCTCTCCTCCATTTCACCTACGAGTGGATTACGCGCAGGAACTCTTCGAGGGTGGTCAGTCCCTCTCTCACTTTTGTTAATCCGTCTTCGATCAGCGATGAAAAAGAGTTGGCTTCAACGAAAAGTTTGATCTCGTCTTCGGACGCCCCCCGGCTGATTAAGGATCTCAATTCGTTTTCTACGGGAATGACTTCCTGAACCGCAATCCGCCCGAGGTAACCGGTATTCTGGCAGACAAAACAACCTGTTCCGCGATATACCGTTTGCGGAAGTCGATCAGGGTCGATGATGCGAATGTTTTTCAGTAATTCATCATCCGGTTTTGACTTCGTTTTACACTCCGGACAGATGCGGCGAACCAGGCGCTGTGCCACCATTCCCCTTAGGGAAGATGCGAGCAGATAGGGTTCGATCCCCATATGCATCAAGCGTGAATAACTGCCGATGGCACTGTTCGTATGCAGGGTACTCAACACAAGGTGTCCGGTCAGAGAAGCCTGCACGGCGATCCTCGCCGTTTCCTCGTCCCGGATTTCACCGACCATGATGATATCCGGATCCTGTCTGAGGATCGTTCGCAGACCGGAGGCAAAAGTAAGGCCCGCTTTGGGATTCACCTGAATTTGATTGATCCGTGGCAACACATACTCCACCGGATCCTCCAGCGTGATGATATTTTTCTCAAGATTATTCAGTTCACTTAAGATGGCATAGAGCGTTGTTGTTTTTCCGCTTCCGGTCGGACCGGTTACGAGGATCATCCCGCTTTGATAGTGGATCGCGTTTCGCAACCGCTCAAGGTTTTGTGGTGAGAAACCCAGTTCCTCCAGATGAAATATGTTCTCTTTAAACAGCAGACGCAGCACCATTTTTTCTCCAAAAATCGTGGGCATGGTAGAAAGACGGACATCCAGTTCTTTTTGATCCACCGTGAAATGAAAGCCGCCGTCCTGTGGCCTGCGTTTTTCTGTGATCTGCATATTGGCCATGATCTTTAAGCGGGAGATGACACCTGCCTTAAGGTCATGGGGTATGGTCATCATGTCGTGCAGGACACCGTCGATGCGATAGCGGACGATGGTATCTTTTTCATACTGTTCAATATGGATGTCGCTTGCCCGCCTGGCAACGGCCTTGCTGATCACGGAATGAACAAAGGAAAGGACCGGTTCGCTGGTGATGATGGCTTCTTCACCGGACAGGCCTGTGGTTGCTGTGTCCTCGCCCTTTTTTGCATCCGCCAAGTTTGTCGCCGAATCGTGCCCGCCGCTTGAATTCTCTCCGGGTAAATAATAGCGGTTGATTCCCCATTCGATCTCCTTTTGTGGAGCGACGACCACTTTGATGGAAAGTCCGGTAATGAGAAAAAGGTCATCGATCACCAGCATGTTCATTGGATCGGATACGGCAACCGTCAGGGAATTCTGATCAATGTCGATCGGAAGAACGCCGTATCGTTTCGCGATTTTTTCGTCGATACGGTGCAGTGCTTTTTCATTGATTTCGATCCGGTGCAGATCGACTAAGGATATCCCCATCTGGCGTGCCAGTGCCTGAAGAAGCTGCTCTTCTGAAAGAAGTCCCTCTTCTAATAAAATCTGTCCCAGGGGTTGCATGGTTTGTTTATGTTTGGCCAGCGTGCGTTGCAGGTCTTCTTCTGTGATCAACTTCTCCTGCAACAGAATCTCGCCAAGTAGAAGGTGTTGAGACATGGATGTCACCCCCGGAAGATCAGTGAATTAGAGTAGTAAAGCGTGGTTTCATTATAGGGGAAATAGGAGGAATTTTATGTGAAAAAAATCACAGCTACTTATCCAATTTTCGATTAGAACAAGAAAATAGCGAACTTTCGGTTCGTTGAACAGGAAATCCCGTTATAAAATGAGAGGCAAGTGGAGAAATCCACTTGCCTTCGTCTTGCATAATCTTTTATTTCACCACCAGCACCGGACAGTGTGCTTTTTGCACAACATAGTGACTGACGCTTCCCATGAAAAATTCTTTAAAACCGCTTAACCCTCTGCTTCCGACCACGATGAGGTCAACATCATTTTTCTTGGCGTAATCGATCAGGATGTTCCCTGGAGTTCCTTCCAGAATGACCGTACCGGTTTTGTTCGGTAAATCTTTGAGCTGGTCCTTGACTTCTTCCATCAAGTTATGGGCGTGTTCCCGTGCGGTTTCCATCAAGTCGATTTCAGGAACGACGTGGACATAGGGAAGGGCATAGGAGACGACATGCGTGACAACCAGTTCCACTCTTTTATCCTGTTTGGCCAGTGTAATCGCCATCTCCAGCGCTTTTTTGCTCAATTCCGAACCGTCATAAGCCACCTGAATCCGAGAATAAAATGTCAGCATCATAAATACCTCCTCAATTGGTCAGATAAGCCACTCCCTGTTTAAAGTGTAGGGGAAGCGGGTTATGAATTGATATGAGAAATATCACATGAATAAAAAAAGGCAAACGGACTGATTGGAAAGGTGTCGTTTGCCTCGATGGTGTGCTGTTATCAGATACGGCATATGGAGAGGGGACAATCCTCACAACGGCAGATGTCCCTTAAATATTCGATATCTTTAATAAGAATATTGCTGTCGCGGTAATCGATCACTTTTTTCGATTTAAGGTCACTGAGAATACGGTTGACGCTTTCCCGGGTCGCCCCGATCATGTCGCCCAGTTCTGTATTGGTAAAACGATGAGTGACCAGGATTCCTTCTGTGTTACTGCTGCCATAGGTGTTGGCGAGCCGAATCAGCGTGGAACAGAGTGCCCCGGTTTTACCATACATCATGAGATCGCGGAATTTGGTCTGAGTGATGCGATGCATCAGTCCCATCCACTTCATAAATTCAACGGCCATCTCCCCGTGCTGCCAGAGAAGAATTTCCAGATCGCGCTGTTGGATCACGCCGAGCACGGAGTCTTCAGCGGCTACAGCGTTGTAACTGTAACGGGCTTCCTCATAACTGGCCCATTCGCCGAACAAGTCTCCTTCTTGAAAAAGATACAGGATAAACTCTTTTCCTTCATCCGAGGATTTGGTGATGCGGACGTGTCCTTTTTTTATGTAATAGAGTTTATCCGCCACATCCGAATCCCAGAAAAGATATGACCCTTCTTCCACCGGCTGTTCGTACATGATATCCTGCAATTTCGTGTACGTTTCGGCGGAAAAAATATTGGTATTTTTTAATGAATAGGGGCTTTCTGATTGCTGCATGGCAGTGTTCATCAGAATCATCCTCACTGTAGGGGAGTTCATTCATTATGTTCAGTATACACCAGTTACAGGCAACACGGGTGTGACTTTTGTCACAATTTTATGAAAAAGCTGATGGACAGCGGGAATGGCATCGTGATTTATTTCACAGCAAAAAGGGGAGGATGGAGTTATTATCTATAATGAAGGGGGTGGGAACGATGAATAAGATGACAGGTGTGATACTGGCAGGCGGTGAAAACCGGCGGATGGAAGGCTCCCACAAAGCACTACTCCTTTTTCACGGTGAAATTTTGATTCAAAGACAAATCCGATTAATGAAAAAAATTGTAGACGAGATTATTGTGGTCAGTAACGATCCCAGACCATTTTTAAAAATACTGGGGAATTCGGTACGGATGATTACTGATTATTATCAGGGGAAGGGTCCGATCAGCGGGATTTATTCTGCTCTGTCCCTGGCCCGTTATCCCGATGTCTGGGTGACGGCCTGCGACATGCCTTTTCTCTCGGCTGATGCTGCATCTCTCATGCAGGAATACCGCAAGAAGAACGATGCGGATGCAGCGATACCGATCGTAGGCGGCAAACCATGTTTGTTGCAGGCGGTCTATCATAAAAAAAGTTCGGAGGCCATTTCCGACCTGATCAGCCGTGGTGTTTCCGGCGAACAGGATCTGTTGCAGGCCATCGATTATGTGGGGATGAGCGAACAGGTTTTTGAGCGGAATCAGATCGACCGGCGATTTGTGTTGAGTTTTGATACGCCGGAAGAGTTTCAACGATTGTTACAGATGGAAAATCCGAAAAAACATGTGTGAAGTGCCAGCCCCGCATGATCAGGGGCATCCAACGTATTTGCAAAGACGAAAATGAAAAGTTATAATGGGAACAGATGGAATATATACTGTCCAGCTTGAATAGGAGCTTCAACAACCTGCATATATTAATAAAGACCGTTTGGTGCGGGAACACCAAACGGCCTGAGCACAATAGATGATCCCTAAGGGGTCTGGCTCATAGTTTGACGATCGAAAATAGACCGTTTACCACGTCAAGGGCGGTCTATTTTCTTATGAGTATTGAAACCACAAACTTACCCGCAATATATTGAAGCCCGCCCCCCACGGCTTAATGTTGCGGCGCCCCCTTTTCTTTGTTATCATCTAAATAATGTGGTCGTTACAAAAATAACGTAAGATTCGGAGGTGTCAATCATGGCTATTTCTCGAAAAGAGGTAGAACACGTAGCGAACCTGGCCCGGCTCAATCTGACCGATGAAGAGGCGGAGTTGTACACGAAGCAACTGGACGACATTCTTGAATTTGCGCAGAAACTCAATGAACTCAACACAGAGAATGTCCCGCCGACCAGCCACGCTTTTGACCTCAAAAATGTACTGCGAGAAGATAAAGTGAGAAAATCAATTGAACGGGAGGAAGCTTTACGCAATGCCCCGGATTCCGAAGACGGGCAATTTAAAGTTCCTCCGGTCATGGAATAAAAGGAGGGAAACACCGTGTCATTACTCGATCAACGCATTGTCGATCTACATAATGCGCTAAAAAACAAAGAACTGACCGTTTCCGACCTCATCGATGCCTCCTTTTCCCGAATTCGCGAGGTGGATGAGAAGGTTAAAGCATTTTTGACACTCGATGAAGAAGGGGCCCGCGCAAAGGCGAAAAAGCTGGATGAAAACCTGTCCCAGAATGAAGAATGGGGCATTTTATTTGGCCTGCCTGCGGCCATCAAAGATAACATTGTCACGGAAAAAGTGAAAACCACCTGCGCCAGCAAAATCCTTGCCGATTATAATCCGATCTATAACGCAACGGTGATGGACAGGCTGGCCGCAGCGGAAGCGGTCATGGTGGGGAAAGCCAACATGGACGAATTCGCCATGGGCGGCTCCACGGAAAATTCGGGCTATCATCCCACCCACAATCCGTGGAATCTCGAATACGTTCCGGGCGGCTCCAGCGGTGGATCTGCGGCTGCCGTAGCTGCGGGTGAAGTCTACTTTGCCCTCGGTTCCGACACAGGAGGATCGATCCGACAACCCGCCGCTTACTGCGGAGTGGTTGGCATGAAGCCGACCTACGGATTGGTTTCCCGTTTCGGACTGGTGGCATTCGCATCTTCTCTCGATCAGATCGGTCCCATCACCAAAAACGTAGAGGACGCCGCCTACGTGATGCAGGTGATCGCCGGTCACGATGAGTACGACTCCACTTCCGCCAATGTGGAGATTCCCGATTTTATCTCCCATTTGACCGGGGATGTCAAAGGGCTGAAGATCGCCGTTCCCAGAGAGTATCTCGGGGAGGGTGTCGATCAGGATGTGAAGGACCGCGTGATGGAAGCGCTCAAGGTGCTGGAAAGCATGGGGGCGGAGTGGGAAGAAGTCTCCCTGCCGCACACGGAATACGCCGTGCCCACCTACTATCTGATTGCGCCTTCGGAAGCGTCCTCCAATCTGGCCCGTTATGACGGGGTGCGTTACGGCGTTCGTGCCGACAACGCGGAAAACCTGATCGAAATGTACAAAGAGACGCGCAGCCAGGGCTTTGGAGCTGAAGTGAAACGGCGGATCATGCTGGGGACTTACGCATTGAGTTCCGGTTACTATGATGCATACTATAAGAAAGCCCAACAGGTGCGCACCTTGATCAAACAGGACTTTGAAAAGATTTTTGAAAAATATGATGTGGTGATCGGGCCGACGGCACCGACGTCCGCCTTTAAGCTGGGATCGCAGATCGATGATCCGCTCACCATGTATATGAATGATATTTTGACGATTCCGGTCAATCTCGCCGGACTGCCGGCCATCAGCGTGCCCTGCGGATTCTCGGGTAACGGCATGCCGGTCGGACTGCAGATCATCGGAAAAGCGTTTGACGACGCGAAAGTGATGCAGGTTGCCCATGCTTATGAACAAAATAAGTCCCATCATAAAGAAAGACCCAGCTTATAAAGGAGGGAGGGTAAAAGATGAGTCAACAATTTGAAACGGTAATCGGTCTGGAAGTACATGCTGAACTGTCGACGGAATCGAAGATCTTTTGCGGATGCTCCACGGAATTCGGTGCACCTCCGAACACCCATACCTGCCCGATTTGTCTGGGACATCCCGGGGTACTGCCCGTGTTGAATAAAAAGGCGGTAGAGTTCGCGATGAAGGCAGCCCTCGCCCTCAACTGCGAGATTGCCGAAGAAAGCAAATTCGACCGTAAAAACTATTTTTATCCCGACCTGCCCAAAGCCTATCAGATTTCCCAGTATGATCAGCCGATCGGCGAGAACGGCTGGCTGGAAATCGAAGTGGACGGACAGACGAAGCGGATCGGCATCACCCGCCTCCATCTGGAGGAAGATGCGGGTAAATCGATCCATGCCGAGGGAGGATACGGCACACTGGTCGATTTTAACCGCGTGGGAACACCGCTCATTGAGATCGTATCGGAGCCGGACATTCGCTCCCCCGAAGAGGCGCGGGCCTATCTGGAAAAATTGAAAGCGATCCTGCAATACTGCCAGGTGTCCGACGTGAAAATGGAGGAAGGTTCGTTACGCTGTGACGCCAACATCAGTCTGCGTCCGGTGGGACAAAAAGAGTTCGGAACGAAGACGGAATTGAAAAATATGAACTCGTTCCGCAACGTACAGCGCGGTCTGGAATATGAACAGGAGCGGCAACGTGAGGTCCTGCTGGAGGGCGGAACGATCACCCAGGAGACACGGCGCTGGGATGAGTCCTCCGCCAAAACCGTCACCATGCGGGGCAAGGAAGAAGCCCACGACTACCGTTATTTTCCCGATCCGGACCTGGTTCGTCTGCAAATCAGCCGCGAATGGGTGGAAGAGGTACGGGCCACCATTCCGGAATTGCCGGATGAACGGAAAAAACGCTATACGGAACAGTACGGACTTTCCGGTTATGATGCCGGTGTGATCACCAGTTCCCTGGAAACGGCGGACTTTTTTGATCAGGCTGTGGCAACCGGGGCCGATGCGAAGGCGATTGCCAATTGGATCATGGGGGACCTGATGGGTTACCTCAACGCCAATGACCTCGAACTGAAGGATGTCAAGGTGACCCCGGAGGGTCTGGGTGAGCTGGTGAAACTGATCCAGAAGGGAACGATCAGCAGCAAAATCGCCAAGACCGTGTTTAAAGAGATGGTCGAGAGCGGCAAGGATCCCAACGTGATTGTCGAGGAAAAAGGGCTGGTACAGATCAGCGATGAGGGCGAGTTGACCCGTATCGTTGAGGAAGTCGTGGCCAACAACCCGCAATCGGTGGAAGATTTCAAGGCCGGAAAAGATCGTGCCATCGGCTTCCTGGTCGGTCAGGTGATGAAGGCGACCAAAGGAAAAGCCAATCCGCAGATGGTGAACGAGTTGCTGCGTAAAACCATCGGATAATCCGATTTTGTCGAAAAATCATTGTCCCGCTTCAACACAGGTTGGTTGTAGGCCTGTGGGAAGCGGGATTTTTAATATGTTAGCAAAACTTGACATTAATCGTCAATTAATGATAAAATGTTCGCAATTGAGAAGAAAAGAGCTTCATAGGCAACAGAGATCGCAAATGTGGAGGGGAAAGAGATGTCTCATTCCTTAACGAAGACAGAGAAAATGATGCTCTATGGAAAGTTTACGTTAAAGGAAAACATGTTCGGTCAGTATTCAAAAAAACAGGTGGATCAAGTAATGGAAGAATTGATCAGCGAGATCCACAAGTTGGAGCAGGAAAACCAGCGTCTGGCCAGGGAACTGGAAAACAGCGCCAGAAGATAATTGAACTGAACAAGGGAAAGTCATTTTCTTGAACATATAGCAAATTTACGTGGGTTTACATACCATGAAACGAAAACCCGTCTTTTGGCGACGGGTTTTTTATTTAGGTTTATACTTGAAATTTTAGTAGAAGCCCATAACAGATGTAAGAAAAATAGATCATACTGCTGAATAAGGCGAAAAAATCGTCTTAATCCTGTAATGTAAAGAAAAATCGGAAAAATAGGGTGAAAAAATCGTCTTATTTTTCGCCGAATCGGAGAACCGGATTTCATTCAAAAACCCATCACCCTAATAATAAGGAAAATCGGGCGCTTGCCCGATTCTTTTATTTTGATTCATTCTCCCATCGTTCGATTTCTGGCAACCCATGCCGCTCCGATCACGCCGGCGTCATTGCCCAGTTGGGCCGGGATGATTTCGCAGGCCTCATAAACCCTTTTTAATGAAAACTGTCGAAACGATTCCCGTAAGGGGTTGAACAGAATCTCACCGGCGCGGGACAATCCTCCGCCGATCACCATCCTGTCCGGATTGATGGTGTTGGCTATGAGTGAGAGTCCCCACCCCAGATGGTAGGTGACGCGGTCCATGATTTCACGGGATTTTTCATCTCCCTGCGCCGCCGCCTCCACCACATCGCGGGCCGTAATCTGTTGTCCGGATTTAAGCAGGGCATGGAGCAGGCCGCTTTCTCCGCTTTCCGCCGCTTCACGTCCCATGCGGGCCACTGCCGTTGCAGATGCCAGTGTTTCCAGACACCCTTTTTTTCCGCAATTACAGAGCGGACCATCCTCCGGCAAAAGGGAGAGATGGCCGATTTCCCCTCCCATGCCGTTGGCACCGTGGATAACATCGCCGTTGATCACAACTCCGCCGCCGACCCCCGTTCCGAGGGTGACCATCACCAGGGAACGGGCATTCTGTCCGGCACCGACCCACAATTCCCCGAGGGCAGCGGCGTTAGCGTCATTTTCGACAAAGACCGGAAGTGCGATCCGTTGTTGCAGCTCTTCTTTTAGCCGCACGTCTTTCCACTTTAAATTGACCAGTTCATAGACATAACCGCTCTCCCAATCAATAAAACCGGGGACTCCGATTCCCACCGAAGTGACCTGCGCCATATCCATGTTGTTCATCTTGAGCAATTTATCGATCATAGCCGTGATCTGGTCGAGTACGGCATCTTTGCCGTTGCGTCCCGTGGGTTCTTCACTCTTGTCGACGATGTTGCCGCGGTCATCGATGATCGCCAGTTTGATCGCCGTTCCCCCGAGGTCGATCCCGATATAAAATTTTGGCTGGTTCATGTTCTCCGTCCCCCGTTTTTGCTGGTTCGTTCAAAAAATCAGTTAAAAACATTTTATCATGTACGGGACGGTTGACAAGAGTTGAGAAGGAACAAATTTGTCAGTTATGGATGACTTTTCATTTGCCGGCAAACACGATATGATGAGAGTGGTGATAAACATGAAAAAAGTACGTGTCATTTATAATCCGTCATCAGGAAAAGAGGAAATGAAGAGGTTATTGCCCGATGTGCTCATGCGGCTGGAGGAAGCCGGTTATGAAGCATCGGCCCATGCGACCCGCGGTGCCGGGGATGCCACCCGGGCAGCGGAGACTGCGGTTGAACGCGGATATAATCTGGTGATCGCCGCCGGAGGAGACGGAACGATTTATGAGGTTGTCAATGGACTGGCTGAGCGTCCCAATCGTCCCGCCCTCGGGATCATTCCCGCCGGAACGACCAACGATTTTGCCCGTTCACTGGGATTGCCCCGTTCCATTCTTGGTGCCTGCGACCGCATCATCCAGGGGAAGCGGCAGGCGGTTGATGTCGGCAAAATCAATGACCGTTATTTTATTAATATTGCCGGTGGGGGGACGCTCACCGAGGTAACTTACAATGTTCCCAGCAAATTAAAAACGGTGCTGGGCCAGCTCGCTTATTATATGAAGGGAATAGAAAAACTGGTTTTTCTTCATCCTACCCATGTAAGGATCGAGGCGCGCGACCTCGTGATCGATGAGGAGATCATGCTGTTTTTGATCGCCAACAGCAACTCGGTGGGGGGATTTGAAAAATTGGCTCCGCAGGCGAAGTTGTCGGACGGTTTGTTTGATTGTCTGGTGATGAAAAAATGTTCGGTGCCCGAGTTGATCCGGGTGGCGACCCACGTCCTGCGCGGTGATCACATCCATGATCCGCACATCATTTATTTTCAGACCGATTATTTGAAAGCGACCTCGAGCGGAGAGGTTCAGTTAAATCTGGACGGGGAGATGGGCGGCACGCTGCCGTTCACATTCCAGGTGCTTCCGCGACATATTGATCTGATTTACTAGCAAAAGTGAAGGTGTGAAAAATCGTTATGGCAGATAAGACAGGCAGAAAAGGGAAAAAGAAAAAGGGTTCTGCTCCGGCGGCGGGCGCTGCGGGTGCCGGTACGGGTGCGAGGGGTGCCGCTAGATCGGCGGCTGCTCCGCCGGTGCAGAAAAATGAATATATTGAGATGACAATCGACGGGCTGACTCATGAAGGGAACGGGGTCGGGCGCCACGAAGGTTTTGCTGTTTTTGTGCCGCGTGCGTTGCCCGGCGAGAAGGTCAAGGTGAAGATCATCAAGGTATTAAAAAATTATGCGGTGGGACGGCTGGTCGATGTGATGGAAACCGCTTCACATCGCACGGAGCCGTCCTGTCCCATTTATAAGCGATGCGGCGGCTGTTCGTTACAGCATCTCGATTATGAAGAACAGCTGCGGCAAAAAAGGCAGTGGGTGGTGGATAATCTGGAGCGGATCGGCGGCATTCAGGTGCCGGTTCATCCCACCATCGGCATGGAAAATCCGTGGCGTTACCGTAACAAGGCCCAGGTTCCCATCGGCGTCGGCGGCGAGAAAGGAGGCCTGATCACCGGCTTTTTTGCTCCCCGCTCTCACGAGATTATCCCGATGGATTCGTGCTCGATTCAGCATGAGAGTAATGACAGGGTGGTCGAGGCGGTGCGGGAGATTGCCGGCTCCCTTGGTCTGACAGCCTATGATGAAAAAAAGCATGAGGGGCTATTGCGGAATGTGGTGGCCAAGGTCGGTTTCCGCAGCGGTGAAGTGATGGTGGTGCTGGTGACACGGGAGGAGTCGATCCCGGAACCAGCGCGTACCCGTTTGATCGAGGGGATCCGTGAACGTATCCCGGCGGTAAAAAGTATTGTACAAAACATCAATCCGAAGCGAACCAATGTGATTTTCGGGGATCGCAGTGTGGTGTTGTGGGGCGAAAAATATATTTATGATTACATCGGCGATGTGAAGTTTGCGATTTCAGCCCGTTCGTTTTTCCAGGTGAATCCGGTGCAGACGGAGGTTCTGTACGGCAAGGCGCTGGAGTATGCAGACTTAAGCGGTACGGAAACGGTAATCGATGCCTACTGCGGAATCGGAACGATTTCGTTGTTCCTGGCGAAACGTGCCCGCCGCGTCTACGGCGTGGAAGTGGTGGATGAGGCGATCGCCGATGCGAAACGGAATGCCCGCTTGAACGGGATAGACAATGTGGAGTTTGCCGTGGGCGAGGCAGAAAAGGTGATTCCATGGTGGTATGCGCAGGGTATTCGCGCCGATGTGGTGGTGGTTGATCCGCCACGTAAAGGCTGTGATCGTACGCTGTTGGATACGATTGTGAAGATGAAGCCGGAGCGGGTGGTGTACGTGTCGTGTAATCCGGCAACGCTGGCACGGGACCTGCGGGTGCTGGAGGACGGTGGGTTCAAGACGGTTGAGGTGCAGCCGGTCGACATGTTTCCGCATACGGGGCATGTGGAAAGTGTATCGCAGATCGTTTTAAATGAAGAAGCAGGCTCCCGATAAGGGATTAACCTGCTTCTATTTAGTTGTTAGGAGCAGAGAAGCGGTAGCGGATGATCAGCGTTCGATCTTCCTTCACTTCAATTCGATCGACTAATCGGTGAAACATCTCGGGAGTTAATTCATCAAATTGAAAGAAGCTTAACAGTTCTTCTTTGAGTTGCATGAAGTTATCCGCATAATTGTTATTTTCAATGATCGAAATCAACTCGCCTTTCTTCATCATTAGTTCATGAATCTCGGCGTTGTTAGTTTCAACATTTTCACGGTACTCTTCGTGAGTAATAAGCTGATCGGCCAAGAGGTTGATGTAAATGCTCTTCCGCTTCGTAAGCCTGTCAATCTGGCTGTTTAATTGATTGATTTTCTTTTGCAGACGCTGTTGAGACGATTTTGATTTTTTCTTGAGCTTTTGCACATACTCCTCTTTATTAAGTTGATCTACCCAAGTTTTTACGTCCGATAAGATGGCTTGTTTTAAAAATTCTTCTTTTACGGCGTGGCTACTGCATGCTTTTTTGCCATGTTTCGCGTAACCTCCGCATATATAGCCTTTACGATTACTTCTGTATCACATGAATCCTTACCGTATTTTTGCAAAATAGCAACAAACTCTTCTTGTGATTGAATTCGACTGAATTCTTCAAATAAAGATGCAATCAGATGGCTGCGATTATTATCTTTAGTGAAAATAACCTTTTTGCTACCTTCATCTGTTTTTTTTCTTAATACGGTGGTAGCCGATTGTTGTTCCAGGGTAGCGATTCACGACATCAGCGATCCGTTTCCTAATGTTTTTACCTTCTTGCTGAGCGAAAATTCCATAAAAGCTCTCCAAGCTAGAGTTTTGGTGGATTGGGATCTCACCGTAGGCGGTATAAACCACCTCTACACCACGCTGATTAATTAGCGCATTAAATCGCGCTCCCTCATAGAAATCTCGATAGGCTCGGTCTCGTGAATAAATGATGATCGTTGCAACCTTATCCTCGCTAACTAATTGCATTAACCTATTAAAGGAAGGTCGGTTGGCGATGTCATTTTTTGTTGCTGAAACGTTAAAGTCTTCGAGAAAGAGCACATCTTCTTCATCTATATTTCTGACCTTTAATACCTTCTTGGCGGCATCGATTTGTTCTCTGAGATTTTGTGATCCGGAACTTACCCGTGAATAAACGACAGTTAGTTTCTTTTTCAAATTTACAAACCTCCTTTCAATTTAAACCTTCGATCGGAAGATTCTATGAGTTTGGCTTTGATTGAATAGTCGATGTCTAGTTCGTTAATTAACAATTTTGTAATGAGCTTTTGCAGCCACACTGCCGACTCTTCTGAAGGTCTTGAGAATAAGTGATTTTCGTAATGTGAGATTTCGACATAGTACATCTCTCCCGTCAAGTTTGCTTATAAATATACTTGACATTGGAGAATGGCTTTATACATTTTTCCCTTCCTGCTGCTCTTTTGGTGCTTCCTCAGTAAGCTCTAATATCAATTGAATTGCGAGAGTTTGATCGTTGTTTTTTTCTGTTACACGAGAAACGAAAATCTGTTGAGGGATTGAACATGGGAAACGATACTTCTCAAACGTCTCATTCATGCTGCTCCCTCCTCAAGGCTTTCAACCGGTGTAAAGCAATATGCGGTGATATCTTGAATTTCTTACTAGTTTCCGCACATCGATTAAGTGCTTGTTTAATTGAAAGCTCGGTAATTTCATTCTGTTCTCGTTTATGTTTCAACCTTAACCCCCCTTCATGATCTTTTTAAGAAAGATGGGCTGGGATTGTGGTAATAAAAAAAGGACCGAAACCAGTACTTATAGCATTTGGTTACGGTCCTTCCGTGTTATATTCTATTGAAATTATATTTTGATTAAGTTGTGTAAATCTAGTGATTCGTGGCGAAATCTCTCTCCTACATTTATTCAAGCACACCGAAATTTAAATGTCAAACATTAGGCGCGAAAAAATAAAATACGTTAACGTTTTATATCGATCAAGTTACTTTGTCAAAACTTTGAGGATGAGGATGTATATAGTGAGTTTTATTCAAGGAAGGAACATACTGAGTTACTTAAAGAATAGAACATGGGGTTCATAATTTTTTTAATTCACTAGAATTACCAGATGAACCGACTATATACGATTATCTAGTCCTTTCACTTAGAAAGAAAGACGTAATTGCTACCTTCAACTGGGATCCATTATTAGTCCGGGCATGGGAAAGATGTTATAGTATCATATTAACCTTCCCTGTCTCCTTTTCCTGCATGGTAATGAATTTAATTAAACCTCTCCCAACCTCAATGCAAATGGGGGCTTTTTTGCGAAATAAATTGTATAATGGATAAGTAAGAATTTAGTCCTGCTTTTGACATACGAATGAAAAATATTGGTAATTTATAGAACTGAAGGTGGAATATCATGAATAAACAGAGGTTAGCCACAAAAATTTGGGAGTCAGCAAATAAAATGCGCTCCAAGATTGAAGCGAATGAATATAAAGACTACATATTAGGCTTCATATTTTACAAATACCTCTCAGACAAGGAGCTAAAGTTTCTGAGAGAAAATAGCTTTACCCAGGAAGACATCGAAGCACTGGTTGAAGATGATGCCGAAACTGTACAGTATATTCGTGAAAGCATCGGATATTTTATTGCCTACAAGGACTTGTTTTCAACTTGGCTTAGAATGGGCATGGATTTTGACGTTTCGAATGTCACGGATGCCTTATCAGCATTCAATCGTCTGATTCATCCCACCCATAAGAAGGTATTCGAAGGTATATTTGATACCCTACAAACTGGGCTGAGTAAACTCGGTGACAGTTCCGGTTCACGTACCAAGGCAATCAGCGATCTCATTCACTTGATTAGAGATATTCCGATGGACGGCAAGCAGGACTATGATGTTCTTGGCTTCATCTATGAATATCTGATTAGCATGTTCGCAGCTAATGCTGGGAAAAAGGCAGGTGAGTTCTACACTCCGCATGAAGTATCCCTTTTGATGTCAGAAATTGTTGCAGAACATTTGAAGGACAGAACGGAAATCAACATTTATGATCCGACGAGCGGTTCAGGCTCCCTCTTGATTAACATTGGTCGATCTGTTGCTAAGCATATTGATAATGAAAATAATATCAAATACTACGCGCAGGAATTGAAGCAGAATACATATAACCTGACACGTATGAACCTTGTCATGCGTGGCATCATCCCGAGCAATATCGTTACCCGCAATGGTGACACATTGGAAGATGATTGGCCGTACTTTGATGAAGAAGACCCGGTTAGAACATACAACCCTTTATATGTAGATGCAGTTGTCTCCAATCCTCCATACTCTCAGAACTGGGACCCAAGCAATAAGGAAACAGATCCTCGCTATGCACGTTTTGGACTTGCTCCAAAATCTAAGGCAGACTATGCTTTCTTGCTTCATGATCTATACCACTTGAAGCCGGACGGCATCATGACGATCGTTCTCCCACATGGTGTTCTATTTCGTGGCGGTGAGGAGGGTCAGATTCGCAGAAAACTCATTGAATATAATCACGTTGACGCGATCATTGGGCTTCCAGCAAATATATTCTTTGGTACAGGGATTCCAACAATTATTATGGTTTTGAAGCAAAAACGTGAGAATACCGATGTTCTAATCGTTGATGCATCCAAGGGATTCATTAAAGTTGGCAAGAACAATAAACTCAGGGCATCTGATATAAAAAAGATCATCGATACCGTAACTAATAGAGCCGATATTGATAAATACTCTCGGAAAGTCAGCCGTGAAGAAATTCGACGAAATGAATATAACTTGAATATTCCTAGATATGTTGATTCCTCTGAAAATGCAGAACAATGGGATCTATATGCCTCGATGTTCGGCGGTATTCCCATGAGCGAAGTTGCCGAACTTAGCGAATACTGGCATGCTTTCCCAGGATTGCAAGAAACGTTGTTTACAAATGATGAAGGTTCATACGCTGAGCTAGCGATTGATAATATTGAGCGAGCTGTCGAGGAGCATCCTGCTGTTAAAGACTTTATTTCAAACTTTGCAGGAGCCTTTGAGGACTTTGACTGTTTTTTGAAAAATGAACTAATATCGAAAATGTTGAGCCTCAATATTTCAAAAGAAAGGGCTGTTTTAAGTGATAATATTTTTGCCCGCCTTACCGACATCCCGCTCATTAACAAATATGAAGCCTATCAATTGCTTGATGATGAGTGGGCGATAATATCTGTTGACCTTGAAATTATTCAAACAGAGGGTTTTGGCG
This sequence comes from Bacilli bacterium, assembly GCA_041686735.1. Lineage (GTDB taxonomy): Bacteria > Bacillota > Bacilli > JACDOE01 > JACDOE01 > JAWLDF01. The sequence goes on from JAWLDF010000042.1 coordinate 17,400, forward strand.
CTGTTAAACAAGTGAATCCCAACATGGTTACGAAAAAGAAAGACGGCAAGGAAGAAGAAGTACAGGAAGGTTGGATCGGTCATGTCATTCCGTTTGAACTTGTTCAACGGACACTACTTTCGGAAGAATATGAAGCGCTAAAGCAAAAAGAGACCCGCCTTGCCGAGATTTCCTCTGAATATGATGAAATTCTCGAGTCGCTTACCGAAGAAGAGAAGGATTCCAGCGTGATCAACGAATCCGGCGATGCATTTGTCGCTAAGGAAGTCGGAGATAAACTGAAGGAAATCTATGCCGATGTGGACTCTCAGGAAATTAAGTCCCTGAATGCTTATGTCGAACTATCTAGGAAGGCCGAAAAACTTGCCTTTATCAGCTCACACGAAGAAGTCGTATGGACTAATATGGAAGCGAATCAGGATGGCACCTATTCAAAAAGGGCAGTAAATGCTTATATAGCAGAACTGCAATCCACTTATGAATTCCCGGAAGAGTCCTTTGAAGCAAAAGTTGTAAAGGTAAGCAAGTTGATGACTGAGGAAAAGGAATTGAAAGCACAGGTAAAAGCGGATGAAGCTGTATTGCATATGAAAACAAAGGAAACGATTGAACTGCTGTCCGATGAACAGGCGCTTGAATTACTCGAGCACAAATGGATTCTGCCACTTACAGAGAGTATAAATCAGCTACCCAATGCGGTCATTCGTGATTTGATAGATAAAATCAAATCTCTCTCGGATAAATATGCTGTTACTTACTCTGCGATCGAATCAGAGATACAGGAAACGGAATCTACTCTATCGGCCATGGTTGATGATCTCGTAGGAAATGAGTTTGACATGAAAGGTCTCAGTGAGCTTCAGAATCTGTTAAAAAGGTGATTGAAATGGCTAAAAAGGGTAAAAAACCAGAGATTCGATTTACCGGATATACTAACGATTGGGAACAGCGTGAATTGGGGGATTTTGGTCTAGCAACCGGGGGAACCTCAATAGAGTCTGAATTTACTGAGGGTGGAAAATATAAAGTTATTAGTATCGGTTCATATTCGGAAGAGAGCATTTATGTAGATCAAGGTATCAGAGCTAATAAAACTAACAAAACAGAAAATCGCATTTTGAAAAAACATGATTTGACGATGATACTTAATGACAAGACTGCTTCCGGGAATATTATAGGTCGCGTATTGCTTATAGACGCAGATGATACCTATGTTTATAATCAACGAACCGAACGAATTGAAATTAATAAAGATGAGTATGATCCACAATTTCTATATCAGTTCTTGAATGCTGATAATATCCGTTCGAAAATTATCCAGGCTTCTCAAGGGAATACACAGATTTACGTGAATTGGTCTGTAATAAGCAAGTTGAATTATGTTATTCCAGTTACAAAATGTGAACAGAAGAAAATCGGCGAGTTTTTTAAACAACTCGACAACCTCATCACCCTTCATCAGCGTAAGTATGACAAGCTCGTGATTGTCAAGAAATCCATGCTCGAAAAAATGTTCCCGAAAGATGGAGCCAATGTTCCAGAAATTCGCTTTTCCGGGTTTACTGATGCTTGGGAACAGCGTAGGTTGGGGGAAGTTGCTGTATTTAATCCTAAATCAACGCTGCCTGACGAGTTTGTATACATTGATTTAGAATCTGTTGTAGGGACTGAATTGATTACTTATCGTACTGAAACAATAGTATCTGCACCATCTCGAGCTCAACGGTTAGCGCAACGTGGAGATGTCTTTTATCAAACAGTTCGTCCTTATCAAAAAAACAACTATTTATTTGACTTGCCTTATGACAACTATGTTTTTTCAACTGGATATGCACAAATGCGACCAAATATTGATAGTTATTTCTTACTTTGTTGTGTACAAGAAGAGTCATTCGTTAAGACTGTTCTAGATAGAAGTACTGGGACAAGTTATCCTGCAATCAACTCAAATGACTTAGCAGAAATTGAAATTAAAGTACCTATTGATAGTGAGGAACAAGTGAAAATAGGATCGTTATTCCGAAGTCTCGACAACCTCATCACCCTTCATCAGCGTAAGTTAGAAAAACTTAAAAATATCAAAAAAGCCTTGCTCGAAAAAATGTTTGTGTAGGAGGTGGAGTGTCGCAATGGTCTTTAATAGAGAATTGGATTTCGAAGAAGCCCTAATCGAAGTGCTCACGCATAAAGGCTGGGAACCCCAGGTTCTGAAACATCCTACAGAGGAGGATTTGTTACAAAACTGGGCGGATATTCTGTTTGAAAACAACAGGGATATTGATCGATTAAATGATTATCCTCTGACAAGCGGGGAAATTGGACAGATCATGGAGCAGATCACTGCATTGCGGACACCGTTGAAATTAAACGGATTTATCAATGGAAGAACGGTTACCATCACCCGTGATCATCCCGATGATACACAACACTTCGGGAAGGAGATCAGCCTAAAGATCTATGATCGACGTGAAATTGCTGCTGGTCAAAGTCGTTATCAGATCGTGCAGCAACCACAATTTAAGAGTAAGTCCAAGATATTAAATGACCGCCGCGGTGATTTGTTGCTTCTGATCAACGGCATGCCGGTTATTCATATCGAGCTGAAGCGCAGCGGTGTATCCGTTAGTCAGGCATATAATCAGATTGAAAAATACTCGCATGAAGGGCTTTTCACTGGACTCTTCTCATTGATTCAGATTTTTGTTGCGATGGAACCGGCAGAAACAGTCTATTTTGCCAATCCTGGAATGGACGGTAAGTTCAATAAGGATTTCTATTTTCACTGGGCAGATTTTAATAACGAGCCGATCAATGACTGGAGGGATATTGCCTCCTCCCTTCTTTCCATTCCGATGGCTCACCAACTTATCGGATTCTATACCGTTGCCGATGACACCGATGGTGTATTGAAAGTCATGCGCAGCTACCAATATTATGCGGCGAATGCCATATCTAATCGTGTCTCCAAGACCAACTGGGATGGTCGTGATAGGCTTGGCGGATATGTGTGGCATACGACAGGCTCCGGCAAAACGATGACAAGCTTCAAGTCGGCACAACTAATTGCGAACTCCAAAGATGCCGACAAGGTGATCTTCCTGATGGACAGAATAGAGTTGGGAACACAGTCTTTGAAAGAATATCGCGGTTTTGCAGACGAGATGGAGTCCGTTCAGGCAACGGAAGATACGATCGCTTTAATTTCTAAACTGAAAAGTAATGACCCGGCAAATACGCTTATTGTCACCTCGATCCAGAAAATGAGCAATATCAAAGACGAAGAAGGAGGCTTAAATGCGCATGATATAAAGCTGATGAGTTCCAAGAGAATCGTATTTATCGTAGATGAAGCGCATCGCTCGACCTTTGGGGACATGCTTATGAATATTAAGAACACTTTCCCTTCCGCCCTATTCTTTGGATTTACAGGAACTCCGATTCAAGATGAAAACCAAAAGAAAATGAGCACCACAGCAACGGTCTTCGGCAATGAGTTGCACAGATATAGCATAGCGGATGGCATTCGGGACAAAAATGTTCTGGGGTTCGACCCTTACAAAGTACTGACATTCAAAGATAGGGATGTTCGACAAGCTGTTGCTTTGGCGCAGGCAAAAGCGGCTTCTGTCGAAGATGCTCTTGCTGATCCTAGAAAGAAGGAAGTTTTTTATCGATATATGAATTCTACCTTAGTTAAAATGGCGGGATATATCGGTGATGATGGGGACTATGTCAAAGGTATAGAGGACTACTTGCCCAAATCCCAATATCTTACCGAGGATCATGTGAATACAGTTGTTCAGGACATTGCCGATAACTGGATGATATTAAGCCATAATAGTAAGTTCCATGCCATCTTTGCTACAAGCAGCATCCCAGAGGCGATCCACTACTATCGGACGATAAAGCAAACAATACCCACGTTGAAGGTAACTTGCCTCTTTGACCCAACGATCGACAACAATGGTGAAGCAGCTTATAAAGAGGATGGGCTCCTCGAAATCATCCAAGATTACAATGCCAGATATGAACAAGAATTTAGTCTCAAGAACTACGACAAATTGAAAAAAGATATGGCAGCGCGGCTTGCGCACAAGAGACCCTATCAACTTATAGAAAGAACGCCGGAGAAGCAACTAGATCTTTTAATTGTCGTTGATCAGATGCTAACAGGTTTTGATTCAAAGTGGATTAATACGCTTTATATGGATAAGGAGCTTAAATACGAGAATATCATTCAGGCATTTTCCCGCACCAATCGACTGTTTGGTCCGGACAAGCCTTTTGGAACGATCCGGTATTACAGGCGTCCGCATACGATGGAGCAAAACATCGAAAAGGCAGTAAAACTCTATTCTGGTGATAAGCCGATTGGTTTATTTGTCGAAAAGCTTGACTACAATCTGAACAAGTTAAATGCAATCTTTGATGAGATTAAAGAGCTGTTTTCCCGATCTGGGATTCCCGATTTTGAAAGATTACCAGATGACTGCTCGGAGCGTGGTAAATTTGCCTCCTTCTTCAAATCATTCAATGCCTATCTGGAAGCGGCAAAAGTACAAGGTTTTACATGGGATAAGTTAACATACCCTTTCTTTGATGAGAGCGGTAACTTGAAGAGCCAAGTTGATATGAAGCTCGACGAGAATACCTATCTGATTTTGGCTATGCGGTATAAAGAGTTATTCGGCGGTGGCGGCGGAAGTGGCGGCGACGATGTTCCTTTCGAGATTGATGGGTACCTAACGGAGATTGATACCGGGAAAATAGACGCGGACTATATGAATTCGCGTTTTGAAAAGTATCTGAAAGTCCTTACGCAAGATGATATAGACGTTGCTGAAAAGCAGAAGACGTTAGATGACTTGCATAAGTCCTTCGCCATGTTGACACAGGAAGAACAAAAATACGCAAACATCTTCCTTCATGATGTGCAAAGCGGGAATGCCCGGATGCAAAGTGGAAAAACTTTCAAGGATTACATCACCGAATATCAATCCAAGGCGAAGAAAGATCAAGTCCAACGCATCTCACAATTGTTGGGGCTAGATGAAATGAAACTACGCAATCTTATGGCCGCCAATGTAACCGAAGCAAACATCAATGAGTTCGGACGCTTCGATAGTTTGAAGGCATCCGTAGATAAAGCAAAGGCCAAGGTGTATTTCGAAAAACTGGAAAATACATCATTGCCACCATTCAGGATCAATATGAGGGTACATCATTTACTTCAGGATTTCGTTCTTAAAGGCGGGTTTGACATTGAAGAGCCAAAGGAATAGCATAGCCTAACAAATTAAGGCAGGTTACACTTGAGTATATGAATAAAATATTGTAACAAAGAGGTGCGATGTTCAGCATTTTAATAGAACACAGCATTACGATAAACGAGGCTTTACAAAATATCAAAAGTGGAAAATACGTGATACTTGCGTTTTGGCCTATGGATGCTTAAGCTCAGGTAAGGATATGTAATGGGGCGAACAGTAAGGTAAGTCCAATGTTTGCTCCTTATATTTTTTATTGCACTTTTGGTAAGACGTATCTAATAAATCAGCCGAAAATTATTGCTAGATATATACAGTAGGATTATTGAAAGAAATTATAGTGACAGATTAATCAAGCTCCAACCGAACAAGATTCTATGAATTTTGTTTTTATTTTTGAGGATGAAAATTTAAGTACTCTTTAAGGTCAAGACTTATTATATTCTCAAAAGAATCTAATAAGAGTGAATATAATAAAGCTATTATCAGTTAATAAGTCCAGGAGAATTATCATGAATCTTCCGTTCGTTTTATCACAAGTGTTAAGCTTATCCGCTGCAAGTAGACAACTTACGCCGCCGATTGCAGGACATTGTACACTATTAGTAACAAATATTCCAGTTCATTTGGTTAGTGTACCAACTATCTCTGAAGAACAAATAATCAGTTTACGAACTCAAGGTCTTATACTAAAATCAGATTAATTATCAGTTTAAAGTACAACCTTTGAGCAAATCCTATCCTTACTATTGCACCACTAATAAATCACCAATTGGCAATTCTCGGTATTCCTAATCAATGACATTTCCAGTCATATCTAATGCGTTGGTAATAGCACCCAGAATATTGGGGAGTTACTCTGATGATTAGATGACTTTTTTAAGGTAAGCACCACTACATCTTATCTGCTATCATCACTCAAGCCATATCGAGGCAGTTTGTTCCTTGATTTACAAGGGTTTTTAATAAGCAGATAGTGATGTTGGGGACGAATTGGGGACGCGAGCGAATCGCGTCCCCCAATTGTTTTAACGGGCATTTCGGGAGATCGTTCATTTCACCTAGTTTCTGATTTATACACCAGTCTAAGGAGAGATTGAGGTAATTGTATCGGAATTCGATTAAAGTATCATATAGAATTTTAGCTCGTTCCTCATCTTCATTTGTTACTTTCAACATTTTGAATTTCATCAACTATAAGTAGCTTAAGATCGGGAAAAGGATTTTCTTTATATGAAAACGCTCCAATGGCTCTTTCTTGGGTCAATACATAAATTTTATTTTCATGACTACTTGATAGATGTAAAAATATTGATTCAGACGTTTTCAAGGCAATTGATGCCGGTTTACTGCAAAGAATTAACTATATATTATTTCCAGTTTGGAAATTGGATGAATTAGTGCTTGATTTTCAAAGTCAAATAAGATAGGAGTAGCAATTCTATGGCCTCAGACTATCAGTTGGATAAGAAGGATTATTATTTGATAAGGAAACTTTTATTAGTTGAATATAAGCACATGGCTTCACAGTTGGGATTAATTAACAGAAATCCGACTTGTATAATTGATGGTGAAATTCCAGATCTTCTTGGTTTAATTGATGAACTATCAAGAAATAATGATGAGCAGTCACATAAAATAACTACCGTATTATCTGGATTGTTATGGAGGTATAAAAATAAAGAATGGACTGGAATTAGAGATTTCCTTTTAGTTCGGATATCCGGGACTTTTTTTGTTCCCAAAAATTACAGTCCATCTTTCCAAACATTTTCGAAAAGGAGGACCAAGATTGAACCGCAAAAAGAACAAAGTATCAAAGTTTACAATTAGGCAATCTCTTGCATCAGCTTGCTATGATCCGTTTCATTATAATTATCAAAGTTACCTGTTTAAAAAATTTGCTTGTTTTAAATGCTGACATAGAAGCAGCCAGTGCTGGAGAACAAGGACGGGGGGTTGCAGTTGTAGCCGATGAAGTTAGGAAGTTGGCAGAATGAAGTGGAGAAGCGACAAAACAAATTACATTGATTAATAAAGATATGCAAAATAATACAGAATTGAATCAATTTCATAAATCTAAGCCCAACGGGCACAAGGTTTTGAAGCTATGAAAAAAGGAGTACCTCCCCAAATCTCGAAATAGTTAGTTAGGCAACAAAACTAAAGAGATTGGAGGATGACTCCCTATGTCTATTATACGACAAGGAAGCCTGTTTGACCTGCAAGATTTATACGATTTAGAACCTA